>JADJKB010000003.1:677709-1355419 GCA_016706225.1 Myxococcales bacterium
TCCGCCGCGCGCGGGAGCTCGGCAAGACCATCTCGTTCATCGTCAGCTCCAACGGCTGGTCTCTGGACGCTGAAAAGCTCGCGTGGCTCCGCAACTACCCGGTGAAGCTCGAGCTCTCCCTGGACGGCGCGCGTGAGACGCAGAATCTGGCCAGGCCGTCTCGGCTGCCGATGCTCGACTCGTACGACAACGGCATCGCCCCCCGCGCGCGCGCGATCCTCGAGAGCGGTCTCCCCAACGAGGTCATCATGGTGGTGGTCCCGAGGCACGTCGCGAAGCTGTCGGAGAGTTTCTTTCACATCGTGGATCTCGGCTTCCGGCGCGTGCAGATCAACTTTGCCCTCGGGGTCACCTGGCGAGACGAGCACAAGCGGCTGTTTGCCCAGGGGCTGCACCAGATTGGACGCGAGCTCGAAGCGCGCTGGTCCCGCGGGGAAGACGTGATGCTGGTGAACCTGGAAGGTGCGGCGTACCCAGTGCGCCTCAATGGGGAGGTCACCGTCGACTACGACGGCACCCTCTACGCGGGGAACGGGTTCCTCCACGAGAACGAGCACAAACAAAAGCTCGTCCGAGGTCGACTGGACGACTACCGCTCGTTCGATCGTTATTTCATGGATGCCCTGGACAACGACCGTCTGATCGAGCTCGGCTATCCACCCGACGTGGCGGCGAACAACTGGGAAGTCGGGAAAGTCTTCGCGAGCTTCGTGCGGCACATGCGTTCGGGTAGGGAAATCCCTCACTTTCCCGCCATCCCGTTTGCTCAACCTGCGGCGTCGGGATACTCTTAGCGAGTCTTTGCCAGGGAGACGGCATGCAACGACGTGCGTTCATCGAGGGTGTGCTCGCAAGTGGAGCAGTGGCGACGGTCGGAGAGGCCGCGGCCGCGAAACCCAAGCGAAAAGCTGCGGCGACCGTCGCTAGACCCGAGTCCGAGCCCGAGACGAAGGCCGAGCCAACGGCTGAAGTTACGCCGCCGGAACCGACGGAGGTCGAACACGTCTGGGCGCTTCTGGCGCCGCTCACACAAGGCGCGGGCATCGGGCTCGGCTGGGCCGTGCTCGGGCTGACCGGTGTGAGTCGAGGCGCCGCGGTGCTCACGCTGGTGAACGAGGCAGGAGAGCAGGCGCGCGTGCACCTGTGCCGTCGCAGCCCGGACTCCCGCCCTATCGCACACAGCGAGACCGTCGACTTGTTCCTGATGAACAGCGGCGACGGTAGCGTGGGCACCGACGAGACCCTCGGCCGCGTCCTCAACGTCCTATCGAGCGTGCTCCGCCACAACGAGAAGAACGGCGCGGGCGCCAGCGAAGCCATGCTCTCGCACGAGGCGCGGTTGGCCTTCTTCCGCAGCGAACGCGCACTGGTCTGAGCGAAAAATGACCGACGAAAAAAGCGAGACCCGCGACCAGGGCGCGGACACAGTCGACTTCACCTTCCAGCTGTCCGAGCGAGAGATCAGCTTCGACATCGACGAAGACCTGTACGCCTCGGATGCCATCTACAGCGCGTCGTACCTGTTCATCGACCGCTGCTACGTATTTCTGGCACGTCCGTCGGAGCGCAAGGTCCGGGTGCGGCTGCGCTCGAAGGGCGAGCAAACCGAGGCGGAAATGGAGGCCCTGGCCGGGGAGTTCGCCAACGAGCTCCTGAACAGCCAGCTGCGCTTCCGCATTGGCCGCGCCACCGCGCCGATCCGCGAGCACTACATGGCGCGAGCGTTCTTCGGCCGCGAGCAAAACGCCACGATTGCGGAGCTCTTGGCCGAGCTCGACGCTGAGGAGTTAGCGGAAGAGCCGCTGGAGATCCCGGTGCCGTGGGAAGCCGGGCGGGAAAAGGCGTCGGATGGCTGAGCGGCTGGTGTTTTCTGCGTCCCTGTACGCGCCGGAGGCCGTGAAACAAGCGGCCGCCGCCTTCGAACACCTGGGCAAGATCACGCTCGAGCAACAAGACGACGCACTGGTTCTCGAGATGACTGAAGCCGACCCGGAAGTGGCGGACGTGCTGCTCGACGAGCTCGCGAATCACGCCCTGGCCCTCACCGTGCAGAGTCGGAGCTGAGCCATGGGGGAGCGGAAACTGAGCGTCGTTCGCCTGCCTCTGGCCGAGGACAAACTCTCGTTTTTTCGCTACGGCGACGTCGGCGACAAGAAGATCATCACGAACGACACCGGTGCCTTTCATTTCCTGGACCAGGAGACATTCGCGGATTTCCTGGCGGGTCGCATCGGCGCCGACCACGCCGAGTTCCGCGCCCTATCCGAGAAGGGGTTCCTGCGACAGGGCCTCGATCTCGAGCGGGTTGCCACGCAGATCCGTCGCAAGAAGCGCTTCGTGGGGCAAGGCCCCCACCTGCACATCGTGATCACGACGCTGCGCTGCAATCAGAGCTGCAAGTACTGCCACGCTTCGCGCACCAACATGGATCGGGTCGACACCGACATGTCGCTCGAGACCGCGAAGAAGGTCGTCGACCACGCGATGCAGAGCACGTCGCCCTACATCAATTTCGAGTTTCAAGGTGGTGAGCCGACGGTGAACATGGCCGCCTTGCGTTTCATCGTCGAGTACAGCCGCGAGAAGAACAAGTACGAGAAGAAGGATCTCGAACACTCCTTGGTCACCAACATGACCTACATGACCGAGGAGAACGCGGAGTGGCTGATCGACAACGACGTGATGGTGTGCACGAGCCTGGACGGCCCCGAGGAGCTGCACAACTGGAACCGGACCTGGCGGCAGGGCTCGAACGCCTACGAGAACGTGCGCAAGTGGATCGCCTACTTCAACCGGCGCTACATCGAAAAGGGCCGTGACCCCGAGCGCTGGCACGTGGACGCGCTGATGACGACGTCCCGCAAGACCTTCGACCACTGGAAAGAGGTGGTGGACCTCTACGTCGAGCTCGGCATGCGGACCATCTTCCTGCGGCCCCTCAACCCCTACGGCTTTGCCCTCGATACCTGGAAGCGCATCGGCTACAGCGCCGACGAGTACCTCGCGTTCTACAAGAGGGCCTTCGAGTACATCGTGGACCTGAACCTGCGCGGCACCGAGATCTGCGAGGGGACGGCGTCGGTGTTCCTGTCCAAGATGCTGACCCTGGACGATCCCAACTTCGTCGACATTCGCTCACCCTGCGGCGCCGGAACGGGACAGGTCGCGTACAACTACGACGGGAAGGTCTTCACGTGCGACGAGGCCCGCATGACCTCGGCCATGGGCAACGACGCCTTCCAGATCGGCCAGGTCGGAGCCTCGACCTACGAAGAGGTCCACGCCCACCCCACGGTCAAAGCCCTCGCGGTGGCCTCACTGCAGGACTCTTTGCCGCACTGCGACACCTGCTGGAACAAGCCTTTTTGCGGGGTTTGTCCCATGCACAACTACATGTCGAACGGCGACATCTTCGGCCAGAGACCGAACTCGTCGAAGTGCAAAGAACATTATACAATTGCCTCGATGCTGCTCGACCGCCTGGCCAACGACCAGGACGGAAAGATCGAGCGGATCTTTCGGCGATGGACCTTGACCCGCCCGCGCGAGCCGAGCGGCAGTTGCGCAGTTTGAAGGGGTGACCGGCATGAAGAAAGACAAGCTTCCCAAGCTGAACAAGAAACCCGCCGACTTCATGCAACCTGACGAACAGCGTCAGGCGAACGAGCCCAAGAGCACGTCCGACTTGCTGTCGCGTGCCGACGCGCGCCTGGAAGGCATCGAGGGCATCGACCGCGGGTTCGCCGCGCACGCCTCGCACGCCTCGCATGGCTCACACGGCTCACACGGCTCGCATGGCTCGCATGGCTCACATGGTTCGCACGGCTCTCACGGTTCGCACGGTTCCCATGGCTCCCATGGTCAGTGGTGAACCAGCTAGTCCTGACCGTCACCCGCCGCTGCAACCTCCGCTGTAGTTACTGCCCGACCGCGAAGGACGGTTACCCTTCGCTCGACGAGACCGACGCGCTGCGGGCGCTCGCGCTGTTCAGCGATCGTTTTGGTGGCGGGGACGTGAAGCTCTTTGGCGGCGAGCCGCTTCTGGTTCCCGAGGTCGTGTGTGCCGTGCTGGCACACAGCCAGAACGACCCCAAGATCCGCCGGGTCTACCTGTCCACCAATGGGCTCGGCCTCGACCGCGAGTTTCTCGCGACTCTGCGCGCTCACGACAAAGTGGTGCTGACGATCTCGATGGACGGCCGCCCCGAAGATCACCGCCGCTCCCGCAGAGCCCTCTCGGGTGTGCCGGACGCGTACGATCACGTCGTCGCGCTGTTGCCTGAGCTCCGGAACACGCCACGGGTCGTCGTCACCCAGACCATCGCCCCGAGCACCGCCGCCGCCGCGCACGAGAACTTCTCCCATCTCGTCGGGCTCGGCTTCACCCGCTTCAACTTCCTGCCCGGGTACTTCTTGCCCTGGCGCAGAGAGCAGCTCGCCGCGCTCGACGCGAGCTTCGACGCGATCAAGACCAGCATCGTCGCACGCTGGCGGGGCGGCGCGAGGCTGTACGTGCGGAACTTGTTCACCTGGGCGCCGACTCCGTTCTTCAACACCGGCGTCGTCGTCGACTCGGACGGCAGCATTCACCCGAACAACCTTGGCCTCTCGGGAGCGCTCGACGAGCTCTTGCCTCAGACTCGCGTGGGCACTCTCGATGACCCGCCCACACCGGAGGCGCTCGCCGAAAAGTCCCAGCTCGTCAATCGCCTGCTCGAGGAGAACCTTCCGCCGAACGTCTGGAGCTCCACCCGGTTGGTGGACGCTTCGCTCACGCGTTTCTGCCGTGGTCTCTACCCCGAGTTCCTCGCGCATCGCTCTCGGAGGCGCGCTGCATGACCCACTTGCCGGTCGTGCAGACAGGGCCCGCTCGCGAAGAGACACCCTGGATCGGTCCGAACGGCGAACGCATGGCGCGCCTGGAGCTGCACCTCACCTACACGTGCCCCGAGCGCTGTGTGTTCTGCTCCGAAGAGCACCGCATGCAGGCATACCGGCGCTACCCGGTGACCTGGGCCCGCGTCGCCACCGTGCTGCGCATGCACGCCAGCCGTGGGGTCAAGAGTGTGCACCTGACCGGTGGCGAGCCGACCATCTTCCCGGACTTCGTGGACGTACTCCGCCTGGCGAAGAAGCTCGGCATGCGCACCTCCGTCGGCACCATCGGCACGCGCCTGTCGGACCCGGAATTTGCGCAGGCCGCCCTGCCCCACCTGGACGAAGCGCTGTTCTCGCTCCACGCTCCGAACGCGGCGCTTCATGACGAGCTGGCCGGGCGCGCCGGCAGCTTCGATCAGGTCGTAGCCGCGATCGAGACTGCGCTGAGACTGCGCCCGGACTTTGGTGCCTACGTGAACACGGTGGTCACTCGCAAGAACCTGGAAGCCCTCGGCGACACCGTCGCTCTGGCCGATCGGCTGGGCGCAAAGCTCATCGTCATCTCCAACGTCACTCCCGAGGGCAACGGGCTCGATCGCTACACGGAGCTCGCAGCGCCCCTCGCGGAGCTGGCGCGGGTGCTGCCGACGGTGCCTGCGCGAGCGCCGCGGGCGATCCTGCGCTTCTTCGGGACCCCGATGTGTGTGCTCGGAGAGCACGGCATGCTCTCCAATGATCTGCACTGGGATCCCCGTGTCACCGTCGAGTGGCAGACGCTCCCAGGGAAAGTGACCTTCGACGGCATCTACTCGTGGACGCCGGACCGCAAGCGGGTCCACGTTGACGCTTGCCGGCGGTGCGAGCTGAACCAAGTCTGCATGGGGGTGTTCGATCGTTACGCCGAGCTGTTCCCCACGGACGCGCTCCGGCCAAGAGAGGCACCGTGAGCCAGGTCAAGAGCTCGCTGCGCGATCTGCGCAAGAACGTCGAGATCAACGTCGGCAAGTCCTGCAACAACAAGTGTGTCTTTTGCCTCGACGGCATGCCCAGCAAAGAGGACAAACGCTTCATCCCGTTCGACGAGATGAAACGGGAGCTCGAGCGCTGGCGAGCCGAAGGCCACGAATCGGTGGGGTTCCTCGGCGGGGAGCCCACGACCTACCCGAGCATCGTGCAGTCCATCGCCCATGCGAAGGCCCTCGGTTTCACCCGCATCGCCATCGCGACCAACGCAATGATGCTGCGGCGCCCCAAGTTCACCGACGAGCTGCTCGATGCCGGGCTGACCCGTGTGACCATCTCGATGCACGGTCACACCGCCCCGCTCGAGGACAAACTCACGGCAGTGCCGGGTGGGTTCGAGAAAAAGAAGCTGGCCATCTCGATCCTGCAAGACCGCCGAAAACACGGTGCGCTCGTGGACGGCGTCTCGGTCAACCTGGTGCTCAACGGCTGGAACTATCGGCATCTGCCCAAGATGATGCGGTTCTTCTTCGACGATCAGGGGCTCGACGACTTCCGGGTCAACTTCGTGCGCTCGGAGGGCTACGCAGAGAACAACCCCGACCTCACGCCCACCTTCAGCGAGGTCGTGCCCATCTTGATGAAGGCAGTGCTCTTGAACGAGTACCACTTCAAGAAGACCTTCACCTTCGGCGGCATGCCCCTGTGTGTCTTGCCCGGGGAGTTCTTGAACAGCAAGAACCTGCTCCGGAAGTACGTCGGCGACATCTACCGAGATCTGTCGACGGACTGCTCGATTCGCAACGAGGGCACGGATCTCGGGGTCGCCCGGGTCGAAGACCGGCGCGCGCGGTTCAACTGGCAGGACCGGAAACGCTTCGATCTGAAGCGACACCTCGACGCCTGCACGGGCTGCGCCCTCACGGAAACCTGCGAGGGGGTCTGGCACGGGTACCTGGACATCTACGGCGGCAGCGAGGTCTCGACCCTGACTGTGGAGCAAGGCCGGCTCGCGCGGCGGCTACCGCTCGCGACCGACAAACCGCGCCCCCTCGCTCAGGTGCCCGCGAACCCCCACCCGGTTCGCCTCACCCTGCTGCATGACGTGTGAGCCGCGGCGCCGAGGTCTCGCTCGGCACCACTCGCAAGCAGCCGGGCTCAGTACTTGCCGTTCGACAGCTCGAGTGAGTAGGGCGCGCACGCCGGCGATCCCACGCTCGAGATCTTGACGTAGAAGGTGGCGCCGTCGTTGCTGCAGGTGTTCTTGCCCGCCACCGGCGTGCCGGTACAGTCGCCCTGCCCACACGGCAGTGGACCACCAGAACATCCCGTGTTCGTGGTGGGGAAGTCGACCTTCCAGTCCGTATTCTGGGCCTCACCGCTCGCGAGTTGAGCGCCGCCGCTGCCCGGGCATCCAGAGCGATACACTTCCATCCGATAGACGTTGCCGGGATTGGTGAGGAAACGGATGTCCACGTGGAACTCGTCGCCCGCCGTGTCCGCATCGTCCGTCGCGTTGAAGCTGTACCAAATCTCCCGACCCGCCACCGGCACGTTGCCTTGCACCGTCACGGTCGCCGCCGAGACATCCGCAAGGTTGCCCATGTTGATGGCGCCCCCGCAGCTCGTACCCTGGCCGATCACGGGCTGAGCCAGACACTCGCAACCATCGCTGAACGTGCCGTTCAAATTGTAGTAGTTGGCGGTGCAACTCTGGACCTCGCACCCGAGAGACCCGTTGCAGGTGCTTGCCGACACATGAGCCCCGTTGGGGCACAGAATGTTGATGGGGACTTCCGACTGATCGATGACGACGTTGCAATTGTTGTCCTTGCCGTCGCAGATCTCGGCGTTGCCCGGGTACATCTTGTTGTCGTTGTCGTTGCAGTCCGCGCAGGCGGGTGAGCCGTCTCCGTCCTTGTCATTTTCTCCGCCCGACGCGCTGGTCGCGGCGTTGCAGTCGTTGTCCTTGCCGTCGCACTTCTCGGGATTGCCCGGGAATCGGTCGGGATCGGCGTCGTCGCAGTCGATGCACGACGCGGAACCGTCACCGTCGGCGTCAGCTTCACCACCCGGGAAATTGGCGCCGCTCTTGCAGTCGTTGTCCTTGCCGTCGCACTTCTCGGTGTTGCCCGGGTAGTTGTTCTTGTCGTTGTCGTCGCAGTCTTCACACGTGGGAGAGCCGTCCCCGTCGCCGTCCGTCTCACCGCCCGCCGCTTCGGTCGCCGGGTTGCAGTCGTTGTCTTTGCCGTCGCAGATCTCCGGATTACCCGGGAACATGTCCTTGTCTTTGTCGTTGCAGTCCTTGCAGGCGATCGACCCGTCGCCGTCGCTGTCGCCCTCGCCACCCGGGAAAGAGGCGGAGCCGTCGCAGTCGTTGTCCTTCCCGTCACAAACCTCCGCAGCACCCGGGTAGACCGACTTGTCCTTGTCGTCGCACTCCTTGCACGCGGGAAATCCGTCGCCGTCGGAGTCGTTGTACCCAGTCGCGCCGTCGCAGTTGTAGTCGTTCGGGTCGTCGCAGTTGTTCTCGAGCGCGCCCGGATGGTACGCCGGGTCGGCGTCGTTACAGTCGCCGGTCTTGTCACCGTAGCCTTGAGGTTGTTTGCAGGCCTTGATCGACTTGCTCGATACCCCGAAGCCGTCGCCGTCCTTGTCCTCGTAATAGGTCTTGGCGTCGGTCGCGTCCTCCTCGTCGATCTTGCCGTCGCAGTCGTTGTCCTTGCCGTCACAAACCTCTGGCTCGACTGGGCCGCAGCTGCTGCCGTCGCCGCCGCCGTCCTTGTTCCCGGTGCCGCCACCGCCGTCGGTATTGCCACTGCCACCGCTGCCACCGGCACCGGACTTGCCGCCGTTGGAGCTCACGGCTTCTTCGCCGCTTGCGCAGGAGAACGTGAGGCCGGCACAGGTCAAGAGGCCCACCAGGACCAAACCAAAACGGAGCGTTCGAACTCTCACGCAGCACCTCGCGAACTTGCCGCCGAACCCACGGCAGCCTGACCCAGATACTATCACTTGAAGAGCGTTCGGGCCGTCGCGGTGGTAAACTCTGGGTGGTTTCGGTGCGCAAGTTCAGCTTCCCCCTGAGTTCTGCCCTGTCCTCGTCGCCGCGAGCGCGCCGTGCTCGAGGTAGGTGGTTGTGCGCTCTGGTCCTCCTGACTTGGCCGTTCGCCGCTTGCGGCAGCAGCGCAGATGCCCCGCCCGGAGGTGAAGGCGGCAGCGGCGGCAGCGGCGGCACTTCCGGGGTCGGCGGTGTTCCCGACGGCGGCGGCGGCATCGTGGTCGGCGGCACTGCGGGCACGGGCGGCGGCATCAACTTCGATGCCGGGAAGTGCCCACGATGCTCCGACGACCTGCATCAGATCGTCGCCTGCGATGGCAGCGTCGTGAAAGCGTGCCTCGGGACCGAGGGCTGCGACGTCTCGACGGTGACCTGCAAGGATGCGTGTGAGGCCGCCCGCAACGTCAAGCGCTCCATTGGCTGTGAGTACTACTCGGTCTTCATGGATCAGCTCGAGGCCGACGCGTGTTTCGCCGTGTTCGTCGCGAACACCTGGAACCAGGCGGCGCACATCCAGGTCGAGTACGACGGCAAGAACATACCGGTCGATCAGATCGGCTATCTACCCATCGGCAAGGGGCCCTCGCTCGCCTACGTTCCGCTCGGAACCGATGGAATTTCGCCCGACAAGGTCGCGATCTTGTTTCTGGCCGGACCCGACGGAGTGCCGTCCAAAGACAACCCCGTGTGTCCGAAACCAAGCGCCGTTCCGAGTGGCGCAATGCTGTTCAACGCGACGGGCAAGGGCAAAGCATTCCGAATTACCTCGGACGTGCCCGTCGTTGCCTATCAGATCAACCCGTTCGGCGGCGGCAGCGCGGCCACGGCCGGCGCGTCGCTGCTGCTTCCCACCAGCGCGTGGGACACCAACTACCTGGCGATCCACGCCTACAACGCCGGGCCTCAGCTGACGTCGCTCAACATCGTGGCCAAAGAGCCGACCACGGTGAAGATTCTTCCCAAGAAGCCCATCGTCGGCGGCGGCGGTCTCTTGGGTGGCCAGGTCGGATTCCCCTACAGCGTGAGCCTCGCCGCCGGGGAGCACGTGCAGTTCACCCAGCTCGACTCGCTGGAGGGCAGCACCGTGCAGTCCGACAAGCCGGTGGGGTTCTTCGCGGGCGCACGCTGCTCGCAGATCCCGTACAACGTCTACGCCTGTGACCACCTAGAGCAGATGATTCCGCCCATCCAGGCACTGGGCAGTGAATACGTGGGGGTGTCGTACAAACCGCGCAGTGGCGAGCCGGCGTACTGGCGCATGCAGGGCGTCGTGGACGGGACCGAGCTGAAGTGGTCGAGTGACATCGGCGGTCCTGCCACCCTCTCGCAGGGGCAGAGTGTGGAGTTCGTGACCCAGTTCCCGTTCGTGGTCTCGAGCCAAGACGCGGACCACCCGTTCTTGCTGATGGCACACATGACGGGCGGAAACACCAGCAACATGGGCGGCATCGGCGACGCCGACTCGGTGCTCTCGGTTCCGCCGTCCCAGTATTTGACCAGCTACGTGTTCTTCACCGACCCGACCTATCCGGTCACGAATCTCGTCGTCGTGCGCGCGCCGACCGACGGCAAGTTCGAGGATGTCACCCTCGACTGCTCGTTCTATCCACTCAAGGATTGGAAGCCCGTCGGAGACTACGAGTACACCCGCGTGGATCTGACCACGGACGATTTCGCGAACGTGGGCCCTTGCTCGACGGGCGCTCGCAAGATGGAAAGCAAGGGGCGCTTCGGAGTCTGGGTCTGGGGTTGGGGCTCGCCGCAGACCTCTTCGTTCACCTCCTACGTTTCCTACGGCTATCCAGCGGGGATGAACGCGGAGCTCATCAACAAGGTCGTCGTCAACGTGCCCAAGTGAGCGGGCGCGGACGGTTGCGGCCGGTCGCGCGCTGGGGTTAGCGTTGTCGGCAGGAGGAGGCGCTCATGCAGGACCAACGCGACGGACGAGACGGGCGGGACGGCGGTGACAGAGCCCCGAAAGACGGCGGGCAATCGGGGCAGCGCGGAGGGCCGCAGGGGACCGAGTTCTTGGAGCTCGAGCTCAGTCGCATGCTCCTCTCGCGTGCAGCGGACGTTGCCAAGGAAGCGGCGATCGACCTCCTGCGCGAGGCCGTCCGCGAGCGGCTGCGCGAACGGATCGGAGACAAACTTGCCGCCATCGGGCACCTCGCCGCCGATGAGCTCGCCGAGGACGTGGCCGCGAACCTGGAGATCGAGGCCCGCATCGCCGCGCGCATGGATCGCGCTGCCAACGTCGGAGGCCGACTCCGAGCCGTCATGGCCGAGACCCACAAACCCTTCGCAGACCTGCCGCGTGCGCCCGCCAAGAAAAGCGCGGGGCGGGGCCGAAGGCGCAAGAGCACGTGATGCAAGGGCTCCGGCCCAGACGAGCGGCGGAGTAGGGCGAGCCCGAGGCGACCGTGCGCGTCGACATTCGAACCGGGTATGGGTGCCAGAACCGCTGCTGGTTTTGTCCGCAAGGAAACCTGCGCGCGACCTGGCCAAGTGCAAGCATCAGCGAGCTCAGAGAGCGGGTCCGCGCTGCGCGAGCACTCGGCGATCAACTGGTGCTCTCCGGCGGCGAGCCAACACTCCACCCGGACCTCTTGCCTCTGGTCCGCTTCGCGCACGGGCTGGGCTTCCGCGAGATCGAGCTGCAGACCAACGGGCGCCTGCTGGCGTCCAAGGCCGCCGCCACTGCTCTCCTCGACGCCGGCGTCTCCCAGGTTTCCCCTGCGCTGCACGGCGACAGCGCAAGGCTGCACGACGCGCTGACCCGGGAGCCGGGCTCCTTTCGTGAGACCGTCGCGGCCATCCGCGCGCTCGGCAAGACGGGCATTCGTGTCGTCGTACACACGTTGATCCTCGCCCCGAACCTGGCGCGCCTGCCGCGCGTCGCGGAGCTCGCGAGCGCCCTGGGTGCATCGGCAATGCACCTCGGGCTGGTCAATACGGTGGGCGATGTCGAACATGCGTTCGACGAGCTCGTGCCTCACCTCTCACAGCTTCCACCCATGCTCGAGCGGACAGTGAGGGTCAGAGAGCGCCTCGGGCTGTCGCTCACGCTGGATGGCATTCCACCCTGCGTCGCAGGCGAGCACGCCGCGCTCTCGAGCGACGCCGACGACTCCACGACAGTGCACGACGTGCCGGTTGACGCCGCGCAGCCGCTCGCGGCGAGTCGGCGACGGCGCCAGGGTCCGATCTGCGAGAGCTGCGCGGCGCGCGGGCACTGCCCCGGGATCTGGAGCCTGTACGCAGCCCGCCGCGGCTTCGACGAGCTCGTGCCGCTGTCGTCGTACCAACACACGCCGGTCCGCGAGGACGGCGCGGCGCGCGCCGATCGTCCACTGTCGGAGCTCGCTCATCGACACCTAGACGTGATCGCCGGATCGGCCGCCCAGACGATTGGTGTCGAACACGACCGGGAACGAGACGTGCTCAGCATCGTGATCCGCACGCCTTGCAACAATCGCTGTGACTTCTGCACGACGCGCATCATGCACGAGGAGACCGCGACCGCCTGGGACACGGTCGACGAAGCGGCGAACGTGCTCACGACAACGGAGCGCTATCGGCAGCTCGGCGCACGACGAGCGGTCTTTGTTGCCATGGAACCGCTGGAGCACCCACAGATCTGCGAGATCGTCCGCGGCTGCCGGGCGCAAGGCTACTCGGAGGTCGAGCTCTGGACGAACGCCCGCCGCCTGCATGACCCAGCATTCGCCCGGGCGCTCGTCGACGCCGGGGTCACTCAGCTGCGGGTTCCGTTCTTCGGTGCAACCGCCAGCGTTCACGATCGCGTGACGACCAAGGTTGGCTCGTTCGACGAGTCCGTCGCCGGCATCCGAAACATCCGCGCGGCCGGCCTCAGCCACGAGTGTGTGAGCCTCTGCTACCTGCTCGTGAGGAAGAACCATCACGAGCTGGTGGACTTCCTTTCGCTGGCCGAGCGCGAGGAGCTCGGCTCAGTCGTCGACTACGACATCGGAGCTCCATCGAGCGCCGACCTGCGTTTCTACGAGCCGATCGCCATGCGACTCGAGGACGTGGCCCGGGAGCTGTCGACCCGTCTTGCCTCGGCGCCCGAACATCGCCAGTTCGTGCTCAATCGGGTCCGCCGCTGGCTGCCCCCGTGCGTGGCGCTCCGTCACTTCGGCCCGGAGATCGTGGCTCAGTACCCAGCGCGCGCGCCCGGCCGCCAGCTCGCCATTCGCATGGTCAATGCAGCCGAGGGCGCTGAGACAGGCGCTGGACGAGGCGGCGAGAAGAAGGTCCGTGTGGCCTGCGACCGGCGCGCGGACTGTGCCGCCGGCGAGGTCTGCCCGGGGTATTTTTCACACTACGTCGAGCTGCACGGACACACGGAATTCGAGCCGCTCCCGCCGGCTGCCTGGACGGCCGGAGCCGCCCGACAAGACTGAGCCCCTTCGTATCAGGGGGTCTTCGCCGCCGACGCCGACTCCGGTACGAGCACGCCGAGCAGGTATTGTTTGGTGGAGAGGTACGTCTTCGCCGCCGCCCGCACGCGGTCGGAGCTGACCTTCTCGGACATTGCCGAGACATCCGGGATCAGACGTGGGTCGTCGGCGAAGTCGTAGCTCCGCTCGAGCTCTCGCAACCACCAGCCGTTGTCCTTCAACTCCACTTCGTGGGCGCGGCGTCGGGCTTGTTTCACCTTCTCGATGTAGTCGTCGGCGATGCCCTGCTGCTGCACGGCCTTGATCTCGTCGAAGACTGCCTGCTTCAACTTGTCGACATTGTCCGGCGCACAGCCAAAACTGACGCTGAATCGGTACTCCTGCCTGGGTCGGCGAGTGATGCCGCCACCGACCTGAACGCCGTACACTCCGCCCATGTCTTCGCGCAGCACCTGCCTCAGTCGCAGACGCAGGACCTCACCCAGCATCCGCAGATCGTTGTCCGTGTCTCGAGACCACTTCACGGCTCCGTGGAACGTCAGCGACACGCGGCTCTTGGGCTCGCTGCCCAGGCTCAGCTTCTTCTCTTTGACCCCGCGCGGGAGCTGCACCTTGACGTCACGCCAGGTTTCCTTGCGCTTCTTGCTCGGAAGGCTGCCGAGGTACGACTCGACCAGCGGACGCAGCTTCTCCAAATCGACGTTGCCGACGAACACGAAGGTGAAGTCGCTGGCATCGGCGAAGCGGTCTTTGTAGATGGCAAAGGCCTTGTCGAGGTCGACCTTGGCCAGAACCTCGGGAGTCGTCGGGCGACGGCGCAGGTGATTCTGCGTCGAAAATGTGGACATTTCCTCGAAGAAAGTCCGCTCCGGGGACAGGCGCCGGTTCTTCACACTCTCGACCTCCCGCGCCCGCCAGGCGGCGAAGGCCTCGGGGTCACGGCGCGGCGCGACGAACGAGAGGTGCATCATCTGAAACAGCGATTCGAGGTCGTTCGGAGAAGCCCGGCCCGACAGACCTTCCTCCAGCTCGCCAATGCTCGCGTTGAGTGAGACCAACTTACCCGAGAGCAGCTTGCGCAGCTGGACCACGTCGAAAGGACCAAGCCCGCCCTGACCGACCGCGACGTCCGCAAAACGGGCGCTGTCGTAGTCAGCGTCCTTCACGAGCGAGTGCCCGCCAGGTGAAAACGCAGTGACCCGCACGTCGTCGTTGTTGAAGTCCGTGGGTTTGACGATGACCCGAACACCGTTGGCGAGAGTCCACTCCGTCACGCCAATCTCGGGGATGCTCACTGTCTTCTGTACGGCGCCCGGAGCCGGAGGCCCCTTCATCAGCGGCACACTCGGACCGGCGTCGACGTACGCGGCGATCTTGCGCGACGACACCTCGGCGTGAACGGCCAGCATCGCTTCCGGAGTCGGCTTGGTCATCTTCGGTGGACCAGAGACGGCGATGACTCGACTCCCCTGTCCGAGCGACTTGGCGAGCGCGTTGAGCTCCGCGAGCTGGATCTCCGGCAGGAACCTCTCCACCAGTCGTAGCTCCGCCTCGCGGCCCGGCATGGCTTCTTCCTCGAAGAAGTTGCGCACGATCTCCGCGGCGAACTCGCTGCCGTCGCGTTTGTCGCGCTGAGCCACCGAACGCTGAAACTGCCGCAAGAGCTGGGCCTTCTGCCGGCCGAGCTCGGTCTGGGTGAACCCGTGGCGTTCGACCCTGAGCACCTCCTCGAGCAACGCGCCGAACCCGACAATCACGCCGTCCTCCTTGACGCTGGCACCCTGCCGGAACGCATCTGCCGTGCGGACGAGTCCGCTCGCCGACGAATAGGCCATCAAGAAGGGAGCGTTCGGCTGGCGCCGCAGCTCGTCCAGGCGTGCGTTCAACATGCCGTCGAAGAGCTGCTCCGCGACGGACCGGCGGTAGTCGCGAGCGCTGGCCTCGGGTCGGTGGGGGAGTTTGCTGATGATCTCGACGCTGGTGTTCGGCATCTCGGGATCGGTCTCGATGCTGACCAGCGTCTTTTCGTGTTTGGGCAGCCCGAGCTTGGGTCTTGGGCGCGGTTTGGTCGGGGCCGCCAGCGACGCGAACTCGCTCTTGATGCGGGCCTCGATGTCAGCAGCATTGAAGTCGCCGACCGCTACGACCGCCATCAAACTTGGCTGATACCAGTCGCGATAAAAGCGCACCAGGTTGTCCCGCGAAGCATTCTTGATCACCTCCGGCTTGCCGATGGTCAGACGCTCCGCGTACTTCGAGCCGTGAAACAGCACCGGGGCTTGTTTGTCGAACAAGCGCATGCGCGCGCCGCGACCGAGACGCCACTCTTCGAGCACGACGCCGCGCTCCTTCTCGACCTCCGCCGGCTCGAAGCTGATGCCGTCGGCCCAGTCGCGAAGGATGCCGATCGCACGGCCGACGATCGCGGCGTCGTCGGTCGGTACCTGAAGTGTGTAGACGGTCTCGTCGAACGAGGTGTAGGCGTTGAGATCCGCGCCGAAACGAATCCCGCTCTTCTCGAGGAAGTCGACCAGCTGTTGTTTGGGAAAGCGCTTCGTTCCGTTGAAGCCCATGTGCTCGACGAAATGCGCGAGCCCGCGCTGGTCATCGTCTTCGAGCACCGAGCCGGCATTTACAGCCAGCCAGATCTGGGCGCGTTTCTCGGGCTTGTGGTGGGGCAACACGTAATAGGTGAGGCCATTGGCAAGGGTGCCCTTCGTCAATCGAGCGTCGAGGGGCAGCGGTCGGTCGAGCTCATCGAGCGCGACGGGTTTGGCCGCCGTCGACGCGCTCGGGGCGGGCGTCGGAACCGTCGCGGGGGGCGGACCACCGCAAGAGAGGGCAAGCAGTGCAGCCAACCAGAGCGAGCGAGAACGGGTCATCACCCGCTCCCCGTATCGCCGATCGAGGGCGGCGGCCAGTCGAAGCCGTCGTGCGAGGGGCTCAGGCTCGTACTTCCATCTGCCGAGCGACGGCGTCAGCCACGGACTCGGCGACGAAGCGCCGAACCAGGTGCAGCCCCAGGTCGATGCCGGCCGTCACGCCGCCAGCGGTCACGACGCTCCCCGCGTCGACGACGCGCTCTCTGCGCGGGATGGCGCCGTACTCGGCGAGCAGTGAGAGCGCGTTCTGGTGGGTCGTGGCCGGTTTGCCAGCTAGCCGTCCCATTGCCCCGAGCAAGAGGGCTCCGGTGCATACCGACGCGACCAAGCGATTCGCGGGGAAGGTCGAGAGATACGCGGTGAGCTCCCCGTCTCGCGCCAGCTCCCGGGTTCCGAGACCTCCTGGGACGATCAACACGTCGAAGTCGTCGAGCTCGGGCCGATAGCGCGACGCCGCAAACGAGGCGCCGGAGCCCGCCCAGACGCGCGGTCTCGTCTCGGCGTTCTGGCCCGAGTGCGTGAGCGCGATCACCTCGGTCGTCGACGTGGGATCGAAACCCATGCTCGCGATGCGGGAGACGGCGTCGAGAGGGCCCACCAGATCCAGGAGTGTCATGCCTTCGAACGCGACAAAACCGAAGTGGGTTCCCGTCACACGATCGGGGTGGCGATCGAGCTCGTCGAAATCGAGAACCCGCACCGCGTCGCACGGAACGGCTCCGTGCACGTGAGGCATGGGCCCTCGGGGTGTCTCGGCGATCTTGACGGGCACGTCGAGCCGGCGCGGATCGATGGCGAGCACGCGCAGACCGTCGGCGGGCAGATCGGAGAAATACAGCCGCGCACTCTCTCGCACCGCCTCTTGATACGAAGCGTGGATGAACCCTTCGGACTCCAGGGAGGGTGGCGCGTAGCGCTGCTCGCCGTTGAACTCGAGCTCGTGGCTCGGCACGACGTGAAACAGCCAGCGCATGCGCCGAGCAGCATAGCCTGTCGTCTTACGCGCGTTCGCGCCGGGCGCGTCCGGGGCGCCAGTTAGCTCACTCGCGCCCAAAAAGCTCGACCAGCCGCCCACGCAGCCGCCGCCATTCGAGCCCGGAGCCAAACCAGGCCAGCAGCGCAAACACGAAGATGAGCACGACGCGAATCAGCAATGGGAGCGGCCTCGAGTACCCAAAGCCGAGGGCCGCACTCGCCACGCAAGCCCCGACCACGACGATCAGGCTGGCGCGCCCGACGGGCAACCGCGCGGGGTGAACTCGGCGTGCCAGGAAGGACGCGACCGTCGCTCCGGCGATCGCTCCGGCAAGCAGCGCAAGCGCAGCTCCGACCGGCCCCAGGCGGGCGATCAAGAAGGGCATCGAACCCAGACTGACGGCCGCGTTGACACCGGCAGCGGCCAACCAGAGGCGCGTGCGCTTCGCCAGCTCACCGGGGATCCCCGCAACTCGCTGCACGCCGTCCGCGACGTCGACGAAGAGAAGCGCTGGGACGATGATGACTCCCGAGACGTAGGCCGGGGCAAACAGACCGATCAGCTCCGGCGCAAGGATCGAAACGGCAAACGCCACGACGCTGAACAGCAGCGTGTAACCCCGGAGAAAATCCGCGATGGCGAGCCGCGCGTCGGGGTCGGTGTGCAGCCGGTAGGCGAGGGGTTCGAGGGTCATGTTCAGCGCCACGTTCGACAGGGCCACCGGGGCGGCAAAACGCGCCGCAACGTCGTAGCAACCGGCGTCGAACAGCGTCGCCAGACGTGCTACCAGGATGCGATCGGCTCCGCGCACGGCGATCAGCAAGTGAAACACGCCAACTGGCAGCCCCAGAGCGAACAGCGAGCGCGTCGTCGCGAGCGCAACGCGCCCGGCGAACAATGAACGACTCGGAACCGCCAACACTGCGAACGCAACCAGCTGGGCCCCGATCCGAGCCGCGAGGAGCTCGAACAAGTCCAGACGCGTAACCAGCGCCAGCGCCAGAAACAGCAGGTTTTCCCCGAGGGTGAGCAGACCGAGACTCCCAGCGACGATCTTGTGGCGCTCCTCGGCGCGCAGATAGTCACTCAGCGAGCGTGCGAGCGCGCCAATCAGCACCGACGCACCGAGCAGCGGGGCGAAGCGCGCCGCAGATTCCGACCCGGTCAAGAGCCTCGCGAGCGGGTGCGCAAAGACCCACAAGCCCACGGCGACTGCGCCGCCGAAGAAGGTCCGCAGCGCCGCGACCGTCTTGAACAAGGACGCGGAGTCGAGCCCCTCACTGTCCGACGCCAGGCGCAGCGCTGCCTCACCCAGGCCAAAGTCGGCACACACGACGTAGACGATCAGCATCGCGCTCGACAGCGACGCGTACGTTCCGAGCAACTCCGGCGGCACGGCGCGGGCGAGCACCGGCAGCACCACGAAGGAGCTCAGCCGGGCGACGACGAGACCGAGCCCGTACGCGCTGATGCTGCCGCCGACCTGGCGGGCGCGAGAAGATGCGCGTTCGTCACCCATGGCGGAGTGTTCGCTGGTTCCGTTCTTCGCCGGCCGCCGCGTTCCTGGCGTCACGGGGGAGCCGATGGTGTCAGCGCGCCCTCCCCTCTGACAAGCAGCACCGCCATCGACCCGACGACGACCAGCAGCGCTCGAATCCTCGGCCGGCTGGAAATTCCAGGGCAAATTCGCCGGCGCAGGCGCCGACTTGGCAGAATCGGGGCGCCGGTACGTACGAGGCAGGAGCCGGGTCTCGGGATCCGAGTAGAATCGTCCGGAAGGTTCGACATGCAACCACCCACTTTCTTCGCTCGTGGACTCCGCGCCCTCGCCAGCGTCACGGCCCTCGTCGCCGTGCTTTTTGCGTCTCGGAGCGCCTCCGCAACACAAGTCACCGGCGGCAACGTCGTGAACCAGACCTGGACGCCTGCGGGCAGTCCTTACATCGTCGAGGGCGACGTCACCGTCCCGGCCGGTGCCTACTTGACGATTCAGGCCGGGACCTCGGTCAAGTTCAAGTCGACGGACGGCCAGGCGGGCGGCCTCAGCTCCACGAAGATCGAGCTGACCATCAAGGGGACGCTGACCGTCAGCGGAACCACGGCGAGCCCGGTCACTTTCGAGGGGGAGACGGGGACGACCGCCGGCACCTGGTACGGCATCGTCGTCGAAGCGGGCGCCACGGGCGCCAGCATTTCCGGAGCCGTCGTCAAACACGCAAGCTACGGCGTGACCAGCGCGGCGACGGGCTCGCTGCTGTCGGTGGTCGACTCGACCTTCTCCACCAACAGCTACGGCATCTATCTGAACGGCGGCTCTCCCACCCTGTCGAAGGTGCTCACGACCGCCAACCAGTACGGCTTCTATTTGCTCGCGCCCGCCTCGCCCACGATCACGGAAGCTCAGGCTTTTGCCAACACCAGCTACGGCATGTACGCGAACGCCTCGTCCGGAACGAGCACCGTCAACATCGACAAGAGCACCTTCGACGCCAACGGCAGCTACGGCATCTACGCGACCCGCAGCAGCGCGGCGACGCTCACCGTGAACCTGAAGAACAGCATCGTCACCAACCACACGAGCTACGGCCTGTACCGCTACACGACCTACGTGCCGACGGTGAACATCACCTACAGCGACCTCTGGGGGAACGGCACGAACACCAACGCCACGCTGGGCACCGGGAGTTTTTCTTGCAACCCCCTCTACGTCTCGGCCGCGAACCGCCGCCTGACGGAGAACTCCCCCGCACGCTTCGCCGGAGAGTCGAGCAACGCGGACATCGGAGCTCTGCCCTACACCGGCGACCCAACCCCGGGCCTCTACGGCGTGCTCTGGACCAACAAGACCCTCGCCAAGTCCGGCTCACCCTACAGCGCCGCCGGCGACCTTCGAGTGCCGACGGGCGTCAGCCTCGTGATCGAGCCCGGCGTGACGGTCTCCTTCGCGACAACCGACATCATGGGCTGCGGGGCGGTGACGAACAAAGCCGAGCTCCTCGTCGAAGGCAGCATCAGTGCCGTCGGCACCGCCGCTGAGAAGATCACGTTGACGTCATCGGGCGTCAGCGCGGGGAGCTGGAACGGGCTTCAACTCGCACCGGGCTCGGGCAACTCCACCTTGGCCCACGTGCTCAGCGAGAGAGCCACCAACGGCATCCTCTACGACACAACTGGCACCGGCAACTCGCTGCACCACCTGACACTGAAGACCAACAGCTACGGGCTCCGAGTCAACTCGGGGTCGGCCGGCGCGGACATCGTGGAAGCGACAGCCAACCAATACGGGGCCTACACCTTGGCGCCGGGGTCACTGTCCCTGACCAACGCGCTCTTCTACGCCAACACCAGCTACGGCATCTACGCCAACGCTTCGAGCGGGACCAGCACGCTGAGCGTGATGAGCTCCACCTTCAACGCCAATGGCAGCTACGGCATCTACGCAACCCGGAGCAGTGCTGCGACCCTCAACGTCAACGTCACCAACGCGATCATCACGAACCACACCAGCTACGGGCTCTACCGTTACACGACCTACGTGCCGACCGTG
This sequence comes from Myxococcales bacterium, assembly GCA_016706225.1. Classification (NCBI taxonomy): domain Bacteria; kingdom Pseudomonadati; phylum Myxococcota; class Myxococcia; order Myxococcales; species Myxococcales bacterium. Next base: position 698,438 of record JADJKB010000003.1, read on the forward strand.
ACGATCGTGAACTCGGATCTCTGGGGCAACGGCACCAACACCAACGCCCCGTTGGGCGCCGGGACCATCTCGCAGAACCCGAACTTCAAGAGCGCGAGTGACTTTCACCTCCAGGGCAGCAGCGTCTGCATCGACACCGGAACGGCGACCGGCGCACCCAACCACGACTACGACGGCGTGACCCGACCGCTCGACGGCGACGGCATCAACGGCACGGCGTTCGACATGGGCGCGTTCGAGTTCGCGCTGGTCACGGTCTGCGGCGACGGCATTCAGGGTGTGGGCGAGACCTGTGACGACGGCACCAAGAACGGCGGCTACGGCTACTGCAACTCCACGTGCACCGGGCTCGGACCGTCGTGCGGCGACTCGCTCAAGAATGGTCCCGAAGAGTGTGACGACGGCAACACGACCAACACGGATGGCTGCACCAACGCCTGCACGCTCCCCAAGTGTGGCGACGGCTTCCAGCAAGCCGGCGAACAGTGTGACGACGGCAACAGCTCCAACACCGATGGCTGCTTGACGACCTGTGTCACGGCCAGCTGTGGGGACGGCTACGTGCAGGCCGGTACCGAGGAGTGTGACGACGGCAACAGCTCCAACACCGACTCCTGCGTCGCCGCTTGCAAGAACGCAAAGTGCGGAGACAGTTACACCCAGGCCGGCGTCGAACTGTGTGACGACGGCAACACCAACAACAACGACGCTTGCTCGAACACCTGTACGCTGCCCGGGTGCGGTGATGGGCTCGTGCAGCCCGGCGAGGCCTGTGACGACGGCAACGCCGACAACACCGACGCCTGTCTGTCGACTTGTATCGTGGCGTCTTGCGGGGACGGCTTCGTGCGGGCGGGTCTCGAGGAATGTGACGACGGAAATGCCTCCAACACCGACGCCTGCCTGACCACGTGCAAGACCGCCAAGTGTGGCGACAGCTACACCCAGACCGGCATCGAGCAGTGCGACGATGGGAACAACCTCAACACCGACGCCTGTCTGACGACCTGCAAGACGGCTGCGTGCGGCGATGGATTCACGCAGACTGGAGTCGAGACCTGCGACGACGGGAACCAGGTCGATGGCGACGGCTGCTCGAACCAGTGCAAGCTGCCGGGCTGCGGCGACGGGGTGATTCAGGCGGGCGAGGCCTGCGACGACGGCAACACGAACGAGGACGACGCCTGCCTCACGACCTGTGTCAGTGCTTCGTGCGGAGACGGTCACGTTCACGCCGGCGTCGAAACCTGTGATGACGGAAACCTGAAGGCCGCTGATGGTTGCAGCCCGCTGTGTGAGACCGAGGGCGCTGGTGGAGCCGGCGGCGTCGGCGGTGGCGGAACGGGCGCGAGCGCGGGCGCGGGCGCCACTGGCACCGGTGGCGCGGGCGCAGGTCAAGGCGGCGGCGGATTCGCCGGCGGCAGTGGCGCCGGGCAGGGCAGCGGCTCGGGCTCCGGCTGCGGCTGCAGCGTTCCTGCACGCGGCGGGGCCCCAGCCTGGCTGCTCGCGGGCCTCGGTCTCTTGGCGCTCGCCATCCGTCGTCGTGGGAAGGGCGCGCTCTGATCAAGACCGTGGCTCGGCGCGTCGCGCGTCATCCATTCGTTCCGCTGGGGCTCGTCGCCCTCGTCGGGGCGGTAGCCTGTGCGCAGGCCGAGCCAGTGAACGAGGAGGTCATCGACTCGGGCGTGGGCGACGTCGCGCTCGGTGGAGCGGCGGGCGCTGACGCCAGCACCGGCGGCAGCTCGGGAGCCGGCGGCTCCTCCACCACGGACGCAGGTGACGCGGCGCCCAGCGCTTGCCAGTGTGACGAGCCCAGTTGTGGTGTGTGCCCGGCGACGCAGATCGTCGCGGCAGGTGGTTATGGGATCTTCGCCCAGGAGGTCACGAACGAGGCGTACCAAGCGTGGCTCGACACCCAGCCCAATCCGCAGCTGCAGGGCGGTGAGTGTGCGTGGAACACGAGCTACGTGCCCGCGCAGGGTTGGCCCGCGACGGACGCAAAACTCCCGGTCAACTACGTCGATTTCTGTGATGCCGCGGCTTACTGCCGCTGGGCCAAACGACGCCTGTGCGGCAAGATCGGCGGTGGGGCCAACGTCTACGGCGACTTTGCCAGCGCGACGAAGAGCCAGTGGCACAACGCCTGTAGCGCGGGGGGCAGCAAGACGTATCCGTACGGCGCGACCTATACACCCACTGCTTGCAACGGCGCAGACTACGGTCAGGCGGGTCCGATCGCGGTGGGCGATGCCAAGGGCTGCGAGGGTGGATATCCGGCGCTGCGCGACATGAGCGGCAACGTGTGGGAATGGGAAGATTCGTGCAACGCGAGTGCGGGCGCCGATGACCTGTGTCGCATCCGCGGGGGTTCATTCTCTCAGGGCGCAGCGGCGCTCGGTTGCGGGGCCGACAGCTCGCTTGCGCGCAACACGACCGGTAAGAGCGTGGGTTTCCGCTGCTGTGAGTGAGCACGACAAGAGAGAGGGCGTGCTAGTTTGTCAGTCATGAGCTCGCGCGCTTGGCGTCCCGCACTCTTCGTGCTCGGTGCGCTGATCGGCGGAGGCGGGTGCGCGACGTCGGAAGACGTCGGCCCCGGGGCAGCGACCGGGGGTGCTGCGGGAAACGCCAGCGGCGGTGCCTCCACGACCGGCGGCGGCGGCGCGAGCAGCGCGTGTGTCCCCGGTGTGCAGATTGCGTGTGCTTGTCCCGGTGGCGTCGAGGGAGCGCAGGCGTGTAAACCCGACGGCTCCGGCTACGACCCGTGCATGTGTCCGGATGGCGGCGCGGGCGGCGCCGGCGGAAGTGGGGGGAGCGGAGGGACCAGCACGGGCGGCAGCGGCGGCAGCGGCGGAACCAGCGCGAGCGGCGGAGCGGGCGGAACCAGCGGCGCGGGCGGAAGCAGCGCGGGCGGCGGCGCTGGCGGGACCAGCACCGGCGGCGGAGGCATCGGGGCAGGCGGCGGCAGCGGCGGAACCAGCGGAGCGGGCGCCGGCGGCACCGGCGGAGCGACGAACAACCAAGATGCGTGTCCCGGCACGCTGCTGCAGCTGACCGCACCGCTCACGACGATCCAGGGCACGCTCGTCGGGTTTTCGAACGACTCGAGCGGTGGAGGCAAATGCAGTCCAAGCGGGAACGGCAACGACGTCGTCTACCGGATCGTGCCTGCGTGGACCGGTACACTGACCGCCAAGCTGACGCCGAGCGGCTTCAGCAGCAGCGTGTACTATTCGGCCGGCAGTTGCCTGGCGAATTCGCCGACGAAGTGCGCCTATTCCGTCACGATCGGTCAAGCCGTGAGCCTGAGCTTCAGCGTCACCGCGGGCGCCACGTACTATCTCTTCATCGACAGCTACACGACCAGCGTCAGCGGTACGTTCACGCTCGAACTCAGCTCGAACTGACACCCGCTCTGCGTCGCGGCCCAGGCAAAGACGCGGGTGGTTGACCGGCCGCGAAGCATTGGCGACCATCGGGAACGTGAGGTCGCTCTGCTCCGCGCTCGCTGCCGCCGTCGTGGTGGTCGCGTGCGGCGCCAAGTCGGGCCTGCTGGAGGGCCGCCCAGAAGCTGGCGTCGTCGAAGATGCGGGCCCCGACGTGATCGAGGACGCTTCCGTGGACATCGTGCCCGACGTGGGACCCGATGCCGAACCCGACGCGGCGCCGACGATTTGTGACGACTCGGGCCCACCCGCGGTCTACGTGATCACCGCCCAATCACTGCTCTATCGCTTCGATCCGCCGAGCGCGACGTTCATCCACATCGGGACCGCGTTCTGTCAGAACAGCAGCGTTCCCTTTTCGATGGGGGTCGATCGCGGGGGCACGGCCTACGTCCTCTACCGAGACGGACATCTGTACGAGGTGGACACCAAGAGCGCGAAGTGTCAGCCGACCGCGTTCAGCCCGTTCCAGCTGGATTGGGCGCTCTTCGGCATGGGCTTCGTCTTCGACCCGGCGGGCAACGCCGACAATCTCTACGTCACGGAGTCGACCTACACCTCGCCTTCCAAGGGGCTTGCCAAGCTGGACGTCGAGACCTTGAAGCTCTCGTTCATCGCCCCGTACGCTTCCCCCTTCAGCAATGCCATCGAGCTCACCGGCACGGGTGACGGCCGCCTCTTCGGCTTCGGATTACCCGCCGGCCCACAGGGCTCCCGCCTGGCGGAGATCGATCCGGCAACGGGGAAGCTGCTCTCGTCGGTAGAGCTCGCCCTCGGCAACGAAAACTCCTCCTTCGCGTTTGCCTACTGGGGCGGCGATTTCTACATGTTCACGGCTCCAGAGGCGACCGCACCCAGCGATGCCCATCGTTATCGTCCCAGCGACGGCTCGCTGACTTGGGTCGCGAAGGTCAACGCAACGGTCGTTGGCGCCGGGGTGTCGACTTGCGCGCCGCTCTGAGCAGCGCGGTCGCGGCCTCAACGCGCCGTCCTCGAACGTTGGCGTTCGGGGCTTCACTCGTCGCGCTGGTTATCGGCATCGGATTCCCCTCCCGAGACGTCACCAGCGACGCTTTCGATGAGCTCCTCGCGTACGAAGGCCCGGATGTGCCGTACGTGTGGAAACACCCGGCAGCAGACGTCAGCCTGTGGGCGCTGTTCCACGCCCTCCGCGCGTGCGGGTGGTCCGGCCGATCCCTGGGTCTCACGACGTTCTGGAACGCCGCTTTCATGGCTCTCGCTTTCGCCGGCGTTTGGGTCCTCGGGTTCCGCAGTACGCGCTCCGCGCTGAGCGCGTACGCCGCGACGTTGCTGCTCGCCTCCTGTCACATGTCGCTGAGCTGGCTTCGGGATCCCTTCCTGCCCTACTGGCCGCCATCCCTGGCGCTCGTGACCTGGATGCTCGTGGGGGTTGGGAACAGCGAGGCCCGCCCGCGAACCCCCTGGTTCGTCGGACCCGCGCTGCTGGGTGGACTCGCCGCGCTGTTCAACCCGATGTCGGCACTTGCCGTGGCGGCGATCGCTGCGACTGGCGCAATGAAACGTCGCTCCGGCAGATCGCGGTGGCACACGGTGCAGTCGGCCGCGATGCTCGCAACCGTCGCGCTCTGTCCGCTGCTCATTGTGTGGCTGAAGACGATTCCGCCCCATGCCTTCAGCAATGGCAGCGGAATTTATGGCCACTTCCGGCCCCATGCCCTGACTTCAGCTCTCGTCGGCTTGCGTGCATCGCTGGTGGCGCCGGGACGCACGCCCGCGCTCGAGCTCTTGTCGGGGCTGGCCTGGGATGGGCTCTTGGTGGTCAGCGCCTGGTGGCTGATTCGTTCGGGTCTGCGGGGCGTGCGCCAAGCAGCGCCGCTGTTCTTGGCCGCGCTCGGCCACGCGGTCTTCGTGGCCTGGTGGGACGTCGAGCAGCTTCGGTTCTGGCTACTGGTCCCGTGGCTCTGCGTGCTGGGCGCGCTGACCAACATCGAGGTCGCAGGGAAACGAGTTGCAGTGCTGTCGCTGGTGGCCGGGGCGCTCATCTTGAGCGCGAACCTGCTTTCCTCCGTCCTACCCAGCCTCCGAGCACCTCCGCCGTCTCTGCTCGCCGCACGGATGCAACGCACCTTTGGTGACCGGGACCTGCTCGTCTTCGCCGTATGGGCTGACGCCTCGCTGCCGTACTTCGGTTCCATCCCCAATACGGGATGGCTGAGCTTGCACGCCGCGCTCGAGGACAGACGCCCGGATGACCGTGCATTCGATTGGTTCATCGCCATGCAGCGCTGGGTGACGAGCCAGGGCGGCCGAACCTACGTCGAGGTCGACCGAGAGGGCCGGCCCATCGTGGCAGAGGATGTGCTCCAGGCCCCGTCGGGCGTGACGCGGACGGATCTCGCCCGCATCGTGTGGGGGCTCACACTGGCGGCCGGCCCCTGGCGATTTCGCGAGGTACTGCAGGTCCTCGGCCACACGCCGTGCGCTGCGGCGAGCCCGGCAGTGAAGGGCTCTCGTGGGCTGTCTGCCGCAGCCACCAGCTTCGTCGACTCGGGCAAAAATCGGGACTACGCGCCGGAGCGTGCCATCGACGCCCAAAACGACACCGAGTGGCTCAGCACCGAACCCTTTGCGGTGTTGGACGTTCACTTCGAGCAACCGCGCGCGGTCGAAGGCATCGAGCTGCGCTCGGCCTCGAACGCCCCATATCGCGATTTCGCCGCTCGACTCGTCCAGGTCAGCCTGTGGAACGGCGCGACTCCCCTCTCGGAGCGACGAGTCGGTCTTGCCCGGGGCAAACAAGGCCTCGGCTCAGTCGAGCTCCCCGCGGAGCGGGCCACTTGTTTGAGTATCGTGCTCGTCGAACACGCGGGGCGCGGTGGCGGGCTGGCGGAGGTGGTGATCCGTTGATCGCGGCGTGATACGCACCTGCTGCTGTTGAATGCAGCTCGCCCGGTCAGCCGTGAGCGAGCTACTCCGCTCCGACGTGGCGTCTGCACACGCCTCGGAGCTCGGGAGACTCGAATGGGACTCATTGACCAAGACAACTGCCCCAAGAAGACCGGCTCGATCTACCCCGAGCCCTACGCCTCCGAGATGGCGGGGCGCTCGTCTCTGCGACTCGGTGAGGCGGGCGGCCTGACGCAGTTCGGCGCGAACCTGATCATCCTCGCCCCGGGCGCAAAGTCCTCACTCAGGCACTGGCACGAACACGAGGACGAGTTCGTGATGGTGACCGCTGGTGAGTGCACCCTGGTGCAGAACGAGGGCGAAATACCCATGCGACCTGGGGACTGTGCGGCCTTCCCGGCGGGTGACGACAACGGGCATCACTTCATCAACAAGACGGAGCACGAGGCGCGCTTCCTGGTGGTCGGGACCAAAGCCCCGCGGGAGGTAGCAACGTACTCGGACGTCGATCTCAGAGTGGAAATCGAGGGGAAGAAAGCGCGCTTCACGTATCATGACGGCACCGACTTCGCCGGTCCGAGATGAGCTCGCGGAGCACGCCTCCCCCAATGCAGCGGAGCACGGCGCGTGGCAGCTTTCCTCTCAGCGCAAGAGCGCGAGTTTGCGCGCCTCGGCCCGGGCCTCTTCCGCCCGCTCCGGCTTGCCGCAGTGAACGAAGGCATCGGCCCTCGCCAGCTGGAGGCGACCTGTCGCATGCGGTAGCGTCGCAGACGCTTCGGCGTATTCACACGCGGTCTCGCTCTTGCCCGCTTTGACGGCGGCCTCCAGGGCGAGTTGGTACGACTCGGAGGTCTTCCGAAGCTCGAGGTTCTTCGCCGCCCAGCGCAGCGCGGTGCCGGGTTCGTTGCCGGGGCCGAGGGCAAATCGCGCCAGATGATCGGCAAAGGCTTCGGGAAAGTCCCGACCGAGCGCCTCGAACTGTTTGGCGGCTCGCTGTTTTGCCTGCGCGGCATCGTCGGCACGGCTGGTCTTGGCGAAGAGCTGCGCCTGCAGCGCCCAGACCTCCGGATCGTCGATCTTGTCTGCGATGGGCGCGAGCCAGGCGAGTCCCGCCGCCGGAGGCTCCAAGGCGGCCAGATGAATGCGCGCGTGGGCGTGCATCGGCATGCGCGCCACGGCGGCCTGAAACATCTCCTTCGCACGCGGGACCTGTCCGCTCTTCTCGAGCGCCGTGCCATGATGAAACAGGAGCCAGGCAACGGGAAACGGCGACACGTCCCGGTAACTTCGCACGGCCTTGGCGAAGCCCTCGTCCGCCGCGGTGTGCTGCCCCATGTCGGAGAGCAGCGCCGCGTAGAGGCCGAGTGAACGCAACCCGGGGTTCGACTCGGCCTGCCGCTTTCGAATGACCAGCGCCTCGTCGTAACGCCCGAGCGCGTGAAAGATCGTCGCGCGATCCCCAGCCAGTTCGGCCGCTTTCAGCCCGTGTCTCTCCGCCGCATCCAGATCCGTCAGCGCGGCCGAGAAACGATGCAGCGTCGTCTCGGCCCGAGCGCGCATGCGAAACGCCTGCGCCACGTCGGGATGCAGCTCGACGGCGCCCCGCCCAAGCTCGGCAGAGCGCGTGAGATCCCCGATGCTGCCGGTGGCGTCCGCGCGCGTTGCCAAGAGCTCGACCAACTTGGAGCGGACGTCGAGGTCCTTGGGTCGCGCGGCGAAATCACTCTCGGCGACACTCAGCTGTGCCGTCAGATTCCCGAGAGCAATCTCGCCACTGGTCGTGGGCACCTCTTTGTCCGTCGGTGGGCCTTGCGGTGTTTCTGCGGAAGCGGACAGAGAAGGCGTCGCCGAAACGGCAGCGGCCTCCCCAGCCGAGGGCGAGGAGGCCGTGCTCTTGCAGGAAACGAGCAGAGCTGAGGCAATGCCGACCAGAATGCTCCGCATCACCTGAGCGTAGTCGTTTCAGTTCGGTGCTGCGAGGTACGGGAAGGACGTCAAGAAGGCCTTGTCGTTGGCCGCGACACCGTCACCCACGGCCGGTTTCCCGCTCGGGAAGCCCGCCGCGCCTGCGGCGAGGCCGGAGTAGGACAGGTCGATGACGTCGTCGGCGAGCATGCGCCCGCCGCAGTTGCCCGTGGTACCGAGGCCGAGAACGGGAGTCTCGTACCCGAGATATCCGCAGGTCGGCTTCGTCACGTCGACGATCAACCAGTCCTTGGCGAGCGCGCCAGCAAGCCCGCTGTACGGCTGCGCCGCTTCCACGTTGTAGAGCAACTGATTGCCGCACACCGTATCGAGGCTGTCCAAGATCGCAAGGTTCCCCTGGAACTCGGTGACGTTGCCGCCCCACTTGCTGGTGTCGCCGTCCAAGTTGTAGGCGTCCTTGGCCGCTTGTTTCTTGGTGTTGTCGGCCTCGAAGGTCTTGTTCAGCGCGGTGTTGATCGCCGGACGGCCCATGCGATCGATCTGCGCGCCGAGCGTTGGCGGGGTAGGAACCGTACCGCCGTCGGAACCCGCAACACCGCCGCTACCGCCGGTGTTACCGCCGCTGCCGGCGGTACCGCCGCCGCTGCCGGCCGTACCGCCGCTGCCACCGGTCGCCCCGGTGCCACCCGTCGCGCCGGTGCCGCCGGTGCCGCCGGTGCCGCCGGTGGCCTTCTTGCCGCCTCCCCCCGAATCGTCGTCACCACAACCGGTGACCGCTGCCGTACCGACGCAGAGCGCCGAGGCGAGGAACAAAATCATGGTTCTATTCATGGCTCGCCTCCTTTCAGGGTGCTTTGTTGGTACTGGCCCAGACGGCAACGGCCGGAGCCGTCGTTCCGCTGACCAGGGTGGGGTCGATCTCGACCACGATGGAGAGCACGTTCTTGCTCGCGAAGAAGTCCTTCGCCGCGCCGGCGTCGGCCTTCGGATCGGTGCTCAGCTTGCTGACCAACACGGCGGAGGTCGGCGCGTCAATCGTGGGGCAACCGTAGGCGTCGAACGTCAATGACGCCGCGACACTCTCGACCGTCGCAACCGTGTCCTTGAAACCATCGAGGTTGAAGAAGAACGGATCGTCGCGGAGTCCCGCGAAGACCTTCAGCTTGCCGCTGGCGCTGCTGATGCCAGCGGTCGCGCTCGCGTCACCCTCGACGTATTCTTTGTCCCCCACCCAGCACTTGGCTTTCTGAGCCGCGTCGAAGGTGCAGATCACGTTGACGTCGGGCTCGGTCGGCGCAAGGCCGACGGCCCCCGACTTCGTGTGGATGACGTACTGGACCTTGTCCGAGAACTTGGACGCCGTCGTTGCGAGCGGCGCCACGTTCATGACCATGACCAGCTTGCCGCTCTGCATCCACGCGTATACGTCGGTGATGTCAGCGGCCGGGTCCGTGGCCAGGGCGTCCGAATCGATATGGTCGGCCGCAAAAGCCAAGGGCGTCGCGCCGAAGACGGCGCAGACCGCGAGCGCTTTCCGCCATTTATGCACTATTTTCATCAGTTGACCTCCGAGGGGCGCAGGATTTGCCGAGACGCCCAGTTCCGTTACGTAACGACGCTTGGTTTGGATCACAAGCCGTGGCGATTTGGCCTCGGTTTGTGCGCGCTCATGGCGACCACGGCCGCAATCGCTCATCTCGGGCACGACACCGGCGGGGGAGAGCGCAGCATCACTCTCGACCTCGAGCGGGAGACCCCGCGGTTGAGGTACGCGCTCGGCCTGCGGGCCGAGGCCTTGGTCGCCGAGGCAACCCGCGCGGACACCAACCACGACGGTCAGGTCTCGAAGGACGAAGAGGCTCACCACCTCGATGCACTGAGCGCCGAGCTCTGCCGATCGCTGGAGCTCTGCACCGGCCCGAGCCACGAGTCAGTGCATTGCCGGCCAGCCGAGCCGCGCTGGATCGAGCGCGCGTCGATGAGCGACTGGACCACAACGGACGGAGTGGGCAGGCTCGAGTGGAGCCTGGCGCTGCCCGCTGGCGATGCCAACTCGATCCGGCTCGTCGATCGCTGGGCGCGCTCCGACGTGGTCCGCACCGACGTGGTGATCATGCCATCGGCCACCCGTCCCCCGCGCGCCGCGGGCCCCGACCCGGGCTCGCGCGCGGTGACGCTCTCGTTCGCGTTCGACGATGCACTGCTCGCCGGCGCCCCCCGCACCGTCGCGGTGGAGCTTCCGCCGCGCGCAGGCAAACTTCCCGTTCAGCTACTCATCGTGGCCGGCGCGCTCCTGACCGCGCTGGTCGTTGCGGCAACCGTGCGCCGGCGGCGCAGGCGAAACTGACTCGCGCCGCCGCCGAATCATCTTCCGAGCGTTACGGCTCGACGGGACCCTCACGGCGCCGAAGCGAAGTCCAGACCGCCCGGATGTGCGTACGAGCTCTCCTCGTCGAAGCCGACCAGTTGCAGCCCGAACGGCGCATCGCTGGTCAGCGAGCGGAAGACGGCGGTGGGCTGCGTGGCGGATACGATCAAGACGCCGTAGCCCGAGCTCCCGAGTGGTTTTGGTGCTGCCACGAGCGGAACACCATCCAAGCTGACTGTCTTCCCGATCGGAATGATCAGCTCGAAGTGGCTCGACTGAAATCCGGGCGCCGCGGCGACCGAGTAGGCGCGGTGGTACTGCGACACGGGTACGATCTGTCGCATGGCGGGATCACCCATCGCAGCCTTCTGCTGGCTCCCGTTCAGGACCTCGGAACCCGGAATGAGCGACAGCACGACGATGGGCTGTGAGGACTCGATCACGAAGTCCTGTTTGACGAGCCCGAGATCGGCGACCTGGCCGGCGGAGAGAGTATTGGGCGCGTTCGGCGGCTTGAATTCCGGGTAGGCGAGCGCAGTGCCGTCCACGTGCCCTACAAGTCGAACGACGTGCCCCGGTTGGTCCCCCTTGGGACCCTGCGGCACCGGAACGATGTGCCGTTTGCCGAGGCGAGTGGTGGGCACGACGGTTTCTTCGAGGTGATCACAGGCCAGCTTCCCGATCGGCACGTCGGCGCACGCCGCCCCCGAGATGACCTGGAGCGGCTGATCGGCACTGATCAGGCTCCCGCTCAGGTCCCCTTTGGCCGACGCCTGAAGCACGATCACATCGGCCCGTTGGAGTGTGACGCTGAAGCTGGATGAAGCTCCCTGCGCCGAGATGCCACCACCCGCCACGACCTGCGCGCTACCGGACAGCGTGACGCTCACGTGGGTGCCGTCGGCGGTTCCGGTCAGCGTGACTGTGGGACCGAGGTTCAACTGCTGTGACCCGGCAGCGCTGGCCAAGCGATAGCTCGTGCCGAGCGCGCTGGTCGGAAGCAAGAGTGAAGAGTCCGCGGTTCGCGAGGCGCAGCTCAGCGGAGCCTGAGGGCACTTTGGACAATTGCTCCAACTCTTCCCGCTCGGACCGCCCTGCGCCTGGGCCTCGATGGAATTGAATTGAGTCACACTCACCGGCAGACTGCTGGTGAGTCGATACGCGCCACCGTCGACGCGCGTGGTGCCTGCAGCTCCGTCGAGGAAACCGCACGCAGTGGCGTCGGGGCCCTTGAGCGCCGTCACCCACGGTAGGTAGACGACGCGGGCGGTTTTGGCGGGTAGGGTCTCGGTGGTCGTGAACTCGGCGCCTCGATTGACCTTGACCTCGACGCTGGCGTTCTGAGGATTCGTCACCACGACCGCAAAGTCGAAAATGGACCAGACGAGGTTGGGGGTCACCGTCGGCCAAAACTCGCAGCCGTAGCTCGATGGCGCGGCCGCGGCATCGCCACAAGAAGCCGGGAGCACTCCCGGGGGCTTCCCGCCGCTGCCCGAGTCCGAGCTTCCGACCCCGGTGCTTCCCCCGACGGCTCCGCCGCTCCCCCCAGACGCAGGAGATCCCTCGAGCGGCGCGAGGTCGACGGAACAGGCCAGCGCGATGACCGCGACGACGCCCCCAGTCCAGACCCAACGGCTGATTGATGCGAACCTCACCTGCCAATGCCAGCATACAGCAGCGGTCAGAGCCACGTCCGGTCCGCTCGTCGCGCAGGAGCAGCTGGACCTCTCGGCCCTTTTGGCTTTCCGGAACGGAGCCATGTCTGAGATGCTGCCAGAGTGGATCTCCTCAGCGCTGCTCGGCGGCTGAGCCGTCCGTTCGTGGTCGGCGCCGATCCCTCGACCGAGCTGCCGCTCGCGGCACGTGGCATCGTCGGCGATGGGCTGTCCGCCGCGCTCATCGCCGTCGACGGGGCCGTCGACTGGTTGTGCTGGCCGCACTTCGATAGCCCCGCCGTGTTCGGACGACTGCTCGACCGCGAGCGCGGCGGGTCCATGGCGATTCGACCCGTGGCCCGGCCCTTCGAGGCACTGCAAGCCTACGATCCGGACACGAACGTGCTCGAGTCGATCTTGGACGTGCCCGGTCAGGGCACCCTCCGTCTGCTCGATTCCATGCCCTGGGCAGACGACCCGAGGGCCTCGATTCATGAGCTCCATCGTCGCATCGACTGCCCGAACGGCGAGCTCGAGATAGAGCTCATCTTCGATCCGCGCTTCGACTTTGGTCGCGACGTGCCCCGCATCGAAGCGACGGAGCACGGCCTGATGGCCGAGGGCAAGAACGGCGAACGACTCGCGCTGAGTGTGTCTTCGCACCTGCGCTGGCAGGCGCTCCCGAGTGGCGGCATGCGCGCGACCTTGCGGGTCTCACCCGAGACCCGACTCTGGTGCATCCTCAACTGGAACGCGGACCTGGTCGAGCACGTCGACGCCCACCGACCCTACGAACATCTGCGCGTCACGCGACGGAAATGGCGCGAGTGGGCCGCGCGCCTGTCCTACGACGGTCCGTGGCGACACCACGTGCTGCGCTCCGCGTTGACGCTGAAGCTGTTGATGTACGGGCCCACGGGGGCGGTGGTGGCGGCGCCGACCACTTCCCTTCCCGAATGGATCGGGGGGACTCGCAACTGGGACTATCGCTACACGTGGGTGCGGGACGGCGCGATGACGATCCGCGCCGCGAACCTGATCGGGTACGGCGTCGAGGCGCGTGACTTTTACCATTTCATGCGCGATGCGGTGAACACGCACGACGGCTTGAAGCTGATGTACACGATCCACGGTGGCGAGGTCCCGTCGGAGATCGAGCTCGCGCACTTGTCGGGCGCCTTCGGCTCGTCACCGGTGCGCGTTGGAAACGGCGCGCGAGACCAGCTGCAGCTCGACACCACCGGCGCCATCGTGGATGCCGCGCAGTTGTTCGAGCGTTTCGGCGGGATCCTGGGGCTGAAGGCTTGGCACAAACTCGCAGCGATCATCAGCGACGCCGAACAGAGCTGGCAAAAGCCGGACGACGGGATCTGGGAGCCGCGCAGCGGGGCTCAGCACAACGTGCATTCCAAGCTGATGAACTGGCTGGCCATGGACCGGGGCTCGCAGTTGGCCACCTCGTTCGGGCGGAGCGACCTGTCGGCGCGCTGGCAAAAGGCGGCGAGGGAGATCCACGCGGACATCTGCAGGAACGCGATGGACCCGAGCGGCAAGCACTTCGTCAGCGCGTACGGGCAGACACGTCCGGATGCTGCACTGCTGCTCCTGTCGCTTCACGGTTTCCTGCCCGACGACGATCCGCGCCTCGCCGAGACCGTGCGCTGGGTCAGGCGTGAGCTCTCGACCGGGCCTTTCTTGCACCGCTACCGCGGGCACGCTGACGGCGTGGGAGGTGAAGAAGGCGCCTTCGTCCTGTGTGGATTTTGGTTGGCCGAGGCCTTGGCGCTGCAGGGCCGATTGGAAGAGGCGAGCGAGGTGTTCATCGCCCACGCCGAGGCGTCGAATCACCTGGGGTTGCTCGCCGAGGAGATCGACCCGTCGAACGGAGGCCTGCTCGGCAACTTCCCTCAAGCGTTCAGCCACCTGGGGCTGATCAACGCGGCCCTTCGCATCGACCTCGCGCTCCGGCTGCGCGACGAAGGCTCGGCTCGTGCTCCCCACTTGGTGGGCTCACGCAAACGCAAGGCCTGACGACGCGCGGCGAACGGCGCTCCCCGTCTCGAAGTCGCTTGCGCTCTCGGCTACTTGGCTTCGCTGGACTCAGCGCTCATCGCCAAACTCAATCGCGTCATCGGCACACTCGTCCGCTTGGTCGGCGCCTGAACCCTCCGCCGGGCGTCGCTCTTGTCGCGGCGCCGGGCTCTTTCATTCCCGCGTCCAGAGTGCGCCCCGGGCCAGAGACCTGGGAGACTCCGCCACAATGCGCTAAGAAGGGGGCGTGCCATCGTCACGAGGAGCTCGAAGCATGACGCGTGTCTTCAGGCACTGGCTGCTGCTCTTGTCCCTGGTGCTCGCGTTCGGCCTGGCCAGCGCCTGCAAGGGCAAGACCGACGCGCCGAGCGGCGAGGATCCAACGGGGGCCAAGCCAACCAACAACGAGCTGCCTGCCTTCGAGCTGAAGGACGACACTGCCAACCTGCTGCTCACGTGGATCGACGACAAGGGGGACTTCCACGTCGTGCAAAAGGTCGCCGACGTGCCCGAGGCCGGGCGCTCCGAAGTGCGCGTGGTCAACACCACACGGGAAGAGGGCACCGGCAAGCTCGTGTACGTCGCAGATCTCGCCAAGAAGAATCCCGACGGCACCTACCCAGTCAAGGTCATGGCCCGCAGCGAGTGGGACGAAAAAGGCGCGAGCCGCCGCAAGGCTCGGCTCGAGGCGCTGGCCCCTCCGCCGAGCGCGTCCGCTGCTCCTTCGGCGCTCGCGTCCAGCTCGGCCGGCCCCGGCCCCGCGACGCCACCCAAGGTGGCGGGGAAGAAAGTCTACGCCATCGTCTACGGCGCCGAGTGGTGCAAGCCGTGTCACGACGCAGCCGCGTATCTTCGGCAGCGCGGCGTGACAGTCGCCGAAAAGGACGTCGACGCGGACGAGTCGGCACAGGCGGAGATGAAGAAGAAGCTGGAGCGCGTGAAGATGCCCGGCGCCTCCATTCCGGTCATCGATGTAATGGGGCAGATCTTGGTGGGTTACAGCCCCCAGGCCCTGGAGCGGGCGGTCGAGTCCGCGCGCAACGCGAAGACACTGTGAGCGCGGACCCCGCGAAAAAACTCCACCTGATCTGGCCCTGGATCCCGGCGTTCCGTGTGGTCGCCGAGACCGAACATCTGCCCACCGCCGCCTCGCGACTCCACGTCAGCGCGTCTGCGCTCTCCCGGAGTGTCAAGCTCGTAGAAGAGACCCTGGGGGAGGAGCTTTTTGTGCGCGGCTCGCGGCGCATCACGCTCAATGCCGCAGGTCAACGTCTGCTGGCGGCGATTCGCCGCAGCATGACCTCGCTGGAGCACGCCATGCACGGCGTTCTCGCCCGGGATTTCAGCGGTGACTACCGGGTCGCCTCCCTGGGTGTCTTGACGGACTATTTCGTGTTGCCAGCGTTGCTCGAGCTGGAGAGCGAGAAGCCCGGCGTCGTACCGTGCATGACCACACTGAAATCGAAGGAAGCCAACCAGCAGCTGGCCAATGGTCAGATCGAGGTTGCGTTTTACTACGATGCCACGTCAATGCCGGGCATCGAGTGCCGGCGCATTGGAACCCTGACCAACTCACTCTACTGCGGTAAGGGGCATCCGCTGTTCGAGGTCAAAGGCGTAACCCTCGAGGACCTCGCACCCCACGCCCAGAGCATCGCCGGCATCGGTGATCGTGGCACACCCATGGACGGTTGGCCGGTGGAGATCCCACGCAAGGTCTCGTTCCAGATCATGATGCTCTCGACCAACCATCAGGTCGCGCTGTCGGGCCGCTTCGTGTGTGTGCTGCCGGACGTCGTTGCGCACGGCGACTTCCAGAGCGGGAGGTTGTGGCGCCTCGATCCGGCGCCCGTTCCCGACACGACCGTCTACGCTGCCTGCCGCGCGGAAGATGCCAGCGCAAGCTTCACCGCCGAGCTCATCGCGCGGGTGGAGCGTGCGCTCGATGCGGCGCCGCGCGCCGAGCGCCCAGCCACGCCAGGACCGGAGCCGCGAGCCCGACGTTCGTCAGCGGGGCGCGCAAAGTCCAAGGAAAAACCTCGGGCCAAACGCTGAAAGCCGGCGACCGTTCGATTCCGCTGAATGATGACTTCGGATCATTCTAATGGCCCGAGCGCCCGCAGATCCGCATGCTGACGGACATGAAAGCCCCGCGCAGCACACCTCGGGTCCAGAACAAGATCACCCGCCGCAAGGCCCTCGGCACCTTCGCTTCCGGGGTGGTTGTCATCGGATGTGGCGGCGCGGGCGACGCTGAGCCCACGGCAAGCGGGGGTGCGGGCGGGGCACCCGGCGGCAGCGGTGGGGCCGCCGGCGGCGGCGGCACGACCAACCTCGGCGGGACGAGCTCCGGCGGAGCGAGCGGCGGGGTAGCCGGTGGTGGAGCGGCGGGCAGCGGCGGTCTCGCAGGCAGCGGGGGCCTCAGCTGCAAACAAAC
Organism: Myxococcales bacterium; assembly: GCA_016706225.1. Lineage (NCBI taxonomy): Bacteria > Pseudomonadati > Myxococcota > Myxococcia > Myxococcales > Myxococcales bacterium. The sequence continues at coordinate 715,187 of JADJKB010000003.1, forward strand.
GCCAACAGCCGGCTGCAAGGTCACCGACGACAACATCCTGGGCCCTTATTACAAAGCCGACGCGCCGTTCCGCGCCGACATCTCCGACGGCAAACCCGGGACGCTGCTCTGGGTGAGTGGAACCGTGTACGGCTGCGACTGCGTCACACCGCTCGCCGACGCAATCGTCGATGTATGGCAGGCGGACGACGCCGGGGTGTACGACGGCGTCGGCTTCGTCTTGCGCGGCCGCATGAAGACGGACGCCCAGGGACGTTACGAGCTCAAGACCATCTTGCCCGGCCTGTACCTGAACGGCAGCACGTATCGCCCGCGCCACATCCACTACAAGGTGAGCCATGCGGACGGAACGGCGCTGACCACCCAGCTCTACTTCGAGGGGGATCCCTGGATCGCCAGCGACCCCTTCGTGAAGGCCTCGTTGATCCGACCGCTCGTGGAAGAACCGGTGCCTGGTGGCGGCAAGCAGTACAAAGTCGGCTTCGACGTAGTCTTGGCGTGAGCCGGGGAGCCCGCGCGAGCGTCAGAGTCCCTGCGCCCGCAGGTATTCGACCAGCGCGACGTACAGCTCCTTGTGTTTGAAGCCGTTGCCAATGCCGGGCGAATCGCCGAAGAGCTGGCCAACTTCGTCCAGGTGATCGGCGGGCACACAGCCCAGGAACGTGCCCCACTTTGCGTCTTTCACCCGCACCAGACCGTCGTTGGCGTCCGGCTGCGCCAACCCCCCATCGAGGTAAGCCTCGGTGATCAACAGCAACGCGTCGATGGGGTCAGTCTGAAAATTGTATTTCTCGATGAACGGGACCTGGCTGTCGGGTTTGCAGTCCATCTCCGCCAGCTTGAAATCGCTGCGACCGGTGATTGACCAGTACCGAACCGAAGCGCGGTCCGTATAGGTCTGATTGAAGGCGGCGATCCCGGATTTCGAGAACAGCTCGAGCGGCTTCCAGAGCGAGGTCTTCTTGCCCGTCGTGTCGTACAAAGCGTAGCCGATCTGTTTCACCAGCCAGTCGATGAGCTTCTGAGAGCTGGAATCGGCGACCAGCCCGAGCAGGACGTCGGCCATGGGTGTGCCCTGATGGGGCGTTGCAATCGTCGTCACGCTCGCCACCAGGTCGGGGCGGTCGTGAGCCACGACGCGTGCATCCAACCCACCCTGTGAATGGCCGATCAGGTTGACCTTCGCGTGGCCGGTCTGGGCGAGGATCTTTTCGATCTCCGCCTCCAGCTGCGCCCCGCGGAACGTCGAGTCGTTGAAAGGATCGACGGCAGGCGTGAACACGAGCGGCTCACCCTTGGCCGCAAGCTCGGCCCGCACCTGATAGAAGTAGGTGATCGCGTCGAGACCCGCGAACTTCTCGAAGCCGAAGAAGCCGTGGGCGAGCACCACGGGGTAGGGCGGTCCGAGCTTGGGGCTGGCGTCCACATCGGGGCCGGCGTCGAGCTGGCCGCCCACCGCCGAGTAACCGCCGGAGGCCAGGGTGCCACCACTACCGCCCGACGGTGCACCCCCGGAGCTGCTGCCACCACTGCCCGTGTAGCCCTCTTCCACCGAGTCACCCCCACCGCAGGCGCTGGCGGCGCTGAGCCCGGCGACCAGCGCCGCTGCGATTACCGACACCCGGAAGGACCCGCGCATGCCCCCCAAGCATCACCGAGGGCGATTGCCCGGTCAAACCCGGCTTGACGGGTCGACCTGCGGAACTAAGCGGAGAGCCATGGGTCAGCGCGGTGCGACCAACGGGGCGCGGTCGGGATACTCGATCCGGGTCGCCTCGCGTTTGACCGGCCTATCGTCGGACACGCTGCGCATGTGGGAGCGGCGCTACGGCTTCCCGAACCCGGAGCGCAATGCCGCGGGCGTGCGCATGTATTCTCAGGAGCATGTCGAGCGCCTGATGCTCGTCGCACGCAGCCTGAAGGCGGGCTACCGCGCCGGCGAGGTCGTCTCGCGCACCCACGACGAGCTGTCGGCGTTGCTCGCGTCGACGGCTACCACGGGACAAGACAGCGCACCGGCCTCGTCCTCGATCGAAGCGCTGATAGGGTGCCTCGAGCGGGACGACGTTGCGTCGTTGCAAATCGAACTGCGCCAGCGCGCCAACCTGCTCGGCGCCCAGCGCTTCATCAAGGAAGTCTGTGCTCCACTGCTCGAGCGGGTCGGAGACGCCTGGGCTTCGCACAAGCTCGAGGTCCGACACGAGCACTTGCTCAGCCGCATGTTGTCGACGCAGCTGCGCGTGATGAGCTCGGCGTACGAAGGGGCGACGAGCGATCCCGTCGTGCTCCTGGCCACGTTGCCCGGTGAGCGGCACGGACTGGGCCTCGACATGGCCGCGCTCTATTTGGCGTTGTCCGGCGCGACCCCCCGCGTGCTTGGCATCGACACTCCGGCGGACCAGATCGCTCAAGCGGCCCGCCACGCGAACGCGCGCGTCGTCGGCCTGAGCGTCTCTGCGAGCGCAGAGCTGGAGTCAGTGCGCGATGGCGTCGAGTGGATGTTTGGCGCCCTCTCGCCGGGAACCTGGATTTGGTTGGGCGGCAAACACTCGAAGAACGTCGCGCTGGAACATCCGCGACTCGAGCGGATCACACGCTTCGAAGACCTCGACCTGGCACTCGACAGAGTGGTCCGCGCGAGGGACTGAGTCGCGCTCAGCCGCCCTTCCCTCGTACGAGTGCTCCGTTGAATCAACCAGCGAGCGCCGCGCGGGCGCCGATCTCGAACGCGAAATCCAAGGGCAAACTCCCCTCCGCTCGCTCAGGCCGCCCACCCCCTCGACCGCCGGCCGCCCGTGCGAGTCGTTTGACGAATGCGCCGCAATCGAAGCGGCTGTGCGCGCCGCGAGCCACGAACAGCGGCATGGAATCGTGCTCCGACCCCGCGAGAATCGCGACCGCGTCCGGGCGCTCCGTGATGCGCGCCGCGATACTGGCGAGCAGCGCGCGGTTGGCGCCGTCGACTCGCGCAATCAGCTCCGGGGCAAGCGTCGCAGCCGCCTGAGCTGCCAGCTCCCGAGCGCAGCGTTCGGCGAGCGACGCACGCATCCTGCCCAGATCGTCTCGGGCCCCATCCAGCTCCCGGCGAAGTTTTTCGATGGCGCCTCCGACGTCGAGCGGGCCACAGGTGAAGCTCTTGCCAAGCGCGCGTAACGTGAGCGACTCGTTCACCAGTAGTTCTCGGGCAGGTGAGCCGGCCACGAACGTCACACGGGTGCCGCCCTTGTAGCGCTCGGTGCTGACGACCCGCAAGAGACCGATCTGGGCGGTGTGTGTGCAGTGAGTGCCGCCACAAGGCGTGAAGTCGAAGTCGCCGATGGAAACGATCCGGATCAGCTCTTCGACCTTCGGCGCCCGGCGGAGCGGCAACGCGGCGAGCTCGTCCCGAGTGGGGAAAAAACCGCGCACCGGCAGATCGTCGTCGACGATGGCCGTTGCCAGGCTCTCCGCCCGTTCGAGCTCGGCATCCGGGAGCTCTGCGCGATTGACGTCGATGGTGCAGGCGCTCTCACCCAGGCGGGCCGACAGGGTCTCTGCGCCAGCCACCTCCAAGAGCGCGCGCGACAGCACATGCTGCGCGGTGTGCTCTGCCATGTGACGCCGGCGCCGTCCGCGGTCGACCGTGCCCTGCACCTTCGCCCCGATGTCCGGCAGCGCACCAGCGAGCACGTGATGAATCACGCCCAACTCGTCGACCTGCACGTCCACGACTGGGTGCCCCGCGAGCGAGCCGCCATCCGGCAGCTGACCGCCACCCTCCGGATAAAAAGCGCTGCGATCGAGGATCAGCGACGGGCGATGCTCGTGGCTGCCGTGCGCCACGACCGTTGCTTCGAACTCGAGAGCCAGCGGGTCTTCGAAGTAGAGCCGTGCAGTGGGCATGTGCACGGGGACTATACGACCTGCGCACTCCTGTTGCCCGCTCGGAACGCCGGGCCGAGCACTGCAAAACCGACCGCGGCGCGCTTGCGCTTCTCGGGATAGACTCGGGGCATGGTGCGGAGGACGTTGTCGCTCGGTTGGTTCAGTGGCGCTGCGCTCTCGGCCGCGGTCGGCGTCAGCGCCTGCGGCTCCGGCGAGGACGCGGCGAAATCGGCCAGCGGCGGCGCCGCCGGGGCGAGCGGCGGCGCGGCAGGAGGTGGAGGGGCAACCTCTGGCGGCGGGACCAGCGCGACCGGCGGTGGCCCGGCGGGCGGTGGAACCGCTGGCAGCTCGGGTTCGGCCGGCTCGGACGGCGGCGCGGACGCAGACGCGGGCTTCGTCGACGGCGACGGCGACGGCCTCGACGACAACACCGAGCTCGCCGTCGCCCAAGCCTACTTTCCCTTCTACTCCATCGCGCCCGACGACAAGTGTCCGCGGAGCGGCGTGCTCTTCCGCGCAACTCCCCACCCGGCGGACAAGACCAAGATCGCAATTTGGTACATCGTGCTCTACGAGAACGACTGCGGCGCAACCGGTCACGTCGGGGACGACGAAGGTTTCGGCGCCGTCATCGATCCGAAGCTCCCGACCCCTGCTGGGATCCTGGCGCTGCGCGCGATCTCACACCAGGGCACACTGTGCGAAAAAACGACGACCTGCGGCAGCCTCCCGGGCTGCAGCCCGTGCAAGACCGCAGACAAGAGCGGGCAGGCTTTTCCGGTGGTCTTTGCCAGCGTCAACAAACATGGCGGCTACACCGACGAGGGCACCTGCGACGCAAACTTCATCTGTGACTTCGGCGGTTGCACTCTGAACCCGAGCCCTGCCACCCAACCCTTCGCCAACGCCGGCGAACCGGGCGCACCGCTCACCAACGACCTGACCGCCAACGGCTTCGTCACCACGGCAAACGGCTGGACGGAGCCGAGTCTGATGGGGTTCGATCCATGGGCCAACAAGGACTTCGGCAGCGCCGGCAACGTCACCGACGACCTGGGTGACACGGCGTTTCTCATCGCGCCTTCGGGCTGCTGAGGCGTGCGGCATGCGTGTTGTGTGTTTCGACGGGCTGCCTGGACCGACCCACGGCCATGCGGGGCTGTCCGCAGGAAATCTGGCCGCGACGCGCCACGCTGGTGAACCGGGTAATCCCAGAGCGGCAGCCCTCCAGAGCCTCGCGAAGATGCGCCTGCTGTCGAGCTTGGGTGCGGCGCAAGCCATCTTGCCGCCGCAGCCACGCCCGGATCTCTTCACCCTGCGGCGCCTTGGTTATTCGGGGTCGGACGCGGAGGTGATCCGGGACGCTTGCGGCACCGACGACGGCGCACTGCTTCGAACCGTCTCGAGCGCATCGGCCATGTGGACCGCCAACGCGGCGACCGTCGCGCCTTCGTGTGACACCGCGGACGGGCGAGTGCACCTGACGGTCGCGAACCTCTCGAGCATGTTTCACCGCAGCATCGAGGCCCACACTACGCTCGCGATCCTGCGGCGCATCTTCTCGGACCCGCGATTCGTCGTGCACGAACCGCTCCCAGGCAGCGATCTGTTCTCGGACGAGGGCGCAGCCAATCACATCCGCCTTCAGACCTCCCGCGGCGCCGTTCACCTGTTTGCGTGGGGCCGAGCCGTGCTCGAAGCCGCCGTCGGGCCGAGCGTGCACCCCGCGCGGCAGACCCGTGAAGCCAGCTCGGCCCTCGCGCGTCTGCACGGCATCACTGGCGATCGTGCCTTGTTTCCGCAGCAAGACCCATTCGGCATCGACGCGGGCGCCTTTCACACCGACGTGCTGGCTTTGGGTCTTGGACGCTTCCTAATGCTGCACGAACGCGCGTTCCTCGATGTCGAGCGCGTCATCGAGACGCTGCGGGAGAAGCTGGGCGGCGAGCTCGTCGTCTCACTCGCCCGCGAGAGCGAGATACCCCTCGCCGACGCGGTGAGCCTGTATCCCTTCAACAGCGAGCTGGTCGAGCTGGATGACGGGCGGCTCGCCCTGGTCGCGCCGAGCGAAGCGGAGCAGCCGGGACCGGTGCGACGTTTCCTCGATCGTGTGGTGGCGGAGCCCACGCCGGTGGACCAGCTGCACTTCGTCGATGTCAGCTCCTCGATGAAAAACGGCGGCGGACCCGCGTGTCTGCGCCTCGCCGTTTCGCTGACTGAAGCGGAGCGTGTGTCGCTCTCGGGGCGTGTGCTCTTCGACGCGGCGCTGGACCGGGAGCTCGTGCGCTGGGTCGAGAAACACTACCGCGACCAGCTCACCCTCGACGACCTCCGGGATCCTGCACTTCACCAGGAAGGACTGACCGCGCTCGACGAGCTCACGCAGATCCTCGAGCTGGGCTCGATCTACGAGTTCCAGTCGGACGCCACGTAGGTCATCGACTGAGCGACGTTCACCTTGGTCTCGCTCAGTCTTGCCAGCGGAGCGCACCCGAGGCGAGACCCACCAACACCGCACGACGGGCAGCGTGGACGTCGAAGGCGCCGCTCCGCACGCCCTCTTGCATCAATCCTCTCAGGGCGCGACCGCGGCGAGCCAAATAGAGAGCCTCAGCCTCAGGCGCCGGAAGCTCGAGTCCCTTCTGAATTGCTTCGGCGTGCGGCGCAGCCGACACCCCACCCACGCGCTCCACTGTCTCGAGCACGGAGGCCACCTCGTCCGGTCGGTACGCGGAGAGAAGCGCGCTCGCAACGAACGCCAGCCGGGGCGGCAGGGCGAGCACGGCGTCTCCATGGCGCGCGCCGTCCACGAAGGCGAGCTCGCCCACACGGAAGCGGAACAGCGCCACCAGGCGACTCCACGTCTGTTCGCGCAGCGCGGCGGCGACGCGATCTTCGGTCGCCAGCCCGCGTTCGATCAGAACCTCGCCCAGCATGCGACCCCGGCGCCAGGCATGTTCGACGGCTTCGTTCACCGCTGGCTGACTCGCACCGTCGTCTGCGACCAGACGCGCACCGAGCAACTCTCGCGGATCCGTCGACGAAGCAAACACCGGCTCACCGTCGACGAACCACAAACGCACCTGGGCGGCCCCGCGGCGGGCGCACAGCATGCCCGTGCGTCGGCGCCGCGCAATGTCGAAGAGCAGGCCCGGGGTGTGCTCGAGCCGCACCGCCCAGCGTTCCTGGGTGTAGAGCGCGATGGGCTCGTGAAAACGATAGGCCGGGCGCGACTGCATGCGGGACAGCTCGGTCAACGAGGGCACAGCCAGAAACGCTCCGCCGTTGCGCGATGCAGCGCTGTCGATCGAGAGGCGACCGGTGGCCAGCATCTCGAGCACGTCGGCAAGTCGGAACGGCCCCATCACCGCGCCGCCCGCGCGCTGGATGCGATAGCTCACCTCCGGTTCGCTTCGGGGGCCAGGCGAGGGCACACTCACCGCATGCGCCAGCTCATCCGGTGGGCGGGCGTCGTTCTCCGGCACGAGCTTGGCGAGCGCGGCCAAGATCGAAGGCGGCGGTCGCTCACTCTCACCCGGCGCCAGCTTCACCGTCTCGAAGAACTGATCGTCGCTCAGCGGGCGCCTGCGCGCGATCGGCGCAGGCTTCTGCTGCACATCGCTCGACAGCGCCACCAGCCCGAGATCCAACAGCCACTCCGAGAGCACGTGGGCGCCCAAAGAGAGGCCCAGACGGCGGGCGGTCGCGTCGACCGCCGCGGCCATTTCCTCGGCGCTCTGGTAGCGCTGCTCGGGCCACCGCGAGAGCCCCTTGGCGAGGATCTCCCGCACCTCGATCGGGATGTTTGCTGCGCCAGCGCGCAAGCGGGAGAGGTCACCGCCGTGCAGGCTCTGCAGCACGTCGATCTCGGTCTCGCCGCCGAAGAGCGAGGTGCAGATGAGCAACTCCGCCAGCACGATGCTGGCCGAGAATAGATCGCTGCGACCATCGAGCGGCATGCCCAGCGCCTGCTCCGGGGAGACGTAGCCAACCTTGCCTTTCATCTCCCCGGGCACGGTGCGCGAGTCGATGGCGGTCGAGTGCAGGATCCCGAAATCGCCCAGCTTGACCTGGCCTTGCCGACCCAAGAGCACGTTGCTGGGCGCGACGTCACGATGCACGATGCCGAGCGGACGCCCGTCCTCGTCAGTCGCCCGATGAACGTATGCCAGCGCGTCGAGCACCTCGCGGATGATGTAGAGCGCGGGAGCGAGCTCGACGGTGCGGCGGCGCGCGGCGATGCGAGCGATCAGCTCCGCCGCCGACAGCCCATCCACGTACTCGAGGGCGATGAACGGCAGGCCAGCGTGTTCGCCGAAGTCGAACACCTCGACCAGTCCTGGATGACTGAGGGACGCTTGAATGCGAGCCTCGTCACAGAACATCGCGACCAACCGCGGGTCGTGCGCGAGCTGCGGCAGGATGCGTTTGATGGCGACGCGTTTCTGAAACCCGTGGGGCCCCTGGCGGCGCGCAACGAAGACCTCCGCCATACCCCCGACGCCGAGCAGTCGCTCGAGCAGGTAGTCCCCAACCAATTGGGGGCGGGTAGAGCCGGATCCCACACGCATGAGTGCTAGCTTCAGATTAAGCCATTTACGCCCGAGGGGCGGGTCACTTCTTACGCGGTCCGCTCCAGCGCTCTACCCACCGGTCAGCAAACAGGAAGGGGGATGTGGGCGATCCGGCGCAGGGGTGCGAAGTTTCCGCTGCCCGGCGCTATTCGGCGTGAAGCCGACAAACGTGCGGTTTGTGGTCAAAGTAAACGGTCTCGGTGACGGCGGCATGCCCCTCGCTGAGACCGGCCACGAAACAACTGCCGGAGAACGCGTCGCTGATGACGTGGTCGATGTCGAACAGCCCCGCGTAGGTCGGCGGCGCCTCGGCTCCGACAGCGGTGACGAAATGGAACGGGTTGCCGTTGCCGGTGTATTCGTTGACCAGGGCGGCGCTCTCGTCGAAATCCGCCATCCGACCCGGGTCGGTGTTGAAGTCTCCAAAGATCACGTTGCGTGCGCCGTTCGCCGCCGGCGCTCCGTCCCCCGCATCGATGAAGACTTGCGAGAACTGCAGCGCACGACAGTCCTGATCTGACTGAGCGAGCCCGGATGAGCCGTGCACGTTCACCACCGTCAGGTTTCCACCCGCTGCGAGCTGAATCACGGCGCCACCGATGCGCGAGCCCTTGCCACAGCCGTTCACCTCGCTGCCGCGGAGGAAATCGAGACACAGATCTGCGTCGCAGCCGGCGATGCTGCCGAAGCTCTTCCTCACGGCCAGGCACTTGTCGCTGTGCCCGACGTTACACGCGACCTGAAAACCCTCACCCACGATGGTCTGCGCGACCGTGGGATCGCCCGGCTGCCAGGTCTCGCACACAAAACCCGGCTTCGCTTCTGCGGGCACCGTGTTGCACTCGCCGGGGTGGAAGATCTCCTGGAAACCGACGACGTCCACCGGGTTTTGCTGGAACCACCCTCGCGTGTCCGCGATGACCTTCGCCCAGGCGAGTCCGTCCCCGTAGTACTGATCGGAGATCTTCGCCTGCGCGGAACCGTACCCGTCGTCCGGGGGCGAGTCATGACCCAGGCCCGTGGTCGTTCCGGTATTGAACGTCGCGACCACGAAGGCCGGACTGTCCGCGGGCTCGTCGCTCGAACATCCGCCGAGCAAGAAACCGAACACCAGGGTCGGAAGCGCGTAGGTCGCGCGCATCACACGGCGATGCCGGGCGGCGGGAAGGCCTGGCACATCTCCTTCACCTCGCCGGCCACGCGCGCGACGAGCTGTTCGTCCCCCGGGGCGGCAACGACCTGATCCATCCAGGCTGCGAGCTTCAACATCTCATCCTTGCCCATGCCCCGGGAGGTGATGGCAGGCGTGCCGATGCGCAGGCCCGAGGGATCGAAGGGTTTGCGCGGATCGAACGGGATGGAGTTGTAGTTGCCCACGATCCCCGCGCGATCGAGCGCCTGGGCGGCGACCTTGCCGGTGACGTTCTTCGGGGTCAGGTCGACCAAGATGAGATGGTTGTCGGTGCCGCCGGTGACCAGGCGGAAGCCACGGCTCGCGAGCGCCTCCGCCAGGACCTTGGCGTTGGCGACGACATTCTGGGCATAGGTCTTGAAGGCCGGCGTCATCGCTTCCTTGGCTGCAACGGCGATGCCCGCCGTCGTGTGGTTGTGGGGACCGCCCTGCAACCCGGGGAACACCGCGCGATCGATGTCCTTCGCGTGCTCCGCCTTGCACAGGATCATGCCCCCGCGAGGTCCGCGCAGGGTCTTGTGGGTGGTGGTCGTGACGACGTCGGCGATGCCGATGGGGGACGGGTGCGCACCGCCCGCCACGAGCCCGGCGATGTGCGCGATGTCAGCGACGAGCTTGGCACCGATCTCGTCGGCGATCGCGCGGAACTCGGCGAACGGCAGCGTGCGCGGGTAGGCCGTGGTGCCGCACCAGATGATCTTGGGTTTGTGCTCGCGCGCGAGCGCCCGCACCTGATCGAGGTCGATGCGCTGATCACTCTCCCTCACCCCATACGGGATGCTCTTGAAGTACTTGCCGCTGATGCTGACGCTGTGCCCGTGGGTCAGGTGGCCGCCCGCGGGCAGCCCGAGTCCCATGATGGCGTCGTGGGGCTGACAGAACGCGAGATAGACGGCGAGGTTGGCGGGGCTGCCGCTGTAAGGCTGCACGTTCACGTGCTCCGCGCCGAACAGCTCCTTGACCCGCGAGACCGCGAGGTTCTCCACCTGGTCGACGATCTGCTGCCCCTCGTAGTAGCGCTTACCCGCATACCCTTCCGAGTACTTGTTGGTGAGCACCGAACCCGTCGCCTCGAGCACGGCGCGTGAGACGTAGTTCTCGCTGGGGATGAGCCGCAGCTTCTCGATCTCACGCTGCTCTTCGGCGTCGATCAGGCGCGCGATTTCGGGGTCGGTCTCGGCGAGCGGGGGCTGATGGTGGGCACGTGCGGCGTTCATGGTGGGAGGGCATATGCCCGTTCGCCTTCTGCGAAAAGCCGGCTTTGCACCGCGGGTGTTTTCCGGCCCCCTGGCTAACCCCTGGCAAGCAATAGAGAAATCAGGTACGCTCGGGTTCTTGTCCCCGGTGCTCGACGCGGGGATTTCGGTGAATACACTCGCGCGCTCGCGGGTTCGTCGGGGGAGCCTCACAGGGCAGCGGGTTCGGACTAATTCGGAGAAGCGAGCGAAAGGGATGTCCAACGGCGGCGACGCGCAGGGCAAGCCCGCATCAGCGGCGGGCGTAGCCGTGCCCGAGAGCTCGGAGATCTCCGAGACCTCGCGGCCGCCGCCGAGCGACGGCATTCCCCATGCGGCGTCGCACCTGTCCGGGAATCCGCCGCCTGTGGAGGCCGCGCCGGAGAGTGAGCCATCGAGCGCACCGCCGAGCATCCCCAGCGCCGCCTCGCTGAAAGAGGGCTCCATCCTCAGTGTGTCGCTGCACGAGATCACCCCGCTCGGCACACCCAGCCCAGTCCTGCCCGGGCATCTCTTGGCGGACCGCTACGAGGTCATCAGTGTGCTCGGCGAAGGCGGCATGGGCATCGTCTACCGCTGCCGAGACATCACCAGCGACGCCGAGGTCGCGCTCAAGCGTGTCATTCCGCCCGAGAGCAAGCTCGCGGCGGAGTACATCATGTGGTTCTACAAAGAGGCGCGTGCGCTCGCCGCTCTGGACCACCCGTGCATCGTGCGCGCACGCGACTTCGGGCAGCTCAAGGACGGCACGCCATTTCTGACGATGGACCTCGTCACGGGTGTATCGCTGCACGATCTCTCGCAGACCGCCAACCGCTTCGAGCTCATCTGGCACGCGCTCGACCAGATCTTGGGTGCGCTCGCTCAGGCACACGCTCGCGGCATCATCCACGGCGACCTCAAACCTTCCAACGTGTTGGTCGAAGAGGTGCCGGGCAACCCGCCGAAGATCCACATCCTCGATTTCGGTCTGGCCTGGCTCAAACAAGACCCACACGACGAACGCCTCGACGGCGCCAAACCGATGGAGTTTGCGCCCCACGCTGGCGCCGGCACGCCGGGCTACATGGCACCGGAGCAAATTCAGCACGAGATGCACCACGTGTGCGGCGCCACGGATCTGTATGCGCTCGGCTGCATCCTGTTCAAGCTGCTCTCCGGGCGCAGCGTCTTCAGCGGCGACCCGAAGGAGCTGTTGCGCTTGCACGCCTTCGAGAAGGTCCCGGAGCTCCGGCTCGCGATCGAGGCTCCGGAGGCGGTCACTGCATTCGTGAAGCGACTGTTGGCCAAGCGCCCCTGGGATCGCTGGGAGTTCGCCAGCGAAGCGCGCGCCGCCTGGAGCGCCTGGCGCCCGGATCCGGACCTGGATGGCAGCGTCTACGCGTTCCCTTCGCTGCCTCACAAAACGGCGAGCCCGCCGGCACCGACGACCCGCATGTCCGGTCCACCCCGGGGCAAGACCGAAGGGCTCGCGCCCGCCGCTGCACAACGTGCGCCCGGCCTGCTCAGCATTCGACCGAGTCCGCTGGTCGGCCGTGACGACGTGCGGCGGGTGCTACGCGAGGTGTGCGACGAGGTGATCGAGGGCATCGGTGATCCACACCGACTCGTGATCTTGGTTGGGCCCGCCGGCGTGGGCAAGAGCCGCATTGCGGAGTGGCTGTGCGAGGTCGTGCACGAAGAAGGCACCATGATCCCGGTGCGCGCGCGCTATCGGCGGATCCGCAGCCCACTCGACGGCATGCTCGGCGGCGTCACTCAGTATTTCAACTTCGAGCGCTCCGATCGCAACACCATCGAGAAATCGCTGCTCTTGCGCTGGCGGGTCAACGCCGACGACAAAAACGGCCGCGCCTGGGTCGCCGGCGCTGCGGAGTGGATTCGTCCCCTCGCCCCGGATCAGCCCGTCGGACCCAGCGGCATTCGTTTCACCCTCGACAGCTTCGAGACCCGGCGGCTGGTGATCCGCTACACACTGCGCCGCATCGCGCGCGGGCGTCCGCTCGTGTTCTTCCTGGACGACCTTCACAACTCCGGCCAGACGACCTTCGAAGGTCTGCTCCGGGTGCATCAAGAAGAGCCGGATCAGCGCATCGTGATGGTGGCGACCGTGCGCTCGGAAGACGTACAGCTCGGGACACCGCAGGCCGAACAGCTGAGGCAGCTGCGCGAGGCGATGAACGGCATCGTCATCGACGTGAAACCGCTCGAACCGGAGACGACGGCGGCGTTGCTGCGGGCCTCGCTGCCGCTCGACGACTCGGCGGTGCAGGAGGCCGCGCGTCGCAGCCGCGGTAATCCGCTGTTCGCGCTGCAGCAGCTGCACGCCTGGGCGCTGGCCGGCAACATGGAGATCCGCGAGGGGGTGTACCGCGTGCCGGAGGCGGTGCTCACGGTCCGACCGCAGACCACGGCAGAGCTGTGGGACAGCCGCGTGCAAGCCATGCCCGAGGCGCACCGATTGGCGGCCTATGCCGTGGCCAGTGTCGGCGGTGACATCCGCCGCGGCGTGCTCCACTCGCTCTTATTGCGACTCGGCCTCGCCGCGGACGACGCCATCGTCAGCCTGCAGAACGCTGAAATCATCCTGCCGCGCGGGGCAGGTCGTTACAACTGGCCGCACGCCTTGTTGCAGGAGCACCTGCTGTCGCGACTGATGGAGCGGCCGGATGCCCGCGACATCTTCATGGCCGCGTCGGATGCGCTCAGCAGCCATCCGCTGGCGAACCAGCGGCGCATCATCCGCCAGCGGGCCGCGAACATGCTCTACGCCTCCGAGCCCGCGCTGGCCGCCAAGCTGATCTTCGACTGGCTCGCCAAGGCCTGGAACACCGCCCGAGAGCCGCTCTCGACCCTGGCCGATCTCGAGCTCTTGAAGGGGCATCTAGCGGGCCGTGATCTGGCGCTGAAACACCGCTGGACGGCCGAAGCGCAGCGCCACCTGGGTCGTCCGGAAGAAGCGACGACTCACGCCGAGATCGCACGCGGGGCGTTCGAAGAGCTCGGCGACAAGGAGAACCAGGCCAACTGCCTGCGCCTGCTCGGACACCTGGCCAGTGAGAAGGGCGACAGCGTCGAGGGCGCGGAGCTTGCCACGAAGGCGCACGACATCTTCACGGAGCTCGGCAACGTGCTGGGCATGGCCCAGAGCGAGGCGGTCATCGGCGAGATCGAATACTTGCTCGGCAACTACGATCGCGGCCGCACGGTGATCCAGGCAGGTGAGCAGCATTTCGCAGAGCTCGGCCAGCCGCTGGGCCGCGGGCAGTGCCTGCTCTTGCTCTCGTGGATCGATCACTCCGAGGGTGTGACCGAGCGCTCGCGTCGGCTCACGCTCGAGGCGCGCGCCGAGTTCGAGAAGGCGGGTTACCGCCTGGGCATCGCCCAAGCGAACGCCTCGCTGTCGCACGTCGAGCACCGCTTGATGAACTTCTACAGCGCGGAGCTCGGGGCGCTCGAGGCCCTGACGGCGTTCGAAGCCCTGCGCACGCCCCGCGGCCATGCGGCGTGTGAGCGCCTCTTGGCCATGATCGGCATCGACACCGACGACCTGGACATGGCGGAGATCCACGCCGATCTCTCCTCTGCGGTGTACACCCAGATGCGGGACCCCTGGGGCATCATCGAGACCACGCTCTTGTCTTGCCAGATCTCACTCGCGCGGCGCGACCTCGAAGGCGCGCACGCAAAGTTGATGGAGGCCGCTGCGATCGCCGTGCAAGAGGCGGAGCCGCGCCAGCACTACCTGCTCACGCAAGCCTGGTATTACATCGAGAGCGGCGACGCCGACAAAGCCTACGAGTCCCTCGAGGCCGCGGCCGAGGTCTTCGGCGAGCGCAGCCGCGCGGGCGATCACACGCCGCACCTGCTCGGCCGCCTCAGCCGGAAGAAATGGCCGGAGCACGCGAAGAACCGGATTGAGGCGTGGCGGGCGTTGTTGAACGACCGGTCGCGAAGAGTTCAGGATTGAGAGTGCGAGCGGCGACCGACGTGCAGAACGTGCCACCGACCATCACCCCGATGGCAGCCGAGCCGGCGCAAGAGGAGTCATCAACAGGGTCCGGGAGTCCGGGACAGGTACCGGCGCTTCAGCCGCGGGCGAGTGCCGAAGAACGGATTGGTCGCCCGCGGGCGGCGTGTCACTCCAACCACGCTCACTTCAAAAAGCCGCCAGCCCTGTAAGCCCTCGGCGCGGGCGCTTTCTGCGCGTACTCTTCGCTAATGGGCAGCACGATCCGTCGCTGGGGCATGTTGTGGTTCCTCGTTCTTGCCTGCGCCCTGGCAGGCTTCGTCGGCTGCGGCGGGGATGACGGCGGCACCGCTTCCAATGCGAACTCCGGCGGCAGTGGAGCGGGGAAGAACGACAGCGGCGTCGGTGGCGGCGGCACGGGCGGCGGCATCAACCTCGACGGCGCCGTCAGCGAATTGAAGGTCGAGCCCGCCACGGCGACGTTGACCATCACCGCCAAGAACTCACCGCAGAGTCAGCCGTTCAAGGCGCTCGTCGGCTCGGGTCAGGTGTCCGCCAGCTGGACGCTGTCGAGCTACGACCTCGCAACCATCGACTCACAAGGGCTCGTGACGACGACGGGGATCACCGGCGGCAAAGTCACGGTGACCGCCGACTACGGTGGCAAGAAGGCGAGCGCAGAGCTCACCATCGAGGTGAAGCTCAGTGAAGACGTCGACGCGACCGTCGACCCGGCAAATAAAGTCGCGCTCTCGGGTGCACCCTCGGCAGATCCCGGACCGAACCCCACGAAGTTCCTCTATCCGTACGACCAGACGGTGATGCCGAAGGGGCTGCTCGCTCCGTTGGTGATGGTCAGCGCTGGCAGCGTCGCGCCGGTGGACGCGAAGGTGAAGCTCAGCGCGCCGCTCTTCACGTGGGAGGGCTTCTACAAGGTGGCCGCGCCGGCCACGCCTCGTTTCACCGTGCCGCAGGACGTCTGGAACGCGGCGCTCTCGACCGCAGCGGGCGGCAAACTCTCCGTCGAGGTCACGAAGGCTGCGAGCGGGCAGGCCTACGGCCCCTACGCGATCCAGATCGTCGCAGCGCCAGGCTCCCTCAAGGGTGTCGTCTATTACATGACCTACGAGGCGCCGAACCTGGGCCTGTGGGCCGCGCGCCCGGGCAATCAAGGTGCCGCAACTCAGGTGAGAAAAGGCTGCGTGGTGTGCCATTCGGTGGCGGCCAACGGCCAGATGCTGTCGACGGGTGCCGAGGTCAACGTGCAGAGCGCCGAGAGCGGCGTGTATCAGGTCGATCTCACGGGCAACGCCACGCAGATCTCCCAGTCCCCACCGGGGCTGGGCGGTGACACTCGCGGGCTCTCGTTCGGCACCTGGGCGCCAGACGGCAAGTACGTCATGCGCAGCAAGGACAACTTCTGGGGCGGTGTGAATCAACTCGCCTGGAAGGTGGACCCGGTCGGCAAGAAGCTCGACCCGGCGACCGTGGTGGGCCTCGGCGCCGACGTGAGCGCCTACCTGCCCGTGTTCTCCCACGACGGCAAGCGCTACGCCTTCACCCAAGGCCACGGCGAGACGAGCCCTCCGGGCAGCGTCATGCGCGCCATCGAGGTCATGGATGCCAGCATCGACGAGACCGCTGGCCCCACGGGCACTCTCACCTTCACCAACCGCCAGGTCGTGCTCGACAACGGCGCCAGCGGCAAGATCACCAAGTACTCGACCTTCTTGCCGGACTCGAACCTCATCGTGCTGCAAGAGAGCACGAAGTTCTACGCGAGCTACGGAGGCATGCTCGCGACCACCGACGCCAACGGGACCTATGGCTCGGGGGATGGACGCCTCAACCTGATCGACATCGCGAACAAGGGCCACGTCGAGCTCGTGAACGCCAACACGGGCAACGTGCCCAGCGACAGCGAGCACAACTACGAACCCTTTGCGCTCCCGATCCCCGCGGGCGGATACTACTGGGTCGTCTTCACCAGCATCCGTGAGTACGGCAACCTGCAGCAGGGCGGCCAGGTGCGTAAACAGCTCTGGGTCGCGGCCATCTCGCCCAGCGGCGCGAGCGATCCCAGCCACCCGCCGTTCTTCTTGCCCAACCAAACCGAGAGCAAGAACGAGCGCGGCTTCTGGGCGCTCGATCCCTGCAAACCCCTGGGAAATTCCTGCGAGACCGGCGACGAGTGCTGCGAAGGTTTCTGTGTGGACCCGGGGACCGGTGACTCGGGCACCAGCGGCGGCAAGGTGTGCGGCGAGAAGTCCGGCTGCTCGCAGGTCGGCGACAAGTGCGCTGGCAATGGCGACTGCTGCACGGGTACCGGCGCAAAGTGCCTCGGTGGCTTCTGCACGCCGAACGTCCCGCAGTGAGCCGGAGGGCAATGCCCGGTGACGGGGCGCGCAATTCGCGCTAGTCAGCCGTTCATGACCGGACCCCGTTCCACCGAGCTCTTGTCGCGCGCCGAGCGCCTGTTGCCTGGAGGGGTCAACAGCCCCGTCCGCGCCTACCGTGCCGTCGGCGGACACCCGCCGTTCATCGCCAGCGCGCAGGGTGCGCGGCTGACGGACGCCGACGGACGCGAGTACGTCGACTTCGTCGGCTCATGGGGGCCGGCGATTTTGGGGCACGGGCACCCGAAGGTGATCGAGGCGGTGAAGGCCCAGCTCGAGCGCGGGTTTTCGTTTGGCGCGCCGACGGAGCTCGAGGTGCGTTTTGCCGAAGCCGTCATCGAGCGCTACCCGAGCATCGAGATGCTGCGCTGCGTGTCGAGCGGCACCGAAGCTACGATGAGCGCGCTGCGCGTCGCGCGCGGGTTCACGGGCCGCGACGTGATCGTCAAGTTCGACGGCTGTTACCACGGACACTCGGACGGGCTCTTGGTCAAGGCCGGCAGTGGAGCCGCTACCTTTGGTAACCCCGACAGCGCTGGAGTCCCGGCGGGTGTGGTCGCGAACACGGCGACCCTGTCGTTCAACGATCCGGCCGCGCTGAAGGCGTTGTTCGCCGAGTCGGGCTCGCGCATCGCCGCCGTGATCGTCGAGCCGGTCGTTGGCAACATGGGGTGTGTGCCGCCGGAACCAGGCTACTTGCAGACCTTGCGGGCCGTGTGCACCGAGGCCGGCGCGCTGCTCATCTTCGACGAGGTGATGACCGGTTGCCGTCTTGCGCGAGGTGGCGCCCAAGAGCGCTTTGGCATCGTGCCGGACCTGACCTGTTTGGGAAAGGTCGTCGGCGGTGGCATGCCGCTCGCCGTCTACGGCGGCCGACGCGACGTGATGCAGAAGATCGCACCCGTCGGCCCGGTGTATCAGGCCGGCACGTTGAGCGGGAACCCGGTGGCCGTCACCGCCGGGCTCGCTACCTTGGCGGAGCTCGGCCAAGCTCAGTACGAAAAGCTGGAGTCGCTGGGAGCGCGGCTCGAGGCGGGGCTCGTCGCGGCGCTGAAAGAGACGAAGACTGTCGGCTCGGTGCAGCGAGTCGGCTCGATGATCACGTTGTTCTTCCACCCGGGGCCGGTGCGCTCGTGGGTGGACGCGGACAAGTGTGATCGCGAGCGTTTTGGTCGCTGGCACGGCGCCATGCTCCAGCGCGGCATCTACTGGCCCGCTGCGCAATTCGAGGCGGCGTTCATCAGCACGGCTCACACCGACGCGGACATCGACAACACCGTGAAGGCCGCGCGCGAAGCGCTGGCCGGCTGACCTCTCGCCGCAGTTCGCGCTGCTTGCACGCGTCAACCCGGCAACATGCAGGCGGGGTTCTCCACCTTCACGGTCTTCTTCACGCTGCCGACGCCATCGACTGCGACGTTGATGTCGAGGACGACGCTGTTCGTGTAGGGCGGCTCGCAGCTGACCTGTTCCATGGGGAAGATGCTGAAGACTCCGAGCGACTCACCGCAGTGCATCGTCACGGCGCTGGGCGTCGAGGCGGCGGGTTTTCCCCCGATGGACAGGGTCGTGTCCAACCTCACACAGCTTGCGTCGAGGCCGGCCACCCGAACACGAAAGCTCACCATCGGGCTGCCCTGACCCCCCCAGATCATCGCGAGCTCCGCGCCATCCTTCAGCGGCTCGAAGGGCTGCGTCGGATCGGCGATACCGAGCTCCACCTCGGTCTGCGAGGCCTTGCCCTTGAATGGATCACTGCAAGTCTCGACGAGCGGCGGAACCGGGCAGCCTCCGCCGATGGCGCCCTCACACGTGGCGTCGGCGATCCAGAAACCCGCCGGGCACGAGTACGTCCAGGTGTTCATGCCGTCGCCGACCGGGTACTTGCACGCCTCGGTGACAGCGCAGGACGAACCTGGGAAGGGTTTATCGGCGGGGCACGCGACATCTGCCTGGTCACAAGCGCCACCCGCGCCACCCGAACCACCCGCAGCGCCCGACCCACCGGCGCCTCCGGTGGCGGCGTCGTCGGTCTTCCCGGAGCACGCGAGCGTGGCGAGCGTGGCGATCAACAAACACAGGGCCGGAGCGAACGAAGCACTTCTCATTCGGCGCCGGTTTGCAACGGCCATGCCTGCAACGTCGCGGTATCGGCTTTCACGTTCCTGCCAGAAACCAACGAGTCGCGCAGCCTGTCGAGTTCCGGGCTTGGCACAGAGTGGCACTTCGCGGAACCAAACGCCTTGCGTCACCACGAGCCGTGGCTGCCGTGCGAGCCGTGGCTGCCGTGCGAGCCGTGGCTGCCGTGCGAGCCGTGGCTGCCGTGCGAACCGTGGCTGCCATGGCTGCCGTGGCTGCCGTGGCTGCCGTGACTGCCGTGCGAGCAGTGCTGCGCCGGGAACACTCCGTCGACTCCGCCGAGATCGGGGACCGCGGCGCAGTTGTCCTTCGCCTTCTCGATCACGACGTCCTCGGCCTTGCTGAGCATGCCTCGGGCGCTGCGCGAGAACGTGGGGAGCTTTCCCGATCCGTCCTTGGGCGGCACAGAGGGAGCCTAGCGCCTTTTGTCTGGCGCCGCGAGCCACCGCGCGAACGCGCTCAGTACAGGCAGACCGTGCAGCCGTAGGTCGAGGTGGCCGGACAATAGCCGGAGCCGGAGGTCCACCCGGGCTGAACGTGCCCGCAGCCGCCGGGGCTGCAAGTCTCGGATGGAGACCAGCTCCCACCGGAGCAGAGCAACACGGTGCCCTTGCTGAAGTCACACGCGGCCGCCTGCTCCGAGGCGCAGGGTTGGTAGTCGTAGGCGTAGGAGGTGGTCGTCACGCCGTCTTTGCAGTTCACGCTCGTGCCCGTGGTGACGTTCACGCAGTCCTGGCCGAACCCGCACGCAAACACGGCGGAGTAGGAGGACCCGTCGCAAAAGTAGATCTTGGTCGCCTCCCCCGTTGTCGAAGGCGCACCGCAGCGCAGTCCGCCATCGAGCGAACACAGAGAGCCCTCGCTGGGATACAGCGACGACCCGGCGGAACCACCCGAGCCTCCAAAACCACCCGAGCCTCCAAAACCACCCGAGCCTCCAAAACCACCCGAGCCTCCGAAGCCGCCGCCGGTGCAATCGCATTTCGTGTACGTGCCATCACTCTGGCACGTCTGCCCCCCGCTCTTGCCGTCCGTGCAGTAGCAGTAGATCTCTTGGCCCTCGTGCTCGCAGCTCCCCTGTTTGTCGCTGCCGCCGCACGCGCCCAGCGCCGCGCAGCCGAGCACTGCCAGAAGCGCCGACACTCGCCCGAGCACAGAGAAGTCTCGCCCCGCCATCACGCAGTTCCTGTCATGGGTTCACCACCATCCGCGCGCCCAACACGAAGAAACCCTTCAGCTTGGGATCCTTCACCTCGTCGGCGCTCCCGATGCCGTCCAGACCCTTCACCGAGTAAAGGTACATGCCCGCGTTGAACGCCGCGAACGGACCGGCACTGAAGTGGTCGCCGAGCTTCCAGTCGTAGCCGCCGGAAAGCTGCAGGAAGTCGACGCCACCGAGGGCAAACTGCTGTTTGCCTTCGGGTCGCTCGATGTCGATTTCGTCCGCGCTCCAGCCCACGCCGTATCCGAGCCACACGGACGCGTCTTGGTCGGGGGTGAACGCGACCGTGAAGTTCGCGCCCAGTCGGAGGCCGTACACACTGCAGGTGTACGCTTCACACATGCCTGCGCGATCGGTCCCTGGGCTGCCCATGGCGTAGGCCGCGTAGGCGCCGAGGTAGACAGCTGGTGACACCTGAAACCCGAGCTCGCCCTGGAGTGAGACGTTCGTGCCGAAAACTCGCGACAGCTCCTTGCCGTCACCGTCCTTCACGCTGCCAAACGGCAACCCGACGCCGAGCCTGGCCCCCGCGCGCGGGCCGACACGACCCCGCTTCTTGGCTGGCTCGGCTGGTTCGGCTGTCACCGGCTGCCCGCGCGGCGCATCAGGTTTTTGCGGAGCTTCGGCGCTGATGCTCCCGATTCGATCCCAGCTGAACGACAGCTCCCAGCCGTCTTCGGTCTCGATGATGGCGATGCGTCCGGGTTCGGAGCTGACGACTCGACCTTTGATCGACGTGCCGTTCTTCAAGTTGACCCAGACCGGCGGGCCGCTCGCTGGTGGACGAGCCGGCGGGGGCGGGGGCTCCGGCGGGGGCGGGGGTTCCGGTGGGGGCGGGGGTTCGGGCGGGGGCGGGGGATCGGGCGGGGGCGCGGGTTCCTCGGCCGGTGGTTCTGCAGGCGGTGATGCTTCCGGCAACGCCGCAGCGCCAGGTTTTCTTGCGGAGTTCGGCTTCGGCTCTTTGGCCTTGCCGCCCTGGGCCGGGAGGGCACCCGCCCACAGGAGAAACACCAGGCTGAGCCGTGCAACGCGCCGCAAGCTCACTGCGTCACTCCCTCGAGCCCGCCGTGGTTGGCGCAGAACCCGTGGCACAGCGCCTCCCAGTCTTTGACTCCGCTGAGGCAGCACGCTGCACCGCTCGATCCGACACAGGCTCCTCGGATGTCGTTGCCGTCCCAGCAGTTGCAGATCGGACCCGCGCACGACGAGCAGTCGCTGGTGGCTTTGCACGTGAGGTCGTCGACCTTGGCCACACCGCCGTGCCCTTCGCAGACGTCTTGGCAGATGCTGCCTCGCGCGTGGCAGCAGCCCCCGACCGTCGAGCACCCCAAGCCGACTCGGGTGACTTTGTTCTCACAACCACAGGCGAGGATGGGGCAGTCCGTGATGGCAGAACAGGAGCCGCTGCACGAATCATCGACGTCGCCGAACATGATGCCGCAGCCTGCGTACAGGGCGGAGACCCCAACCAAGAGGGTCAGCGCGAACAGCCGACGCAATGAACGACGGGGCTTCATTTCGGGCTCACGCAGCTGCCGCTCTCACACACCCGATCACCTTTGCAATCCGTGTCCTTCGTGCATCCCGCCGGATCGCCGGGCGGCGCGCCACCGTCCGCATCGCTGGGTGCACCGGCATCCGGATCGGTTGCTGGGGGCGGCTCGGGTTTCGGGGGCGGGGGCGGCTCGGGTTTCGGGGGCGGGGCGGGCAGCTCGACGGCCCGTGCTCCGAGTGCGTCGTTACCGAGCTGCGCGAGGATCTCCGAAAGCGCTGTCGCAACCGCCTCGTTTGCGCCGGCGGCCGGCACGACCTGCGAGCGGCGCGCGGACATGCCGGCGGCGTCGACCCGCATGTCGGCGCGCAGCTGCCCTGCCGGAGCGGGCGCGAGGAGCACGTGAATCACCAGCGGCACGAACAAGGCGCGCCGCAGCTCACCGAGCTCCCTCGGTCCATAATCGACCACCGCAACGCCCGGCGCGCTCTGATTCATCGCCCGGTCAGCGTCGACCTTCGAGCGCGGAGTGATGCGTCGCTTCGCGAGCATGCGCGTGATGACGGCGCGCAGCACCGCACTCGCGGTGGCGTCGCCCGCGTCGACGATCAAAAGCGCCGTGATCGGCTGCGGCTCTCCGGCCTTGCCTGGCGCGGGCTTCGTCCCACCTGGCTCGGTGCCACCCGCTCGGTAGGCCTCGTCGGTGCCGTGGGCAAGCGCCGCCGCTCGAGACATGTGGCTCACGCCCAGGGCAAAGACCCAAGCGTCGCTGCCCTGCCGGAAGACCTGGGCGCCGTAGAGAAAATCTCCGGCGTCGTAACCGGCCATCACGTTCTGTTGCAAGTCGTCGAGCACACCACCGGTCGCGGTGGCGTCGCTGGAGAAGCCGGCCTGAAGCCCGAGGTCGTGGCCACCGGACAACCCGATGCTGTAGCGACCCACGAGCTGAAACGGGACCTGAATTCCGCTCTCGTACAGGACGTCTGCCGTGAGGCCGACACCGAGCTTGCCCGATGGGTCGACCAGTCCCGCAATTGCCCCGAGGCCCGCGTGGTACGAGAGCGCGCTGTCGAGCCCATCGCCTTTGTTGAGCACGAGCTGCAGAGGCACCGCGCCTGCGAGCACGTGGCGCATCTGCCCCGGCTCGCCCCGAAACTGTCGCAACGTCGGGCGTGCGTTGAACCCGAATTGCTGAAGCACCTCGCTGCTGGAAAACAGCAGGTTGCCTCCGACGCTGAGGTCCATCCGCGGAGACCCCAGGTCGAACTGCTTTGCGAACGGCACCGCCGCTCCGTAGCGAGAGAATTTGTCCAGGCTCGCGTACTCGAGCAGCCCGCCGACTTGCAACGAGGTCGCGCCGCTCTTCATGTCGCGGAGCGCCCCGTCGAAGCCGCGCCCCTGCATGGCAATCGGGCCGGCGCCCGTGACCGCCGTGCCTCCGCGGTTCAGGCAATAGAGCTGAGTGCCAACCGACGTCACCGGGCCAATGTCGTTGGCTGAGCCCTTCAGGCTGCCCCAGTAGCAGCTATCTCCCGTGCAACCGGCCTCGACGCCGCAGATGGTGCAGGTGAAACTGCCGCCGCCCGCGGAGAGGTACTTGTCGACACAAGCGTTGAACTCCTCGTCCGCGCTGGCCGCGTGAGCCGTGCGCGGCCAGAGCAACGAGAGCAACCCGAGAGTGAGGGGAAGCGCGAGCCCGAGCCACTCGAAGTGCCGCCGCCCCCGCTGCTTCACAACCCGCGAGCAAAGCAGGGACGCCGAAGGTTGTCTAGGGCGTCAGACGGACCGGCCCTGTTCGCCCTTCACGCTCTTTCGGAGCGTGGCCTGGGCCGCTGCGAGCCGAGCGATCGGCACGCGGAACGGTGAGCACGAAACGTAGGCCAGGCCCACGTCGTCGAAGAAGAAGATGCTCTCGGGATCGCCGCCGTGCTCGCCGCAGATCCCCAAGGACATGTCGGGGCGCGTCGCGCGGCCGCGCTCACAAGCCATCCTGACCAGCTGGCCGACGCCTTCGGTGTCCAGCGAAACGAACGGCTCGTGAGGCAAGATCCCGCTGTCGACGTACTCGGGCAGGAAACGCCCGGCGTCGTCCCGGGAAAGTCCGAGGGTCGTCTGGGTGAGATCGTTGGTACCGAACGAGAAGAACTCCACGACCTCGGCGAGTTTGTCCGCCAGGAGGGCCGCGCGCGGCAGCTCGATCATCGTGCCGTACTTGTACTTGACCTCGATGCCCTCTTCTTTGAAGACCTCGGCGGCGACCCGTGTCACGACGACCTTCATCAGCTCGAGCTCCTTCTTGCTGAGCGAGAGCGGGATCATGATCTCCGGCAACACCTCGACGCCGTCCTTCTTTACCTTGCAGGCGGCGGTCAGGATGGCGCGGCTCTGCATGGCGCAGATCTCCGGGTAGGTCACGGTCAAGCGCACCCCGCGGTGCCCCAGCATGGGATTGAACTCGTGCAGCTCGCTGACCTTGCGGTCGAGATCCGCCGTAGATACCCCCATCGTCTGGGCGAGCTCCGCGATCTGTCCGCTCTGCTGCGGCAGGAACTCGTGCAGCGGCGGGTCGAGCAGGCGGATCGTGACCGGCAGCCCGTGCATCTCGCGGAAGATTCCGATGAAGTCCTCGGTCTGGAAGGGCAGCAGCTTGGCCAGCGCCTTTTGACGTGCCGCCAGGTCGCCAGCCAAGATCATCTCGCGCACCGCCGCGATGCGCGTGTCCTCGAAGAACATGTGCTCGGTGCGACAGAGACCGATGCCCTCGGCGCCGAGCTCTCTGGCTTTTTTGGCC
Source organism: Myxococcales bacterium (assembly GCA_016706225.1). Taxonomy (NCBI): domain Bacteria; kingdom Pseudomonadati; phylum Myxococcota; class Myxococcia; order Myxococcales; species Myxococcales bacterium. The sequence goes on from JADJKB010000003.1 coordinate 740,062, forward strand.
TGCTCCGGCGTGTCCGCATTGGTGCGCACCCGCATGCGGCGCGCGGCGTCGGCCCAGCCCATGAGCTCGCCCATCTCACCGGAGAGCTTCGGTTCGACCTTGGGCACGTCACCCAGGTACACCTGACCCGACGAGCCATCGATGGTGATCACGTCCCCGACGCGCACCACGACGATGTCTGCACCCGCGGGGCGGACGGTCATGATCTGAGTCTCGTAGTCGATGCTGATGCCGTGACAGCCGACCACGCAGCTCCGTCCCATGCCGCGGGCGACGACGGCCGCGTGGCTGGTAGCGCCACCGCGCGCGGTCAGGATGCCCTTCGCCGCCTTCATGCCGTGTAGATCTTCGGGTGAGGTCTCGATGCGGACCAGGATCACCGGGTCGCCCTTTTCGGCACGCTTCTCTGCGTCATCGGCGCTGAACGCCACGTGCCCGGTGACCGAGCCCGGAGAGGCCGCCAGCCCGTGAGCGATGGGCTTGACCTTGGCGTTCGGGTCGATGGACGGGAACAGCAGCTGCTCGAGCCGTCCGGCATCCACGCGCAGGACCGCTTCGTCCTTGGTGATCAGGCCCTCTTTGGCCATGTCGACGGCGACCTTCACCTCGGCGCGCGCGGAGCGTTTGCCGTTGCGGGTCTGCAGCATGAAGAGCCGGCCATCTTCGATGGTGAACTCGATGTCCTGCATGTCGCGGAAGTGGCCCTCCAGCTTGGCCTGGATCCCATGCAGCTGTTCGAAGCTCTTGGGCAGCGATTCTTCCAGCGAGAGGCCGTTCGTGTCTGGGCCCTTCGAGATCGGGCGCGGCGTGCGGATACCGGCCACGACGTCTTCCCCTTGAGCGTTGGGCAACCACTCACCGAAGAAGCAACGCTCCCCCGTGCTCGGGTCCCGCGTGAAGGCCACACCCGTGGCGCTCGAGTCCCCGAGATTGCCGAACACCATGCTCTGCACGTTGACGGCGGTGCCCCACTCGACCGGAATGTTGTGCATCTTGCGGTACAAGATGGCGCGGTCGTTGTTCCAGCTCTCGAACACGGCGCCGATTGCGCCCATCAGCTGGTCGAAGGGTTTGTTCGGGAAGGGTTTGCCGGTCGCCTCGACGATGACCTTCTTGTAGTCCTCGACGACCTTCTGCAGCACCTCGGCGCTGAGCTGGCTGTCCGGCACTGCTCGCACCAAGGCCTCTGCGTCGTCGGTCACTGCGACGCCGAGCTCTTTTGCCATCACATGGCGGGCGGCATTCAAGACGTCGTGGAACCGCTGGTGCTTCACGTTCAGGACGACGTTGCCGTACATGCCGAGGAAGCGGCGATACGCGTCGTAGACAAACCGCGGATTCTTCGTGCGCTCGGCCAGCCCGCGCGCTGTTTCGTCGTTCAGCCCGAGGTTCAGGATGGTGTCCATCATGCCGGGCATGCTCGCGCGCGCACCGCTGCGCACGCTGACCAGGAGCGGGTTCGCGGGATCGCCGAACTTCTTGCCGAGCTCTTGCTCGAGCCAGGCCATGTCTTCCGCTACGGCGCCCTCGAGCCCCGGCGGCATCTTCTTGCCGGCGGCGTAGAAAGCCGTGCACAGCTCGGTCGTCAGGGTGAAGCCGGGAGGAACCGGAATGCCGAGGTTGGCCATCTCGGCCAGTCCCGCGCCCTTGCCACCGAGCAGCGGCTTCATGTCACCACGGCCGTCGGCTTTGCCAGGCTGAAATCGATAAATGATCTTCTGCGTCGTCATGCTGGGGCAGGTCATCGCAGAGCGGGAGTCGGACTGCAAGGTGCGACACCGCCGGCGAACGATTTGCGCCTCGCTCGACGCGGAGCGTCGAAACGCGGAACCTCAGTCTTTGGCCGGGGACGGCGCCGGCTCCGCCGCGCCGCGCCGCGACACGAGCCAGCCGAAAGCCGCCGCGGTGAAGAACATGATCAAGCTGTAGATGGCGGGCGGGATCGCCATCGTCGAGTTGTCGAGCAGGAGCGGGCTCGACGCGATGGCGATGGCCAGCGTGCCATTGTGGATCCCGATCTCCATGCCGATGGCGATGGCCTGACGGCGCTCGACCCGCGCCAGGATCGGCACGAAGAACCCGACGGCCATGCTGGCCAGATTGAACGCCAGCGCGGCGAGCCCCACCTGCCGGAAGTACTCGCCGAGGTTGGCCCGTTCCTTCAGCACAGCGGAGACGATCACCAGGATCAAGAACACCGCCGAGAGGAGCCGCACTGGCTTCTCGAGCCCTGCAGCAGTCGCGGGCTTCTTCCAGCGGATCAGCATGCCGATCGAGACGGGCACGAGCACGATGGCAAAGACCTGGATCACCTTGCCGAACTGCAGCGGAATGGCCTTTCCCACACCCATGAACGCCTCGAGCGAGAGGTTCACGATGAACGGCAGGAGAAACAGCGACAGCAAGCTGTTGACTGCGGTGAGCGTGATGTTCAGCGCCACGTCGCCCTTCGCTAGGTGGCTGAACAAGTTCGCCGTCGCCCCGCCTGGAGAAGCCGCGAGCAGCATCAGCCCGACGGCCAGCGCCGGAGGCAGCGCGAAGGCGCGGGCGATACCAAAACAGACGAACGGCAACACCAACATCTGGCAGGCGAGTCCGACGAACACCGCCCGCGGGTAGACCACGACGCGGCGAAAATCCGCCAGCGTGAGCGTGAGCCCGAGCCCGAGCATGATGACGCCGAGCGCGAGCGGCAAGAACACGACGGTGATGATGCTCGATTGCATTTCCCTCCCCTTCCAGAGTCGTCAGCCCGCCAGCAAGTTGAAGTGCGCGATGGCGGAGCACGTGCGGTGGATCTGGCGCATCAGCTTCAGGCGATTCTCCCGAACCTTGGGCTCGTCGGCCATGACCAGCACGTCGTCGAAGTACCGGCTCAGGACCGGCGCGAAGGCCGCGATGGCCGCGAGCGCGCTCTCGTAGTCGTGACTCTGGTGAGCCGCGCCGACCTGCCGCCCGAGCTCCGAGAAGGCAGAGAACAAGCTGGTTTCCGAGACGTGGACCTCGGAGCTGACCTCACCGGGTTGGAGGGGCTGCCCGTCAGGCGCATCTTTCGCGATGTTGGCCGCGCGCTTGAAGACTTCCCCGGCCGAAGCCCGGACGGCCGCGTCCAGCCGAGCCAGAGCCCGAGCGCGGAGCGCGACGTCGTACGGGCGATCGGAGTCCGTCGCGAGGCACGCTTCGATGGCGTCGGCCGGTAGCTCCTGCTCGAGCAGACCCCGCAGGCGTTGCTTGAAGAATGGCAAGAGTTTCTCGGCCGTCCCCGCGCTGTCGGCGTCGAGCTTCACGCCCGAGATTGCGGCGTGCGCACTGGCCACGGCGCGAGCGAGGGACAGATCCCACTGTCGGTCGAGCAGGGTTCGGAGCACACCCAGCGCCGCGCGACGCAGAGCCAATGGATCGGCGGCGCCGGTCGGAACCTGGCCGATCGCGAAGCAGCCCACGAGTGTGTCGAGCCGATCCGCAATCGCGACCAGCGCGGCGGCGTCGGTGGGCGCGGTCGGGTCGTCGGCGCCACGCGGTTGGTAGTGCTCCGCAATGACCCGGGCGACGTCCGGTTGCACGCCCTGGGCAAGCGCGTACGCCGTGCCCATTTCGCCCTGCAGCTCCGGCAGCTCTCCGACCATCAACGTGACCAGGTCACACTTCGCGAGGGCGGCACCGGCGGTCGCGGTCTGGACCACGGAGGCTGAAAGTGACAGCTCGGCTCCGAGCAGCGGGACCAGGCGTTCGATGCGCTGCACCTTGTCTGCCACGCTTCCGAGGCGCTTGTGGAAGACGACTCCCTCGAGCTTGGCCCGGCGTGCGGCGAGCGGGGTCGCGAGATCGGTCTGGTAGAAGAACTTCGCGTCGGCGAGGCGCGCGCGCATCACCCGGTCGTTTCCGCGCCGGACGTTGTCGGGGTTCTGCGCGGTGTTGACCACGGCCAGGTACTTGGGGAGAAGTTTGCCGTTCTCGGAGCGCACGCCGAAATAGCGTTGATGGCCCTTGGCGACGTCCAGGATGACCCGCTCCGGCAACATCAACAGAGCCTCATCGAAGCTGCCGACCACGACCTCGGGTTCTTCCACCAGAGACAGGTTTTCTTCGACCAAGAAGTCGTCTTCGATCAACACGCCGCCGGCCTGTTTTGCGGCCGCATGCAGGCGCTCGACCATGGTGCGCCGCCGGTCGTCGACCTCGGCAAACACGTGATGCTCACGCAGATGCGCGAGGTAATCGCTGGCACGCTCGAGCGGGTGGGCACCGGGCGCGAGAAATCGGTGACCCTCGGTCGTTCGCCCGGAACGCACCCCTGCGAAAGAAAAATCGATGGCGCTCGGACCGAGCAGAGCGCACAGCCAGCGCACCGGGCGGCCAAACGCTACTTCTTCGGTCGACCAGCGCATCGACTTCTTGAACGTCAGCTTCGCGCACACGTCTGCCAGGGCCGCGGGCAACAGCGCCGCGGCCGGCGCACCTTTTTCGCGGCGTCGCCCGCTCAGGTACTCACCCTTCTCCGTCGCCGAGCGCGTGAGCGCCGCGACGTCACAGCCGAGCTTCTGTGCAAAAGCCTGAGCCGCTTTGGTCGGAGCCCCGGCGGCGTCGAAGGCCACGCGCGCGGGTGGCCCCAGGACCTCTTCGTCGAGATCCGGCTGTTGGTCGGCGAGCTCGGTGGCCCACACGGCGAGGCGTCGGGGGGTGCCCGCGGACTTCACCTCACCACACGTCAGCCGCAGCTCCGTCAGCTTCGTGCGAAGCAGTGCCGGTAGCGCCTCGACACCGTGGGCGACGAACGACGCAGGAAGCTCCTCGGTCCCGATCTCTAGAAGTAACGTCTCGGCCATGGAAGGCGGGCACGCTACCTCACCCCCGCCGGATCGAGTAGCCGCGTTGCGCCACGGCGGCGCGAAAAGCCGCTCGTGGGGGCACCGCGCGGCGCACATCTTCCGAGGCGGCCCCGAGAAATTCACGCTAAGCTTCGGGCGCTTGTCATTGACCCGTTCATCGACTCGGTTGTTCGTGCTCGCGAGCCTCGCGCTCGCGGCACTGCAGTGCTCTTTCCCGGAGCACGACTTCATTCCGGCTGATCAGTTCGAGAATTTGAAGGACTCGGGCCAGCCCGGCGGCGCGGGCGGGTTTGGTGCCGTCGGGGGAGCGGGCGGCGCCGCGGGCGCGGGCGGCACCATCGCAGGAGGCGGGGGTGGTGCAGGCGGTGGCGGCGGCGTGACCGGTGGCGGAGGTGCGGGCGGAAGCGGCGGCGCAACCGGCGGCACCGGCGGCGCAACCGGCGGGACCGGAGGCAAGGGTGGCACCGGCGGAACCGGTGGCGGCACCGGCGGGACGACCGGTGGGACCGGAGGAACGGGTGGCACCGGTGGGACGGGTGGCGCTACGGGCGGCACCGGCGGGGCGGGTGGCGCTACGGGCGGAACGGGTGGCACGGGCGGAACGGGTGGCGCGGGCGGAACGGGTGGCGCTACGGGTGGCACTGGCGGCGCAACGGGTGGCACCGGCGGTACGACCTGCGCCAAGCTCGTGATCAACGAGATCTCTCCCGACGGCGCAACGGGCACCGACGAGTTCGTCGAACTTCACAACGCCGGCACTTGCAGCGCGAACCTCGGCACCTGGTCCCTCAAGTACATCAACGCCAACAACACGACTTCGGGGTCCACCTACTGGAGTGGGCTCAACACGGACTCCATCGCGGTCGGCGGCTACTTCGTAATCGGCGGCACTACCTTCACACCGAAGGACGCTTCGCTGAGCAGCGGACTGGCCGCCGGAGGTGGCGGCGTGGCGCTGTTCGACGGCACGACGATCAAGGACAGCATGGCCTACGGCAGCGCCATCGCTGGCCACCCTTACCTCGAAGGCACGACACCGGTCGCGAACATCCCCAGCAGCCAATCCGCCGCACGCAAGCCAAACGGCACGGATACCAACGTGAACTCTGCGGACTTCAAGATCGGCGCCCGCACCGCCGGCGCGACCAACTGAGACTCGTATGAAGATCGTTTGCCCGACCTGCCAGAAGACCATCGACGACGCGCCCGACGATTTTCCGCCACGTCCGTTCTGCTCGGCACGCTGCAAGCTCATCGACCTGGGGAACTGGTTCGACGGCTCCTATCGCATGAGTGAGCCCATCGACGCGCTGGAGTCCGAGACGTCCGACTCCGGTGACTCGAAGCTGAACTGAGCAATTACGGGGCTTTTTGACGGTGCTAGACTGAGCTTCGTCTGATGCTTGCCGGCGGCGACAGCGTGCTCCGGGCGATCACCAACGACGGTGCCTTTCGCGTCGTGGTCGCCAAGACTACCAGCACCGTGCGCGGGGTGATGGCCGCGCAACGGGGGAACGCCGTCACCGCTCGGGCGTTTGGGGATCTGATCACCGGCTCGGTGCTCTTCCGCGAGACGATGGCGCCGAACCTGCGAGTGCAGAGCGTGCTGCGCGGGGTCGACGGGCGCGGCAGCTTGATCGCCGACTCGCACCCGTCGGGCATGACCCGCGGACTCATTCAGCTGCCGGAGGACAGCGACCGGGTGAACACCGGGCCCGGCGCGCTGCTGCAGCTGATGCGCACGCTGCCAGGCGGGCGCATCAACCAAGGGGTCGTCGAGATGCCGGCGGGCGGTGACATGTCCCAGGCCCTGATGGCGTACATGCAAATCTCGGAGCAGGTCGTGAGCATGATCGCCGTCGGAACGCTGCACGAGAAGGGCGAGGTCACCGCTGCGGGGGGTTACCTGGTGCAGCTGTTGCCGGAGGTCGGTCGCGGGCCGCTGATGATCATGACCGAGCGCCTGCGCGACTTCGAGAGCATCGACGCCGAGCTGCACAATGCGGCCTTCACCCCACGTCACCTCTTGGACGAGTTGCTTCACGGCATGGAGCACACGCGTCTGGATGAGCGCAGCGTCGGTTTTGCATGTTGGTGCGATGAACTGCGGCTGTTGTCGGTCCTCGCCACGCTGGACCGGGCGGAGATCGAGGATCTGATCGCGGAGGGGCGAGCCCTCGACATCTCTTGCGACTACTGCAACGCGCCGTATCAGATCGCCCCCGCCAAGCTGCGCGGCCTGGTCGACGCGAGTTGAGCCAAAGCCGGTGTATGCTGCGCGCCGCATGCGCCCGGCGAGCACGGCTCTGTTTGCGGTCTGGCTGACCGGCTGCACGCCAGCCGCCCCGCCCGAGGCCCAGCCTCCGCTCACGCCAACTTCGCCGCCCTTGGCTGAGCCGGCTGAGACCGTCATCACGATCGTCGGGACCAACGACGTGCACGGGCACATCGAGCACCTGCCCGCGTTCGGCGGGTACGTCGAGCGGCTCCGAGAGCTGCGACGCGCGGACGGTGGCGTCGTGCTCGTCGACGCTGGCGACATGTTCCAGGGGACTCTCGAGTCGAACCTGAACGAGGGGGCGGCGGTGATCGCCGCCTTCAACAGCCTCGGGTACACCGCTGCGGCGCTCGGCAACCACGATTTCGACTACGGGCCGGTGGGCGATCTCGAGCCGTCCTCCGGCGCCGATCCCGCGGGAGCGTTGCGGGCGCGTCTGACCCAGGCACGGTTCCCGGTGCTCTCTGCCAACCTGGTCGACACGAAGACCCGTCGCTCACCTGGCTGGAAGAACCTCAGCGCCTCGACGTTGGTGGAGGTGGCGGGTGTGAAGCTGGGCATCGTCGGCGTGCTGACCCACGAGACACCGAGCATCGTCATGCCGGCGTATTTCGTCGGGCTCGACGTGACGCCCCTCGCCCCGGCCATCGGCGCCGAGGCGAAGCTCCTGCGAGAGCAAGGCGCACGAGCCGTACTCGCCGTCGCTCACGCCGGCGGCAAGTGTCACAGCTTCGACGACGCCCGGCGCGAGAGCGCGTGTGCACCAGACGAAGAGCTCAACCGAGTGCTCGCCCAGTTGCCGCAGAACAGCGTGGATGCCGTCATTGGCGGGCATACCCACCAGGGGGTCGCGCATTTTCTGTCGGGCATCGCCGTCGCCGAGTCCTTCTGTTACGGCCGGGCGTTCTCCCGCATCGACCTCCACGTGCCTCGGGACGCCTCTCAGCCCGTGAGCGCAAAGCTGTTTCCTCCGAGGGAAATCTGCATCGATGTGAACGCGGCCGAGTGCTCACCCGGAAGCTACGAACAGCGCACGATCGTCCCGAGCGCCACCATCGAAGCCGTGGTATCGCCGTTTCGCGAGACCGCGCGCAAACGCCGCGCGGAGCGCCTCGGCGTCGAGGTCATACACGCCGTGCTGTCCGAGCACGGCAGTGAGTCAGCGCTCGGCAACCTGCTCAGCGATCTGCTGCTCGCTGCCACGCCGGGCGCCGACATCGCGCTGCTGAACGGTGGCGGGCTGCGCGCGCCGCTCCCTGTGGGTGACCTGACCTACGGGCAGCTCTACGAGAGCCAACCCTTCGACAACCGAGTCGCCCGCCTCACGCTCGCCGTCGCCGCGTTGCGCGAGGTGCTCAGGCTGCATCTGGAGCGAGGTCGACACGGCATCCTCTCCATCGCCGGGGCCCGCGTCGAGGCGCGATGCATCGGGGATCGCCTCGAGGTGGCGCTCATCCGGCCGAATGGCAAACCGCTCACGGACGCCGAGCGTGTCACGATCGTCACGAGTGACTACCTGGCATCCGGCGGCGACGAGCTCTTCGCCGGCGCCGGTCGCCCGGCCGTTCCGTTCGCGACCGAGACACTCACGGTCCGCGACGCCCTCGCTGGCGAGCTCAGACGACACAACGGAAGCCTGGACGGGGAAGACCCAAAGCTCCTCGATCCGAAGCGACCTCGACTCCGGCTGCCGAGCGCCCGCCCGATCCGCTGCGGCAAGTGAGGGGCGGCGCCCGTCCATGTAGGGAAATTCCAGACCTAGGTGGGAACGGCCCGAATCTCGCTGGCTCGGGGGTCGCGTGCTAACTTGAGCACGCTGGGATGAAGGGTCCGACCACACCCGACGACCTCCTGGATTCGGCCGATACGATCTCGGTCGAGACCCAGAAGGTCAGCGTGTCGACGAAGAGCGTCGACCTGACCGCCGGGCAGTTGATCGGCGGGAAATACCGGCTGGTCCGCCGGCTGGGTGAAGGCGGAATGGCCAGCGTCTGGGTCGCCCACAACGAGGCCCTCGACATCAACGTCGCCATCAAGTTCATCCGCTCGGATCTCGCCAACGCGGACCTCGGCAATCGGCTGTTGCAGGAAGCTCGGGCGGCAGCGCGCCTCGGACACCCAGGCATCGTGCGGGTCTCGGACTTCGGCAAGACCGCGACCGGCGACCCGTACATCGTGATGGAGCTCTTGAACGGCGAAGATCTCGGTGAGGTGATCAAACGCAAGGGTCCGATGGCGCCGCTCAAGGCGGTGCGCACTCTGCTGCCCATCGTCGATGCGCTGGCGGTCGCACACGGCAAGAAGATCGTGCACCGCGATCTGAAACCCGAGAACATCTTCCTGGCGCAAGAAGAGAACGGCAAGGTCCAGCCCAAGGTCGTCGACTTTGGCATTGCCAAGCTCGAACAAGACGACACGGCCCGCATCACTCAGATGGGCGCCGCCATGGGCAGCCCGGCGTACATGTCACCGGAGCAGGCTCGCGGCCTGGACGTCGACGCACGCACGGACGTGTGGGCGATGTGTGTCGTCTTTTACGAGGTCATGACCGGCAGCCTGCCGTTCAACGGAAATTCGTACACCGCGCTGGTGGTTGCGATTCTCGAAGGCAAACCGAAGCCGCTCACCGAGCTCGGGATCGGCGACGACGAGCTGTGGCGGATCGTCGCCAAGGGGCTGGAAAAGGACGAAAACCTCCGCTGGCCAAACATGCGCGAGCTGGGCGGCGCCCTCGCGCGCTGGGCGCTCGCGCACAGCGTGGCCGACGACATCACGGGCTCGAATCTGCAGAGCTCCTGGGTCGAGCGCCCGCCGGATTCGATGCCGATGGAGGGCAATTCGATGATGCCGGCCGCTCAGTCCGCGGTCGCTGGTACCGGCTCCGGACCTGCCGCGACTCAGCTGTCTGCCACCGTGTCCGGCGCAAGTGTGGCTCGCAGTCGCTCGACCGTCGTGATCGTCGGCGTCAGCGTGGTGGTCGCGCTCGTCATCGGGGCTGGTGTTGCCCTGCGGGCGCTCAGCGGGCCAACGCCGAAACCGGAGGCCGAGAACTCAGCAGTCTTCACCGCCTCCACCGCGCTGGGCGCGAGCACGCCGGTGGTACCCACGGTGATGCCGACGGCGCCGAGCGCTGCGCCCGAAGCCAGCCCCGAGCCGGCGATGAGCGCGGAGCCCGAGGCGAGCGCCAAGACGCCGATGCCCGCACACAAGCCCAGCGTCAAAAATCCCGCGGTTGGCGGCAAGCCAGTGGCCAAGCCGCCGGAGACGCCAAAGGTCCCCGAAAAAACGCCGGACAAGCCAGCCAAGCCACCGGAGAAAGATCCGTTGGACACGCTGAAGCCCTTCTGAGCTTTTGTATGGAGTATCGAGCTTTCTTGCGCGGGGTGCTCTCCGCTTGTGCATTCGCTGGGACACTTGCCCTGGCACCGCTCACGGCGAGCGCAGAGCCCGCGGCCAAACCGGTGGCGGCGCAGGCCGCCAGAGATCCCGCCGCGAAGGCCCGGGCGCAGAAGCACTTCGAGCGTGGTGTCGTCGCCTTCAAGGACAACCGCTTCAAAGACGCGGTCGACGCCTTCCTGGACGCCCACCGAGAGTTTCCCAGCCCCGCCCTCAGCTACAATGCGGCCCGCGCCTACGACAAACTGCTCGATGCCGCCGGGGCGTTGCGCTTCTACCGTGAGTATCTCCGACAGACTCCCGACGCGAGCGACCGCGCGAACGTGGACAAGCGCATCGGAGAGCTGGAAAGCAAACTGCAGACCGAGCGCGGGCGTCAGCAAGTGACGATCTTGTCGAACGTGGCGGGCGCGACAGTGCGCATCGACGACCAACCCGTCGGAGTCGCACCGTGGACTGGGGAAATCCTCCCGGGCAAACACCGGGTGAAGCTGTCTCTCGACGGTTACCAAGACGCGGAGGAGCCGTTCGAGCTCGACGCTCACCGCGCGATGGACGTCAGTGTGACACTCGAGGTCGCGGTCGCCGCGGCGCCCGGAGCAACAAAAGCATCGAAGGCGGAGCCGATCGACCGGGGCACCCCGCAGACTGGCAGCGTCAGCTGGATGACCTGGACAGCGTTTGGGGTCGGCGCCGTGGCCCTCGGTGGCGCCGCGGTCTTCGAGGTCATGCGCTCGAGCGCAGAGGAAGACGTCAAGAACGAGCCAACACAGGTTGCTCGTCACGATGCCTTCGACAAGATGGAGAGCCGGCAGAAGACCGCCCGCATCTTCGCTGGCGTCGGTGCCGTGGCCGTCGTGGCCGGCGGTGTGCTGCTGGCGCTGGACCTGACCAAGGCACCCACCCAAGAGAAACAACCTTCGGTGGGGCTCGCCTGCCTGCCGGGTAGCTGCGCCGCGACCTTTGCCGGGCGCTTTTGAGGGGAAACCATGGCAAGAAGAAACGCAGATCGCGTCCCGACGAGCGGCCTGGAGCCGCGGCGTTCCCGGCCGAAGCCTGGGTTGCTCTCGCTGCGGCGGCTGATGCTGCTCGCCGCGATGTTCTTTGCGTGGAACTTGCTGGGACAGACCGGCTGCGCCGCGGATGACCTGTCCGAGTACCTCGAGAGCGGCGAGTGCGACGCGGACAGCAAGTGCGCGGACGGCTACACATGCAAACCGAAGGCCGGCACTCCCCACGGCGTGTGTGTCAAGGGTGGGGGCAGCGGGGGCACCGGCGGCGGCGACGCCGATCCGTGCGCGAGCTGTGCGGTTGGTGAAAAGTGTTGTGATGGAACCTGCGTCGACCTGAAGACCAGCTCGGAGCACTGCGGAGCCTGCGGCACCCCGTGCCCAGGCACCACCTGCCAGGGCGGGACGTGTACCAACACGTGCAAGCTCGGCCAGCTCGACTGCGACAAGAACAGCGCCAACGGCTGCGAGGTCGACGCCGCGAAGGATCCGAAGAACTGCGGCAACTGCCGGAACGAGTGCAGTGCGCCGGTCGGCGGCAACGCGGAATGCAAGGGCGGGGCCTGCTCGCTCGCCTGCGGTTCAGGGACGAAGCTCTGCGACGTTCGCTGCACCGACACCGGCCAGGATCCCGACAACTGCGGCGACTGCGCCGCGCAGTGCCCGGCCGCCAACAACGGCGCGCGCACCTGCAGCGGGGGCAAGTGCGGCACCGCGTGCGACCCGGGGTTCACGGACTGCGGGCCCGACGGGTGTGTCAACACATTGACGGCGCCGAGCAACTGCGGGGCGTGCGGCCAGATCTGCAACACCGGCGAGGTGTGCAACGCGGGCAAGTGCGACACCAGCTGCGGGGCGCTCACTCAGTGCGGAGCGGCCTGCGTCGACAAACAAGTCGACGTGGAGAACTGCGGCGCTTGCGGCAACTCCTGTCCCTCGACGTCGAACGGGACACCCAACTGCAAGGCGGGCTTGTGCGGAGTAACTTGCAATTCGGGGGCCACCGCGTGCGGCGAGCTCTGCATCGACACCAAGACCGACGCCAACAACTGCGGCGCTTGTAGCAAGGCTTGCACGGCGCCCGCCAACTCCACGGCAACCTGCTCCAGCAGTGCCTGCGGCTTCGTCTGCGACACCGGCTTCGTGAAGTGCGGTGACAAGTGCCTGAAGACCGACGTCGACGTCGCCAACTGCGGCAGCTGCGGCAACGCTTGCAAGACCGGCGAGGTCTGCTCCGCCGGCCAGTGTGTGCTGACGTGCGCGAATGGCACGACCAAGTGTGGCGCCGCGTGCGTCGATACCAAGAAGGACCCAACCAACTGCGGCACCTGCGGGACTGCGTGTCCCGGAGTGGGCGACGGGGCGCCGGCGTGTGCCAACGGCGTGTGTGACTACACGTGCAGCGCAGGGTTCACGAAGTGCAACGCGGGTTGTGTCAACACGTCGAACGACAAACAGAACTGCGGCAGCTGTGGCAACGTGTGCCCGAGTGCAACGACCGGCGGCAGCGTGGCCTGCGTAGCAGGAGCCTGCACGACGACCTGCAACGCCGGTCTCACCCTGTGCAGTGGTCAGTGTGTCAACAAGCAAACCGACAACAACAACTGCGGCGCCTGCGGATTGGCGTGTGGGACAGGGAAGGTGTGCAGCAACGGTACCTGCACGCTGAACTGCCCAAACAACACCACCAACTGCAACGGGCAGTGTGTGGCAACGGGTTCAGATCCGCAGAACTGCGGCGGCTGCGGCGTCGTTTGTGGCACCCCGAGCGGCGGCCAGGCCTTCTGTTCGAGCGGAACCTGCGGCTTCAACTGCACCGGCAACTTGATCAAGTGCGGTCAGACGTGCGTGGACCCCACCAAACTGCCGAACTGCGGCGGCTGTGGCAACGATTGCGCGCCCCCTCCCACGAACGGTTACCCGACCTGCGCCTCGAGCAGCTGCTCGTTCGATTGTAACGGTGGTTTCACGAAGTGTGGCAACGCCTGTCGCAACCTTCAGGCCGACAACAACAACTGCGGAGGCTGCGGCGTCGTCTGCGGAAGCGGCAAGGTCTGTCAGGGCGGCCAGTGCATCGTGAACTGCACGCCGCCATTGCAGAACTGCGGCGGGAACTGCGTCGACACGGACAGCAACCCGGCGAACTGCGGGACGTGCGGCAAGACCTGCGCGTTTGGGCAAAACTCCACCGCGAGCTGCAACGCGGGGGTCTGTGGCCTCACGTGTTCGTTGGGCTACGGCAACTGCAACCTGAACCCCGTTGACGGTTGTGAGATCAATCTCCAGACCAACCCGCTATTTTGCGGCTCGTGTTCGCGACCGTGCAACACGAAAGACGTCATGAGCATCTCCTGCAGTGTCGGGATGTGCGACTCGACTTGTAACCTCGGGTTCAGCAATTGCGGCGCGCCGGCAGTTCCAACCGCCGACGACGGCTGCGAGACTTCCCAGGGCGATGCAAACTGCGGCGCCTGCGGCGTCGCTTGCAGCAAACAAGGTTTCACCGGGCCTGACGATTTTGCCTGCAGCCCGGCGGGTATGATCACGCCACCGCTCTCTTGCGGTTGCAATGACGCTGCCGACTGTGGCACCGGCAAAGGCAGTTGCGCGCTCGGCCTGTGCACGTGCACGTTGGCGATATGCAATCCCGGCGAGGTCTGCTCGGCTTCGGGCGGTACGGGCGGCACCGGCGGCTCGGGCGGCTCGGGTGGCACCGGCAGCACCGGCGGTACGGGCACAGGCGGTACGGGCACAGGCGGTACGGGCACTGGCGGTACGAGCACCGGCGGTACGAGCACCGGCGGTACGAGCACCGGCGGCACGGGCACTGGCGGCACCGGTACCGCCGGAGCCTTCGCTGGCACCGAGGATTTCTGCAGCTGCAACGGCGGCCCCGCTTGCCCGTTCGGCCCCGGAATGACCTGCTGTCCGGATCTCGACAACAACCCCACCAACGACTGCCACGCCCTGGCCATCGAGCCCCAGAATTGCGGCGCCTGCGGCCGAGCCTGTCCACCCGGTTTCAGTTGCGCAGGCTCCACCTGCCAATGTCAGTCCGCCGCCAACTGCCAGATGGGCGGCACGAACGTGACGTGCGTGGCGGTGGGCCTGGATTCCGTGTGCAAGTGCAACACGACGATCTGTCCGCCCGGAAAGCGTTGTTTCCCGGGCAACCTCTGCAAGTAGCCGAACGCCAGTTCTTTGACTCGCACGCCCCCGCCCACACGCGAGCGGGCAGCAGCGCGGCCCGCCCGTGATACCCTGATCGGCTGTGACTCTGGCTCGGGGATCCTCGCGGCATCTGCGGCTGCTTCTGGCCGCGGCGCTGCTCGGCAGCTGTGTCGTCTCGATCGACGATCTTCAGCCGCCTGCGAGCACCGGTGGGACAGCGGGCACAGGCGGAACCAGCGGAGCAGACGCGGGCGACGCCGAGCCGTGCGCGGCCTGCCTCCCCGCGGAGAGTTGCTGCGACGGCGCGTGTGTCGACTTGAACACCAGTTCGACGCACTGCGGAGTGTGTGGTCAGAGTTGTCCGGGCACGACGTGCTCGAGCGGCGCCTGCACGAACGTGTGCAAGCTGGGCAGCCTCGACTGCGACAAGAACATCGTGAACGGCTGCGAGGTCCAGAGCGCGAAGGACCCGAAGAACTGCGGCGCCTGCGGCAACGAGTGCAGCGCGCCGGTCGGGGGCGCGGCGGTCTGCAATGGCGGCGTGTGCGGCCTTGGCTGCCCCGGCAGTTTTACGCTGTGTGACGTCGCCTGCATCGACACCAACGTGGACCCAGACAACTGCGGCGGCTGCGCTCAGGTTTGCCCCGTCACGAAGAACGGAACGCGGACGTGCAGCACCGGGAAATGTGGCACAGGCTGCGATCCTGGCTTCACCGACTGTGGCAGTGCGGGCTGCGTCAACATCGCGACCTCGCCGAGCAACTGCGGAGCGTGCGGCCAGATCTGCAACACCGGAGAAGTCTGCAACGCGGGCAAGTGTGACACGAGCTGCGGGGCGCTGACCCAGTGCGGAGCGGCCTGCGTCGACGGTCAGAGCAACGTGGAGCACTGCGGCGCTTGTGGCAACACCTGCCCCTCCACGCCGAACGGGAAACCCAGCTGTAAAGCGGGCTCGTGCGGGGTGACCTGCAACTCGAACGCCACCGAGTGCGGTGGCGTGTGCATCGACACCAAATCCGACAACAACAACTGCGGGTCCTGCAACAAAGCGTGCACAGGGCCTGCCAACTCCACGGCAACCTGCTCCAGCGGCGCGTGCGGGTTCGTTTGCGACGCCGGCTTCGTGAAGTGCGGCGACAAGTGCCTGAAGACCGACAGCGACGTCGCCAACTGCGGCAACTGCGGCAACGCTTGCAAGGCGGGAGAGGTGTGTTCCGCGGGGCAGTGCCAGGCAACCTGCGGCAGCGGCACCACCAAGTGCGGCACGGCCTGCGTGGATACCAACCTAGATCCCACGAACTGCGGCGCGTGTGGAACGGCGTGTCCCGGCGTCTCCGGAGGCTCACCGTCCTGTACCAGCGGCGTCTGCGACTACACGTGCAGCGCTGGGTTCACCAAGTGCAACGCGGGTTGTGTCAACACCTCGAACGACCAACTGAACTGTGGGGCCTGTGGCAACGCCTGCCCGGGCGCCACGGTCGGCGGCAGCGTGGCCTGCGTGGCCGGCACCTGCACGACGACCTGCAACGCGGGCCTCGGCCTCTGCAACGGTCAGTGTGTCAACAAACAAACCGACAACAACAACTGCGGCACCTGCGGACTTGCGTGCGGGACAGGAAAGGTGTGCAGCAACGGCGCCTGCACGCTCAACTGCCCGACCAACACCACCAACTGCGGCGGGCAATGTGTGGCGACGAGCGCTGATCCGCAGAACTGCGGGGGCTGCGGCAACGTCTGCGCCGCGCCGAGCGGCGGACAGGCCTTCTGCTCCGGCGGGACCTGTGGCTTCAACTGCAGCGCCGGCCTGATCAAGTGCGGTCAGACCTGTGTGGACCCCACCAAGCTCCCGAACTGCGGCGGCTGTGGCAACGACTGCACCCCGCCGCCTTCCAACGGTTACCCGGCCTGCGCATCGAGTAGCTGTTCGTTCGAGTGCAACGCTGGTTTTAGCAAGTGCGGCAGTGCCTGCCGCAGCCTTCAAGCCGACAACAACAACTGCGGCGGCTGCGGCGTCGTGTGCGGAAGCGGCAAGGTCTGTCAGGGCGGCCAGTGCATCGTGAACTGCACGCCACCGCTCCAGAACTGCAACGGCAGCTGCGTGGACACGGACAACAGCCCCATGAACTGCGGGACTTGCAGCAACGTATGCCCGGCCGGCCCCAACTCGACGGCGAAATGTAACGGCGGAGCTTGTGGCCTCACGTGCTCGTTGGGCTACGGCAACTGCAACGGGGCGTCGGCGGACGGCTGCGAGGTCAACCTACAGACCAACCCGCTCTTCTGCGGCTCCTGCACCCGCGCGTGCAGCTCGACCAACGTCATGAGCATCTCGTGCAACAGCGGCAGATGCGACTCGACTTGCAGCGTCGGCTTCAGCAATTGCGCGGCGCCACCGCTGCCGTCGGCCGACGACGGCTGTGAAACGGCCGCCGGCGACGGCAACTGCGGTGGCTGCGGGGTCGCGTGCAACAAACAGGGCTACACCGCGGCCGACGATTTCGTGTGTAATCCGGCCGCAAGTCAGGCCCCGCCTCTGGCCTGCGGCTGCAACGAGGCAGCGGACTGCAGCCCCACGAAGGGTAGCTGCAGCCTCGGCCTGTGCACGTGCTCCTCGACGCTGTGCCGACCCGGCGAGGTTTGCGCGGCCGGCAGTGGCGGCAGCGGCGGCACGGGCGGCACCAGCGGCACCGGCAGTCTCACCGGTGCGGGCGGGAGCGGCGGCGAGCCGACATCCGGAACCTGCAGCTGCAACGGCGGCCCCACGTGCCCGCCCGGCCCCGGCATGACTTGCTGCCCGGATCGGGACGGCAACATCGCCAACGACTGCCACTCCCTCGCGACGGACCCGCAGAACTGCGGAGCCTGCGGCCGCTCGTGCCCGCCCGGCTTCGGCTGTTCCGGCTTCAAGTGCCAATGCAAGATAGCGTCAGACTGCAACCTGGGCGGCACGAACGTGGCGTGCGTGGATATCGGAGCGGATTCCCTGTGCAAATGTGGCACGACAATCTGCCCCGCCGGAAAGCGCTGTTTCCCCGGCAACGTTTGCAAATGACCGAACGCGTGGGTCCGCTTGGACCGCGCCACACCCTCTCGCTCGAAGCGCCGACCCAGTGCTACGCTCACGTGTTGTGACTCGCCCGCGCGGACTCGTGCGCCACGTGCTGTCGGTGCTCGTGGCGTTGATACTCGCGAGCTGCTTCGTCTCGATCGACGACCTCGAGAGCCCAGCCGGTACCGGCGGCACGACGGCGACCGGCGGGGCAGCGGGCTCCGACGCCGGAGACGCCGGCCCTTGCGCCGCGTGCGCGGCCGGCCAGGCGTGTTGCAACGGCGCGTGCACCGACCTGAAGACGAGCGCCCAGCACTGCGGGGCTTGTGACAACGCTTGCCCCGGAACCACCTGCGCCGGGGGGACCTGCACGAATCAGTGCAAGCTCGGCAGCCTCGACTGCGACAAGAACATCGTCAACGGCTGTGAGGTCGACGCCGCCACGGATCCGAAGAACTGCGGCGCCTGCCAGACGGAGTGCAGCGCCCCCGTGGGCGGCGCCCCGAGCTGCAATGGCGGAGGTTGCGCGCTCGAGTGCGGTGCCGGCTCGACCCTGTGCGACGTCGCCTGCATCGACACGGCAAAGGACCCCGACAACTGTGGCGCTTGTGCGAAGCAGTGTCCGGCGGCCAACAACGGCGGACGAACCTGCGGCGCAGGCAAGTGTGGCACCCAGTGCGACCCGGGGTTCACGGCGTGTGGTGCCGACGGATGTGTCAACACACTCACGTCGCCCAATCACTGCGGCGCGTGCGGCACCATCTGCAACACCGGTGAGGTGTGCAACACCGGCAAGTGCTCGACTAGCTGCGGCGCGCTGACTCAATGCGGCGCAGCGTGTGTGGAACCCCAATCCGACGTGGAAAACTGCGGCGCTTGTGGCAACGCCTGCCCGTCGCCGTCGAACGGCAAACCCACATGCAAGGCTGGGGTCTGCAACGTCGCTTGCGGCTCGGGCACCACCCAGTGCGGCGCGGCGTGCATCGACGTCAAGGCGGACGCGAACAATTGCGGCGCCTGCAGCAAGGCCTGCACTGCCCCCGCCAACGCAACGGCTACGTGCTCCGCCAGTGCCTGCGGTTTTGTGTGTGACCCCGGCTTCGCAAAGTGTGGCGACAAGTGCCTGAAGACCGACAGCGACGTCGCCAACTGCGGCGGCTGCGGCAACGCGTGCAAATCCGGCGAGGTGTGTTCCGCCGGGCTGTGTGTCCTGAGCTGCAGCGCCGGCACGACCAAGTGCAGCGCTGCCTGCGTCGATCTCAAGCAAGATCCAACGAACTGCGGCGCCTGCGGCACGAACTGTCCGGGAGTTGCGAACGGGACTCCCGCGTGTGCGAACGGCAGCTGCGACTACAGCTGCAGCTCCGGGTACACCAAGTGCAACGGCGCCTGCGTGAACACCACCGGTGACAAACAGAACTGTGGGGCCTGCGGCAACGCCTGCGCCTCCGCCCCACAGGGCGGGAGCATGGCGTGTGTGAGCGGCGCTTGCACGCCGACTTGCAACAGCGGGCTGACCCTCTGCAGCGGACAGTGCATCAACAAACAGACCGACAACAACAACTGCGGCGGCTGCGGCCTGGTCTGCTCGTCTGGAAAGGTCTGCTCCAACGGCGCTTGCACGCTCAGCTGTCCAACAGGCACCACGAACTGCAGCGGACAGTGCGTGGCAACCGGCTCGGATCCGCAGAATTGCGGCGTTTGTGGAAACTCCTGCGCGACCCCGAGCGGAGGCGTGGCCTTCTGCTCCAGTGGCAGCTGTGGGTTCAGCTGCAACGCGGGGCTGATCAGGTGTGGCACGACCTGCGTGGACCCGAGCAAACTCCCCAACTGCGGCGGCTGCGGCATCACCTGCACGCCGGTCCCCGTCAACGGATACGGGGTGTGCGCCTCCAGCGCCTGTTCGTTCGGCTGCAACGCGGGTTTCACCAAGTGCAGCGGGGCGTGCGCCAACACCCAGACCGACAACAACAACTGCGGAGCCTGCGGTGTCGTGTGCGGGAGCGGTAAAGTCTGCCAGGCGGGGCTGTGCATCGTGAGCTGCACCGCGCCGCTCGTCAATTGCTCGGGCAGCTGCGTCGACACATTGACCAACGCCGCGAACTGCGGGACCTGCGGCAAGGTCTGCCCAAGCGCAGCCAACGCCAGCCCGAAATGTACGAGCGGCGTCTGCGGGCTGACCTGTTCGGCCGGCTACGCAAACTGCAACGGCACGTCTTCGGACGGCTGCGAGAGCAACACGAGCGCGGATCCGTACAACTGTGGCAAGTGCGGCCGAGGTTGTTCCAAAGACAAGACGTCTTCCCTCGGCTGTTCGAACAGTCTGTGTGTCCCGTTCTGCGAGCTGGGCTTTGGCGACTGCTCACACCCAGCGTCGCCCGAGGTGGACAACGGCTGTGAGCTCTCGACCACGGACGATCCGGCCAACTGCGGCGGCTGTGGAAACTCGTGCGGGGCGCTCAAGGCGTGCAAGGCCGGCCTGTGCGGCTGCGGCTCGGAGCAGGATTGCGGCGAAGGAGGGAGCTGCGAAGCTGGTACTGCGACCGGGCCTCCGGTGTGTGTGTGTGCCGGCAGCCAGTGCGCACACGGCGAGACGTGCTCGGGAGCAGCGTGCAGCTGCAACGGCGCTGCGGCCTGCCCCAAGGGATACATCTGCTGCGGCAGCGGGTGCCGGGACCTCTTGACGGACTCCGCCAGCTGCGGCGCCTGCGGACACGCTTGCCCTGCTGGGTTCGTGTGCGCGGAGGGTTCGTGCAAATGCTCCGCGACGAAGTCTTGCGACGCTGGCGGCGGCGGCGCCTGCAACACCGCCTCCGGCGTGTGCAAATGCAATGAGGGAGAGTGCTTGCCCGGTCGCCGCTGCCAACCCGGCGGGTTCTGTGGTTGAGCTGGTCCGAACGGGATTGGCCTGCGCGGTGCTCGCGCTCGGCGTGGCGATCGGCTGCGCCGAAGACGATCTCTCGAGCTCCCTCGCCAAGGGCGCCTGCAGCCCGAGCGGCAAGTGCTCGACGGGCTTCCAGTGCAACGCAGCGAACGAGTGTGTGCCGGTGAGCGACGCCGGAACTACCGACGCCGATGCGACCAGCGACGCCCCGTGCGCCAACTGCCCCATCGGGTTCATCTGCTGCAACGACGTGTGCGTCGACAAGAAGAACGATCCCGAGCACTGCGGAAGCTGCGCCAGCGTCTGCCTGGGCACACTCTGTCAGTCCGCGTCGTGCACGAACCTCTGCCAACCGGGGCTCGCGGACTGCAACAAGAACGTGACGGACGGCTGCGAGGCGCCCGCCTCGAGTTGCCCGAGCGATGCCGCGACGGATTGAGATACGTCGGTCTCAGGGAGCGCGCGGTTCGTCCTTCTTGCGTAGCGGGATCAGGCGCTGCGCCTGAATCTCGAGCGCGGCGTCCGGGTCGACGTTGTCGCTGTGGCAGCCGGCCTTTGCGCCCGCCTCGGCGCCCACGAGTGCCTTGGTCTTGGTCGCCAAGCGGTGCAATTCCTCCGGCGGGAGCACACCCCGCTTCTCGAGCGTGGCCCGCTGCTCGGGTGTCAGCGCCGGGCTCTTGAGCACGCGCTCGCGCTCGAACCCGTCCGCCTTGCCACTCGCAAACTCCACGATCTCCTTGGAGATGCGCACCGAGCACCAGTCGTGCCCGCACATCGCGCAAAAGTCGGTGTCGACGTCGAGATCTTCGTCGTGCAGCGCCCGGGCGTAGTCACCGTCGAAGGCGAGCTCGAAGTGTCTCTCCCAGTTCAGCGCCGCGCGGGCCTTGGTCAGGTTGTCGTCCCAGTCCCGAGCCCCCGGAATGCCGAGCGCCACGTCCGCGGCGTGCGCCGCGATCTTGTAGGCGATACAACCCTGCTTCACGTCGTCCTTCTTGGGCAGACCGACGTGTTCCTTCGGCGTGACGTAGCACAGCATCGACGCTCCGTGGTACGCCGCTGACGTCGCACCGATGCAGCTCGTGATGTGATCGTAACCGGGGAAGACATCCGTCACGAGCGGACCGAGCACGTAGAACGGCGCGCCGTGACACAGGCGACGCTCGAGCTTCATGTTGTATTCGATCTGATCGAACGGCACGTGCCCGGGTCCCTCGATCATGACCTGAATGCCCTTCTTCCAGGCGCGCTCGGTGAGCTCCCCCAACGTCTCGAGCTCGTTCAGCTGGGCCTGGTCGCTGGCGTCCGCGAGCCCACCCGGACGCAGGCCGTCGCCGAGAGAGAACGAGACGTCGTACTCACGCATCACGTCGCAGATCCGCTCGAACAGCGTGTACATCGGGTTCTCTGCACCATGCACCAGCATCCACTTTGCCAGCAGGGAGCCTCCGCGACTGACGATGCCAATCAGGCGTTTTTGCACGAAGGCCAGGTGCTCACGCAGCACCCCCGCGTGAATGGTGAAGTAATCGACGCCCTGCGCCGCTTGCTTGCGCAGCGTCTCCAGGATGACCGCCTCGCTCAGCTCTTCGATCTTGCGCCCGATGATCATCGAGTAGATCGGCACGGTGCCGATGGGCACGCTGGAGGCCCGAATGATCGCGTCCCGACAGGCGTCGAGATCTCCGCCGGTCGAGAGGTCCATCACCGTGTCTGCGCCCCAGCGCACCGACCAGCGCATCTTCTCGACCTCCTCGTCGAGGCCGCTGGAGACCGGTGAGGCGCCCAGGTTCGCGTTGATCTTGGTGCGACTGGCCCTGCCAATGCACATCGGCTCGAGCGCGTACGAGAGGTGCACGCGGTTGGCCGGAATGATCATGCGACCGGCCGCCACTTCGTCCCGAACCTGCTCGGGTGTCAGGTGCCTTTCGCTGGCGGCGACGCGCCGCATTTCGGGCGTGACCGCGCCGAGGCGTGCGTGCTCGAGCTGGGTGACGGGGACGAACCCCTCCGGCGCAACCGCGAACCCGTCATCGCCACGCCGCCAGCCATCGGGCAGGAAATCCCAGGCAGTCTTGTCGCTGGGGGGCGGCATGCCGGGAGTGTCCGGCGACGAAAAGGCGAGCGGGCCGCCGATGTCAGCGGCGTTGGCGAGGGAACCCGGGCTCGTTCCTTCGCGCAGTGTCGATGGATTGTGAGCGCCGCGGTGGGGCAAGGTCCAGGTGGGCATGTAGGAGGTCGTCCTTCCTTGTCACTCGGTCGGAAACGACGCCGGGTCCACCGGTCGTCGCAATCCCTCCGCCGGTCCGAACCGGATCAGGTTGTGCGGGTTCCTCTCAGCTGCCTCTGAAAGAGGCCGCGCCCCGAGCGACACGTGGGCTCGTAACCGAGAACTCCCGGGGCGGCCAGTAGATCCACCATCGCACAGTGTGCGCCCCGCGGAGGTGGGGATTGCCCCTTGTTCCGGCCTTGCCCGCCCGCCTATGCTCGACTGTTTCGTGAGCCAAGGAGCGCCCATGTCCAGGTCAATCGCGGTCGCCGGTATTTCCTTCATCGCTGTGGTCATTGGCGCGTGCGGCGGGCCAACGCTGCCAGCGAACAACGCGGGCCCCACCATCGGTCGGCCGTCGGCCGACGTCGTCTCGACCTACGCCGAGCCGCTCATCGTCGACTGGGACTCCGACCACCGCACCGATCTGGAGGTCCTCACGCGCGACCGCATCGCAGTCGTCCGTTATCAGAAGGACGCCATCATGATGCTGAAGGACTGCACCCTGGAGGGGTCCTACGGCTACGTCGGCGTGACCAAGAAAGAAGACCTCATCCGTTACGAGTCGCTCGATGAGGTTGCGGCGAACTTGCCCGGCATCTTCGCCATCGGCGGGGCGAGCCTTGGCGCCGACATGTCGAAGGGCACCACCATCGACATCGGTCTCGTGGTCGTCGGCAAACGCACGGCAGTGCGCACCAGCGCCGAGCGCGCCGAGCTCAAGGGTGAGTGCGAGGGCGCGACCCACTTCGTCCGCGGTGCAACCATTGGTGCATTCGCCGTGCAGACCGGGCAGCGCTCGAAGGTGGGGACGGTGGCCAGCCTGTTCGGCGCCGGAGTCTCCGCGAGCAGCGGCAGCAGCAAGCTCGTGTCCAAGAAGGACGGCACCATCGACAAGTGCTCGAGCTCGAGCACCGAAGCGCCGAACGCTCCAGAGGGTTGTCGATCACTCTTGAGGCTGGAGCTGCGACCGTTCAACGCCCCGAAGGTCGCCGCCAAGGACGCCGCGGGCAAGTCCGTTGCCAAGGCCAAGGACATCCCCGAGTGCAGCGCGGGCTTCGTCTGGGACGGCGCCAAGTGCGCGACCAAGTCGACGACCAAAGCCTTCGCTTGCTCGGGCAAAGACCAGGGGCAGTGCCGGGCCCAGTGTGACAAGAACAACGCCCGCAGCTGCTCCCAGCTGGCGCTGATCTATCGAGCCGAAGGCAAGGACCAGGTGCAAGCCGTGGCCTTCTTCAAGAAGGCTTGCAACCTGGGCGAAGAGTCGGCCTGCGCCGAGCACGGCGCACACTTGCTGAACGGCATCGGGGTGGAGCCGGACAAGTTCAAGGCCCTGGAGACCTTCAAGAAGGCATGCGCGGCCGGCGACTCGCTCGGCTGTTCGTTTCTTGGTCGCATGCACCGCGCCGGCACCGCGACCGAGCCCAGCGAAGCGAAGGCCCTGGCGTTGTTCAAGCGCGCTTGCGACGGCGGTTTCTCTCAGGGCTGCGTCGAGCTCGGCACGGTGCACGAGCAGGGCGTCGGCACTCGACGCGACTACAAACAGGCGCTCAGATACTACGAGCGGGCGTGCAAGGCGGACGACGCGGACGGCTGCGCCCACCTCGGCACGCTGTACACCAGCGACCGGCGCGGCGCCGGGCTCGACCGGCAAAAGGCGATGGAGCTCTTCAAGGGCTCCTGCGACCGAAACAGCGCTCTGGGCTGCACGGAGCTCGGCAACATGTACGTCGGCGGCGCTGGCATGGATCGCCAGAAGCAGACCGAGCACGACCAGGAGGCCGCCAAGCTCTACGAGAAAGCCTGCGGCCTGTGGGGTGGCGCCGAAGGTTGCGCGCGCCTCGGTTACATGATGGTCCTGGGCTGGGGCGTGAAACGCGATACCTACGCCGGCAACCTGAAGATCAAGAAAGGGTGCGAGGAAAACAGCGGTTACGCCTGCGTGCAACTCGGCAAGATCTTGGCCGGAGGCATGTACGGACAGCCCCGCGATGCGGTCAAGGCCTACGAGAACTACGACAAAGCCTGCAACCTCTTCGAGGGTGAAGGCTGTTTCTTGATCGGGCAGCTCTACCGCAACGGCGAGGGTGTGCAGCGCGACGACACCCGCGCGCACAGCTACTTCGAGCGCGGCTGCCGGACCGGAAACCCGCGGGCCTGTTACCACGTGGCGGCGGACCTCTACACCGGCAAAGGTGTCTCGAAGCGTGACAACGCCAAGGCCATGAGCCACTACGAACACTCGTGCGCGGGCGGCTGGGCCGACTCCTGCAACGAGGTCGGCTTCCTCTACGACAAGGGCGAAGGCGGCGTGAAACAGGACAAACAGAAGGCTGCGGCCCTGTTCGATCAAGGCTGCGAGCTCGGCAGCTCGACGGCTTGCGAAAACCTGGGGCGTTACATCGAGTCCGGCGTCTACAAGGCGTCGTCCAAGGACCGCGCCCTCGAGCTCTACGCCAAGGCCTGCGAAGCCGATGCCTCCAAATGCAGCCGCCTCGCCAACAAGTACGAGTACGGCGCCGGGTTCCCCAAGGACATCATGAAGGCGCTGCAGTACTACCGAAAGGCCTGCGACAAGTTCCACTATCCGGCCTGCGTCGACCTCGGTCGCATCTACCGGAGTGGCTACAGCGGTCTGAATCGTGACGACCGCACCGCCTTCGGCTTCTACCAGAAGGCCTGCAGTGGGCGCATCGAGTCCGCCTGTGACGAGATGGCCGACATGTACGCGGAAGGTCAAGGCGTGTCGCCCGATCCCGTGCAGGCCGCGCGTCTCCGCCAGACCAGCTGTGACCGCGGCAACACCAAGAGTTGCCGCAGCCTGGCCAAGATGTACGTGGATGGTGTGGGCGTCCCCAAGAAGGATCCCGAAATGGCCGCCAAGCTCCACGAGAAGGCCTGCTACATGCGGTCCCGAGATGATTGCTACGAGCTCGCCTTGCTCTACGAAAAGGGCACGGGCGTGAAGCAGGACGGCAAGAAGGTCGCCGAGTTCTTCCAGCGCTCATGCAACTTCGGCAACTACCAAGCGTGCTCCAACATGGGTTACTTCATGTACAAAGGCACGGCGGATCAGAAGAAGGACACTGCGATGGGACTGTCGAAGTTGCGCTACGCGTGCAGCTCGTACGGCCGCTACATGAAGGACGACAAGGAGCGCGCCCAGAAGGTCTGGGCCTGCGGGGCGCTCAAGAAGTTGAACCAGAAGTTCGACCCACCGGCGCCGAAACCGACGGGACCGATCCGCGGCACGCAGAAGATGTGAGCGGGGCCGGCCCGAAGGAGCGCGGAAACCGCGGGGGAATCCTCGGTTTCCGCCAGAGGCCGCTTGCGACCTCGGCTCGCGCGGTAAGAATGTAGCGAATCCGCACACTGGCCGGGGCTCCGCGGCCCCAAGTTGTTCCCTGCGCGAACACCTTCGCGTAGACTCCGAGGTCTCATGGAGAATGCCCCCGTCCGCCCTGGCGACGTGATCGCCGGCAAGTTCCGAGTCGAGCGCCTGCTCGGCGAGGGTGGCATGGGTGTGGTGGTCGCGGCGCTGCACCTCGAGCTCGAACAACGCGTCGCGGTAAAATTCCTGCTCCCGGAGATCGCCAAGCGTAACGACGCGGCAGAGCGCTTCCGACGGGAGGCGCGCGCCGCCGTGAAGATCCGAAGTGAGCATGTCGCGCGTGTGCTCGACGTGGGCAGCACCGAGGACGGCGTCCCCTACATGGTCATGGAGTACCTCGAGGGGCACGACCTGGGAGACGAGCTGCGCGAGCGGGGTCAGCTACCCGTTGGCGAGGCCGTGAGCTTCATGCTGCAGGCCAGCGAGGCGGTCGCCGAGGCACACGCTGCTGGCATCGTGCATCGTGATCTGAAGCCCGCCAACCTGTTCCTGTCCAAACGGGCAGACGGCTCCCGGCTGATCAAGGTCCTGGACTTCGGCATTTCGAAGTCCGTCATGGGAGGGTCGAGCTCGGATCTTTCCCTGACTGCCACCTCCGCCTTGATCGGCTCGCCGCTCTACATGTCGCCGGAGCAGATGCACTCTGCAAAGAACGTCGACACCCGCACGGACATCTGGGCGCTCGGAGCGATCCTGTTCCAGCTCTTGGCGAATCGACCGCCCTACGTCGCCGAGTCGATTCCGCAGCTCTGCAGCGCGCTGCTCAACGACCTGCCACCGCCACTGTCGGATTTCCGACCGGACATTCCCCCGGAGCTCCAGGCTGTCGTCACGCGTGCGCTGGCCAAGGACCGAGAGCAACGTTGGCAGAGCGTCGGTGACATGTCGCTCGCTCTCTGCGAATTTGCACCTGAGGCCCGCGTTCACGCCGAGCGCGCCTCGCGCATGCATTCATCCCAGAGCGGCATCACCACGCCGTCTCTGACCGACGCGGAGCGCGAAGTTCCGCCGCGCCCAGCGAGTGTTTCGGTGGCCATCTCCAATGACTCCCCACTGGCAAACCTGCCGACGGAGTCCAGCTCTCCGAAGGCCATTGCAGAGCGCACGCTGAACTCCTGGGGCAAGACCGGCGGCTCGCAGAGCGCCGCAGCCGAAAAACCCCGGCGGCCCATTGCGGCCATCGCCGCGGGCGGTGTGGCGGCGTTGGCGCTCGTTGCTTTTGGCGTCAGCCGCACGACCGCCACGGCGACGCCGAGCGCGACGCCTGCCACCGAGCCACCCGCTACGCTGGCCGCTCAGAGCCCGGTTCCAGCGGAGCCCACGCCCGCGGTCGCCCCCGCACCAATCCCCAAGCCACAAGAGCCCGTCGCCGCGGATGTCGCGGATGCCGCAGCGCAGCCGACACCAGCGAAGCCCGCAGTGAAATCGACCCCCGCCCACGTGAACGTCCCCGGCGAACGACCGAACAAACCGAGCACGAAGCCCCCGCCACCGACTGACTTCGGCGGCCGACGCTGAGCTAGCCATGAGCAAGCGGTTAGAACGCTGGGTGGCGGTGGCCACGGTCTGCGCAAGCTTCACGCCGAACCTGGCGAGAGCCCAGAGCGGCGACAACAAGGTGGCCGCCGAGGCGCTGTTCGACGCAGCTCGCAAGCTGATGGCGGAGAAACAGTACGCCGCTGCCTGTACGAAGTACGAACAGAGCCAGCGCCTCGACCCCGGCATCGGGACGCTGCTCTATCTCGCTGACTGCTACGAAAATGCCGGACGCGTTGCCAGCGCCTGGGCGACATTTCGCGAGGGTGCATCCCAGGCGAACGCGGCGGGACAGCAGGACCGCGCCCAGTCCGGCGAGACGCGCGCAGCGCGCTTGGAGCCGCGATTGTCTCGACTCACCATCAACGTCGCTGGCGAAAACGCCGGCCTCGACGGCTTCGTGTTGCGGCGCGGCGACGGGCTGATCGCCAAGGCCCTCTGGGGAGTAGCAGTGCCCGTCGATGGCGGCGACTGGGTGATCGAGGCCAGCGCGCCGAAGATGAAGAGCTGGTCGAAGACGCTCAAGGTGAGTGCCGAGAAGGACGTCGTGAGCATCGACGTTCCCGCCCTGGAGGCAGATCCGGCTGCTGAGAGCGCGCCCGCCGCGGCAGCGCCCGCGGACGCGGCGCCGCTGGCGGCCCCGACCCCCACCCCGTCGCCGGGCTCACCGGTGCGCGATCAATCGACGACCGGCGATACGCAGCGGACCATCGGCTTGATCGTGGGCGGCGTCGGAGTCATCGGCGTCGGCTTCGGAACCTATTTTGGCCTGCGCGCATATTCGAAAAACTCGGACGCAAAACAGCTGTGCAACGGGGCGGCCTGTAGCGATGAGCGTGGCGTCAGCTTGACCGACGACGCGCGCGACGCAGCTCGGCTCTCGAACGTTGCCTTTGGTGTCGGCCTCACTGCGCTGGTTTGTGGAACGGTGGTGTTTCTGAGCGCGCCTTCGGCAAAGTCGACCGCACTCTCGGTGACTCCCGCGGCTGGCAGGCGCTCGGCGGGCCTGCTCGTCGGAGGCAGCTTTTGATGCGGCGCGCCCGTTTCATCAAGCTCGGGCTAGCCGCGCTCACGTCGGCGCTCGGCTGCCAGAGCATCGTGGGCATCGAAGAGCGCCACTATGAACCGCCGGAGCAGGCCAGCCCCGAGTGCAAGGCCTACTGCGACGCGGTCATGAAGGGCTGCACCGGAGCGAACGCGGCCTACGCTGATCGCGATAGCTGCATCGCCACCTGCGGCAAGATCCCGGGTGGTGAGGCCAACGCGGACAACTCACTCGAGTGCCGCACACAGCAAGCCGAGCTGGCGGTGAGCACCGGGGAGCCCGAGGTGCACTGCCCAGCGGCGGGCCCGTTCGGCGCGGGCACCTGTGGCTCCACGTGTCAGGCGTACTGCACGCTGCTCGCCGCGTCGTGTGCGGACAAACTTGTCGGCGTCAGCGACTGCGTCAGCGCCTGCAGCGGCCTGCGCGCGGACAAGAACTACGATTTGACGAGCCTCGATACCGGCGACAACTTGGAGTGCCGTGTGGCGTACGCGGTGAAGGCAGCGGCAGACCCGACGACCAACTGCGGCCCGGCCGCGCTCAAGAGCTCCGGCTGCGTGGATGCGCCCGACGCCGCTCCGAGCTGTGAAGACGTCTGCAACCTCGTAGGCGCCGCGTGCACCGGCTCGGCCAAGGTCTATTCGAACAAAGCGGAGTGCCTCGGAGTGTGCAGCGCCCTGGACATCGGCAAGAACTCCGACGTCATGGAGAACACCTCGGCGTGCCGCAAGTACCACGCCTACAACTCGATGGCCGCGCCGGCCCAGCACTGCCCACACGCTGGGCCCGGCGGCGACGGGCACTGTGGCACGGACAACTGCCAGGCCTATTGCCAGCTGTTTTCACGGGTCTGCAAGACCGAGTTCACGACCAGCTTTGGGGACGAATCCAAGTGCCTGACGGAGTGCGCCAAGCTGCCCGGCGCCGCGGCGGACACGTGGAGTGCAGCGAGCGCCCAGGGCAACAGCGTGAAGTGTCGCCTGGTCAACGTGGCGCGGGCCACGACGGACGCGACGAACTGCGCAGCCGCAGCCGGCGGCGGTGAGTGCCAGTGAGTTCGCACACCGCTCAGTAGGGCGACGACGCTCGTTCCTCCAACACCGCCTCGAGCGCGCTCCAGAGAGCGGCCACGGACTGAAAGCGGTCTTCGGGTTCGATAGCGAGTGCCTTCTGCACCCAGACGTCGATGCTCGGTGACAGGCTCTTGCGCAGCGCACGCAAGCTCGGCCGCTCACCTTTCGCCGCCCATCCGCAGAGCTCGAGCATGCTCTTGGTCGGATACGGGACCTGACCGCTGAGCAAGCGGAACACCAACACACCCAGTGAGTAGACGTCGATTCGATGATCGAGGGTGGTGGGGTCACCCTTCCAGGCCTCCGGTGCGATGTAGCTGGGGGTGCCCGCGACGATTCCGGCAGAGGTGAGGCTCTCGGCGCCGAGCAGCTTCACCAGGCCGAAATCCATCAGCCTCACCCCGCCGCCAGCGGCGACGTCGACGACGAATATGTTGCTGGGTTTCAGATCGCGATGAACGATGCCCTGCTGGTGTGCAGCCGAGAGGGTGGTGGCGACGGGTCGCATGAGCTCCAGCATGCGCGCGGCCTTCAACCGGCCGCCCTTCGACTCGGACTCCTCGACGTACGCCTCGAGATCCTGTCCTCGGAGCAACTCCATCACGATGTACGGCGCATTGCTCGGCGTCCGCCCGAACGCATGCACGAAAATGGCGGCTGTGCCGCGCAGCCGTGCCATGGCCACCGCCTCGCGCTCGAAGCGCTTGGCAAGCTCGGTGTTGGCCGCTTGCTTCATGACCTTGATCGCCACGTCTCCGCGGGTCTCCAGATCCCGACCGCGGAAGACGACTCCGTACGCGCCAGCTCCGATCTCGGAGATCAGGCGATAGCGGCCGTCCAGCTCGTCGCCAGGCTTGACCATCAGTCCGCGAACCATAGCTCAGTTCGACCGGGGGGCGACAGGTCGGGGGTGCTGCGCTACGTTTGCGTTCATGCGGCGTCTGCTTCCGAGCGCGCTCTTCATGCTCGCGGCCGCTTGTGGAGCGCCGACGACGAAGGCACCCGGCGGCACCGGCCTGTGCCGCACAGAGCCAGACTGTGAAGCCGCTTGCTCCGAAGAAGAGCCAGCCCCCTGCTACGCGCTCCTGTTCCTCTATTCCCGGGGAGAAGCCGGACCGGAGAGCGCAAAGCGCGGACGCAGCAGGCTTTATGACAGCTGCGAGGCGAAGAACGCGACCGGCTGTCGCCTGCTCGGCGCGGCCTTGCTCGAGGGGCTGGGAGTCGAGCGGGACCGCACCGGAGCGACCAGCGCGTTCATCCGGGCCTGCGAGCTCGGGCGCGACGCCGACTGCGCTCTCGCGGGTGAGCTGTTGCGAAACGGGCGCGCCGGCCTGCGAGATCCAAAACGCGCTCATGCCCTGCTCGTCCGTGGGTGTGAGCGAGGCAATGGCGCGAGCTGCACCGAGCTCGGCAACATGGCGCTGCAAGGAGATGGCGAGGCGAAGAACCCTGCCCGCGCGGCCGAGCTGTATCAGAAGGCATGTGACCTCGGGGACCCCGTCGGATGTGGGTTGCTCGGCAGCCTGCTCAGCGGGGACGACGGCATGGCAAAGGACCCCGCCCGCGCGGCCCAAGGCTTCAAGCGGGCGTGTGATGGTGGGGTCGCCATCGCCTGCACGAGCCTGGGGGTCATGACCGCACGAGAGTCCCCCGGCGATGCAGCGGTGTTACTCGAAAAGGGCTGCTCGGGCGGCCAAGCGGCGGCCTGCGCTTATCTTGCAACGCTGCTCTACGAGGGCAGCGGGGTCGCGCGCGACGTCGCGCGCGCGGTCGAGCTGCTGCGTGGAACATGCGCCAAGAACCTGCTGGAGAGCTGCACGTTGCTCGGGACCATCCTGGCCAGCGGAAAGGGGATCGCTAGCGACGAACCCGCTGCTGCCAGAGCCTACGAGCGACCCTGCGAGGCGGGTGACGCGCTCGCCTGCTCGGGCCTTGGCGCACTCTTGCTGATGGGACGCAAGTTGCCGAAGGACGAGGCACGCGGCGTGGCCCTCTTGTCTCGGGCTTGTGACTCGGGTCAGGGCGACGCCTGTGGTGTGCTCGGCGCGCACTACGTGGCGCTCGGCAAGCCTACTTTGGCGCGGCCGCTGCTGGAAAAAGGCTGCAGCGCCGGACACAGCTCGAGTTGCGAGCTGCTCAAACAGTTGCCTTCCGCCCCGTGAGGCAGTCGGCGAATTCTCCGAGGCGCTACCGGGATTCGGAGAACCAGGTGGACCCGCGAGGTGTATCGACCTTGCCAGCCAGGATGGCGCGGTGCAGCGGGTGCGCGTCGAAGAACATGGCGATCGCCGCCTCGTCTCCGACCTGTTTCGAGGTCTTCAAGAGCTCCTTGCGCGCGCGGCGCGCGGCGCGCTTGCTCGCTTCGTGGCGCCCCAGACGCCCGAGCAAGACCGCCTCCATCCACTCGGCCTCCAGCACCGTGCCGAAGGGATCGGAGAATCGCTGGCGCCGCTCGTCGCGCACCTCGAGCGCCCGACGCACCTTGGACAACGCAAGCTCAGCGTCGCCGGCTTTGTCGAGCCACATCGCCGACGAGGTCAAATAGCGCGTGCGGGTCTCGGCCAGATCACTGAGCTCGTGGAGCGCCTCGAGCTCCGCCATCCGCTCGCGCACCTGTTCCAGGTCACCGGGGCCATCGCGCAGGATCAACGCGCGGATCATGCCCGGAATCGCGTGCGAGTTTGCCATGGCGTTGGCTCGCTCGCGGTTCATTCGATGGGCCGTGCGGTAGAGCTCGACGGCCGTGTCGAGGTCGCCACGAACCACACACAGGTCACCGAGATTCGAGTGTGCGAGTGCCAGCACCATGGGCTCCTGGGTCGCCAATGACTCGATCACGGCGGACAGCTCTCGCTGTGCATCCTCGAGGCAGCCAAGCGACAGGAAGACGCCGCCCAGATTGGTCCGCGTGAGCAGCGCGGACGCGTGCAATCCCAGTCTCTCTTTCAGCGCGAGGGCTCGCCGCATCGCGCTGACGGCCTCGGGGATGTGGCCCGCCCAGTGACAGACGGTGCCGAGATTATTCAGCGCCTTCGCCTCACTCTCGGGACTGCCCCCGGCACGCGCCGAGCGAACGGCGCGCCGGTAGACCTTCAGCGCTCGGGGAATGTCGCCCGTCTCCCGCGCCGAGTTCCCCAAACAGCGCAGGGACTCGCTCATGGCCACCGGATCCTGGGCGGCCCGCGCGGCCCGCAGCGCACGCTCGGCGTAGCTGCCCGCTTGGCCCGCGCGACCGAGGAAGATCGCCGACAGCGACGCCCCGAGCCAGGCTCTTGCTTCGAGTCGGGCGTCGGCGGCCTTCTCCGCATGGCCGGCGGCTGCTTCGAAGGTGAGCACGGCACGATCGAGCTGCCCGTACACCTCGTCCGTGCGCGCCAGCACCCAGAACAGCTCGGACAGAAGACCGGCATCACCCAGCGCTTCGGCTTCTGGAAGCACGCCCTCCGCCTCGAGGCGAGCGGCAGCGGAGTCACCCCGATCGAAGGTCAGACGCGCCTTGCGCACCAAGGTCGCCACGCATTCGGCCGGCGTGTGCGAAGGCTGCGCCGCGAGCAGGATCCTGAGTGCATCCTCGGCGCCATCCCGCAGTCCCGCGAGCACACACAAATCGAACCTGCGCAGCCAGACCGACGCGGGCACCCCACCGAGCGCCGCGTGCCACTCGATTTCCTGAAGGACCAAGCTCGCGGCCTGATCGGGGCGACCACGCTTTTCGGCGATCTTGGCGGCTTCTGCTGCGACCCGCACGGCCATGGTCAGTCGCCCGGCCTTTGCGAAGTGCTCCGCGGCTTCGAGCAGCACTCGGTGATCGCCGTCGGAAATTTCTCTCAGGACACGAGCCGCCGCTAGATGCGATTGAGCCGCTTCATCTGCCGCCGCACTGTCGAGGACCACGTCCCGGAAGCGGTCGTGCATGGCGTACGCCGCACGACCATGGCGATCGTAGCGCTCTTCGATCACCCCGGCGCGCACCAGGCGGCGAAGGGCCGCGCCGGCCGTGCTTGCTTCGAGCTGGGCCACGGTCGCGGCGGTCGCCGCCAGAGACTCCCCGCCCAAGACGGCAACCGCCAGTCCGAGCGCGCGGCACTCCGCGTCCAAGCGCTTGACCCTCAGAGCCAGAACCTCACCCAAGGGCAGCGCCGGGATCGCACACACGACCTCCCAGACTCCTTCCTGGCGAACGATGGCGCGAGAATCGAGGGCGAGTCTCAGCGACTCTTGCACGTGCTGTGCGGTGTGTGGCGCACGCGACAGGCTCCTGCCCAGCTCGCTACCGGCGAGCAGATCGCTGCGGCCGAACATCGACTCGACGAGTCGGGCGCTGGCGCTTGGCTCCAATGCGTCGCACTGGAGCACTTCCGCGCCCGGCAGCGTAGCCAGCACTTCGACCGACCGACCGGGTCGGGCGGCGAGCACGAATGAACACCGCGCGCGATGACGACGCGCGACCCCAATCAACTGCGTGATGAGCCCCAGCGCTTCGGCGTCGACCCAGTGCAGGTCTTCGACCACGAGCAGCCCGGGCGAACGTTGGAAGCGCTGGGCAATGGCCCGCCCCAGGGCCTCGATACGCGCCTGCCGCGCTCGCTCGGGGTCGACCGCGACCGTGATGCGTTCGCCACGCCGCCTCAGCTCCGGCAGCGCACGCGAGAGCTCTCGGCGGTCGTCATCATCGAGGCGCGACGCAACGTCGTCGTTGATCACAGCCCGCGCGATCGCGGGTAACACGCCCCGGGCCAACCAGCCTCGCCGTACCTCGACCTGGACCAGCGTCCGCCAAGCAATCTGCACACGCTGACGGACCTCGCGCACGAGCCGCGACTTGCCACTGCCCCCATCGCCGGCGAGCACGACGACGGCTCCTGTTGGTTCGACGCTGAAACCGAGCTCGAGCAACTGCGCCAGCAGCGCCTCGTGGCCAACGAAGCCGCCCGAGAGCACATAACTGGCGAGGGACTCCGCGCCCTCCTCCTCGAGTGGCACCCCGTTGGAGACGTGCAGCGCGCGCAGGACCTCCGACGCGCTGGCGTGGCGGGCGCCCGGCTCCTTGGCGAGCAGGCGAGCGACCACCCGAGCCACGCTTGGGTTCGCGCTCTCGGGTGCGGGAAACTCCGGGAGCTTGCCCATGTGGGCGCTGAGGATTTCCGAGTGCGTACCCTCGAACGGGACCTTTCCGGTCAGCTGGCGGTAGAGCGTCACTCCGAGGGAATAGAGGTCCGAACGCGCGTCCAGAGGGCCACCGGTGATCGCCTCCGGCGGCATGTAAGCGAAGGTTCCGACCAGGAGTCGGTCATCGCCGGTGCCGAGGGCTCGAGAGATCCCGAAGTCGAGCAGCGTCAGGTGGCGCGAGGCGAGGTCGACGAGGATGTTGGAGGATTTGATGTCCCGATGAAGGATGCCCTTGTCGTGGAGGTACTCCAGCGCGCGGCAGAGCTGCGCCCAGATGGGAACCTGCGCTGGATCGTCCGGGCGCAGGCCAGTCTGGTTGAGCGGCACACCCGGCGCGAGGCGTTGGGTGAAATAGGCGGTGTCCTCTCGAACGTGGCCGAAGTCGTGGACCTGCGCCAGGTTCGGATGGATCAGAGACGCGAGCAGCGCGAACTCACTCTTCAAGATCTCGACGGCGCGCGAACCCGTGTCGTGGATGCGCGCGAGCTTGAGCGCCAACAGGCGGTCATCTTCGAGCTCATCCTTCACCCGGTAGACCTGACCAAACCCGCCCTGCCCGAGCAGTGACTCGACTCGATAGCGTCCAACGACCCGATCTCCGTCTGCAAACAGACGCTCATCCGGACGCATCGACGACCGCGGGCCCGACTCGATCAGGGTCGGTCCCTCGGTCACGACGGTGAGGTCGCTGGGACGTGCTCGCATGCCTGGAGAGCATTGTAGCTGCCGAGACCGCTTGCCGGGGACCTTCCCGGCTCGACGGACCAACGGTCGGCGCTCGCGACTGGCGTCCGCGCTCATACCTGCTTTGATGCGCAAATGCGCCTCGGCCTGGGTCCCGTGCTCTGGATCGTGCTCTCCTGCTCCACGCAACCAAGCCCCGCGCCGCGCACCGTCGATCTACCGGCTGAGCCAGGAGAGACCTCCGACACACCACCGCTCCCGAGTCGGGGTGGCACAGACGCCGATCCACCCTGGCAGAGCGCTCCACCAGCCTCATCCGAGAACGCCGCCAGGGCTGAGGCGCTGTTCGTCCAGGCCCGCACACTCATGAGCCAGTCGCGCCACTCCGAGGCCTGCCCGCTCTATTTCGAAAGCATGAACCTCGACCCCGCGCTCGGCACGCTGCTCAACCTGGCCAACTGCAGCGAGGTCTCGGGAGACAAAGCCCGAGCCTGTCGTCTATTTTCCATGGCGGCGACCTGGGCGAACGAAAAACACCAAGCGGAGCGCGCCCGATTTGCCGAGTCTCGCGCCAAATCCCTCGGCTGTCCGTGATGGCCGTGGCGCACGCGTCGTGCGAAGCTCGCCCAGCGTGAGCCTGATCGAGATCAGTCGAACCCTGTGTCGACGCGTCGAACGCATGACGTTCGCTCCACCGGTAACCCACGTCTACAACCCGCTCAGCTACGCGCGAGCAAGCCACGAGCTCTACCTGGAACGATATGGCAAGGGCCCGAAACGGGTGCTGCTACTCGGCATGAACCCCGGTCCTTTTGGCATGGCGCAGACCGGCGTGCCCTTCGGCGAGGTGTCGCTGGTCCGAGACTGGCTCGGCATCGAGGCCGTCGTGAAAAAGCCGCGACTCGAGCACGAAAAACGCCCTGTGAACGGCTTTGCTTGCACCCGCTCCGAGGTCAGCGGAGCGCGACTCTGGGGATTCTTCCGCGAGCGATTCGGCAAACCGGAGCGGTTCTTCCGTGAGCTCTTCGTCGTCAACTACTGCCCCCTCGCCTTCATGGAAGTAAGCGGCAAGAACCGCACGCCCGACAAGCTCAGCGCGGACGAGCGGGACTCGCTCTACGCCGCTTGCAACGCCGCGCTCAGTGCTACGGTCGAGTTGCTCGAGCCCGAGCTGGTGGTGGGCGTGGGTTTGTTTGCGGAGAAGCGCGCTCGAGATGCGCTCGGCAAGTTCGAGCTGCGCTTCGGCAGCATCTTGCACCCGAGCCCGGCGAGCCCAAAGGCCAATCGCGGCTGGGGTCAGGCAGTGGCAGCCGAGCTCGAAGCGCTCGGAGTCCACGTTCCCGATGCCTGAGCAAGAGCACGCGCGAACGTCGTGGCTCCCAATCGCGGCGCTGCTCACGCTGCTCGCGTGTTTTGTGCTCGCCTCATTCCGCACGTCACCGCCCGAGGTCGAGCCCGCCAGCGCGCCACCCGGGCGGTTCAGCGCAGAGCGCGCCTTTTCGACCCTCACTCGGGTACTCGGGAGCGGCGCTCCGCACCCAACCGGCAGCGCCGAGAACGTGGCGGTGCGCCGGCGTATCGTCGCACGCCTGTCCGAGCTCGGCTGGCAGTCGGCCGAGCTGAGTCAGCCGAGCTGCGGTCGCTACGGCGCGTGCGCCAGGGTCGTGAACGTCGTCGCGACACGACCCGGGCCGCCCGGGGAGAGCCTGCTCCTCTCTGCCCACTACGACTCGGTTCCAGCGGGAGCCGGCGCCGCGGATGACGGTATGGGTGTGGCCACGCTGCTCGAGGTGGCGCGCGCCCTCGGGCACCGAAAGACCGAGCTCCCGGTCGTGCTGCTCTTCACCGACGGAGAGGAAGCGGGCCTGCTTGGTGCCGAAGCATTCGTGAAGCACGAGCTGAAACGCTACGCGGTCGCCGCCATCGTGAACGTCGAAGCGCGGGGCACGAGCGGACCGAGCCTCTTGTTCGAGACCAGCGGGCCCAACGCCCACATGATCGAGGCGTACGCCCGCGCGGCAATTCGGCCCGTCACGAGCTCGTTGTTTGCGGCCGTGTACGAGCGACTGCCGAATGACACGGATCTCTCGGTGTTCAAGCGCGCGGGGGTGCCGGGGCTGAACCTGGCGAACATTGGCGGGGTCGCCCTCTACCACACGCCCAAGGACGACCTCGATCACCTGTCGCTCCGCACACTACAGCACCACGGAGACATCACGCTGGGGCTCACCGGTGAGCTTGCCCGAGCGGGCGGCGAGACGGGAAGCTCGATCTTCTTCGACGTGCTCGGCCTCCATGTCGTGCGCTTCGGGCGAGCGCATGCGGCACTGGTCGTTGGCATCTCGAGCCTCGCTTGGCTGTTGGCGGCGGCGCTCACGTTGAAGCGTGGAGCGCGGCTCTCGGAGAGCCTGCGCAGCCTGCTCTTCTGCGCGCTCTTGCTCTCTGGCGCAACACTCGCGGCGTTCACCCTCGGAGCCCTGACGCTGCGCGACATCGGCGGTGCGGGAGGTTGGTTGGCGCATCCCGAGCCCTTTTTCCTCGCGCTCACGTTCACGCTGCTGGCGCTCGCGCTGGTCGCCGTGGGCCTCGCAAACACCTCCGCGCAAGCCCTCTGGGTCGGCGTCTGGACGCTGTTCGGCCTGCTCGGCTCGGTCGTGCTCTTTGTGCTTCCGGAAGCGTGTTTTCTGTTCGTCGTGCCTGTGCTTGGCGCCGCGCTCGTCGGACTCGCCACCCGCGGCCGGCTCGGTGCCCTGCATGTGTTGCTTCCCGCGGCTTCGGGCGCACTTCTGTGGCTACCGGTACTGCTGCTCGCGCACGACGCTCTCGGACTCGCAGCCCCCGCTCTCTTCGGCGCGGGCACCCTCGTGGGGCTCTTCGGTTTTGTGCCGGCCCTTGCACACCTCGGGCCTCGGAGCCGGCGTTTCGTGCTGGGGCTGTCGATCTCTGCTGCACTCGCGTGCACGACGGTGGCGCTGCTGGTGCCGCGCTATTCGGAGTCGACACCCCAACGATTGAGCCTCGCTTATCACCTGGACGCTGATCACGGCCGGGCACGCTGGCTCGTGGACGCATCGTCGGGCCGGATACCGCCGGAGCTCATGCGAGC
The DNA here is from genome assembly GCA_016706225.1 of Myxococcales bacterium. Taxonomy (NCBI): domain Bacteria; kingdom Pseudomonadati; phylum Myxococcota; class Myxococcia; order Myxococcales; species Myxococcales bacterium. Next base: position 778,949 of record JADJKB010000003.1, read on the forward strand.
CGGGCAGTTCGCCGACACCATCGTCGACGCGGCGCCAACGTTCGTCGGGTTCCACCCCGAAGCCCTCGCGGGCGCTGCTCCTGCCATCACGCTGGCGCCGCCTCGATGGCACCTCGTCGGAGCCGAGCCGGCTCGGGCCGGGAAAAAGCGCATCCGTGTCGTGCCCGGACGCGGCGCCGGAACTCTGCGGCTGAGTTTTCCAGCGGACTCTGGCGTGAGCGAGGTGAAGTGGGAAGGCAAGCCGGCACCGCTGAGGCAATACACGGCGTTCCGTTCACTGACGCTGCTCGGCGTCGGCTCGGAGGGCACCGAGCTCGAGCTCATCGGCACGGGCAGCTTGGCGTTCTCTCTGTCCGAACACTCCCCGGGCCTGCCGGAGAGCGGGCAGGCTCTGCGAAGCGCGCGGCCTGCGTGGGCAGAGTCCTCACAGGCCGGGGACGAGACCGTGGTCAGCCGAAGCGTTCAGCCCTGAGTCACTCTTCGGGATCCGTCTCAGCGAAGGTCGGCGCGACGATCAGCTCGAGCGTTTTGCCCTTGCCCGAGCTGACGATCTTGCCGCTGAGCTTGAACTCGCTGAGCTTGCCATCACCGTCCAGATCACCCTGGGCCGTGGCGTCGAAGGTGACGTTGGCATTGCCCGAGCTGTTGAAGTTCGCGGTGGAGGTCTTGTAGCGATAGAGGAAGTTCTGCGGGTCACTGATGGCAAAGTGCAGGCAAGCAAAACCCTTCCCATCCGTGCCGGAGTCGTAGCTCCACTCGGCCGGGCTGGACTGATACTTCCGCCCCTTGATCGACTTTGCGTTCTGCGGAACGGTTCGAGTGGCGGTGACACACAGGCGGCTTTGACCCACGACGCCCTTCTTGATCTTCAATACGTCTCCCGCCATGTAACCCCGCTGGTAGGCCGCGCTCGCGTCCTTGGCCATCTGCCCAACGTTGGCGCGGGCCTCGGCGGCCTTCGATGCGCGCATGTAGATGAACACCCCCGTGCTCGCCAAGCTCGCGAGCACTCCGACGATCGCAACCGTGATCATGAGCTCGACCAGAGTGAACCCTCTCGCCGAACTTCCATTTCCCTCGAGACTCATCGCGCCTCCTTTTGTGTGCTGAAAAACCCGTTCGAACACTCGAAACCTTCCGGCGGGGTGGTGGTCTCGTCGCAGCGCACCGTCGCGAGCCCCAGTGTTTCGGCGACATTCGCCCCGGACCAGTCGCTGCCGATTGCGGTGGCTCCCTGTACGTTCGCACCGGCCAGGTTTGCGCCGGCGAGATCGGCACGATCGAGCCGCGCTTCGTTCAGGTTGGCCCCCTGCAGCTCGGCGAAGCTCAGGGGCAGGTCGGTGAGGTTGGCACCCTTGAAGTCAGCGCGCGCAAAATCGCGTTCTCCGAGCGCCACCAGCTTACGAACCGCAGCCCCGCGATCGTCTGCGCCGGCCGTCGAGAGCGCGTGGTGGGCGTACCAGCGCCCGACGGTCTGAAGCGGCTTGGTGAGGATCCCCAGGGGTACGAGCAGTGCGAGGGCAGCCAGGGCGGCCGCGAAACCGAACTTCCGACGCTGCGTCGGCTCGGCCAGCTCGCGTGACACGAGCGTCGGCGGCGGAGCGAGGGACGGCGGTTGCCTCGCGCTCGTTGGGGGTGCTCGTTTGGCACTCACCGGCGGTGAGCTGAGGCCGCTGAAATTATCCTCGACGGCGTTGGGCACGATCATGCCCACGTCCTCGAATTGCCCGTAGCGCTCTACGTCTGCCATCAGCGCCGCGACCGTCGGATACCTGAGCAACGGCTCCACACACGTCGCTCGGCGTACGATGCGCGACAATCCGGCGGGCGACTGCGACAGACAATCGAGGCGCGGCACCGATTCGGCCTCGATGGGCGGGTCGGACGTGAGCAGCAGGAACGCGAGCATGCGTCCGAGTGAAAACACGTCAGAGCGTGCGTCACCCTCCGCGCCGGAGATGACCTCGGGGGCCGCGTAGACGCGCGAGATGGACGCGCCACCGCTGAGCTCGCCGACGTCCAGCAAACGCGGGGCGAGCTTCGGGTCCAGCCCGACGTTGTCCGGACTCAGCCGGCGGACGATCCAGCTTCGCTCGTGGAGCGCCGCGACGGCACCAGACAACGCCTGGAAGAGCTCCAGCTTGCGGCCGAGCTTGAGCCTCAAGGCCGGAGCGTCACTGACCACTCCCACGATTGGCTCGAGCACGAAGAACCCTCGACGAGTGTCGGCCTCCACGACCCGAACGACCCCCTCCACCTCAGCGAGCTCCGCCAGGCGCTCAGCAAGGCACTTCAGGTCCGCTAGCGCTTCGTCCGACGGGTGATTCGCAAAGGTCAAGACCGACCGAGCGCTGTCCTCCGCGTCGCTTGCGCTCCAGATCTCTCGGTCATCGAGCACTGCCACCTGGTCGAGGCGGGAAAAACCCCGCGGCCAGGGCTGCTCTGCGCCGAGCCCCACCAGCGCCTGCCCGAGCTCGGTTGGGTAAGAGTTGATGTTCACGTCACGCTCCCGCGGGTGCTGCCCGCATCTCTCGATACGGCCGGGACGGCGTAGACTTAACTAGTCGGCAACGACTACGCGGTTCCGACCACCTTGTTTGGCCGCGTACAGCGCCTCGTCCGCCCGACACACGACCGTCTCCAGATCCGCATCATCGATAGTCAACGTCGCTACGCCTGCACTGATGGTGATACGACCGCTCGGCTGGGTCTCCCCGCCCGGCAGGTCGGTCGCTTCCACCCGCGCCCGCAGGCGTTCGGCGACCAAGGCCGCCCCTTCCAGATCCGTCTCGGGCAGGATGACCACGAACTCTTCGCCGCCGTAGCGCACCGCGAACGGCGCGCCATCGAGGCGCACCGTGATGTCCGCCGCGCGCACCTCGTCGGAGACGATGCGGCCGACCGCGGCCAGGACCTGATCGCCCACCGGATGCCCGTGGGTGTCGTTCAGATTCTTGAAGTGATCGACGTCGATGAAGACCAGACTGAGAGCTCGCCGGTAGCGGTGAGCACGGGCCAGCTCGTAGTGGGCCTGTTCCTTGAAATAGCGGTGATTGAACAGGCCCGTCATGGAATCCACGAAGGCTTTTTGCTCCAGTTCCCCGCGCTCGACCTCCAGCACCTTCGCGGCCTGGGCGGCGCTGAGCAGCTGCTCCTCGCGCTCGTCGATCATCAAGACGGCGTTGGCGTTCGACTCCGCCAGGGCCAGCGCCTCGGCCTCGAGCTCGTCGGCGCGACTCCGGAGCAACTTGCTGGCGTCCGAGAGGCGAGCCCTCGCTGCGCTGAGCTCCTCCAGGCGAGACTCGTGCTCGTCGAGCATGAGCACCGCGTCCACGTTTGCGGTTGCCATGGCGTGAACCTGACCCTCGAGCGCCGCTCGCTGGGCGTCGATGCGCTGGTTCTGCGCGGCAAGCTCGCGATTGTGGCCGTCGAGCCGCTCGGCGATTTCGCGCTGGGCCTCCACGATCTCGATGGCATGAACGTTGGCGTCCGCCACTGCCATGGCCTGCTCGCGGAGCTCGGAGAGCTTCTTCAGGAGCAGCTCTTCCAGGGCAAAGAGCGCCCTTTCACCGGGGCCACGGCCTTCTCGATAGGCGCGCCGAACGTCGACCAGGGCGCGGTCGAGCTCCGGGTCGAGCCCCCGAGGTGGGATCGACGTCATGGCGACGATGCGAAGGTCCGTATGTTGCGAAGCGTCCATCGTTCTCACTCAGAGGGTGACGACGGACGCACCCATCGCCAGGTCGACGATGTGAGCGAGCCCGCACAGCTCGGCCCCGGGCACCAGCTTCTGATCGGTGGCGATGGAGCAGTAGAACTCGTTGCAAGGGCTACACAGCATCAGCTTGCCTCCCCCTTCGAAGAACTGGCCCATGTACTCGGAGCGGCTCGAAACCTTCGATGTGGACCTTCCCCACACCGCTCGGGCGCGACCAGAAAGCACCACCCATGGTCAGGTAGATCGTGGTGTCGACGCCGGAGATCAAGGCCGATACGCCCATGGCAAAGGCGAGCGTCGCGCGGTTGCCCCGGTCTTCGGGGCCGGTGGTGAGGATGATCAGCATCTTGTCGGACATGCTCAGGCCTTTCGGATGGTTGCGACGAGACGATCCGGTTCTTCTCGCAGCTCGACTAGCTCGTTGCCGGTGCGGCGACACCACGCCTGAATGTCCAGGCGAAACGCCGGGTCGTCAGCCATCACCTGCAAGACCTCGCCGCTCGGCACGTCCTTGATCTGTTTGTGCACCTCGAACAGCGGCTTCGGGCACTTCATCCCCAGGGTCATCAGCACTCGCTCGGTCATTCGCGGCTCCATTTCAAATGAACAGAGTGGTCCGGCTGCGTGACGCGCGTTCCATGAAACCCGCGACGCCACACGCCGCGAGGCCGGGGTAGTCGGCGAGGTCAGCCATGGTCATTCCGAACATCCCGAGGCTCGCCTCGCAGACGTGGAACGTGACGCCGAGCTCCTTGGCCATGGCGATGAGCTCCGGCAGGCCCGGCTGACCCAGCTTTTTCATGCGGCGCCGAACCATGGCGGTACCCACGCCTCCGAAATTGAAGCGAGACATCGGGATCGCGCCGGCTCCCCGCGGCAAGAACAGGCCGAGCACACGCTCGATCAAGCTTCGCTCGCGCTGGGCGCCCGCCCGCAACGCTCCGACCGCCCAGAAGCTGAAGAACACATCCACCTCCATGCCCATCGAGGCCGAGCCGGTCGCCAGGTTCATGGCGGCCAGGAGGGGGTCGAGCTCACCGCTGAACGCCACCAGCGAGAGCCGATTCGAGCACTCGCGCTCGGCCTGTTTCAACGCCGCAAGCTCGTTTTCCAAACAGGTAATGCGGTCGAGGACGACTTGAGGCGTGAGCGCCGGCGCCGGAACCATCGCGGTCATGCGCCCCACAACGGCACGGCGGCACTGTGCTTAAGAAAAATTGCTCCATTCAGGCTCAGCGCGCGGAACGGCCCAGCCCAACCGGGCCGCCGGGATCCGGGAACCCCGCGAAAACACGCCGATATCGCCGCTCGCCGGCTTGCTCGATTCGCGGTAGAAAGCGCCCCCGTGCCGAAATTTACTTGGGACGTCGATCCGATCCTTGCCCACCTCGGGCCCATCTCCCTACGCTGGTACAGCCTGCTATTCGTGGCGGTGTTCCTGGGCGGTTTCTGGCTGCTCAAGTGGCAGGTCGAGCGCGGCGACGGGGACGAGGAGGACGCGGGCGACTTCATCGTCTATGGCGTGCTCGGTGTCTTGATCGGGTCCCGCTTGGGACACGTCATGTTCTACGACCTGGACAAGGCGCTCCGAGATCCGGTCTGGGTGCTGAAGATCTGGGAGGGCGGGTTGGCCAGCCACGGCGCGGTGCTCGGGCTGATCTTCGCCATGTACCTGTTCACCAAGCGGCGCGGCATTTCGTTCCTCGAAGGCTCGGATCGCTTTGCGTTCTCCGCCGCCCTCGGAGCCACCCTGGTTCGCGTCGGCAACTGGTTCAACTCCGAGATCGTCGGCAAGCTCACGGATCAGACCTGGGGTGTGCGTCTGCCGCGCTTCGACCGTGTCCCGGACCCGCCGCTTCGCCATCCAAGCCAGCTCTACGAGGTGGTGCTGGGGCTCCTGGTGCTCGGCGCGCTCTACCTCTGGGACAAGAAGCTCGGCAAAGAGCAGCGCCCGCGGGGTGCGCTGATCTCCATGTTCTTCCTGCTCTACTTCCCGGGGCGCTTTGTGGTCGAGTTCTTCAAGGAGCACCAGACCCACGAACCCACGCCGTTCATGACGATGGGTCAGTGGCTGAGCATTCCGGGCGCGCTGCTCGGCGCGTACGGCCTGCACTGGGCGTTCAAGAACAAACTGCCGGTCGGTTGGGTGTCCCGGTACGACGACGAGGACGACGACGACGACGACGACGAGGACGAGGACGAGGACGAGGACGAGGACGAGGACGACGACGACGACGACGACGACGACGCGCCGGCCGAGGGTGCGCGGGCCGGGAAAAAGGCCGCAAAGCCCGCCGCGGACGACGACGATGACGACGACGACGACGACGATGACGAGTCAGTGAGCTCCGGTGCACGGGCCAAGAAGGCCGAGCCCAAGAAGGCCGAGCCCAAGAAGGCCGAGCCCAAGAAGGCCGAGCCCAAGAAGGCCGAGCCGGACGATGACGACGATGACGATGACGACGACGACAACGACGATGACGACAACGACGATGACGACGACGACGACGACGACGACAAGAAGTAGCTAGTCCGACGTCGGGCTCGAGCCTGCTGCAGGCGCTTCGAGTCGCGGTAACACCACCGCCTCCAATTCCTTCGACAGCTCGTTCCAGCCTTTCGGCGGAGCGAGCAGATCGAACTCCTTGGCACAAGGCCGGGTGTCCCAGCCTCGCATCAACCGGTCGGCTGTCTTCAGCGCGTCGCCGCCGCTGTTGCCGGTCAAGCGCGAGTACACGTAGACCCGCGCTGCCACCCCCAGCACGTTGAGTGGACAGGTCTTCTGACGTTCGGTCGCTCGTTTCACTCGTTCGGCGTCCCGCTCGGCAAGTTTGAAACGCTCACGATAGAGCGGCGCAAACAGCTTCAAATCGCGCGCGAACTTCTGCCCATCCCAGCGCTCGACGCCGCGCACATCGACCAAGAGCGCACCGGCGGGGCCGCACGAGACGCGGGAGCAGGGTGCGATGGACAGCTGTGCGAGGCGCACCTCGAACTCCGGCACACCGTCAGCATCTTCGTCCCGCATGCAGGTTGGACACTCCGGGTGCGCTTTGGCGGCCTGAAATGAGTCCGCTTTCGTCAGCTCGAGCACCAGCGGACGCGCAACCCCACAGTTGGCCCCGCAGGGTGTCAGGTGAATCACCACCGATTTCGAGCCATCGCCGCGCAGGTCCCAGAGCAGCGAGCCCCGGCGGGTCTTCATCACGTCGATCAGCCCGCTCTCGGTCGACACCACCTGGTAAGGACCGGCCCCCACCGCGTCGACGCGCGCGACGCGTGTGGCGGGCGCGCTTGCCGGAGCCGGCTCGTAGATCACGAGCGCCGCGTGACGCTCCGGGATCAACACGACCTCCTTGACCAGCCAACCGGCCTTCTCCGCGTCTACCTTGGCGTGCTCGAGGTTCTCCTTGAACGTCTGTAGCTCGGAAGGGGGCGGCCGTGTGGCGGTGGTGGGCGGCGGTGGTTGAACGACCGACGGCTCGCCTGCCGCCGTCTGGGTGTGAACGGCACACCCAGTGATGAGCGCGAAGCCCAGGCAGACTACCGAGAGCTTCACCCGAGGACGTCCGCGATGCTGTAGAGCTTGGGGGCTTTGCCCACTAGAAATCGCGCGGCGCGCAGCGCGCCGTGGGCGAACAGCTCGCGGCTCGAGGCGCGATGGGTCAGCTCGATGCGTTCCGCGGGACCAAGCAGATACACCGTGTGCTCACCGACGACATCGCCGCCGCGCACACCGAACACACCCACCTCGTCGGTGGGGCGAGCGCCGACGTCGCCGTCCCGAGCGTGGATCTCCGCGAGTCCTCCGCGAGCCACCTTCGCTGCCTCCGCCAGGCGTTTTGCCGTTCCGCTCGGCGCGTCGATCTTCTTGCGGTGGTGGATCTCGACGATCTCGACGTCGTACTCCGGACCCAGCCGACGCACCGCCTCGGTGACCAGGTCCGCCAAGACCTGCACTCCCAGGCTCATGTTCGGCGCCCACAGCACCGGCACCAGCTCCGCCGCGCGCTCGAGCGCGGCCTTGCCTGCAGCGTCGAGGTTCGTCGTACCGGTCACGACGGCGACCTTCTGCCGCGCCGCGGTGGCGAGCAACGCTGGGATTGCCCGCGCCGTCGAGAAATCCACGACGACCTCTGCACCCAGCAAGCCCGAGGCTGCGTCGGCACCGACGGCGACACCGAGGGTGCCAAGGCCTGCCAGCTCTCCCAGATCGCGTCCGAGGTTTGTGTCATCCTCGGCGGCGACCGCACCGACGATCTCGTCACCCGCGGCATGAGCCAGGCGCGCGACCGTCAGTCCCATGCGCCCGGTGGCACCGATCAACGCGAGCTTCACCGTTTGCCGTACTCCGCGAGGGCACGCTTCACTGTCTCGTTGCAGCTCCCGCTTGCTTCGACGAGCGGCAGTCGGACGCCCGGGAGCAGCCTTCCCGCCTGAGCCATCGCCGCTTTCATCGGCTGCGGATTGGGCTCGACGAACATCGCGCGGTGCACCGGCAAGAGCGCCAGATGTTTCTTCCGCGCGTCGTCCCAGCGACCGGCCAGCGCATCCGCACACACGTCCGATACCTCGCGTGGCAAGATGTTCGACGTGACGCTGATCACACCCTTGGCGCCCATGACCATCATCGGCAGGGTCAGCGGGTCGTCCCCCGAGAGCACGGTCACTCGAGCGCCCGCGCGTCGCAGCATCTCCTGACACCACATCACGTTCCCGGTTGCGTCTTTGACCGCGACGACGTTGGAACAGCTGTCCAAGATCTCGAGCATGCTCTCGACCGTCAGCTCGACGTTGGTGCGTCCGGGGATGTTGTAGAGAATGATGGGGGCGCCACCGACCTCCTTCGCGATCGCCTCGACGTGGCGCACCATGCCGAGCTGCGACGGTTTGTTGTAGTACGGCATCACGATCATCACGCCATCGGCGCCGGCCTCGAGCGCGGCCTTCGAGGTGTCGATGGACTTCTTGGTGTTGTTCGAACCGGTGCCGGCAAAGATCGGGACCTTGCCCTTGGCGAGCGCGGCGGTGCGCTTCACCAGCTCACGCTGCTCGGTGTCGCTGAGAGTGGGGGATTCACCCGTCGTGCCGCAGGGCACGAGACCGGAGATGCCGCCCGCCAGCTAAGACTCGACGAGTTTCTCGAACGCGGCCCAGTCGATCTCGGACAGATCTGCGGTGAACGGGCTCACGAGCGCGGTAAACGCACCAGAGAGAGGGATCGCTGCCATGCCGGCCACTATTTACGCGAGACGGCCCGGACGCAAGTTCGTGGGGCGCCCGGTCGACGGCGGGCGCGGACCTGTAGTATGCGAAGCGTTCGGGTGGCAGCCGGCTCGAGCGGCGTTCGGAGGGTTCGTGATGAAGATCTGGGGAATGTGTGGGGTGGCAATTGCGCTGGCGGCGGTCGCCTGTGGCTCGAGCTCGGACGACGAGGCGAAGGGCAGCGGAGGCACCGGCGGGGCCGGCGGAACCAGCGGAGCGGGTGGCAGCGGAGGCGGCAGCACTTGCCCCGCCGATCCGCTCGGTGCCGTAGGCCAGAGCTGCAGCGTCGCCGGTTTGACCTGTGGCACCTGCGCCGATCCTTGTGTTGGTTGTGACATCGCGAGCTGCGTCGGCGCGGTCTGGAAAAAGACCGCCATCCCGCCCGACACGAGCGCCTGCGCCGACGGCGGCCAGAAGAACTGGTGCAGCATCGAGTCGATGGTGCTGTGCAAGTCCAACGAGTTCTGCGGCTTCTCGGATGTCTGCGGCGTTACCAAGACCGGCTACTGCACGGCCAAGCCGACCACTTGCACCGAGGACTGCCCGAAGGTTTGCGGCTGCGACGGCAAGACGTACTGCAATGAGTGCAAGGCCAACCAGGACGGCGTCTCGGTGGACCCGACCTCGTCCAAGTGCGCCGACGCGGACGGCGGCAGTGATGCGGGCGGCGACGCTGCCAGCGATGGCGCCTCGGACGCAGCGACCGACGCGGCGGCGGACAGCAGCACGGACTGAGCACTCGGGCGCCCGGTGAGGGGTGCCCTGTGACGAGCCATGGCACCCGGCCCGCGGCATCGCGGCGTTGGGCTGGGAGCCGCCGGGTTCGTTGGGGGCGATCTCGAGATAGATACCTCGCTGGCATGGGCGCGGATTGAGCTCGGCACGCTCGGGCCCGGCCCTTGCACTCCACAAAACATGCGCCGGCTAGCCCTCGCTCTTGTCGCCGTGATTGCGCTCAGCGCGGCGCACGCCCACGCCGAAGCGGCCGATGACGTGACCTCAGCACCACTGCCGGAGCACGACAGTGTGCCCGAGCTGCCACAGCCAATGGACGCGGAGGCATCGCCCTCGGAACCGACCGCAGTCTCCGCGCCCGACCCGATGGCGCGCGCGCCCCGCCGGGTCTGGTACGGCTGGCAGACTCTGCTCACGGATGCCGCGGCCGTGACCCTGGTCAGTGTTGGCGTTCGAGCGAAGAGCGGCCTTCTGGCAGGAACCGGCGCGTTCAGCTACGCCTTCGGCGGATCCGTCGTACACGGAATGCACGAGCACACCTACAAGGCACTGGCCAGCTTTGGCGTGCGCATCGGCGCGCCGATCCTGGGCTTTGTCCTGGGTGCAGCGAGCGCCGATTCGAACTGCGCCAAGACCGACTACGACTGCCAGGACGACCTCGGCCCCGCGTTCAGCGGGTTCCTCATCGGCGTCCTCACGGCGTCCGCATTCGACGCCGCGATCCTCGCCCACGAGGATGAAAAATCGAAGCTCGATCGCTCCCCCGTCATCATCGCGCCGAGCGTCTCGCTCTCGCGCGGCAGCGGCAGCGTCGGTGTGGTTGGTGTGTTCTGAAGCGGGCTGCCAGCAATTCGTGAAGTGTCAACCCGCCTCGGACGCGGCCCTCCGCGCCGCGGGCTTGCCGCGCAAGAACCGGCGCGCGTAGGCGCGAAAGCGTGCGGGGTCGGTGAGCTCTTCCTTCGCGGCGCGAGACAGACCCTTCACGCCGAGCTCGAGCCGAAGTGCGGCTCCCTTGGTCAAACAGCGGCGCGTCGCACACAGCGTGAGCGGGCCCCGCCCGCGGGTGTAGCGCGCGCCCTTGCCGGCGTCGTGCGCGCGGATGCGCTCGGCCACGTCCTTCGCGATCCCGGTGTAGAGGCTGCCGTCGGCACAACGCACCAAGTAGACGAACCACACGTCGGCCGGCCTTGCCACCGGGCGACGGTAGCAGGCCTCCGGGCCATATCGCGCTAGCAGTTACTCGAGCGGGTACTCGCACCGGTCTGACGGCGGCTCGCTGAGATTGTGACCTGCTATCAGGCGGAGGCAACTATTGTAGCGCAGGATGGCGTCGTCGTTCGTGTCGTCCGTCTGCAGCGCGTCGGCCTGTTCGTAGAGCTTCATGGCGTCCTCGATGTGGTGCCACGCCGAGCGTTTGGCGTCATAACCGGCGCGGGTCAGCGCGCCAACGGCTCGCCGCTCGCAGAGGATGCCGGAGTAGTAGACCCGCTCGTATTCGGTGGCGAGCTTCTCGATGGCCTCTCGCGCGCGCTTCGTGACGCCGTCCTGCCCCCTCGCGACCTGATCGGTGAGCGCGAGCACGTAGACGACCGGAGCAGCCTTGTTGGTCGGGTCCGCGGCCAACACATCCAGGCAGATACTCTCGGCAAAAAACGGCTCGTTCAGCAGTCGGTAACGCTCGGCCTTTTCCAGCGCGTGCGGCACGGACACCTTGGAGATCTGCTTCGGTTCGACCATTTTGCCCCCTTCGTCTGGCTAGCCGGAAAACACACGGAAGAGCCGCTTCAGCGGGTCGTAGAACCGATCTACGACCCGTTCCTTCAGCGGAATGATGGCGTTATCGGTGATGGTGATGCCTTCGGGACACACCTTGGTGCAGCACTTGGTGATGTTGCAGTAGCCGATCCCGTCGTTGTTCTTCAGATCCGGCAGTCGGTCCTCGGTGTCCAGCGGGTGCATTTCCAGCGCCGCCGTGTAGACCAAGAAACGTGGACCGATGAACTCGTCGTGTTTGTCGTGGTCACGCAGCACGTGACACACGTCTTGACACAAAAAACACTCGATGCACTTGCGGAACTCCTGCACCCGGTCGACGTCCGCCTGATCCATGCGCCAGGTGCCGTCTTTGGCGTCCGGTTTGCGCGGCTTGAAGGCTTTGATCTTCTGTTTGACGCGGTAGTTCCACGACACGTCGGTGACCAGGTCCTTGATCAGCGGAAAGGCCTGAATTGGCTCGATCTGGATGGGTTGCCCGTCGGGAAGATCCGAGAGCCGAGTCATACACATCAAGCGCGGGTGGCCGTTGATCTCCGCCGAGCACGAGCCGCACTTTCCGGCCTTGCAGTTCCACCGCACGCTCAGATCGGTGGCCTCGGTTGCCTGAACCTGATGCACGACGTCCAGGACCACCATGCCCTCGTCGGCAACGGTGCTGTAGTCCTTGAACTCACCACCTTTGGCGTCACCCCGCCAGATGCGCAAGGTCACCTTGTTGCCCATCAGACGCTCCCCTGGCAGACAGCGTGGTTCACTTTTGTTCCTCGATGATGGCCTTCAGGTCGTCGCGTAGCGGCTTCGTCGGTTCCCGGTGGAGCGCCATCTTCCCGTCCGGGCCCTTCTTGATGACGGTGTTGAACTTCGCCGCCTCCGGGTCCTTGTCGGGAAAGTCATCGCGAAAATGACCGCCGCGGCTCTCCTTGCGCTCCAGCGCCGCCATCGCGATGGCCTGAGAGACGGTGAGCAGGCTGTCGAGGTCGAGGGCGGTGTGCCAACCCGGATTGTATTCACGGTGCCCGGCAACGCCGACCTTGGCCGCGCGCGCGTTCAGCTCTTCGAGCGCGACCAGCGCCTCTTTCATCTCGGCTTCGGTCCTCACGATGCCGACCTTGTCCTGCATCAGATCCTGAAGCTCGTGCTGCACGGCGTAGGGGATCTGCTTGATGTCCCGGTCGAAGCAGGCGAGGGCACGCTCGGCGATCCCGTCGAGCTCCCCTTCGTCGATCTTGCCCGCCGACTGCTCACCGGCGAACTTCGCGGCGTACTCCCCGGCGCGTTTGCCGAAGACGAGCAGATCCGAGAGTGAGTTGCCACCCAGGCGGTTCGACCCGTGGAGCCCCGCGGCCACCTCACCCGCGGCGAACAGTCCCGGCACCGTGGTGGACATCTGTGTATCGGCGTCCACTCGCACGCCACCCATCATGTAGTGAGTCGTCGGCCCCACCTCCATCGGTTCCTTGGTGATGTCGATGTTCGCGAGAGCCTTGAACTGGTGATACATGCTGGGGAGCTTCTTCTTGATGTGCTCCTCCGAGCCGCTGATCTTCTCCTTGATCCAGGCAATGTCGAGGAACACGCCACCGTGCGGGCTGCCGCGCCCCGCCTTGACCTCGCGCCGAATGCAACGCGCGACGTGGTCACGAGTGAGCAGCTCGGGAGGCCGTTTGGCGTTTTTGTCCCCCGTGACGTAGCGCCAGCCCTCCTCTGGATCACTAGCCGTCTGGTTCTTGTAGAGCTCGGGGATGTCCTCGAACATGAAACGCTTGCCGTCACTGTTGCGCAGCACTCCGCCTTCACCGCGCACGCCTTCGGTCACCAAGATTCCACGCACGCTGGGCGGCCACACCATGCCCGTCGGGTGAAATTGAACGAACTCCATGTCCATCAGCTCCGCGCCGGCGTGATAAGCGAGGGACTGGCCGTCGCCGGTGTACTCCCAGCTGTTGCTGGTGATCTTGAACGCCCGCCCGATGCCGCCGGTGGCGAGCACCACGGCCTTGGCCTTCCAGAGCTGGAACCGTCCGCGTTCCCGCTCGTAGCCGAAGACCCCAACGATGCGGTCGCCGTCCTTCAAGAGCTGGACGGCAGTACACTCCATGTGAAACTGGATGCCCTTGTGGATCCCGTGATCTTGCAGGGTGCGGATCATCTCGAGCCCAGTGCGGTCGCCCACGTGGGCCAGCCGTGGATACTTGTGGCCGCCGAAGTTGCGCTGAAGGATCTTGCCGTCCTGGGTGCGATCGAAGACCGCACCCCATGCCTCGAGCTCCCGGACACGGTCCGGGGCTTCCTTGGCGTGCAGCTCGGCCATGCGCCACTGGTTCAAGTACTGGCCACCGCGCATGGTATCGGCGAAGTGCACCTTCCAGCTGTCCCGATCGTCGACGTTCGCGAGGGCGGCCGCCACACCGCCCTCGGCCATGACGGTGTGTGCCTTGCCCAGCAAAGATTTGCAGATCACGCCGACGTTCACGCCCGCTGCGGAGGCCTCGATGGCGGCCCTGAGGCCCGCACCGCCCGCTCCGATGACGATGACATCGTGCTCGTGAGTCTTGTACTCGCCCATGCGCGGTAAGCCTTTCTGACGCGTTCAGAGGATGCGCAGGTCGGTCAGGACACCCATCGAGCACAAGCGCACGTAGAGATCCGAGAAACCGACGGAAAATAGGCTGCACCAAGCAAACACCATGTGCTTCTTGTTGAGGCCCGACACACAGTCGTAACAACTGCGCCCCACCGCTCCCTTGGGCAGCTCGTCCTTCCCGCCCCCGATCAGGTGTCGCATCGAGTGACAGCCAAGGGTGTAGCTGGACAGCAGCGTGACGTTCGCCGCGAGCACCAACGTGCCCACGCCGATGCCGAAGCCGTTGGAAAATTGCGTCGCCTTGTAGACGTCCCAGCTGAGCAGGAAGATGAAGAGCAGAGCGAGGTACAGGAAGTACCGGTGCACGTTCTGCAAGATCAGCGGAAAGGAACGCTCACCCAGGTAACTCTTCCGCGGCTCGCCCACAGTGCACGACGGAGGATCACCCCAGAACGCTTTGTAGTAAGCGCCACGATAGTAGTAACAGGTGAAGCGAAAACCACCCGGCGCCCACAGGATCAAGAGCGCCGGTGAGAACGGCAGGAACGCGGGCCACCAAGCCGGCCTCGCACCGAGCAGCGCGTGGGGCGAATCACCGAACAGCTCCGGCGAGTAGAACGGCGAGAGGTACGGACCGTGGAAGTAGTGTTTGCCCTGGAACGCTGCCCAGGTTGCGTAGACGATGAACGTGGACAGGCCGGCGAACGTGAGCAGCGGTGCAATCCACCACGCGTCTTTGCGTTCGGTCGCGAGAAACAGGCGCACTCGTCGTGGCGTCGCGGAAGCTACAGCCATCGTTCTCCCCTCTGGCGGACCAGTAATTCCCCGCCCGCGCGCAGACTTTACCGGCCCGGCGCCCTCGATTCAATCTTGACACGCAGAACATGCTCGGCGCGACCCGGCAGGTCGGAGCTCCGGGCTGGAAAATGCCCCGCTCTGGCCAGCCTCACTTCTCGGGGCTGAGCTCGTTCCTCAAGTAGACGGCGATGTCGCTGATGAACTGGTGGACCGCTGCCTCGGCGATGCGGTGGCCAACGACCGAGTCGATCAGACCTCCCAGCAGCCCGAGCGGAGGTTCGTAATTTCCGGCCAGCGAGAGCTGCGTCTCGGTGGACGTGAGCGGGTACACGGAGAGCTCCGCCTTCATGAACGGAAACAGGCGGGGCATGTTTGCCGCCTCCCACTCGAGGTGAATGCGTGTCACCGGCGACGACATCGCCTGTTTGGCTTCTTCCTCGATGGAGTTGACCGAAATGGCGATCTCGGTTCCGAGCTCGATGCCCCGAAAATTGACATGCAGCCCGGAAGCGACGGTTTTGGCGCGAACGGCCGCTACCCGGGTCGCGCTCCTGAAGACCTCGAGGGCATCAATCGTGAGTTTGTCTCGAACCGCCGCGTACGGGTGGTTCACGTAGTCGTAGACATTTATCGATTGGCCCATGATCCTCTTTCCCCCGGTGCGAGAGGCGAGCTGAGTATAGCGCAGGTTCTCGACCTCGGTTCGGGGCAACGACCGCGGTCACCGGCCGATCGCGCCCGGGGCACGTGTCTGCCATCACCACCCCGGCAAGTGGCCGCTCACTTCGCCAGCTTCATCAGTGTGCCATTGCCGTGATTCGCCCAGTAGATCGCGCTGGTATCGACCGTGACGCTGAACGGCGCCGGCTGCGCGCTCGCGAGGGTCTTGCTCGGCCCACCGGTCACCGGAATACTGAGCACGGCCCCGGCGCTGGTGTGCTGGTTGACCCAGTAGAGCGTGGCTCCATCGAGCCACATGCGGCTGGGGTTCGTCTGCCCGGACGCGAGCACTTGCGGCACCGAGATGCTGCTCTTCGGCATGCGATTGACCGTGCCCTTGCTGCCATCATTGAAATAGATGTGGGTCGAGTCGACGGCGACGGCGCTGGACGACTCGGTGTTGGCAAACGTCGTGACGCCGCCCCCGCCGGTCGCCGCCACTTTCTTGATCGCCCCGGGTAGCTCGTCGGCGAAGTACACGTACGCGCCATCCGTCGCGACGCCATCCGGGTAACCCGCGGCGCCGGTGAGCTGGTTGTCGTTGGTGCCGTTCACGGCCATGCGCCGGACCTCGCCTTTCGCGTACTTCGAGTAGAAGACGTAGATGCCGTCCGTCGCGATGCCGAGGGGCGTCTCTGGCGATTTGAGTAGCTCGGGAGCCCCACCCGTTTGTGCAATCCGCTGCACCTTGCCGCTGCTGTTCGAGTAGTTGGTCCAGTACGCGTACGCGCTGTCGAGGGCCAACCCCCGCGCGTTGAGCTGCGCAGATGCCAGCACCGTCACTGCGCCGGAGTTTGCGTTGACCTTACCCACGGCGCCGTCGCCCACGCCCGCGCTGCCCTCACGGGTGAAGTACACGTAGCCCCCCGCGGCGGCGACGCTGTAGAGCCCCGTCAGCCCCGAGGCCAACACGAACGGCTGGCAAACACCGCCACTGCACGCGCCGCCCTGGCACGACTTGCCGCAGGCGCCGCAGTTCAGAGCGTCCGAAGCCGTGCCGACACAGCTGGCTCCGCACTTGTTGTACCCGGGGTTGCAGTTGCTGCCGCAGGCCCCATTGCTGCACGTTGCGCTGCCGTTCGCGGGAACGGGACAGCTCATGCCACAGGCGCCACAGTTTGCGGCGCTGGAACTGACGCTGACGCAGGCACCCGAGCAGTTGATTTGGGGCAGGACGCAGCTGGTCACACAGGCGCCGCTCGAACAGACCTGGCTCGGCCCACAGGCCTTGGCGCAGGCGCCGCAGTTGGCTGGATCCGAGCTGGTATTGACACACGCCGCTCCGCATTTCGTGAGCCCCGTCGCGCAGCTGCAGGCGCCGGCCGTGCACGCGCCAGAGCACTTGGTCCCGCAGCTTCCACAGTTCGAAGCGTCGGTGCTCGGGTTGACACACGCGCCAGAGCAGGAAATGAACCCGCTCTTGCAGCCGACGGCGCACACGCCTGCCTTGCAAGTTGGATCCGCGTTCTGTCCCGCCGGACAGATCGTCCCGCAAGCCCCGCAGTTGATCACGTCCTTCGTGGTATCGGTGCAGAGCCCTCCGCACGCCGATTCGTTCGCCGCGCACGAGCTCTTGCAGCTGCTGCCAGAACAAACCTGGCCGCTGAGGCACGCCCCACCGCACGTCCCGCAGTGGTTCGGATCCGATGCGAGGTCGACACACTGGCCGGCGCAGTTGGTCTTACCCGCCGGGCAACCCACGACGCACGTGCCCGCCGAACAGGCCTCGGCGAGGCCACAGGATTTGTCACAGGCGCCGCAATGTTTGGGGCTGCTCTGGGTATCGACGCAGGCGCCGCAGTTGGTCAGCCCCTGCCCGCACGTCGACGCACACTTGCCGCCGCTGCACAGGGCCAAGCCGCCGCTGGGCACCGGACAGGGTGTAGCGCAGGCACCGCAATTCTCGACGTCACTGTCGGTGTTGGCCTCACAACCGTCCGTCGAGTCTCCGTTGCAGTCGAGCTGCGTCGAGCTGCACGCTTTGGCACCGCCAGCGCCGGCCCCTCCGGCGCCGCCTTTCAGGTCATCCAAGCCGGATGACAGCGAACACGCCGCGACGGCCGCAGCCAGTAACAACGCGAGGGCGCGGCCACTGACCCGCGATCGTCGAGGCCGCCCGGTCATTGCCCAAAGATAGCACCTGTCCCGATTGGGAAGGCGCGAACTTGGCGCCCCTCAGCGCCGCACCAGCGACGCCACGAAGTAACCGTCGGTTCCATGTCGAAGCGGCAGCAGGCGAGCGCTGCACCCATCCGACCCGAGCAGCGCCACGAGCTCGGGTGCGTCGAAGGAAACTGGCTCGAGCAGCTCGGCCACGCGCTCGATGACCTGCTCTGCCTCTTCTCGAAAGACGCTGCACACGGCGTAAACGACCCGACCGCCGGGTTTGGCCTGACGCGCGGCGGTGCTGAGGATCCGCACCTGCAGCTCCGCCATGCGCGCCGGATCTTCCGGTCCGAGTCGCAGTGCAATTTCGGGACGGCGTCTCAGAGTGCCACTCCCCGAACAAGGTGCGTCCACCAGCACCCGCTCGAACCCGCCCGGCAGCTCACCGACACCTACACTGAGATCGACCGCTCGCGTCTCGGGTACACGGAGCCCGAGCCGCCGATGTTCGTCCGCAAGGCGCCCGAGCTTCTCCGGGTGCAGATCGCTCGCCCACAACTCACCCTGGCCAGCAAGCTGTTCAGCAAACAGCGTGGTCTTCTGCCCGCGCCCTGCGCAAGCATCGAGCACGCGGTCTCCGGGACGAACGCCGAGAGCGAGCGCCACGACCTGCGCTCCCTCTTCTTGCACGACGAAGTCGCCGGCATCCGCGAGAGCGCGACGCCGTGGATCGCCTTCACCACGGGTCAAGCGCGCCAGAGGCGAAGCCCGTCCTTGCTCGGCGGACTCGAGCCAAGCGGGAAGAGCTCGGCCGGTGCGAATGCGCACGGCGACCGCCGGTTCCTGCCCCGCAGCCCCGAGCAGCGCCAACATCTCTTCCTGACCGACATCGCGCGTGAGCCGCTCGCGCAGCCACCTGGGCACACTCTCCGCGATGGCCTCCGCGCGCTCGATGTGTGGCCCACCCCGCGCCAACTTTCGCAGCACGGCGTTGGCAAACCCTGCGGGCTTCGCGCCGCGCTCGGCCCGCACCAGCTCCACGGCGGCGTCGACCGCGGCGAACGCGGGCACACGATCCAAGATCAAGATCTGGTAGGCCGCGACGAGCAGATGCGAGAGGACCACACGGTCGGTCTTGTCGATGCCCCGCGGAACCAGCGGCCGCAGGCGGTCGAGGAGCACTTTGCGCGTACGCAACGTGCCGTAGCTGAGCTCGGTGGCAAATCCGCGCTCCCTCGCGTCGAGGTCCGCCTGTCGCTCGAGCTCCGCGTTGAGCGCCGCGGCGGCGTAGGCCTCGTCGCGCTCCACGCGCACGAGCACTCGGGCAGCAATGGCCCGCGCGCCTCCCGGGTTCATCCGACCAGCTCGCGGATCTGACCCACGATCACGTCCCAGCGTTTCTCGACGTCGTTCTTGAACGCGAGGGTCATCAGCCCGAACAGGATCGCCATGCCAATGACGTGGGCAATTTCCCGCACTCGCAGCGGAATTGGACGCCGGAGCACGGCCTCTATTGCAAAGAACATCAGGTGACCGCCATCGAGCACCGGGATCGGCAGCAAGTTGAGCAGCCCCAGGTTGATACTGATGAACGCCATCACCCACACGAAGAAGTCGGGACCCTTGCGCCCCTCCTCACCCGCTACTTCATAGATGGTGATGGGACCCGAGAGCGTCTTCAGGCTCATGCGCCCCTGAATCAGGCGCACGATGCTGACCAGTGTGAATCGCGTCACGTCCACGGTCTCTTCGACGGCCTTCGAGAAAGCGTAGCGAAAGGGCGCGGGATGCGAGACGTAGTCCTCGGGCGCGAGCGGCATCCAGTTCTTCACGTGCAGCACGTAACGAGCAAAGGCCTGCCCGTGTTCGTCGACGATGTCCTCCCGCCGCATCTGGAACGTACCGCTCTTCTCCCGGGCGTCCTTGACCGAGAGATAGTCGATGCGGTGCGGACGATCGGGGGCGGCGACGAGACGCTCTCGGAACGTGGACCACGCCGGCAGCACCTCGTCGTCGAGCCTCAAGATCTTGTCGCCGGGACGCAGGCCCGCCTTGGCCAGGTAACTGTCCTCCGGCACGAGGGCCGCGTAGAGGTCGGCGATCTCGATGCCGGTGAGGCTCATCAGATCGGTCCCGGCAGGGTCCGGGGTCAAGGCCACCACTCCGGCCTCGTAGATGGCCATGTCCGCGAGGCCGCCGAGCGCGCCGGTCAGTGAGGTCGGACGCAAGTACGTCACGGGCACCGTTTCGCCGCGATTTTCGGCCAACGCGGTCTCCAGATCTCGGTAGCGCCGCACCGGCTGGCCGGCAATGTGAGTGACCACGTCGAAGGTGCGAAGGCCTGCGCGATAGGCCGGCGACTCGGTGCTCGGGATGCCGATCACCGCCGCCGGTGCGCTCGGTTGAATGCCGATCGTTCCGACACGCTCGATGATGTCGAGCTCACGCCGCTCGATGGTCTCCTCCGCCGTGACCTCGACCTCCACGTGTTTGTTGTCGCGAAACACCCGGAAGCGCAGGGTCTTGGCTGGGTTCTTGGAGATCACCCGCTTCAACTCGTCGAAGGTCCCGACGTCCTCGCCGTTCACGCTCATGATGCGATCGCCGGGGATCAACTTCCCGGCGGCGGGATGACCGGGCAGCACGACCCCAACCGTCGGCGGCAAGAACGGCCCGTCAGTCACGAACACCGAGAAGTAGAGCAGCACCGGGAACACGAGGTTCATGACCGGGCCGGCGATGACGACGACGATGCGTTTGTAGACCGGCAGCGACTCGAAGGTCCGGTTCTTGTCCTCCGGCATGACGATGTCGCTCTTCGAAGCCTCGAGCATCTTCACGTATCCGCCAAGCGGCACTAGGCTGATGCAGTACTCGGTCTCGCGGCCGCGCAGCTTCAGGATCTTCGGACCGAAACCCAGGCTGAAGGTGATGACCTTCACACCGAACGCCTTGGCGAAGGCGAAGTGCCCGAGCTCGTGTACGAAGATCAGCGAGCTGATGAGGATGACGAAATAGAGGAGGTCCATCGTCTGGGCCGCTCTCGGACCCTTGCATCTACTCGAATGGACGCTGGGCGCCAAATCCGAGCCCGTTCACGGGCGGCGCAGGATCCGATACCGGGCGCGAACGAGAGCCCGTCACCGCGCGTAACCACGCGAGATTTGCGCTAGCGTCGGCGCATGAGTGACAAGCCGAAAAAACCGGTCAGCGCTTCGCGGGTCGAGCTGTGTCAGCTGATGCTCCCGGAGCACGCAAACGCCTACGGCAACGTGCACGGTGGCTTGATCATGAAGATGGTCGACGAGACGGGTGGCATCGCGGCCATGCGCCACGCCCAGCGCCCGTGTGTGACCGTCTCCATCGACGAGATGTCGTTCGTCTCACCGGTGCACGTGGGCGAGCTGCTCTGCTGCAAGGCCAGCGTGAACTACGTGGGCACGAGCTCGGTGGAGGTGGGTGTGCACGTGCACGCGGAGAACCCCATCACGGGGGAGATCACCCACACCAACTCGGCGTACCTCGTGTACGTGGCGATCGACGACGCGGGCAAACCCTGCAAAGTGCCCGGGCTCTTGCTGGAGACCGACGCGGATCGGCGCCGTCACGAGGGCGCGTTGGAGCGCCAAGAAGAGCGGCTCGCGCATCGCAAGCGCAAGGCCTCGGACGCGTAGTACGGGACTCGCTCGTCTACCCTGCGAGCAGAAAACTTTGCGCGCGACACCGCGCTCCGCGGCATTATTACAGACCCGAGCCCGGGTCTCCCGCGCGACTCCGCGCGGCTCGCTCCGCGGGACCGCTCGCCCCAGGCCGGACGGCCTTCTTGCGGCACGCTTGCTGCTAGCACTTCGAGCGTCGCGAACGCCGTGAGCACCGCACACGCTGCGATGACGAAGAGGATGATCCCATGACGCTGCGCAACAAATTCATGCGTGAGTTGGCCACCCTCGGCCTGCCGCAGGGCCCGGCTCCGGGACTCGATCTCGCCCCGGTGAGCGACGCCGATCTCGAGCCGCTGCCGGAGGCCGCACGCCGCTACCTGGGGTACATGCGCGTGCTGGGTCGTCCCCGCGACTGGGCATTTCGCCTGGGATTTTCGGGGCGTTTCCGGCGCTCGCGGCGTGAACCCTGGATGCAGACGGAGGCGTGGACGTACGACACCCGCCCGAAGGTCGCTCGGCTCTTCTACATGCAGCTGCGCTTCTTCGGCGTGCTGCCAGTCGTCGGCCGGGACACGTACGTCGACGGGCACGGGCGCATGCTGATCCGCGTGCTCGACGGGCTCACTGTGGGGGACGGCCGCGGCGAAGCCTTCGACGTCGGTGAGCTGTCGACCTATCTCAACGACGGGGTCCTGATCGCGCCGAGCATGCTGCTCTCGCCCGACGTGACTTGGTCCGAGGTCGACGCTCATTCGTTCGACGTGTCACTCACGGATCACGGTCGCACAGCGAAGGCGCGGGTGTTCATCGACGAGCGCGGCGCACCCCTCGACTTCGAGACGAGCGACCGCTTCTACGCAGATCCGAAGAACGCCAACAAGACCACGCGCTGCCGCTGGACGACACCCGTCGAGGGGTGGCAGGAAGTCGGCGATCGCAAGCTGCCCACTCGCGGCAAGGCCATCTGGCATCCGAGCGGAGAAGAGGATCTCGTGTACGCGGAGCTCGACTTCTTGCCGGACACCCTGGCGTTCAATGTCGCGCCGGGTCAGTGAGGGTCCGGAGCTCGCTCACACTCGCGCAGCTCGTCCTCGAGGACCGAGAGCCGCGCTCCCTCCGCCAGGCGCAGCCAGCGCGTCCTCGGCAGTTGCACGGCGACGACACGGGCCCGGCGCTGAGAGCGACGAGGGGGTGGAGCTCCGGTCTCGTCCATCGGTTCCGGCGGCGCGAACAGCGGCTGGAAGCGCGTGCCGGCCCGCAAGCTCCCGACCCGCGAGCGCACCTCGCCCACCTCGGCGATCAGCGAAAGGTCGCGCGCGCAGGTCTGTCCCCCGGAGATCATGGGAAGCCGCGTGCGGTGCCGCCCGCCCAGCCGACCAAACTGGTTCACGGGAGGTGCCGGCCCGAGATCGGCCGAGTCCACCCAGCCGAAGAGAATGAAGGATGCTGCGTCGATCAGGATCCGCGACGAACCGCGCTGAGTCTCGAGCACCTCCGCGCGGAGCCCAGAGAGGAGCGAAGCCGGCGGGGTTTCCCCGATCGCCGTAGTGAGCGCCGCCCCCTGGCGCAACACGAGCTTCTCCGGCAGGTGGGCGCGCTTTGTAATCAACTCCCGCGCGCTGAAGCTGGCAGCCAAGAGATCGAGCTCGGCGCACGCGATGTCGTCCTCGACCACCTCGGGTGAGGCGAGTCGACTCTTGGCATCGACACCGACGCGCAGCTTGCCGGCGGCTCCACCCATCCACCGCAGCGGGACGTGGAACTTCGGCACGAGGAAGCCGCCGAGCGCGGTCGCCTTCTTGGCATAGAGCAGTAATTCACCAGCGGGCACGACGCCTTTCAGAACTACCTCGCCGTCGTCGATCACTGCGACGCTCGTGTGGGGCGCGCCCGGAGGCACGAAGATCTCGACGGGCGCCGCGTAGGCGGTTGCGAATCCAGTTTCACCGTCGGCGAGCCGGAGGGACTCGAAGCCCCAGCTCTTCGCGTTGAAGCGACAGGCAGTAGCTGCTGGTTCGAGGACTTCGGGCAGCGCCTGGGATGGTGCCGGGGCCGCGGGAGCGGGTGGGCCGGCGGAGGCGGCAGCGGGGATCTCGAGCCGGGGGCCGACGGGGGCTCGGTGCGCGGGGCCGCGCTCGGCTGCACACGCTGCGGTGAGCCCGAGCGCGAGGCCGCCAATTCGCGGGATGAAGCTGCGGTTCACTCCGCCAGCAGAGTACATCGATCCCACAGACACGCGGCCGCGGCGGGCGCGTGGGTACGAAGTGGCGTGCCGAGCGCGAATGGGCGGCGCCCCCACCCAGTCTTTTCCGGTGTCCCGGAGCACTTGGGCTTGGCGCTGGCGTGGTGGGGGGACGCCGTACCCTGCGCAAGTGGCTTCCGGCTGGCGCGACAAGCGGCCGCCTCTCCCAGCGCAAGTGGGTTTCCATCTTCGTGTTGGATTCGTGCGGAGGCCCTCCCCGTCGCGGGTCGTCGCGCGCGCCTCGTACAGGGGGAGTATGGCTTGCGCAATTCGCGGAGGTGGATTGGCCTGCTGATGAGGTCGCGCCCGAAGACGGCCTCGGCGGCGAGGAGATTGTGCGCGCGGCAGAGCACGCGCAGGTTGTCGGGATCGGCGCTCCCGCCCAGCGCGCGCGGCTGCTTGTGGTCGAGCTCGAGAAACGCGCGCGCCGTGCAGCGCTCCCCATGCGAGCTGGTGTAAGTGCAGCGCTCGCCATCGCGAGCGAAGACCTCGCGCCGCGTCGGATTGCTCACGTGCTCGCCGTCCGAGCGTCGGGGGCGGGCGGGGCGCGCGGCCTTGCCGAGCTTCTTCCTCTCGAGATCGTTCAGCAGGAGATCGACGGCGCGCTCGACCACGAGCGCGAGGTCGCGGCTCGGGTTCACGTGACTCGTGAGATCGAGCGCGCGCTCCAGTTTGCCACGCAGCTCCGTGCTGGCAGTGAAGTGCACCGCGTGGCGCTCGGGGGCGAGGACTTGAATTTGCGCGGCACCGCGCGCGCTCGTGTCGCAGGTCGAGAGCGACGGCGGGCGCCGCGGCGGCAACTTGCGCATTCGGGAGGGCACATCGGGTCTGGGTGCGAGGTGGGCGACGAGGGTCTGCACTTCGCGCTTGGTCTTGCCGCAAATCAGGTCGAGCAACTCGGCGTGATTGTCCGGTGTCAGGTGGGACTTGAGCAGCGCGAGGGCCGAGAGGTGCACCTTGCCCGAGGCCACCAGCGCCGGAATGACCGGAAACTTACGCGCGAGACGCGCGGCAACGATGCGTCGATAGGCCTCGCCCTCGCTCATGCCGAGGCGGCGCGTGCAAAAGTCGAAGAGAGAGGGGACGCGGCACGCAGGTGAAGGCGGCGTTCCTCGACCTCGGCGAGGTCGAGGATGAGCTTGGCGGTGACCCGGCGGCCGGCGACGACGAGGGAGCGGGTGGCCTCGACGAGCTCGGCGTCGCTCAGCTGATGAAGAGCAGCCTGACTCATGAGGCTCTCGTACCACGGGGATTTTTTGCCTCGCAGCTGACATCCAGCGCGGCGATCGGAGCATCGGACGGCGGCCGAAGTGTCTTCGTTGCGGGAGCGCGTCTGGTGTCGAATGCCGGGCGGCAGCACGCTGTTGCAATCGACCTCGTCGATCGCGCGCGACGGGGCTGCGAAAATCGGTCAAGCACAATCGTGATCGGTGAGCAGATTTCTTGGGGCGACCTGCGAAGGGATCAGCGCGCGGGCCGGGTCCGGCCCGCGTTCTTCCGAGCCGGCGCCCGTCACTTTCGCCAGCGCAAGCGCCCGCCGCCGCGCGGTCACTTTCGCCAGCGCGCCCGCTGCCGCGCGTTCTCCCGAGCCAGCGCCCGTCGCTTTCGCCAGCGCAAGTGCTCGCCGCCGCGCAAGTGCCCGCCGCTTCCGCGCGCGCATGCGCGGCCGCTCGCCGCCCCTCGCCGCCCGAGTGTGGGTGCCTGGAAGCCCCGCGCCGCCCAGCGCGCAAGGTTCATTGGTGCGAAGACTATTCACCGCGCTTCGATGCAGTTCACTCTCGAGCGAAGCCCAGGCCGCCGCCGCAGAACTGGCCATTTCTCGCCTGCGAGAACGCTGACTGCGTTAGCCTGGGCGGGTGCAGGGAGGGTCAGCGTGTGACTGAAGCAAACTGGGTGGAGCTCGGCCTGGTCGAGGAGCTCGCAAAACACGAGCTGCAGGCGATGATGGCGGGCCGAGCGCGCCTGGCGCTCTCGTATCGAGGCGGCCGCTTCAGCGCCATCTCCGGCGTCTGCAATCACGCCGGCGGGCCTCTGGGCGAGGGCAAGCTCGACGGCGACTACGTCGTCTGCCCCTGGCACTACTGGAAGTACCACCACGAGACGGGGCTCGGTGAGCCGGGTTTCGAGGACGACGGCGTCCCGACCTACGCGCTCAAGACGGAAGACGGAAGACTCTTCGTTGATGTCGCGAGCGCCACACCGCGCAAGAAGAAGGCCCACGCGCCTCACCCCCTTGCGCGCACTCCGCAGCGTGAAGAAGGTCCCGTGCGAGTGTTGTGTCTGTCGACGACGGCAATGACCGACGGGCACCCGCGCTTCAGCACCTCGGAGAACTTGCTCGAAGAAGCGCAGCGGCACGCCGACGCCAGCGGCTTCGAGACGCGCATGCTGCGGCTGCGGGATCTGGCATTCCGCGCCTGCGAGGGGTTCTACTCGAAGTCAGCGCGCGCCTGCACCTGGCCGTGCTCGATCACCGAGATGGATCCGAACGACCAGCTCGACCAGGTGTACGAGGCGCTGGTGCACTGGGCCGACGTGTACTTGATCGCAACTCCCATCCGCTGGGGTGCGGCGAGCAGCCTCTACTTCAAGATGGTCGAACGCATGAACTGCATCCAGAACCAGGAGACGATCGCGGGGCGACACCTGCTCAAGAACAAAGCCGCGGGGTTCATCATCACGGGAGGTCAGGACAACGTGCAGGGCACTGCGGGACAGATGCTGGGATTCTTCGCGGAGCTCGGCGTGCAGTTCCCGCAGTTCCCCTACATCGCTCATTCGCGCGGCTGGAGCGCCGAGGACATGGAGAACAACACCCGCATGGTGGCCGAGAGCGCAGCTCTGCGCGAAGGAGCGCGAGCGCTGGTTGATCGCTGCGCCGACATGGCCAGCTTGATGATCCACGGCACCATTCCGGCGCGCGCCCTGGTGCGCGGAGGCCGCAAGGCGCACCGAGCTCGGGGAGAGACATGAGAGCGTCGCTTGGGGTCAGGGGTAGCGCGGGCAGTCTGGCGCCGCTGAACGCTGGCGCTCGTGGAAGCGAAGTGAGCCGCCCGCGCTTTCCCAGCGCGGGTGCTACTCCGGCTCGTCTCCCAGCGCCGCCTCTGCCGCCGCTCGCACCTCGGCGTGTTCACTGGCCTCGCCAAACAACAGCGCCGCGCGAGCCCTGGGCGTTCCCATCTTTCTGAGGACCCGTACCAGCTCGACGCCGAGCTCCGCGGGCGCGTGCGCAAACAGGGCACCGAAATCACGTTCGTAACCCGTGCTGCTGCGGGCCAGGTAGTCCCGGAGTAGCTCCTTCAGCTCTCCATCGGGCACCGCGGTCAAATTCTCGAGCACGACGCCGGCGTGGGCGTCGCCCAAAAACCCGAGCAGCTTGCCGATGGCCGCGGCGCTGACGGCGCGATCGACCCCCTCCGCAGCCGCGTTCGCCAGGAGCGCGCCGAGCGCCCGCGTCGAGACGATGGCGGCGGCAAACGAGCGGCGGACTTCGTCGTTGTCGGACTTCGTAGGATCATCGACTGCGCTGCACAGAGCCAGCAAGAGACGCAACGCCGCATCCGGAGCGCGCGTCGCCAACCGCCTGAGACCGGTGCGGATGGGTTCGGTGACTGACTCCGCCGTGCCCTCCGGCACCGCACGACGGTAGGCCTTCACGACCGACTCCGCGAAGCGCTCGTCGACGATGGATTCCGCCGCGACCCGCCGGGCGCGCGGCTTGGTCGAGGGTGACGGTCGTTCGATCTCCGGCGCTGATGGAGCTCCGTCGCGGACGCGCGGGAGCGCCTCCGGTTCGCCCTCGATCAACTCGTCGATGTCGACCTCCTCTTCCCCCGTGAACTCGACCTCCACGTCGGACGAGAGCGCGACCTCGGCGACCGACGCCGTCTCGGGATGGGTGCCCACGACCGTCGCCTCCTCGTAGGGAGACGGCGGCGGTTTCGACCCTGTGTCCGTGCGCTCGGCGACGCCCGCGTCACCGATTTCTCGACGCAGCGCCTGGAGCTGCTCGAGCATGGCGCGCGCGTCCGGAAAGCGTCGCTGCGGCTCGAAGGCCAGGGCCCGGTCGACCAACCGCACGAGCTTCAGCGGCGCCTTCGCCACCCGGGCGAGGGAGGGCGCCGGCCGGGTTGCCGCCCGGATCAGCATCTCGCTGCCGGTGCCCGAGCCGTGCACGAGGCGGCCGCTGATCAGAAGAAAGATCAGCGCTCCCACCGCCCAGAGATCCGTCCGAGTATCGACCTCGGACCAGCGACCGAGCGCTTGCTCCGGCGCCATGAAAGAGGGCGTGCCCATGATCACGCCGGTGCGCGTGTGACCTGTGTCGCGCTCCTGGTCCAGCATGCGTGCGATGCCAAAGTCGAGCACCTTCACGTCGCCGTCCGATGTCAGGAAGATGTTCTCGGGTTTGATGTCCCGGTGGATGATGCCCCGCGGGTGCGCCTTGGTGAGCACCTGGAGCACACCTTCGGCGATGTGCAACGTGTCGCGAATGGTCAGTCGTCCACGGTGCGTGTCGAGCAACAGGTCGATGGATTGCCCCCGGAGCAGCTCCATCACGATGTAGGGCTCGCCGTCGTGGCTCGTGCCGTCTCCACGAATCGCAACCACGCCCGGATGTTCGATCTTGTTGGCGATGTAGGCTTCGCGGTTGAAGCGCGCGCGCACCGACGGGTTCTTCGCGAGGTGCGCGTGGATGAGCTTGATGGCCGCGCGCTCCCCGTTGCCGTCGACGGCCGCGTACACCGCCGCCATGCCGCCGAGCCCCAGCAACTGCCGGAGCTGCCAGGTGCCGTCGATGACGGCGCCGAGGCGACGCTCGCAACGCAAGACCAGGTCGTCGTCAGACTGCATCAGCGAACCCGGAATACTAGCCAGCCTGCACTGGCTGCATGAAAGGGTTCTTTGGTGCGGCGCCCGGAACTCCGCCAATCCAGCGTCTAAGTCCCCGTAATAGCGGCGTTCCACGGCCAGCAGGGGCCCCCATCCAGGAGAATTCCCATTCCTCCTAGCGTGCTCCGCCACGAGGCATTAGTTTCCTCCGACTTTTCCCGGTCTCCCGACGCCGTTGGGGCGCTCGTCTCGGGCCAATAAAGAGAGTCTGGATGCTCACCTGGGTAGCGAAAAAGCTGTTCGGCACCTCCAACGAACGCGCGGTCAAGCGGATGCGGCCCGTGGTGGCTGCCATCAACGACCTCGAAAAATCGATCTCCAAGCTCACGGACGCGGAGCTCAAGGCCAAGACGGCGGAGTTCAAGGAGCAGCTCGACAACGGCGCCTCGCTCGACGACATCCTGATCGAGTCCTTTGCCGTCTGCCGCGAGGGCGGCAAGCGCGCGCTGAAGATGCGCCACTACGACGTGCAGCTCATGGGCGGCATGGTGCTCCACCAGGGCAAGATCGCCGAGATGCGAACCGGCGAGGGCAAGACCCTGGTCGCCACGCTGGCCGTCTACCTCAACGCGCTCGAGGGCAAGGGCGTGCACCTGATCACGGTCAACGACTACCTCGCCAAACGTGACGCGGAGTGGATGGGGCGCCTCTACAATTTCCTGGGGCTCACCATTGGCGTCGTGGTTCCACAAGAGAACGACGCAGACAAGAAGCGCGCGTACAAGTGCGACATCACCTATGGCCAGAACAACGAGTTCGGCTTCGACTACCTGCGTGACAACCTCAAGTTCAGCGCCCTCGAGTACGCCCAGCGCACGCTGAATTTCGCCATCGTGGACGAGGTCGACTCGATCTTGATCGACGAGGCCCGCACCCCGCTGATCATCAGCGGTCCCGCTGACGCCGCCAGCGAGAAATACATGCGGCTCAACGAGGTCGTCGCGAAGCTGCACAAAGACGAGCACTACAACGTCGACGAGAAGGCCTTCAGCGCCACCCTCACCGACGACGGCGTCGAGTACGTGCAGAAGCTGGTCGGAGTGAGAAACCTGTACGACCCAGCGAACATGCAGACCTTGCACATCATGTATCAGCTGCTGAAAGCCCACGCTTTGTACAAGCGGGACCAGCACTACATGGTGAGCCCGGACGGCAAGGTGCTGATCATCGACGAGTTCACCGGGCGCGTGCTGCAGGGCCGCCGCTGGAGCGACGGGCTCCACCAGGCCGTCGAGGCGAAGGAGAACGTGCGCATCCACGAGGAGAGCCGCACCATCGCCACGATCACATTCCAGAACCTGTTCCGCATGTACAAGAAGCTCGGTGGCATGACCGGCACAGCCGAGACGGAAGCCAGCGAGTTCCACTCGACCTACAAACTCGACTGCGTCGCCATCCCGACCAACAAAGCGATGATCCGCGCCGACGAGCACGACATCGTCTACAAGACGGAGCGCGAGAAGTTCACGGCAGTCATCAAGGAGATCCTCGCGGAGCACAAGGAGGGTCGCCCCGTGCTGGTCGGCACGACCAGCGTCGAGAAGAGCACCGCCATCAGCAAGATCCTGACGAAGAAGGCCGTCCCGCACCACGTGCTGAACGCCAAACACCACGAGAACGAGGCCTTCGTCGTGGCGCAGGCGGGGCGCAAAGGCGCCATCACCGTCAGCACCAACATGGCCGGTCGCGGCACCGACATCGTGCTCGGCGGCAACGCCGAGATGCTCGCGAAGTGGGAGCTCAAGCAGAACGGCAAGGACATCGATCTGGACACCGAGGACTACGCACTTCTGGAGAAGAAGTACGAACAGCTCTGCGGCGACGAGCACAAAGAGGTCGTGGACCTCGGCGGCCTGCACATCGTCGGCACCGAGCGCCACGAGTCGCGCCGCATCGACAATCAGCTGCGCGGCCGCGCAGGGCGGCAGGGCGACCCGGGGTCGAGCCGCTTCTATCTGTCGCTCGAGGACGATCTGATGCGCATCTTCGCCGGCGACAAGGTGAAGACCTTGATGGACCGCATGGGTCTGCCGGACGACGAACCCATCGAGCACCCCTGGGTCTCGCGCAGCATCGAGAACGCTCAGAAGAAGGTCGAGGAGCGCAACTTCGACATCCGCAAGAACCTGCTCGAGTACGACGACGTGATGAACGCGCAGCGTCGCACGGTGTACTCACTCCGGCAGCAGCTATTGCAAGGTCGTTACGAGCCGGAAGAGCTCGACGAGGTAGGCAAACCGACCGGGAGTATTCGCGCGATCCCCCTCGACAAGTCGGTGAGGAAATTCGTGCGCCCGATGGTGGGCAAGCTGCTCACCTATTTCGTCGACCCGCCCATCAGCCCGAGTGAAGCCAGCGCCGACACGGAGGGCGACGAGGACGGGGAGAAGGCCGACCCGAAAGACAAGGCGCCGAAGCGCAAGGACTTCGAGGGCGACATCAAGCTCGTCGAGCTCGAGTCGCTGCAGCGCGAGGTCTATCAGCTCTGGGGTGTGCGGCTGACCATCGAGGACCGCGCCAAGAAGTGGACGCCCGCCGACATGTACGACGAGCTGGTCGAGCTCGTGGCGCAAGGCCTGAGCGAGCAGCGCGAGCGCACCCTCGATCTGCTCGATCGAGTCATCGCTGCCATCGTCGAGGACAGCTGTCCGGAGAACAAACCACCGGAGGACTGGGACTGGACGGGCATCCGGGACGGACTCCGCGACAACTTCAAGCTGGCGGCGGGCCCGGAAATCGAGGAGTACGGCGACCCGGACCAGCTGGTACGGGACCTCTACAAACGGGCGGAGGAGCAGTACCTGGAGCGTGAAAAAACCCTCGGCATCGACAACGCGATGCGAGTGTTTCGCTTCATTTACCTCGAGACCATCGATCAAGCGTGGGTTGACCACCTGACGAACATGGAGCACCTGCGCGACGGCATCGGCCTGCGCGGTTACGGCCAGAAGGACCCGAAGAACGAGTACAAGAAGGAGGGGTACAACCTCTTCTTGAACATGATGGCCAAGGTGAGCGGTGCGGTGTTGCAGCGCTTCTTCGAGGCTCAGATCCAGCGCCCCGAGGACATCGAAGCCATCGAGGCCGAGGCCGCGGCCGAGCACCAAGATCTGCTGGAGCAGGCCGTCGCAAAACACGTCGCGGCATCACCCCGAGCGGTGGGCGACGTGCTCGGCGACGGCGGGCGCCCGCAGTCCGTGCCGCCGCCGCGCCCACCCCCTGCGATCGCCGCACCCAAGATCGGGCGCAACGATCTGTGCCCGTGCGGTAGCGGACAGAAGTTCAAGAAGTGCCACGGCGCCGCGCTCGAAGAAGAAGACGAGACGAGCGACGACGACGAGCAGCCGCGCGCCTGAAGCTTCAGCGCGCGGGGCGCGTTCGAGCGGCGTTGGTTTTGTGTCGACGCACGTGCACATCGTGCGCCCACCAGGAGCCACGTGCGTCCATTCGGGGACAACTGCCCGACAGCACGGGGCTCCTCACTCCGTGCTTGAAAAGCGCGCCCGCGCCGGTACCTTCCTGATCATGCGGCGTACTCCCGAGCGTCTCTGGTCTTTCTGGATCGTCGCGACGTGCAGCGCAGCACTCGCCGCCTGTGCACAGTCCGAAGGGGCCGGAGGCGGCGCGGGCGCGGGTGCCTTTGCCGGGGTCGGCGCAACGGGGAACACAGGCGGCGGTTTTTCGGGTGGCGGTACCGGTGCCGGGGGCAGCGCAGCGAGCGGAGGCGTGGGCAATCAGGGCGGCGCAGCGGGTAGCGCGGCGGGCGCGGCGGGCACTGCCGGAAGTGGCGGCACGACGAGCGGCGGTGGTGGCAGCGGCGCGAGCGGGGGAGCGGGCGCGGGCGGAGGTGCGGCGTCGGGCGGCACCACGTCAGGCGGCGGCAACAGTGGCACGGGCGGAAGCGCAGCAACCGGGGGAACCTCGGGCGGGGGCGGCACGGGTGGTGTCGCGCCGAAGAGCAACTGCTGCGAGAGCACACCCTTCGTGCCCGGCTGCACCAACTCGACGATCCAAGCTTGTGTGTGCGCGCAAGATGCCTACTGCTGCAGCCAGGACTGGGACGCAAAGTGCGCGGGCGAGACCTTGCTCTTCAAGTGTGGAACCTGTCCGACTCCGGCGAACTGTTGCAGCGCAGGCAAGTGCCTCAGCGACGCGGTGATCGAGTGCGTCGGCAAGAGTGACTCGACCTGCCTCACGACCTGGAGCGCGGGCTGCGCAGCCAAGGTCGCGAGCCTCGGCTGTGGGACCTGCGGCACGACGACGACGCCCGAGGTCTGGATCAACGAGCTGCACTACGACAACGCCAGCACCGACGCCGGCGAAGGCGTCGAGGTGGCGGGAACGGCGGGCACCGACGTGTCGGGCTACACCCTGGTCTTCTACAACGGAGCTCCCGGACAGCTGAAGCAGTACATGACCAAGACCCTGGCTGGTGTGATCCCGAATCAGAAGAACGGCTTCGGCACCATCTGGACCGCCGCAATCAACATCCAGAACGGCGGCGTCGACGGCACGCCGGAGCCCGATGGCGTGGCGCTCGCGGACAAGGCGGGCAAGGTCATCCAGTTCTTGTCCTACGAGGGCAAGCTCACGCCGACCGACGGACCTGCGAGCGGCATGCTGTCGGTCGACATCGGCAAGAGTGAGCTCTCGACCTCGCCCGCAGGGCAGTCGTTGCAGCTCACCGGCACCGGCAAGAAGTACTCTGACTTCACCTGGACCGGCCCGGTCACGGCGACGCCCGGCCAACCGAATGGCGGCCAGGCGTTCTGATCTGAGCCGAGCGCTCAATCATTCAGCGTCGTCATCGTCGCCGTCGTCGTCATCGCCGTGCCTCCGCTTCATCGGTGCGAGCTTGCCGCTCTCCTTCGCGGCGCGTAGCTCGTCGAAGGTGACCTTGCCATCCTTGTCGGCGTCCGCGACGCTGATGTGCGCCCACATTTCAGCGCCGGCTTCCTCTGCGCTCAGGGCACCGTCCTGATTCGCGTCGAGCTTCTGCATCATCCTACCGCGCCCGCCGGGACCTTGACCTGGGCCGCCGGGACCGCGCCCACCGCGACCCCAACCGCCGCCCCGCGGGGGCCGCAGCTTGCCTGACTTCATGGCCTCCGCGAGCTCCGGCTCGGTGACCTTGCCGTCCTTGTTCGCGTCGGCGTCACTCAGGTGTTTCCAGCGGCGTTCACCGATTTCGTCACTGGTGAGCGCTCCGTCTTTGTTGCTGTCCATGCGCGCGAAATGCTCCTTCTGCATCTGTTTTGCATGGGCTCGCAGCTCGTCGGCAGACAACTTGCTGTCGCCGTTTGTGTCTGCCTTGCCCAGCCACTTCTGCAAGCGCGGGGGCAACTCGGATACCTCGAGCACTCCGTCCTTGTTGGCATCGAAGCGCTTGATGAGCTCGCTCGGATCGGGACCCGCGTTCGCGGCGCTCTGGGTGTCGTTCTTGGCCGTCGCGGCCGGGGCCTGACTGGTGTCGGGATTCGCGGTGTGGTCAGCGGCGCCGGCGCAAGCGACGGCCGTCAACGCCACGAGGCTACTGAGCAAAAAACGGCGAGTCGAAGGCGATTTCATGGGGGTGGGGGTCTCCGGTTCGAGGGATGGACGCCGTGCAGGCGCCCATCCCTACGGGCTGCGGAAGTTTTCTTCGTGGAGGTGGAGTCGAAGGCCCGCGCCTGACTAGCGCCCGAAAGACACCAGGAGCGCCACACCCAGCGCGATGCGGTACAGCGAAAACAGCGTGAAGCGGTGGGTCTGGATGTAGCCGAGCAACCAACGCACGACCACGAAGGCGGTCACACCGGAGACACCGAACGCAACGCCGAGCGAAGCCCAGTTCTCGCCGCCAAGCCCAGCGTGTTTGACGGCGCGCAAGAGCTCGAACGCCGTCGCCGCGAACATGGTCGGGATCCCCACCAGAAATGCGAACTCGGTGGCCGCGACGCGGCTGCTCGTTCCGAACAAGAGTGCCGCGAAGATCGCCGCCGCCGAGCGCGACGTCCCGGGAAATACTCCCGCCACCACTTGCGCAGCACCAACCAGGAGCGCGACCGACCAGCTGATCTCGACAACCTCGCCGTCAGGTGGTGCACGCCGCGCCGCCACCTGTTCTGCTCCGAGCATTATCACGCCACCCAAGAGGAGCGCCCAGGCAACCGGCCCCAGCGCCTCCGGTAACTTGAGGCCGAGCGCCTTGGCCACCAGACCGAGCACCGCGGTCACGCCAAATGACGCCGCGAGCTTGAGTGCGTAGTCGCGATTGTCTCGTTCACGAAAGCCGACGAGCAGCTGCCACAGACGACGGCGATAGATCAGCACGACGGCGACGATCGCCGCAGCCTGGATCGCAATGTTGAACAGGTCGGAGCGAGCTCCCAGCCAGCGTTCGGCGATGAGCAGATGGCCCGTGCTCGAGATCGGCAAGAACTCCGTCACACCCTCGATGACACCGAGCAAAAAGGCGGCGAGCAGATCGTTCATGTGAGGGGCGCCGGCAGCAAGACTCGGCGCATCTTGTCAGATTGTTCGAGCGCGGGTGAAACTTTGGGGCTAGCCCGCCGACTGCGCCAACAGCCTCAGCCGCCGATGGGCGACGACACGCTCGAAGAACGCTCGCCGCCCCTCCTCGGTGTCGATGGGCCGGGCGCGCTCATCCAGTCGCAGACACGCACGCGCGGCCGCCTCGCGCGCTCCAACCTCATCGCCGCTCTGCAGGAGAGCCTCCGCGAGGGAGAGGCGGACCAACGCCTCTCCGTCGGCGATGGAACCGGCGGCGTCCAGGTCCGAGTTAGCCCGCCGTGCCGTCGCCAGGCTCTGCTCACGCTGCCCGCACGCGAGCTGCGCCCGCGCCAGCGTGCCCATGGCTTGAATGCGCGTGGGGGGAACGTGGGCGAGAACCAAAACGGCTCGCTCCGCCTCCGTGGCGGCACCGACCGCGTCTCCTTCGGCCAGCAACAGCTCAGCCAGGTGATTGTGCGCGCCACCTTCCATGCGTTTGTCACCCTGGGCGCGGAGCTCGTGGATGGCATCCTCGAGCAGCGCGCGCGCCTCCTGGAAGTTGCCGAGGTGAGTCAGCGCCGCACCGAGGTTGTTCTTCGCTGAGGCGGTCACGTTTCGTACCCCGATGCGAGTGCCGAGCCGAAGGGTCTCTCGCAGCCCCTCCACCGCGCGCTCGTACATGCCCAGCTCGATGCAGGCGTGGCTGGCGTTGTGCCGGTGAATCGCCGTTGTGCGAAGGTCGCCGGCGGCCTCGCAGGCCTCGGCCGCGCGCTCGGAGAGCTGGCGATACTCCCAGGTGAACCCCTTGTAGAGAGCGCGCGCGGCGAGACTCGCCTGCCACCGCGCCTGGGCGCTCGGGAAGTGTTTCAGTGTCGGCGCCCAGCTGCCAATGCGGTCGATGATGGCGTCGGCAAGCTCGTAGTCACCAATCTGCACCATGGCGGTCGCGATCCGGCAGCTCGACATCAACGCACCCACTCCCGCGCGGTCACACCAGCCTTCGTCGAGGAAACGTCGCGCCATGCGGCGCTCGGTGTCGACGTCGCCGGAGCGGTGACTGGACACGGTCAACATCGAAGCCGCAGCGAACCACGCTTCGCTCCCGTCTTCCAGCAGCGAGAGTGCTCGCTCGCCATGCACTTGTGCGTCCGCATGCCGGCCGAGCCAGTAGACCACCTCCCCCTCCAGCAAGGTCAGCTCTCCCAGGACACGCTGGTCTGACGGCAGCGCGGTCGCGAGCTCGAGCGAGCGCGCCGCGGCCCGCGCAGCGGCGGCGAGGTCGTTGCCTGCAAACGCCTCCTCCGCCGCCGTCCGACACCAGGTCAGCGCCCTCGCAGGTTGCCCGCCACGATCGAAGTGCTGAGCCAGCATCAGCGCGTCCGGCTCGCCGTTTTCTTCCAGCCAGCCTCCGGCCAGACGGTGCCCGCGCTCGGCGTCCTCAGGCGTCAGCATGGCGTGGGCTGCTTCACGGATCATCGCGTGTCGGAAGACGTGCTCACTCACACCCGGAAAGCGGCTGCTTGGACGGGCCGTGACCATCTCCCGCTCGGCCAGCATGACCAGCCACTCCTTGACCTCTTCCGGCTCCTGCTCACTGCCGAGCAGGCAGGCCACGCCGGCATCCCAGAACACGCCGCCAAATACACTCGCAGCGCGCAGCACTCGGCGAGCCCCGTCGGGCAACGACTCGAGGCGCGACTGAACCATTGCCAGTACCGTCTCTGGCAGCTTCTCCAGTTCCCCGCCGGCCACGGCCCGGATCAGCTCCTCGAGATAGAACGCATTGCCGTCTGCGCGCTCCACGATGCGCGCGAGGGTGTCGGCGCCGACCTCTGGGCCGAGCACCTCACGGACCAGTTTCTCGGATGCCTTGCGCGTCAGGCCGCCAATGCTGATCTCCGTCAGCTCGCGCTGCGACCAGAGACCTGGGAAGGCGTCCCGGACCTCGGGCCGCGCGAGCGCGAGCACCATCAATGGAAGGGCCTTGGCCACGCGGAGTGCCGCATCCAACAGGTTCACGCTGGGCAGATCACCCCAGTGAAGATCCTCGATCACGATCAGGAGCGGACCGCGCCCGCACTCGGCGACAATCACATCCTCGAAGGCCCGGCGCAGCTGATCTCCCATCAAGACGGGATCGCGGCGCGCTTCGGCCAGCTGCTCGTCGTCCTCGGAGAGCGCCGCTACACGGGCGAGCTCCCCCAGAAATCCGGTCAGCCGCAGGCGATCCGTGGCTGGAAACCGCTGCGCGACCCAGGCTTCGAGGCGCGCGCGGCTCTCGGTCTTGGGCTCGCCGTCGAGCACACCCAATTCGCGCCGGAGCACCTGGGACACTAGACCGAACGGAGAGCCTGCGCTCATCGGATCACCGCGCGCGGTCCACACTCTTGGCGGCTCGTCGCGGCGCGCGGCACGGCGCGCGATATCGTACCTAATGCGGGACTTGCCGATGCCCGCCGGACCGACGACGAGTGCTGCCCGCGCGATGGGCTCCGCGATGCTCTCGTCGAGCAGACCTTCCAGGAACCTGAGCTCTCGCTCCCGCCCCACGGTCGTGGTTGGGCGCCCGAGCAGCTTGCGAGACGTATCGGCGACACGCTCCCCTAGGAGCACACAGCCTCCGGTAACCTCGAAGCGCCCGTCGAGGAGCCCGGCGGTCACGTCACAGAGTGCGATCCCCGCGCCGCTCGTGGGTGCCGATGGCAGCAGCTCGGCTGCGCGATCGATGACCTCACCGACGGGGAACGAACCAGCGACGACTCCGCGGCCCGTCGCCAAGGCCATCGGCGCAGTCGGCAAGAGCGTCCGGAGCGAGAGCGCACAGCGGGCGGCGCGCATGCCCAGATCCGTGGCCGACCCACCTCGAGTGCCGGTAGCCGCCGTCAACATCACTGCCATCGAGCCGCTGCGCAACGGCTCGAGCCGTCCCCCGAACGTGGAGATGAGCTTGCGCGCCTCGCGCACGATTCGCCCCGATGCACGACCGTCGGCGCGGGTGGGCACGTCGCTCGTTTCGCTCGGCGTGCCAGAACCGACCGACTCGAAAGCGCTGGAACCCCACTCGGAGGCATCATCGGATGCCACACCGCTCGCCAGGAGCACCGCCACGAGCTTCTGCTCCGTACCGGTCAGCGCTTCTTCCGCGGACGGAGCCAAGGTCTTTGGTGCGCCGGGCTCGAGCGTGATTGCACCGAGTGCGCTCACCACCGCGCCCGCATTCGGCGGGCGTCCCACCGGCTCTCTGGCCAAGAGCGCTGCAAGCAGCTCGTCGAGCTGGCGCGGGAGCTCCGGCCGCAACGACCTCAAGCGTGGGGCGTCGTCCAGCACGAGCTTCGCGAGCACCGCGACCGCACCACCCCCCGCAAACGGCGGGCGCCCCGTCAGGCAATGAAACAGCACCGCGCCGAGGGCAAACACGTCGGCCCGTGCGTCGAGTGTCCGCAGCCCCTTGGCTTGTTCCGGCGCCATGTAGCCCACCGTGCCGAGCACCGCCCCGGTGCGAGTCATGACCGCCGAGGCCTCCGTCATGTGAGCGATGCCGAAGTCGAGCAGCTTGACGCGATCGATGCGCGAGTCGAGCAAGATCACGTTCGCGGGTTTGATGTCACGGTGCACGATGCCGCGGCCGTGGGCGGCGCTCAGCGCGTCGGCCAATCGCGAGACGACCTCGACCGAGTCCTCATCGGTCAAGCGAGTACGACGGAGGCGTGCGCTCAGGGTCTCACCATCCAGCCAGTCCATTGCGATGTAGGACTGCCCATCGGGCGTCGTGCCGTGAGCGACGTGTCGCACGATGCCCGGGTGATCGAGCTCGGCGAGCAGCCGGGCCTCGCGCAAGAACCGCTCGGTGTTGCCATCGCCGATCAGAAGCTTGAGCGCGACCAGTTTTCCAGTGAGCAGATCTCGGGCGCGGAACACCTGGCCCATGCCCCCTGCTCCAGCAAACCGCTCGACCTCGAAGCGGTCCGCGAGGACGTCCGCGATCTTCAACACCCGACGGCAGTATAGCGTGAGTGGGCCAGCGCCGGCGGAGTGTGCACGCTTGCGAGATATGCGGCTTGTGGGCGGGAAACCGGCCCGCTCGGCGACGCTACTTCGAGCGCAGCGTGATGGGCGCGCTCACCGAGATGTTGGCGCCGCTCACGGTCAGCGTGTATTTGCCGGCCTGCAGCGTGCGTTGTTTCTTGCCGAGCGGAGGGGGTTGTTCCGAACCGGCAAGCACTGGCGAACTGCTCTCGTGCTCCCACTTCATGCTCTCGCCCTTCGCGATGACCAGCCACCGCGGTGGCACGTAGGCTTGGCTGCAACCAATGGCCGAGCGGTCCTCTTTGTAGGTGGTGCCATGACCGCGGAAGGTCACCCGGAAGGCAAACGCACCGCAGCCGTTGCTCGCGCCCGGGAGTGAGAATGCGTGGTCGTGATCGTCGACGTTGACGAGCTCGATCGGGATCGCCTCGCCGACCACGACTGACTCCGGGAGGCGAAGCTCCATCTTGGCTGTCGCTGCCGTCGGCTCGGCAGGTGGCGGTGGAGCCGGAACCGGAGGCGGCGTGGGGGACGGGACCGCCGATGCCGAAGTGCTCTGGGGGAGTGGCGGGTCTGGCGGAGACCTGGCTGCGCTGATGGCAGCCAGCGGTCCGCTCTCGTTCTTCGTGGGTCGCGCTGGCGTGCCTTCACCCTGGACCGGCGTTGGCGCCGCACACGCCAGCCCGTTGGTCGCAATCAAGAACAACAAACCGAGCTCGACCCACTCGCTCGCCCGGATCCCTTCTTGTGCTGGCACGATGCGCTCCCTCAATAACAACACAGGTCCGCGTTGATCTTGCGGGCGCGCGCCGTGCGAACGGTGTCCAGAGGCCGACTGCACAAGTGGCCGCGCGTATTGTCGCCCTTCTCCGCGCAATGACTGAAGACGCCGGCGGCGCAATCCGCAAAGGGCGCCGCCGCCTGTTTGTGGGGCTTCGCCCGCTCCACGGACAACTTCGCGCTCATACAACCCTCGTCCCGCTCCCTGCTCGGCGACCCAGCCGCGACCGCGGCGGAGGCACTCGCGGGTGAGCTCGGTTCAACGGCTGCGGAGGGCGCTCCCGACGTGTCACTCGGTGCCTGACCGAACGGTGGAGTCGAGGACGCGATGGCACTCGGCGCGGGTCGCACACCAGCGTCCGGCGCTTCGCGGCAGGAGATGAGCACCAGACCCAGCAGCGGCAGGACAGTCTTTGTCATGCAATCCAGCACCAGGCTCACACGCCTCGGGGCGAGAGCGCAATCACTGGCTACGCCGGCCCGAGGCGGGCGCCTTCAAGGTTGCGCGAGCCGCAGCGTCTCCGCGCCCAACACCCGGGCGTCGTCCACAGCCTGGGCGAAGGCCACGACGACGGAGCGGTCCCGCGACGCCTCCGCCGGCAGTACCAGATCGAGTGTCACGCTGCCCGGAAGCTCGATCTCTCTGCTGGTGAAGGCGCGCACCACGTTGACGTGACTCAAGTGACGCCCAGCGTTTTCGCCGCGCCGGACCGCGACGTCGCCGGCACTCTCGGCCAGCGCCAGGCTGACCATGGCGCGGCGCGGGGCACCCGTGACCTCTACCTGGAAGCGACCTCCGTCCAGTGTCCTCAGCTTTACGGCGTGCGAGGCAGGCTCCGATAGGCCGCGGGCGATGGCTTCGTCGGCTTCACCCTCGCTGGAGCCGAGCAGTTGCTTGCGACCGTTCACGACCATTTGGGGGGTGTAGACATTCGAGCCGAGCAGACGCGCGTAGTGTTTCTGGCGCGCGGAATAGCGGGAGTCACTGAACGGATCGGTCCAACCGAGGTAGTTCCAGTAGTCGACGTGAAACGAAAGCGCGATGACACGTTGGCCCGACCGCTGGGAGGCATGAGCAATTCGCGTGAGATTCTCGTCGGCCGGCGGACAGCTCGAACAACCTTCACTGGTGAACAGCTCGACCAGTGCGACGGGCTCGTGCGCCTGGCCACTCCCGGCACGCGGCGCGAGCGCAGCTGCCGGCTCCGCGCGCGGAGGTCGCTGATCTTCGCGGCGAGAACACCCGAGACAGAACACGATGGCAACCAGGGAAAGGGCGCGCACTTCCCAGCCTACGCCGCAGCCTGTGCGGGGGTTACGCGCCGGCCCACGCAGCCAGCGGCGCTCGGACTTCTCTAGACCGCCCCGAGCTCGCGCCACTCTTCCGGCAGCGCCTCCAGTTCCGCTGACCGGAGCGCCGAAAACCGCTCGAATACCTGCTCCAGTCGGCGCTCGAGCTGCCGAACTTCTCGCAGGTCCCCTCGCTCTCTGAGCTCGACCTCCAGCGTGCGACAAATGAAGCGCACACACAGATTGGGACGGTCACCCGGATCCAAGGAGCAACCGCTCGGGCCGCGGAAGGCGCAACCCGCAAAGTCGGAGCTCGGGGCACGAAACTGCGACGGGGTCGTACCCGAGAGCTTCAGCGCGGCCAGATCGTCGTCCGTGAACAGGTCTTCGGTCCGACCGCCGCAGCAGTGCCCGCCAGGCCAATGACCGAACGGCTCCGGGTGCCCGATGGCGCACCCCGAACAAGAGCGCACGGCTCCAAGCGTGGAGACCAGCTCCGCGCGCAGCTCCCGCAGCTCCCTCGCCAGCGCGATCATCTCGGGCGCGGTGCTCGCCCGTTCCGGCATCGACGCGAGGCGCTCGCGGAGGCTCCGCAAGGCATCCGCGCGCCCGCGTGGGTGCCGCGCGCGATCCAGCAGATTTTGCACCGAAATCAGCACCGGTGCCGAGCATACACGGCTTACTGAAGCGCGCGCTTTCCCGCGTACGCGCCGCAATCCTGGGTCGAATCCTGACTCCGATCAGGCCGCCCGGGTGACAGCGAGCCACGCCGGCGCTACCTTTTCCCCAGAGTGAAGCAGCTCCGCTTGCACGTTCTGGTGATGATGCTCGTGGCGGGCCTCTTGGTCCCGGTCACGGCGTTCGCGCGCGTGCTCAGCATCTGCAACATGAGCGGACGGGTTGGTAAGACCTGTTGCTGCCACCGCGCTCAGGAAAAGAACCAGGAGAAAGAGTGCCACGCGCCGGCCATCGACCGCGCAC
Source organism: Myxococcales bacterium (assembly GCA_016706225.1). Taxonomy (NCBI): domain Bacteria; kingdom Pseudomonadati; phylum Myxococcota; class Myxococcia; order Myxococcales; species Myxococcales bacterium. Next base: position 821,017 of record JADJKB010000003.1, read on the forward strand.
CCTGCTGCACTCAGGTCGTGAGCCACGCTGACAAGGCAGCGGCCACCACGACCGACATCGCTTCCGACGTGCCGGCGGCTGCCTTGCTCGAGCAGCTGCCCAGCATCGTTCACCGTGGGCTTGCCTTCGCCGAGTCCGAACGCATCGCTGCCCGCGCGCGCGCCCCGCCACCGCTTGGGCCGCCGCTGTATCTGCTGAACTGCGCCATCTTGAGCTGAACCTCCCGTGTCTCGTTCGCGCGAGGCGCAATTGCGCGCCTCGCTGGACGACGAGCGCCGGGTTGTCCGCGCTCGTCCACGTGACGCGGAGATTGGTTCATGCGCATTCATCTGTTTCGAAGGCTCGCCGAGCACCGGCACCTGCTCCTTCACAGCGCGGTCATCCTGGCTGTTGGTTGTGTTCCTGCCCGCCCTGCGGACACCGCCGAGGGTACGGACGGTCACGCAGCGCGAAGCTTGACCGCCGACGCGCCGTCTGGCGAGGGTCCGCGCGCAGCTCCCGCCGCCGCGGGCTCCCCTTTATCGGCGGAGCGGAGACCCGCGGCCCCCGGTCAAGACATCGGTGCCCGACTGGATCGAGCGCAGCTCGTACGCGCCGTGCTCACGATGAATCCGGACATCGAAGCGCGGCGTGCCGCCTGGCGCGCAGCGCGCAGCAAACGCCGACAGGCCGACACCCTCGACGACCCAATGCTGGGTTACGAGTTCGCGCCGCTCAGCATCTTCTCGGGCATGCGTTTTGGTCAGACGGTGCGCGTGAGCCAGCGCTTTCCCTGGCCGGGCAAGCTCTCGAGCTTGTCGGACGCCGAAGAGCGAGCAGCCGACGCAAGCGGCCAAGAAATCAAGCTGACGGAGCTGGATTTTGCCATGGAAGCCTCGCTTCTGTTCGACGAGTACTGGCTGGTCGATCGCTCCCTGGAGGTCAACGCGGAACACCGACGCCTGCTCGACGAGATGCGGAGCGCCGCCGAGATCCAGTACTCGGTCGGGCGCGCATCACTCTCCGACCCGCTCCAGGCTGATGTGGAAATCGCGATGCTCGAAGAACAAGATCTCGGCCTTGGCTCGCGGCGGGACGTCGTCACGGCCGAGCTGAACGCACTCTTGCACCGCCCGCCGGAGCGCGCGCTGCCCGCACCTCCGCTCGACCTCGGGGTATCGTTGTCAGCTCCGCCGCCGAGCTCGGCGCTCCAGCGAGAGGCGCTGATGTCGAGCCCCGAACTGAAGAGGCTTGCCGCGAAGACCCGCGCGGCCCAGGCCCGGGTGCGCTACGCCGAGAAACAGTACTACCCGGATGTCACGTTGATGGCGAGCTACAGCTCGATGTTCGCCGAAATCGAACATCAGTTCATGGTCGGCTTCGAGACCCCGATCCCGATTCAGCGTGGCAGTCGTGCCGGCATGGTCGACGAGGCCAGCGCGATGGCGTCGGAGTCGCGCCACGAGTCCTCGCACATCGAGAACATGATCCGCTCACGGGTCGAGATCGAGCGCCGCCGGGTCATCGAGGGAATTGCCGTCGTGAAGCTGTACGACGGGCGGTTGATCCCCACTGCCAAGAGCCAGGTCGCTGCCGCGAGAGCCGATTTCACCGGCGGCAAGACCGGATTTTCCGAGGTCATCTCGGCGGAAAAGAGCCTGCGCAACATCCAGCTCTCGCGCCACGCCGCCGCGGCTGAGCTCTCCAAGCGGCGCACCCAGCTCGATCGCGCGCTCGGCCGCCTGCCCGCCGGTGTCCAGAAAGGAGGCGCAAAATGACTGCCTTCGAACGACACAAACACAAACTGATTCCAGCGCTCGCGTTGGTCCTCGTGTTGGTCGCGGGTTTGATCTTCCGCCACCCGCTGATTGCGTGGTTCTCACCCAAGGGCGGAAGCGGTTCCGCAGCGTCGGGTCACGGCGCGGCCGCCAGCGGCAGCGTTGCTTCAGCCTCAGCCGACAAGAAGCCAGCTCGCCCGAGCCTGCCCGCGCTCCCCGAGCAGACCTATTCCGAGCCGGTCCTCGCATCCCTGCGCACGGGGCTCGAGGCCTACGAGGAGCTGCGCAATCTGCTGGCCCAGGACACGGCGGATGGGCTCTCGGCACCCGGCAACCGCCTGGCCGCCGCCCTGCACGCGGGTCACTCGGGGCTCGGAGATGCGCCCGAAGACGTGAAACAACGCTTCGTCGCCGCGGCGGACGCGGCCTCCGAGCTCGGAAAGGCCACGAGCCTCGATGCCGCTCGCAGCCGTTTCAGCAGTTTGAGCGAGGCGGTGGTGTCGATCGTTGCGTCGGACGCGCGGCTCGCAAAAGAACGACACGTCTACGAGTGCCCCATGGTGTCGGGTGCATTCAACAAGTGGCTGCAAACTGGCGAGCGCCTCGAGAACCCCTACATGGGGAAGAAGATGCTCACCTGCGGCTCCGAGAGCACCTGGGTCGCGCCCAAGGAAGAACCCACCGAGAGTGCGCACGACGACCACGCGCCGGGTGAGATCGCGTTTTACACCTGCCCCATGCACCCATCGGTCAAACAACCGAGCGCCGGCAAATGCCCGATTTGCGGCATGGATTTGGTCTCGGTCACCCAGGAAGAACTGAAGACCGGCACGGTGCGAGTCGACGCAACACGGCGACAGCTGATCGGCGTCAAGACGGCGTTGGTCGAGAAGCGTGTCGTCTCACGTGAGCTGAAGACCGTTGGGCGCATCACTTACGACGAGACCCGGCTCTCCGAGGTGACGATCAAGTTCAAGGGCTACATCGGGAGCCTCTACGCCAACGCAACCGGCAAGAAGGTGCGGCGAGGACAGACGCTGTTCACGGTCTACAGCCCGGAGATCTACGCCGCCCAGGAAGAGCTGCTCTTGGCACTGTCTACCCGCCGGGGGCTCGACGGCGGCAGCGGAGGGCGCTCCGACACGCTGGTCGACGCTGCGCGCCTGCGGCTCCGTTTGTGGGACGTAACCAAGGGCACCATCGACAAGGTCGAAAAGGACGGCAAGCCGATGCGCTATGTGCCGATCGCCTCTCCGGCCAGCGGCTTCATCGTCGAAAAGAACGTGTTCGATGGCTCGGCGGTCGAGGCTGGAATGCGGCTCTTGCGCATCGCCAACCTCGACAAGGTCTGGATCGAGGCCGAGCTCTACGAAGCCGAGATCCCGCTGGTGCCGGTGGGGCACGAGGCCAAGGTCACCCTGCCCTACCTGCCGGAGAAGGAGTTCGCCGGCAAGGTCACGTTCGTCTACCCGTACCTCGACCCGGCGACCCGCACAGGCAAGGTGCGCATCGAGCTGTCCAACAAGGACGTCGAGCTCAAGCCCGACATGTACGCAAACGTCGCGCTCACCATCAGCCGCGGGGAGAAGCTGGTCATCCCGGACTCGGCGGTCATCTACTCGGGGCCGCGCCGGGTCGTGTTCGTGGACGTGGGGAAAGATCGGCTGAAACCACGGGAAATCAAGGTCGGGATTCGCTCCGGTGACTTCTACGAGGTGCTCGAAGGGCTGACGGCGGGGGAACGGGTGGTGACCAGCGGCAACTTCCTGATCGCGGCGGACAGCCGACTGAAGAGCGCCACGGAGATGTGGTGATGAGCGGCCTGGGTTCTGCAGAAAGCTCCGGTCTCGTCGGGAAGGTGATCGCCCTGTGCGCGAGGAACCGCTTCATGACGCTGCTCTTCGTCGGCGTGATGGCGCTGTGGGGCGTCTACGGCATGCGCAACGGCCCGCTCGACGCCATTCCAGATCTCTCCGACGTACAGGTGATCATCTACACCGACTGGCCTGGACGAAGCCCCGACCTGGTCGAGGACCAGATCACCTATCCCATTTCGAGCACGCTCCTCTCCGCGCCGCACGTCAAGGCGGTGCGGGGACAGTCGTTCTTTGGTGCCTCGTTCGTCTACGTCATCTTCGAAGACGGCACCGACATGTACTGGGCGCGCTCCCGCGTGCTCGAGTACCTGAATACGGCCCAAGGCAAGCTTCCCGACGCGGTGAATCCCACCATCGGGCCCGACGCCACCGGCGTCGGTTGGGTGTTCCAGTACGCCCTCACGGACCAATCCGGCAAACACGACATCGCCGAGCTGAGGAGTCTGCAGGACTGGACGCTGCGCTACTCGCTCGAGGCCATTCCGGGCGTGGCCGAGGTCGCCTCGATCGGCGGGTCGGTCAAGCAGTACCAGGTCAATCTGGACCCCAACAAACTCCGCAGTCACGGCATCAGCGTCGCCGAGGTGATCCGACGCGTCCGGGCATCGAACCAGGACGTCGGCGGTCGGGTGATCGAAATTGCCGGCACCGAGCAGATGGTGCGCGGGCGCGGCTACGTGAAAAAGAAGGAGGATCTGGAGACGATCCCGCTGAAGGTGCGCCCCGATGGCGCCCCCGTGTACATGCGCGACGTCGGAGAGGTGTCCATCGGCCCGGACATGCGACGTGGAGTCGCCGACCTCGATGGTCAAGGCGAAGCCGTCGGCGGGATCGTCGTGATGCGCTACGGCGAGAACGCGCTCGACGTGATCTCGCGGGTCAAACAGCGACTGAAAGAGCTGGAGGCCGCCCTGCCCGAGGGCGTGAAGCTGGTGGTCACCTACGACCGCTCGGAGCTGATCGAAGCCTCGATCAGCACTCTGAAACACACGCTGGCCGAAGAGATGATCGTCGTGGCGGTGATCATCTTTCTGTTTCTTTTGCACGTGCGCAGCGCCCTGATCCCGATCTTGACCTTGCCCCTCGGGGTGCTGCTGGCCTTCATCCCCATGTACTACCAGGGGCTGACCATCAACATCATGTCGCTGGGTGGCATCGCGGTGGCCATCGGAGCCATGGTGGATGCGTCCATCATCATCATCGAGAACATCCACAAGAAGCTCGAGCACTGGGAGGCGGAGGGCAGACCCGGCGACCGCGTCGACGTGATCATCGAGGCCATGCAGGAGGTCGGGCCCAGCATCTTCTTCTCGCTGCTGGTGATCACGGTCTCGTTCATGCCTGTCTTCACGCTGGAGGCCACCGAGGGGCGTTTGTTCAAACCCCTGGCGTTCACCAAGACCTACTCCATGGGTTTCGCGGCGATCTTGGCGGTGACGCTCACTCCTGCGCTGGCCGCCATCTTGATCCGTGGAAAGATCCGGGGCGAGAGCGCGAACCCGCTGAACCGCTGGTTGATCGCGCTCTACTCCCCCGTGGTGCGCTTCGTGGTGCGGTATCGGCGGACCGTGATTGTCGGGGCGGTGCTCAGCGTGGCGCTCACGATCCCCGCGCTGTCACGCATCGAGAGTGAGTTCATGCCGCCGCTGAACGAAGGCTCCATCTTGTACATGCCCACCTCGCCACCGGGCATGAGTGAGTCGGAAGCCGTGAAGGTGCTGCAGTCGATGGACAGCCAACTGCGCACGTTTCCCGAGGTCACCCGTGTCTTCGGCAAGGCCGGGCGCGCCGATACGCCAACAGACCCTGCGCCGCTCTCGATGGCGGAGATCGTCATCTTGCTCAAACCCAAGGAGCAGTGGCGTCCCGGCCTCACCTGGGAGGGCCTGGTGAAGGAGATGGACGACAAACTCCAGTATCCGGGCATGCCGAACGCCTGGTGGATGCCGATCCAGACCCGCACGGAGATGCTGGCGACCGGCATCCGCAGCCAGCTGGGCATCAAGGTCTACGGCGACAGCGTGCAGGAGATCGAGAAGACCGCCGTGGCGATCGAGCGCGCAGTGGCCAAGGTCCCCGGGACCCGCAGCGCCTACGCCGAGCGCGCCGCTGGCGGTTTCTTCGCCGACTTCACCGTCGACCGTGCCGAAGCGGCTCGCCACGGGCTCTTGGTGGAGGACGTGAACGACGTGATCATGTCCAGCATCGGCGGCATGAACGTGTCCGAGACGGTCGAAGGGCGCGAGCGGTACCCGATCAACGTGCGCTACGCACGGGAGTTCCGCGACACGCCGGAGACCCTGCAAGGCGTGCTCGTTTCCACACCGACAGGCGCACAGATTCCGCTTTCACAGGTGGCCAAGCTCGAATTCAAGACCGGCCCCGACATGCTCAGAAGTGAAGGCGGAAAGCTGGTCGGATTCGTGTTCGTCGACATCGCCAACCGACCCATCGCCGAGTACGTCGGCGACGCCAAGCGCGCCGTGGACAGCGAAGTGAAGGTCCCCTCCGGACAGCGCCTCGAATGGGCGGGGCAGTTCAAGTACTTCGAACGCGCAAAAGAGAAGCTGGCGCTCGTTGTGCCCATCACCCTGGCGTTGGTTTTTTTCCTGCTCTACTTGAACACCAAATCCGTGGTCGAGACCGTGATCGTCATGCTGGCGGTCCCGTTCTCGCTGGTCGGGGCCATCTGGCTGATCTACCTGCTCGGCTACCACATGTCGGTGGCGGTCTGGGTCGGGCTGATCGCTCTGGCCGGTCTGGACGCGGAGACCGGCGTGGTGATGCTGCTCTACCTGACCCTCGCCCACAAACGTCGGAAGCAGGCCGGTCAGCTGCAGAACTTCGCTGATCTTCAGGAGGCCATCGTCGAGGGCGCGGCCCAGCGCATTCGACCCAAACTGATGACGGTGCTGACGACGCTCATCGGCCTGGTGCCAGTGCTCTGGAGCACGGGCACCGGCGCGGACGTGATGAAACGCATCGCTGCACCGATGGTCGGCGGGCTGGTCACTTCGTTCTTGCTCGAGCTCACCGTGTATCCGGCGATCTTCGCGCTGTGGAAGAGGCGCGAGCTGCCCCAGGCGGAGCCGGAACCCGTGGCGGCGAGCTGACGGCCTTCAATCCGGGGCCTTGGTGTACGCCAGGAGATCGGTCGCGCAGCTTCCCTCTGGCGGCGCGTGGGTGAGGAGCGCATATACGTCCGGAATTCGGTAGAGCGCCGCGGCGAACTCGAGGACGAATTCGCGCTGGAGCTCCGACAGCTTGCCGACGTCGATACCGCCATGGGAGCGGCGTTCGGCCAGACACCGCGCGGCGAGCCCGCCGAAATCCAGGCCTTTCGGGGGTTCGGGTGGATGGCCTTTCTCGAAGCTCTCGGCAAGCTCGAACCCCGCACGCGCGTCGGGCGGCCAGGGCCCGAGCGCACGCGTCAGCCGCGAGAACGGCGAGCCGGTCGGCGCAGCAGCCCGTTCGACCTCGGGCGTCTGCTTCTCGCGCGAGCGACACGCGACCACGACTACCCCCGCAGACAGGAGTCCTCGCCGCGAGAGCCTCATGGTTTCTTCCCCAGCTGATCGGCCAGACGCAGCGCGAGCGCAACGATCGTCAGCGTCGGGTTGGTAGCACCGAAACCGGGGAAGGCCGCGCTACCCAGCACGTACACGTTGTCCATGCCGAACACCCGCAGGTTTGCATCACACACTCCATCCTTCACGGTCTTGGCCATGGCCGCCGCCCCGAACGGGTGAGCACCCCACAGCAGCTGACCGTTGCGATGGCCGTTCTCGAGCATCGTCGCGCCCAGCGCGACCCCGAGTTGATCGATGGCAGTCGCCGCGAGTTCCATCGTCGTTTGATCCCGAGCCGACAGCGGCAGCACGACGCGCGCCACTCGGTCGCCGAACGCATCCTTCTTTCCTGGGTCTAGATCGATGCTGCCGTTCCGCTCTTTCTCGACCATTGCGACCAAGGTCACGCAACGCCGCGCCGCCTCTCCCACCGCGTCGGGTCCGAGCCTGCCTCGATGGACGAGCCAGTTGACGAGGGTCTTCCGATCGACCAGGCGCGGGTACGCCTGGAGCTTGAAGGCTCCGCTCCTCTTCTTGTCGAAGTGATGCCGGAAGTGATTGATCACGGTCGTGGTGAAACCGAGTCCATACCCGACGTCCTTCGGCAAGAGGAGCTGCCCGGCCACGAGCACGTTGTCTGCAAAACCTTTCCCGAGCTGATCGAGCGTGGGCTTCTTCGAGTCCGCCTGGGTGAGCAGCAGCAGCCGAGTGCTCTCTACGCCGCCCGCCGCGATCACGAAGGTGCGCGCGGCGACCTCGCTCACCTCACCCGTCTTGCGATCGACCACGACCGCATGGCTGGCTCGGCCATCACCCCCGAGCGTGAGCCGGCGAACCCGCGTCTCCGCAAACAGGCGCGCATGCGGCAGCTTCTCGAAGCTCTCCACGTGCGCTGTATCGGCCGAGTAGCGGGCGCCCGACGGACACAGCTCGCACATCCGACACGCCTGGCAAGCGACCCGCCCGCGGTACGGTTTCGAGGCGATGGCAACGGGGTTCGAGGTCAGGGCCCAGCCCAGTTTTTTGCACGCCGGGTCCAGCATCTCACGCTCGAAATACGAGCGCGCGTGCGCCGCCATCGGGAACGGTTTCGATCTCGGTGGCGCCTCGCCATCATCCACGTCGCCGGCGACACCCAGTTCCTCTTCTGCGAGGCCAAGCCACGGCTCGAGCGCGGCGTAGCTCAGAGGAAACGCGTCCAGATCACTGTGGGTTGGCCGGGGGCAGTGCGCAGACCAGTGCAAACTCGAACCACCCACGGCGGGCACGCGGCTGTGAAAATAGGTGAAGCCCGAGGCTTCGAGCGCCGTGTAGGGGATCTGATCGGCCTCCCCCAGCGTGTGGTTGAACGTGCTCGGTTCGGAGCCCCGTCGACGGTTGTCGAGCAACGTCCGGCGCTCCTCGGCACTGAAGCGCCGCCCGTGCTCGAACAGCGTGACCGAGAGACCCGCCGCGGCGAGCTTCGACGCCAGCACGGCGCCGGCCGGTCCGGCCCCTATGATGCAAACGTCGTCTGGGCGCGAAGGAATTTTTCCAGCCACAACGCCACCTCCACCAACCTACGCTCCACGCAGATTGGAGTCGAGCAGCAACGCCGTGATCGCCTGAAGCAGGGTCGCCCCTAGAACACCGATCAGCTTGCTCTGCTCGTGTTCTAGGACCTTTACGTTGGGGCTGCGCCCCAAACCCCCGGCCTTCGGCCGTGCGCGCTCCGCGCGCGAGCGCCGAACACCTTGCAAGCCCCTGAAAACAAGCGACGTTCAACCTGATCGGCGCTCTAGGCCGCGCCGGCCCCGAGCGACGAGGCCGACTTTGTCGCCTTTGGCGGCTGCGCTTCGTCCTGGCGCAGCATGAGGGTCTGGGTTGGGAACGCCATGGCCACTCCGAGCGCCTCGAAGCGCTCGGCGACGGCGAAGTTGATGAGCTGCTGACGATCCATGTAGACGTTGAAATCCGGCGACTGCACGTAATACACGACCTCGAAGATCAAAGCGTAGGCGCCGAACGCTTTGAAATGGGCGCGGTCGAGGCGCACGTCGGGGGCCTCGGCCACGATGCCGCCGAGGATCTCGGGGAGCTGCTTCAGCTTTGCGACCGGTGTGCCGTACTCGACGCCGACCTCGAACACGATGCGCCGCTCGGCCATGCGCCCGAAGTTGCGGATGGTCTGCTTGAGCAGCTGCCCATTGGAGAAGATCAGCTCTTCACCGCCCAGGGCCCGAAGGCGAGTCGAGCGCATCGAGATCCGCTGCACCGTTCCCATACCATCCGGCGTCGCGATGAACTCCCCGATGTCGAACGGACGGTCGAAGTAGATCGACAGCGACGCGATCACGTCCGCCAGCAGCGTCTGCACAGCCAGGGCGGCGGCGACACCGCCGACGCCCAGCCCGGCGATCAACGCGGTGATCTGGATGCCCAGGGTGCTCATCACCGCGAGCAGCAGCGCAGCCCAGAGCGCAAGCCGGGCGATGAACCCGATGGCGGAGGCCGCCGTGGCGCGCTCCGGCGTCGTGTCGACGTTCTCTTTCCAGCGTTTGACGCGGGCGTTGATGCCCGCGTGGAACCAGAAACCGATTTGCAGGAGCAAGAGCACGCCCGCAATGCGGTCGACACGCTGCAGCAGGCGTTCGCTCAGATGCAGGAGCTCGCTGCCGGCGTAGAAACCAGCAGCGAGGTAGCTGAACCACTTGGTGTTCCGGAGCCCGGCGACGACAACGTCGTCCCAATCGATTGCGGTGTGCTCCGCGACTCGCTGCACCCGCCGCACGACGAAGGCCAGCACCACCCGCACCGCGAATGCGGTGACCAGGCCGACCAGCGAGGCAAGCAGCCAGCGGCCCCATGTATTTCCCAGAAATTGGCCTTGGAGACTATCCAACATACCCGGGCCTCCTCACGCCGGTTGATCGCCGGTCGGAGGTGTTCGTGTGTCCGGCCCGCAATTTCGTGAGGCTTTTCGTAACACCCTCACCGGGTGCTGGCAAACCGGCAGGCGCCTCGCGGGCGGCCGCGACGCCTGAGTGCGCCGCTGGCGAGCGCGGCGCTCATCCATGCAAGCTCGGGCCGCGTCTCGCGTGATGAACGACCCAGCGTACAGCCTGCACAGCCTGCGTTCGGTGGTGCGGGTGGTGGCTGCGCGACGGGTGCAGCGCTCGCAGCGCCACCACTCGCGTCGGCCGTCGACGTCGAGTTGACGGGTGCGGGTTCGTCGGCGCCATCCGCGTCTCCCGAGATGGCATCGGCGCCCGCGTCGGGATTTGCCTGCTCGCCGGCGGGCGCGGTCATTTTCGCAGCGGCCTCCGGGATCTTCGCAGCCTTGTGGCTGGGAGGCACGCCCTTGCCTAGATGAGCGAGATCGCCAGCCGCTTCCGAGATCTCCTTACTTCCGCCGCAGGTCTCGACGTACAGCTCGCGCTCGCCCGCGTCCCCGCTGCTCGCGCGGATCCTCGCAAAGACCAGGAAGCGCGACGGGGGCGGGAGCATGGCGTACTTGTTCCGGTCCGTGTGCACGACGACCCTCGGCGGAACGACACCCTTGTACACACGTTCGACCTGTAACGTGGTCGCCAGGTCCTGGTCGATGTCGCCTGCCTCAGCCACGAACACCACGTCGGCGCGAGCAAGCCGTTGCGCCAAGGTGGACGAAACACAGGACGATGCCGACGATTGGTGAGTCACGGAGAGCAGCAGGGTGCATCCGAGCAGCGCGATCCAGAGCCTCATTGCTCCCACGATAGCGTGTTCGGCACGCGCCCGATCGCGGCCGACGCCGACGCCGGCGGGGCCGCGCTCAGAAGAGCGCGACAAACACGGCTCGCACTCCTCCGCGGGCGAAGCGGAGCGACGGAGTGAAGCGGGGCTTCGTGTTGTCGCGCGCCCCCTCTCGGGCTCGGGCCTGCGCCTGCGCCACGGCATCGAGCGTTCCGACGGCGAGGAGCGTGGAGTATTGCCGCTCGGCCTCGAGAGAGCGGAGCGTCGTCGCCAGGGCTACCCGGTCGATGTCGAGCTTCGCGCTGGGTCGCAAAGCCGAGGGTTCGGCCAGAGCAATGCCGTGGGTGAGCATGACGGCAATGCACGCGCGAACCGAGAGCCGCATCTCGACTGTGCCCAGCACATCGCGTGCCAGCGAAGCCGGGCGCTGATCCGGCGGACTTCGCTGGGTCCGGCGCGCTACTTCCGGACATGACCCGGACACGGTCCGGACTCGACCCAGTCGACCGCCGCATCGCATCGCCGTCGAAGTCCGCGTCGACGAAACTCGTCGCTTCGATGGATCCCAGGGATTAGCGTGATGCCAACACCCATGACGCCCGAGACGCCCAGCGCAAAGGCCGGCGGGAACACGCGCCCGCGCACAAGGCCTCGCTTCGAGCTGAGCTCGGAGCACAGCCCAGCCGTGGTCATCGAGCGCCTGAAGCGTGCACTCCGCCAGAGCAAGACCGTCGTCGGCTCGGCGTTTCCTGGACGCATCGAGCTGACGGTGCCCAGGCGCGCGACCCACCTCTGGTCTCCACAGCTCCTGGTCGACGTCGAAGCCGCCGACGGTGGCTCGCACCTGAAGGCGAGGTTCGCGCCCCATCCTCACGTCTGGACCCTGTACGTGGGCGCCTGCGCAATCGCCAGCATGGCCACCTTCGGCGCCCTGATCCTCGCTACCGCGCAGTGGATGATGGAGACCGAGCTCTGGGGGCTGTGGATAGCTCCCGGCACGGCCATCGTCGCTCTTTTGACCTTTGGCGCGGCCTTCGTGGGTCAAGGCTTGAGCGCGCCGCAGATGTTCGAGCTGAGGGACTTCCTGCGCGAGGCGCTCGGCGTGACCGAGTCGGAAGCAGAGCTCGACGGCGAAGCCGACGCCTCACCTTCATGACGGATGTCGAGCCGGCATAGTAGCGAGCGTGGGCACCTCGACCCCCGCGCCTACTGGCAGGTCACGCTGTTCGGCACGCACATCTTAGGGATCACGCTGTTCTCGAGACCAGGGATCGCGATGCAGCTGGATTTGTCACCGCAGCCCGCGCTGTCGGTGCACACCGCACCACAACCGCGAGTTCCGTCGGGGAAGCCCAGGCAGAAGTTGCCACCCCCCGCGCAGTCTGCGTCCTTCTCGCAGCTAGCGCACAGATCCGTGGTCTTGACCCAGGGGCTCATCTTCGGACTCGAGTCGACGCCGTGCACGCCGTAGTGGGTGTGTGCGTTTTGCTCCTGCAAGTTCAGCCAAGACAGAAGGTTGAGCCAGCTGACGGGCAAATGGCGCTTCGTCTCTTGCTCTTGCATCAACATGCCGAACATCAGCGTCGTCGTGCCGGGCAATCCCATGTTCGTCCACATGGTCGCAACCGTGGTCACTACGTCGAGGTTCGCGTCGTTCTTCGCCGGGCTGGCGAACATCGCGTCGGCATAGGTCGAGTAGGTCTCACAGCCGTACATGGCGAGCACCTGGTAATGGCTGGGCATGGGCAGCGTGGCCCAGACGCTGTCGTCGAGCTCGGTGCGGGGCTGATAGTCGAGCACGTAGCCGGCACCGGGACCGGCGTGCCCGGCGTAGATGATCAGCTCCTTGGTCGCCAGGCTCTCTTTCATGGACTCGACCAGCTCGCTCTCCTTGCCGCAGGCAACGATCTCGGGAAACACGATCTTGACCCGCACCTCGAGCGACTTGCCGGCAAAGTCCACGGTCTTCGTGAAGGGCGGAGAGTCGATCTTCAGGTCCTGGTAGGTCTGCGCTTCGTGGGCAAAACCCTGCGTCTTCAGCGTGTTGACCAGCTCTTCGGCGGTCCAGCGATCGACGCGCCCACCGAGTTTCTGCTTGGTGCAACCGCTGGGCGCCGGCCGCGAGCACTCGTCGTCCACGGGCTCACAGCTGTTCGCACACTCGTACTTCTGGCAGCTGTCCTGCCCCGAGTCGGTGCAGCAGATCTGCACTTCCTCCTTGTTGTAGTCGCCGCCCACGTGTACGGCGACGTCGAAGACGCCATCCGCGAACAGCTCGTCATAGCGCGGGTAGCCATCGGTCGATGGTGTCTTGGCGGCAATCACGCTGACGGTCTCGGACGTCGGCGCCTGATACGAGCTGACGGTGACGTCGAACGTCTTGCTCTCGGCGAAGATCTTGCTCGCGAGCTTCTGGGAGAGTAACCCCTCGACGTCGAAGTCGAACAGGTAGCTACCATCGACGTCCTGGCGGATCGTCTCCAGGTGTTTCTTGCTCGAGCGGGTGGCGGCCGAGACCTCTTGCTGAGTCTTCCAGTTCTCGAGAATGTGGTGTTTGGTCTGTTCGTCCTTGTCGGCGATCGCCGCGGCAATCTCCGCTGGAAGCTCGTTCGGGATTTCGGAGTTCGCGGCCTTCGCTTTGTCACGCAGGTAGCCGTGAATCGCCGTTGCCACCTGACCGAGGCGCGAGTCGGCCGCTTTCTTCAGCGCAACTTCGGCATCCGCCGGCGCCAGCGTGTCGAGCCCCGCCGGCGTTGCCATGTGTGCGCTGCCCGTGAACTCGTACTCTTGAGCCGCGCTGTTCACGTAACTGTCGGCCTTGCCGCCCGCCATGCCGGGCAGATCCGGCGCGCGACGGCCGTTCGATCCGCTGGGCTCGTGCGTGTCTGCGCTGGAACAGGCAGCGGCGGCCAGGAGGGTCATCAGGGTGCAGGCGACGATGCGGTTCAGGTGAGCCATGGACCCAATGTAGGATATATAACTACACAGGGCTACACATTCCTCTTGCGCCGGATTTCCCGACAATGTGGGGGCTCGTGCCCGGAACCCGGTCCTCCAGCGCGGGTGGTGCTCGGTGCCGATGCGGCTCCGCTCCCGACGCGGTCGAGCCGACCCCTTGGTGCTAGCTTCGGTCGCTCCGAGGTGTCCGACCGCCGACCGCTCGTTCTGATCGACGCGACGCCGCTGCGAGCAGCCAGCGGGTTTCGCGGCATCGGGCGTTACGTGCGCGACCTCTTGCTCGGCTTGGCCGCCACGCATGAGGTCTGGCAGGACGCGCTCCGGATCGAAGCCATCGAGGACATCGGCGTCGGCGGACGCTTCGTCGTCAATCGCGACATGGTGGCGGCCGCGGACGCGGCGTTCGCCGCGCGCGGCACACGCAAGGCCGGCCTGACCTACGCGCGCCGGCTCGTGCTCGGGCGGGGAGCGGCGCGCGCGGGCGCTTCGCTGCTGCACATCACCGAGGCGTTGGGCACTCCGATTGGCTGCTCCGTGCCGAGACTGGTCACCTGCCACGACATGATCGAACAGCGTTACCCCGAGCACTACCTGAAGAACCCGCTGCGCGCCCTCCTGCGAAAGTCACGCGACCGCGTGCGCTACGCGGCGGCGGACCAGATTGTTGCCATCTCGCAGCGCACCGCCGACGACGTCATCGCCATCGCCGGAGTGCAGCCCGAGCGTGTCCACATCGTGCTTCACGGCGTCGATCTCGCTTCCTTCGGCAGCGACGCCGGCAACGACACTCAGACGCTGCAAGCACTCGGCGTCGCGGACGAACTCTACGTCTTCTACGCCGGAGGTGCGGACTGGCGGAAGAACGTCGATGGCATGCTGGCCGCCCTTGCTGCGGCGCGGCGGACCGTCGACATGAAGCTGGTCTGGGCGGGATCACTCGGGCCCAAGTACGTCCAGGTGGTCCGAAGCGCCGCGCGCGCCCACGGTGTCGACGCTCACGTGCGTCTGCTCGGGTTCGTGAGCGAGGAGCAAATGCCGGCGCTGTTTCGCCGCGCCGTCGCCCACCTGTTCCTGTCGCGACTCGAGGGTTTCGGCCTGAGCGTGGTCGAGGCCATGGCCGCCGGCTGTCCGGTGATCGTCGCAAAAAACAGCCAGAGCGACGAGATCGCCGGCGGGGC
This sequence comes from Myxococcales bacterium, assembly GCA_016706225.1. Taxonomy (NCBI): domain Bacteria; kingdom Pseudomonadati; phylum Myxococcota; class Myxococcia; order Myxococcales; species Myxococcales bacterium. Next base: position 836,070 of record JADJKB010000003.1, read on the forward strand.
TGGCCTGATCGTCAGCCCGGACGATCCTGTCGCCGCGGGCCGCGCCATCACGGAGCTCGCGAAGAGCGCCGACGCCCGACGTGAACGCGCGGCTCTCGGGCAAGCCCGCGCCCTCTACTTCGACCGGAACCGGATGGCGAAGGACTACGCGGCGCTGTATGCGCAGCTCACTGCCTCACGCTGAGCGTCAGGACGCGTCTTTCGCACAGCGGAAGCCGGCGACGAGCAGGCGCCACGTGCCCGGGTGGTGCACGCGATTGGAAGAACGCAGCCCCTTCGCGTGGTAGTTGAACGCGCCGCCGCGGAGCACGCGCTCACACTCGACCGGAATGGGATTGCTGCCGGTGTAGCCCTCGAGCTTCTTCTTCCGGAGCTCGTCTTGCGCCGCGGTGATCTCTTCACATGAGCCCGGCACCCCCTGCGCCGCTGTCGCGCGTTTGTAGGCGTAGGGATCGTAGTGGTCGGCGCTCCACTCCCAGACGTTTCCAGCTAGATCGTGGTGTCCGTATGGGCCTTTGTCGTCGGGAAATGAGCCGACTTCGGCGGTCGCGCCGCCCTGGCAGCCCTGAAAGCACCCGTGTTTTTTGGGATCGGGGAAGGCGTTACCCCACGGATACTTGCGGCCGTCGTCCCCTCGCGCCGCGCGCTCCCACTCCGCCTCGGTCGGCAGCCGTTTGTTGCGCCACTCACAGTAGGTCTTGGCGTCGTTCCACGAGACGCCGACCACGGGTTTCTTGGCTCCGCGAAACTCCCGCTCCGACCCGTACTTCATGGCCTTGGCAGCGTCCGCCTTCCAGGGTTGGCAGAGCTTGGCGTTCACACACTCGAGATACTGGCCGTTCGTCACCTCGTAGGTGTCGAGAAAGAACTCCTTCAGCGTCACCGCGTGCGCGGGGTGTTCGTCCTGTTCACCCTCGTCGTCCGAACCCATCTGGAAGGTGCCTGCCGGGACCGGCAGCATGTCGGCTGGAGCCGCTGCCTTCGGCGCCGCCGCGTCCGGCGCGCCGCTCGCGGTCGGTGCTGTCTCGACCGGAGTCGGCAGCGTTTTTTTGGCAACCGGTTTGGGGCGCGGCTTTGCCCGCCGTGGCTGAACCAGCGGCTTGCCCTGTTCCGTCTTCGCCGCAGGCGGATTGGCCTGCGACGCACCGTTGCACGCGGCGAACACGACGAGCCCGATGGCGCTGGCGAGTAAACGAAGCCTCACAGCGTCCTCGCTTAGCGGAGCCGGGCCCGACCTGCCAAGAACTCAGCCGAGCGGGCCCGCAACTCAGCCAGTCTCGGCCAGCCAAGCGTGCGTCGCAGCCAGCCCTTGCTCGAGGCTGGTGGTCGCCCTCCACCCGAGCAGCTTGGCGATTTTGTCGACGTTTCCGGCGCGTGACGAGCCGTGCGTCCAGTCTGCGGGCGCGCTCTCGGGCACCCTCGCCTGGCCCGAGACCCGCACCATCAGCTCGATCAGGTCCTTGACGCTGGTCGCAACGCCGGACCCGACGTTGAACAGCTCGCCCGACAGGGGCGCCTCGAGCGCACACAGCGTCGCCTCCACCGCATCGTCGACGTACACGTAGTCGAGCGCCTGCAGACCATCACCGTAGATGACCGGTGCTCGACCCGCGCGCAGGTGTTCGAAGCTCTTGACGATCACACTCTTGTAACCGGTGCCGGCAAATTGCCGGGGTCCGTAGACGAAGAAGTAGCGCAGCGTGACCGCGTCCATACCGTGCTGCTTGGCAAAGAACGAGAGCAAGTGCTCGCCGGTCAGCTTACTGATCCCGTAGACGGTGCTGGGATTGGGGGTCTCACTCTCGACCATGGGCGGCCCAGCCAAGCGCCCGTAGGCGTAGAGCGACGACGTGAGCAGGACCTTCTTCACTCCGGCACGACCCGCCGCTTGAAACAGGGCGGCGGTGCCTTCGACGTTGGCGCGCAAGACGCGGGTCGGCGCGTCCTTGGATTGGTTGTGCTTCTCCGCAGCCAGGTGAAACAGATAGTCGGCTCCAGCACAGGCTCGCTCGAGCTCGGCTTCGTCACCAAAGCCGAGGTCGTGTTGCACGACCTCTACGTCGACGCCGGCAGGCAGGTTCTCGCGCTTGCCGTAGCGCAGGCTGTCGATCACCACGACGCGTTTTGCTCCCCGGCGGGCGAGGGCGCCCACCAGGTGCGAGCCAATGAAACCACAGCCACCGGTGACGACCACGGTCGAGCCGTCGATTCGCTGAGAAGCAGACATCGCGGGGAAGTTAGGGCGAAATCTCGCCGCTGGGAACTCTCGTTGGGGGTGTGCCCGGACCGTCTCAGGGTGTGAGCACAGCGATCGCGGCGCGAAGCAGGGGTTCGACCCGAGGCTCGATCCCGCGCAGTCGCACGTGCTCGACGGCTTGCCGTGCCTGGGCCCGCTTGAACCCCGAGAGCATCGGCGCCGAGCGCACCTTCTCGAACACGTCGAGTTCGGGCGCGGCCGCGACCGCAGGCGTGCGCTTCCCTTTTCCCATCCCGTCCGGCACGACTGCCAATCAGGGCTAGCCACTCCACGCCATGCCGATCGCCACGCCGGCCGCGGCGAACAACGCAGCGACACCTCGCAGTGCCTCCATTCGGTCAGGGCGGTTTGCTCAGCTCTTCCGAGATGCAGTCGACTTGCGCCCCCGACTTGCGACGTTGGATGCACGCGAGATAACTCCGGGCGCGGCGCTGGCCAATCTCTGAGCCCTCGAGTCGGCGGTACTCCTCGACTATCGCGGCCGCCGCGTCGAGATCCCCGAGTTGCTCGAGGGCGACCGCCATCAGGAACAGCGGCGCGTTGGCACAGGTCGCGGAGTAGGCTTCGCGAAACGCGGAGAGAGCTTGGTCGAACCGTTTGTCGCGGATGGCCTGCGTGCCGCGGTTGCGGGCGGCTTGACCACTCGCCAGCGCGTCTTGGGAGTCGCTCTTCTCGCAGCTCAAACCCAGCTCCGCGCGACGCGAACGCCGCTCCGCAGCTGCCGAGTCGTCGGCGGGCTCCGGGGGCAGTGCGGGCATCTCGACCGTCAGCGTCCGGGGTGGCGGGTCGGCGCTACGAGACGAGCCGCAGGCGGCGACCAGCGCGGCGCAGCCAATTGTCAGCCAGACCTCGCTCACGAGAACGGACACTGGCAGCTTCTCAACCAGGTTACTTCGGCGGGAAGACAGCGCGCCAGTTTGCCCCCAGCCCCTGGACAAGGGAATTTGCAGTCCGCATCGCGCCTGCAGACCAGCTGCTGAGAGAGAGGGTCTTGAAGCAGCGCGATGCAGTCGCTGCCATAACCGCTGACGAAACACCGCTGACCCTTTACGCAGTCCCCGTCGGTGTTGCACCGCACCCGGTGGTAGCCCTCACACGCGGCCGACGCTCGGCATCCCAGCGGGCTGCCGCAGCAGACTTCCCCGTCGGCACACGGGGCTTGGTCGCAGCGCAACTTGGCGACCAGCTTGCGGCAGTAGCCTTCGACGCAGGAGGTGCCCGCGAGCCGGCAGGTCGCGCTCTCGATGCAGCGCTCACCGTATTCGCAGGGCGTCGGCGCAGCGGGTTTCGACGCGACGCACTCACTGATGGTCGCTCCCGAAAACAGGAACTGGTCGCAGCAGATTTCGCCCTTGGCGCAGTCGATGCTCTCGTCGCAGCGCTCGATGCCCGACAGTGAATACCCGTGGGGGAGACTCGCGGCATTGCACGCGTCGAACTGGGTCTTCAAGTACCCGACCTTCCCCTTGGGGGCGTCGTCCGGTGAGCTCGCGAAACACACGCCCTCATTCCCGGCGAGGCAGCAGGTCTCCTTGGCGGCCTGACACGACGCGAGCCCACACCGAAAGCGCTCGGAGCTCGTGCCCAGGGGGGTAACGGCAACCGCCACGTCCACGCTGCCTACGTCCTGACCTGCGTCGACTGCGGCAGCCGGCCCCGAGTCGACTTGCTCCACGTCGGTTACGGGTAGCTGCACGTCGGGCTCGACTCGACCCGTCGCAGGTGGCGGAGCGCTAGGGGCGCAGCGCTCGATGAACAGCAGCGCGGCGAGAGCCAGCACGACACGACTCGCCTGCGGCAGCAGCCCACCGCGACCAGAGCCGGACCGACGTGGCATTCCGCACGGACTCTGCGCGGAAGCACGGCGAAATGGAAGCCGTCGGTGAAGGAGCACGCCCCGGCTCGGGGGTCGAGCCACCAAACGTCGGCGAGTCAGCGCTCCAGCTCTTGCACGAGCTCGTCGCCTCGGGCGAGCAGCCTGGCGACTTCGGTGTGCGCGCGGTCCGTCAGTACGTCGCGGTCGTCGACCGTCAACCCGGCGGTCGAGATGGGCGGTCCAATGACGAACGCCGCTGGGTGCGCGAAGACGTGCAGCGATCCTTTTCTCAAGATCCGGTGGGTGCCCGCGATGGCGGCCGGAACGAGCGGCACCTGAGCCTCGATGGCCATGACCGCCGCCCCCTTCTTGAACGGTCGGAGCACACCGTCTTCGGACCGGGTGCCCTCGGCAAAAAAAGCGACACTCACGCGCTCTTGCACCGACCGCACGGCCTCGTGCAGCTTCGTTCGATCCGTGGCCGAGCCGGTTCGCTCGACGAAGATGTTGCCGGCGCGCGCCAGGGCAAAGCCAAACAGGGGTACCTTACGCAGCTCGGCTTTGGCCACGAAGCGCAGGTGCAGCTTCAAGTATCGAAACATCACCACAGCGTCGAAATGGCTCTGATGATTCATCGCCATGACGAACGTGCGTTGCGGCAGGTGCTCGAGACCCTCACAAACGGTGCGAATACCCGTGGTCGAAAGCACGCTGTTCGACCACGCATTCAACAAGCGATCGGGGGCATGCTCCCCGAACACGGTGGCAACGGCGACCGCCCCGGAGAAAAAACCGGTCAGGCCGATCGTCGCCCCCGCAGCAGCCGCCGTGCGAATCGATTGCATCGCCCGCGCTAGCTTGCACTGGCGCGCTTCCCGGCGAAAGCGCTGACGCTGACCGCCCATCACCATCGCTGATTGCACCGGCGTCCTGCACGATGCGACCGCACGGACGGCGGCGTGGGCAAGGCGGGCGCTCCCTGATAAAAGTCGGGGGGGAGACCCATGAAATCCACATGCCTTGCCTCAGCCCTGCTCGCCGCGGCTTGTTTCGTTCGGCCGGCGCAGGCGGCACCCGTCACCTCCATCACCCAGTACGGCGTCACGTGGACGTTCGACAAACCCACCGAGTCCGGGCAGTTTGCCAGCGGCGACTACTGGGTGGTCGGCCCCGTCGTCATTCAGTCCGTCTCACCCGCGCCGACCGGCACGCGCAACGGCTCGAGCGTCAACCCCATGGGCGGCCGCCAGGGTTACGACGACCGCGGCGGTCAGTACGCTACCGACGACAACGTTGCGTTCCCGTACACGTTGAAGGTCGATGAATCGCTGGTGTCCAGCGCCAGCAAGCCGGACGGGGGCAGCTTCCAGAACGTCGGCTGTCTGCAGTCTCAAGCCGTGCTCACCGCGGTGTCGGCGCCGTTGCCATCGAGCGCGCTGCGCCCGGCCTACGCCGGCAAGTACAAACAGCACCTCGACTCCGCCAAGCTCCAGTGGTCGCTGCTTCCGAAGTTGCCAGCACCGCCGAGCAAACCCAGCGGAGCCGAGCTCTTGAAGATGGCGGAGCGACCGCGCATCGACCACCTGAGCTCGTGGACGATCCAGCACAGCTGTGCGGAGGACAACTGGTACAACGGCGCCGGGGCCCACGCCTGCTACGGGCGCGAGTACTCGACCTTCGTGAGTGAGGCGGCGGCCTATGTGATGCTCGACACTCCCGAGCGGGACGAGCTCACGATCTCGATGGTTCAGCTCGGCATCGACAACTACGGGGTGATCAAGGCGGGTGGCAAGTTCTCGGCCAACGGCGGCCATCACAACGCACGCAAGTGGCCGGTCGTGTTCGCGGCAGCGCTGCTCGACGACTGCGACATGCTCGCGGTTGGCCAAGACTACGATGACTCGTTCTTTGGTGAGGACGGCCACACCTACGTCGGCAAGAACGGCAAACCGCTCTTCGGCTGGGACTGCGGCGGCGGCCACGGCAGTTACTTCGAGAGCGGCTGCAGCGGCGGGGGCGCCAAAGACTGCCGCGATCCCGCGGAACTGGTCGACGCTTGTCCAGACTATCGCAACTGCTGCACGAGCGCGTACTGGGTCGGTCAGGCGCTCTCGACGCTGATGCTGCACGCCAAGGCAGTCTGGAGCCACGACGCTTACTTCGACTACGTCGATCGCTGGATGAAGGGCGACGTCGACGGCGGCGGCAGCACGTCCAGCAAGTTGGTCACGGAGATGTGGACGCTGTACCGCGACAAACTGCCGCCGGGCGCGGAGCTCGACGCGGTCTGCGGCAGCAGCAGCGGCGGCTCGGGTGGAACGGGCGGAGGCGGAGCGGCCGGCGCGAGCAGCGGCGGAACGGGCGCCTCGCCCGCAACAGGTGGAGGCGGAGCGGGCGCGACGGCGGGAAGTGGCGCTGCCGGCAGCGGGAGCGGCGGAAAGAAGGACGGCGGCAGCGACGATGGCGGGTGTGGCTGCCGCCAGCCCGCGTCCCGCGCGTCGGCACACGGCTGGCTCTGGCTCCTCGGCGCCGCGGTCGGTGTGCGACGCTGGCGGAAGGGGCGCTGACGCAGCCGAACGCCGCGCGGTTCGCAAACATCACGCTCGGCGTCAGTCGCCGGCAGCCACCTGCGGTGTACCGGCCACGGCAGCGTGAACGTCGAGTGCCAGCGCGCAACTGTCGATGCCGCTCGCGTACTCCGCTCGTGCTGCAACGGAGATCCAGCTGGGGTCGACGCGCCGACGCAGACTGAGCAGCACCTTCCGGCGCCTCAGATCCACGAGCCCGACGCGGACATCGTGCGGCCGCTCACCGTCCAGCTCGGTGGGGCCCGGTTCGGGATTGGGTTCGTCGACGACGACGAGCAAGAGCGTCGCTCGTGCAGCCGACCTGGCGCGCGCAAGCGGGGCACGGTCGAAGTCCCGACTGAGTCGTTCGAGCCCGTCCCGAGACTGCGCCGACTCCACCTTCTTTTTCCAAGCGGGGCTCAAGTACGGCAGGCCGACCAGGGCATCGGCCAGGCGTTCGACATGGGCGATGGGGAGCATTCCCTCCCCGCGACCGCCGAGCGCAGTGCGCGCCTTGGCCTTCAGATCTTTCTCGGTTCGAGAGCTCGGAGGTGAGCTCAGACACAAGACGAACGCGTCCTTGAATGAGCTGCTGGCGCACTCGTCGACCCGGCCCGCGACGCCGGAGAGCGTGCCGCGCAGGTAGAGCGTGGGTTTGGCCAGAGTGGCCGCAAAGGCCCCCGCGGGGCGCAGCTCTTCCGCGATGGAATCACCCGCGTAGACCCCGGAGAAGACCGGCAGCCAGGGCAGGACTCGGGGGGCCGCGTCGATCTCGTCCGGGCCGAGGTCCGCGGACTCTTTCGCGATCCGCTCGAGCAGCGCCGCGCGCCGGGCCTCGAGCGCTCGACTCGCGCGGTGCAGTGACCAGCCGAGCCACGCCAGCGAGACCACGGTCACGCTCAGCGCGCCGATGCGGAACAGGGAGATCGCACGCGGCACCAGCCTCGCGCCCGGCGCCGCACGCCGACCTGCGACGCTTGCTTGCACCCGGGCCGCGAGCTCGGGTGACATCTTCTTGGTGACGAGCAGGGTCGGCATGACCTCAGCCGCGCTCAGGTGGATGTTTGAGGGCGAAGCGCTGCACGTTGCGTTCGATCAACGACAAGAGTTGCTCACCGGTGACACCGAGGCGCTCCGCGGCGTGCCCCGCGAGCGACGTCGTCGCCACACCGGGAACGAACTGATACGTGGCCCTCCGATCTGCGCCGAGCTCGACCTGCACGAAGGTCAGGTCGGGGATCTTCTTTTCTCGCTCGAGGCGGGCGGCGAAGGTCAGAAAATGCGTGGTGATGAAGGCCTGCGGGGAGAGCTTGCTGAGCATCTCGACCACCAGCTCGAAGATCTCCTCGCCCTCGGACGGGTTCGTCCCCGAACACAGCTCGTCGAGCAGCACCATGGCACCCGGCGGCAGCCGTTCGAACAGCTCACGGATGCGCAACAGCTCCATGCCGAGCCGCCCCTCTGCCTGATCTGCCCGCGTCTCCTGGATCAACGACACGACCAGAGCGGACGTGAGCGAGACCGCGCCTGCGCGCGCTGGGATGAAACAGCCTGCCTGGGCCAGCAACTGCGTGAGCCCGACGGACTGGAGCAGGCGAGTCTTGCCGCCGGAGTTGGGGCCGGTCACGAGCACGGTCGTAGCCAGGCGACTCGACGTGAGCTCACACGGAATCGGCTCGATGCCGCTCATCAAGAGCAGCGGGTTGAACAGGTCGTGGAGCGCGCGCGGGGCGTCGGGCGCCACGAGCTCGGGCAGACACACCGCGAGGCCGGCCGCCCGCGACTGATCGGCAAAGCCGAGGGCACCGAGGTAGAACTCAAGATCTCCGAACAGCTGCAGCAGCGTGACCAGGTCGGACTCGAGTCCCACGAACACCGCGTCGACCAACCGGGTCATCACCTCGCCGTCACTGAAGCGGTACCCGCGCGCAAAGAGCTCCAGCTTGGCCAACCAGCGGCGCCAGGGCGGGCTCACGAAGGGATTCTCGGCATCCTCGGCGATTGACATGACCTCGAAGCCACGAATGCGTCCATCAGCACCGACCCCAACCTTCAGGCTCAGTGTTGCCAGGCGGTCATCGTACCGCAGCAGATCTGCGAGCGAGCGGTAGGCCTCACTCGTCACGATGCGACCTCCAAATACGGACAAGGCACACAGGCCGGAGCGGCTCGTGCCGAACCCACCCGCCATCAGGTCGAACACCTCCTTGACGATCACGAGCATGTCGAGCTGCCGTCGGCTCGGGTCCCAGTTGCGCACGCCGGACGCGTTCTCGAGCAATATCCGCAGGCGCCTCAGCGCTCGATAGAGCTCCTCGAGTCGTGCGCGGAGCTCGGGTGACGCGTCGAGCTCGGCCAGGATGGCCCTGCGATGCTCCACGGTCGCCACGTCGCTCGGGGGATGGGTGAGCAGTCGAACGAGGTGGCTCCCGGCGACCGGCCCCTCTTCGCGGCCAACCCTGATTTTGAAACACCCACCCACGAAGCGGCGCAGAAACAGGTCGTTCTCGAACGCAGTCGGCTCCCAGCTCGAAGGCTCGAGCGTTGCGCTGGCGAGTGTCTCTTCGAACAGGCCCCCGGAGACTCCGCCTGCGAAGGCGAGGCTCAGAGCGAGGCGAGTCTTTTCGAAGTCGATCCGCAGCTGGGGTGACGGGTACAAAAGGTCCGGGAACGTCGCGGGTTCGATCTCGGGCATCTCGCCCGCGACAGTACGGCGTGGAGAAAGTTCCCGCCAGACGTCAGTTTTCTCGGAAGCCAAGCCTGCTCTGCGCAACACCGAAGGAGTGTCGCGTAAGCTACGACAAATGAAGGCGCCTCTCCTTGGCTTGATGCTCTTCGCCCTGCTGCTGTTCGTGCCGCGCACGGCACCTGCCACCTCCTGCGACGTGCCCCAGCTCGGGTCGTCGCTCGAACGCGCCATGCTGGTGTTCACGGGGCGTGCGACCGTGCGCGAAGACACCGGAAATCAGACGCTGGTCGACATGGCCGTGGAGCGTGTGTTCAAGGGTTCGGTGCCGCGCAAGCTTCGGGTCAGTGGCGGTGGCCTGAAGGGCGCGATGTTCACGACGGGCAAACGCTACCTGGTGTTCGCGCGCATCCTGGACGCTGGTGAGGTCGTCGCGCACCTGTGCGGCGGAACCCAGCAACTGCCCAGCGACTGGGTGAAACGGCTGGGTGCCGGCAGCGCGCCCACGTCGGGCGGTGCGCCCGTAGCTGCGATCAACGACGCGGGCGCGGCGGACGCGACGCCAGTCGAGCCGGTCGAACCCGCGCCGGCGGCGCCCGAAGCCGTCGCCGTCGCTCCGACGAGCAACACACCCGAGGCCGACGGGCCGCGTCCCGCTCCTGGTCCACCTGGTGTGACGCCGCCACCCAGCGGAGGCTGTGGCAGTTGCGGAGTGACCTCCGCGAAGGGCACAGCCGCCGGCTTGCCCTGGTTGATCCTGCTCACCGCGCTGGGGCGGCGACGCCGGGGGCGACCGTTCTTCTCTACTCGACCGCGACCGCGCTCTTCGACAGCACCGACCGCATGACGACGACTCGGTACGGGTTCCACGTGCTCATCAACCAGTAGAAAGTCACCTCGTCACTGCCGTCTTGGATGAAGCGCGGCACGATGGCGCTGCCGTACTCGGCGCCAAAGTCGTCGGGGCGCGAGAGGTCCTGTTGCACCAGGGCCGAGGGATCACACGACGCGCCCGGAAAGCTCGGCTCGATGCGTTCGGAGAGCAGCTCGGCTTGTTTCGCGGTCAGAAACATCAGCTCGCAGTAACCCGCGACGTTCGACCAATACGGGTTGTACAAGGTCACCGCGTTGGACCAGGGCCCCCAAGGATGGCGCGCGCTCCGGAGGTACACCCCGGCGTAAGGGTCGAGCGCGCGTTCTTCGGTCACGGTCGGGTGAAAATCTCGGGTCCAGACCGGCAGTCGCCCGCCGTAGATCATGATGAAGCGGCCGAAGCTCGGGAGCCAGATCACCGACGTCTGGTTCACCGTCAGGCGATCCTCCGGGTAGACGGGGACAGCCTCGCTCTCGAGCGAGCTGAAGCGCGGAACATCACACACCGACGGCTCGTCGTCACAGCCGGAGAAGAAGCGGGGCGCGCTCAGCTTTTTTGCGCCCGGTGCTCCCTCGAAGGCGTGTTTCCAGAAGAACAACTCGACGCGACCGTGGGGCGTGCCGAGATCACTCGGGTGGCCGACGATGCCGCTGCGTCCCCAGGCGTAGACCTGGGTTGCGTCCGGAACGTGAAACGCGATGGGCGGGACCAGGTCAGCGCCCTGCCGGTACACGTCGAGCGCACCGGATGTCTCGAGCTCGGACGGCAACAGAGAACGGAGTGACACGTCAGGTGAGCTCAGCGCCAGCGTGGCCGGCGCGCTACGCTTGAAGCACGGAGTGCTGCCGTCGGCGGCGCTGCAGTCGCCGTAGAGGCACACTCCCTTGGCCCCACACTGGTCTCCGTTGGGGCAAGGTTTGCTCGCGTCGCACGAGACGCCGACGCTCGAGTCAGTGCTGGTGGGGGCCAGCACGAACATGCGCCCGTCGATGCTGAAGCCGGGACCTGGAACGCGCGAGGAGCCCAGCCGCGCCCCGGTCGTAGCGCCCGTCGCGGTGTCCACCGTCAAACGACCGTCCATCGTCACCGGAGCGATGAGCTTGCTCTCTGGAAGCTGGTGCACGGGGTCCAAGCTGGGCCCGCCGTGTACGAAAGCGAGGTCGATGCAGCGCTCGGGGCCGGTCGGCGGATCACTCTCCGCCTGATCAGAGAACGCCATCGAGTCGTCGTTCGAGGGTTGCTGCCCAAACGGGGAGCCGCCCGGGTAGACGGCACCATTTTGATCCTTGGGGTACGACTCGAGCGGCACTGGTTGGGTGTCACCGAACAAAAAGACCAACCGACGTTTGCCGCTGCCGTCCGTGTGCTCGAGCGGTGAGCCGAGATCCGCCGCAGCGACCACTGGGTTGTCGGCATTGCCAGGATTTCCACCCGCCGGCACGTTGGCCGCATAGCGATCGTTTGCGTCGAACGCGAAGGGCAAGCGCACCGGCGGTTTGTCGTCCGTGCCGCTGAAGTTCCAGGATGAGATGGGAGGCAGCGCCAGAAAGCCGCCGATCAAGTTGCAGACGTAGTCCGTCTGCGTGAAGTGCGGTGCACAGCGAGCAGCGTCGCTGCCGGCGAAGGCACAGCTGGTCACGGGCACACAGCCCGACGCTGGCGCGCAGTAACGGAGCTGTCTGCCCCGCGGCGGCGCGAGCTCGCCCAAGGTTTCTCCACTCTTGCTCGACACACGCAGCGTGACGAGCGCCTCGAAGGTGTCGTCAGCGAGCCGACGACCGCTCGTGTCCGAACCGTCCCAGTCGACGCTGAGCTCCACACTCCCGGCGCCGGTCAGAGCGCGCTCGTCGCTCAGCCTGCGCACCGGAATGCCACCGCCTTGTACGAGCTCGAACACCGCGCTCACGCTGCAGTCCGAGGCACACGCCGCTGGCACGCCGGAGACCCGCGCCGTCACATTGAGCACGACGCCGCCCGCTCGGGAGTCGAACGGCGCTGGAGCCTCGAGCTTCTCCAGCGCCAAGGTCAGCGGGCGGCCGCTCTTTGCATCGGTCGGGTCAGTGCAGCCCAGCGCGCAGAAGAGCGCCCCCCACGCGACGACGATGGCCTTCGACGGGAGCACCAAAGCGCAGTCTAGCCCGAACGCTCGGGTGGCAGACGCGCGGCCACCCCGGCTCGATGCCCGCGAACCGCTGCGCACGCGGGAGAACCCGCTAGGAAACACCCACTCTAGACACTAGGCTCGCCCGCGGAAAATGGCCGTAGGCTGGCGCCGCTCCGCTCGACTCAGGCTCGGGAGACTCTGGGCGAGCCTCCGCGCGCGGCCACTGAACGCGATGGCCGCGTTCGTCGCCATCGGGGCTTGCATCTACGTCGTGGTCTACCCGTTCAGCGTCGTGCGTTATCCGCCCATGACGGATCTTCCGTTCCACGCCAGCGACATCAGCATCTACCGGCACTACTGGGACCCCGCGTTCGGCTTCCAGCAACAGTTCACGCTGCACCCGTTCGAGGTGCCGTACATGTCGATGTACGCCATCGGCGCGCTGTTCGCGCTGGTGCTGCCCATGAACGTGGCGGTCAAAGCCTCCGCCATCGTCATGCTCGGACTCTTGCCGGCCGGTCTCTCGGTCCTGTTCAGCGGGATGAAGAAGAGCCCGCTCTGGGGCGTGCTCGGGCTCGGAGCCGTGTGGATGCACCTCACCCACTGGGGCTTCCTCAACTTCGTCGGCGCCATCGGGCTGTTTGCAATGTGCGTCGGCTTCGCCCTCTTGATCGTCGACCGCCCCACCCGCGGCCGGCAGCTAGGCCTCGCACTCGGGTTGATCGCCATCTTTTTCACCCACCTGTTTCGCTTGCCGTTCGCGCTGCTCGCGGTGTTCGGCACGGCAATTTGTGTCTGGCCCGCCACCCGCCGGCTGTGGCCCGCGGTGTGGCCCACGATTCCCAGCATCCTGCTCTACGCCGTCTGGCACTTCATGCCGAAACAGGCGCACATCGACGTCGCCGCGAACTTGAAGTGGTCACCCGAACGCATGGGCGAGATCCCGAGTTATCTGGTCGACGGCTTCGGAGGCACCGCGGGGGCGCTCGAGCGCGGGTACTTCAACGACTTCGTCGCCGCGGCGCTGGTGCTGGGCCTCTCTTCCAGCTTCTGGTTCGTCTTCCAGGGCCGGCTGCGCGGCCGTTCGTTCCGGGAGTGGTGGTGGGGTATTTCCGTCACCGTGCTGCCGGCGCTGTTCGCGCTCGGGTTTCTGTTTGCCTACCTGGTGCTGCCGATGCGCATCGGGCTCTGGTGGTACGTCTACCCGCGCGAGGTCACTCCCGCGCTGTTCATCTTGTTCGCGGCGGTTCCGGACATGCCGAAGGCGGGCTGGTACCGCCTGCCGCTGGTGGTCGCACTCGCGGTGTTCAGCGGCCGCACGGGCTACCATGTCGCACAGCAGTATTACGCGTTCGAGCAGAACACGCGCGATTTTCAGGAGATCGTCCGAGAGATCCCCAAGGCACCCCGGCTCGCGTACCTGGTGTTCAACCACGATGGCTCGACCCGCGCGGTGACGCCTTTCATCCACCTGCCCGCCTGGGTGCAAGCCGAGAAGGGCGGCGCGCTTTCGTTCCACTTCATTGGCTGGAACCACAATCCCATCGCCTACCGGGACGGCAGTCCGAACGTTCCTCCAAAAGTGCCGGAGCGCTGGGAGTGGCAACCCAACTGGTTCGACGTGCGCAAGAACGGCGCCTGGTTCGACTGGTTCCTGGTCCGACGTTACGGCAATCCGGCCGGGATCTTCAGCGCCGATCCGAGCATCCACCTGGTCGGACAGCGGGGTTCGTGGTGGCTCTTCCGCAGGGTGGAACGCCCCGCCGGCTGAGGTAGTCTCGCGGCATGCTGAGTGCAGGGGAGCGGATCCGCGACTACGAGGTGTGGGGCAGGCTCGGCGGCGGCGGCATGGGGGACGTATGGCTGGCGCGGCACGTCGTGATGGCGGCGCCCGTCATCATCAAGACCTTGCGCGCGGAGATCGGCGATTCACCGGCGGACCGCGAGAAGCGCATGGTGACCGAGGCTCGGCTGATGGCGCGCATCTCGAGCCCCAACGTGGTGCGAGCCCTCGACGTCGGAACCCACGCCGAGATCCCTTACATCGTTCAGGAGTATGTCGACGGGATCGACATGAACGAGCTGGACCACTCTCGCCGCGAGAGCCTCGGTCTCGGGCTGCCGCTCTGGTTCGTCTGCGACGCCGCCGCGCAGATCGCCCACGGGCTCCACGCCGCGCACCAACACGGGATCTTGCACCGAGATCTGAAACCCTCGAATCTGTTTGGCGCGGCCGACGGCAACATCAAGCTCGGCGACTTCGGCATCGCGGTGCAGACGCAGATCTCGGAGAAGAACCTGGCGGGCAGCGCGGGCACAGTGCGTTTCATGCCACCGGAGGCGCTGCGGCATGAGCCGCTCGATCGCCGCGCAGACGTGTATGGGCTCGGGGCAACGCTGTACGATCTTCGCTACGGGGTGCCGCCGTTCAGCCGCACCGAGGACGTGCTCGACCCAAGGCTTACGGCCACCTGCCCGAGCCCCGAGAGCGCAGAAGAGGCCTACTTCCAGCACGTGCTCGGGCGCATGCTGGAAAAGGACAAAGAGGTCAGGCTGAGCGACATCACCGAGGCGCGGCGGGCCTTCAGCTCCCTCGCTCGTGTCTCTCGGCCAGCGTGTCGCCCTGCCCGCCGCGTCGATGGCAGCATCTCACTCGGCAGCGTGCGGGTCGTCAGCGAAGCGGCGAACATTGCGCTCGCTCAGGTCGACGGCATCGTGAGCTCCGCCAACTGGCAGCTCGTGATGCGCACCGGGGTGAGCGAAGCGCTGCGCCTTGCCGGCGGCGACGAGCTGGAAGAGGAAGCGCTCTCACACGGTGAGCAACCGCTTGGCGCGTGTGTGGCAACCGGACCCGGTCGCCTGCACTGCCGGCGCGTCTTGCACGCCGTGAGTGCCTGGGAGGAGGCGTCGTGCATCGGGCGCGCGCTGCAGCGAGCGCTGCTCTTGGCCGAGCGACTCGGCTTGCGCAGCCTGGCAGTGCCCGCCCTCGGCACCGGCGCCGCGCGGGTCACGCTCGAGGCCGCCGCCCAAGCTCAGGCCGCGGTCCTCCGATGGTATCTGTCACTCGGCGGCTCGCGCCTCCAGGAGGTGCGTTTCATTCTGTACGACGACGCCAAGCTGCGGGTGTTCCGCGACGTGCTCGAGAGCGAGCTCTTTGGCATGGACGACGACCCACCGTTCGACGCCGGCCGCAAACACGGCGCCAGCGAGCTCGATGCGAGCGCACCGACGGAGATCGTGTCCGCGCTCAGGCCGTCGACGGGCTGAGCCAGAGCGCTCCGAGCAGCGCGGCCTGCGCAACGGTCGAGAAGCAGGCGGGCACGGGGAGCGGGGCTCGCCGCGAGTGACAAACCCTAGAACACCGATCAGCTTGCGCTGCTCGTGTTCTAGGACACTTACGTTGGGGCTGCGCCCCAACCCCCCATCCGCCGGCCTCGCCGGTAGTTCAAGTGGGTTTTCGCCGCTCATGCCCATCGCGATCTGAGCGTCGCAAGACTGCTCGGGTCGAGGCTAGTCACACGACCCGTTCGGTCGTTTTACACGCACGTGGAAGTGTTTGACGTGCCCGGTCACGCTGCGCATGAACGTGCCCTTCCAAGGCGCGTAGGTGGTCTTCTGCGCGAAGTAGGCGTTCACCTCCGACTGCACGGCGACGTCGTTGTTCAAGATGCCCCAGGCAACACCGGTGTCGACGAACAGCTTCGCGAGGGCGAGCTTCGGGGCCTTGTTGGCGCAAGAGATGTCGGTGGCGCAGCCGGCGACGATGTCCACGTGAGTGCCGTCGTCGTGGGTGGCGTGGTCGACCGTGCTGCAGGGCCCCTCGTTCATGTCCATGACGGAGAGGGGCGAGAGGGAGGGATAGAGCGGTTTCCAGTGGGTCGCCACCGTGTAGATGCTGTCGATCAGCAGCTTGGTGCCGCGCGAGCAGCCGTCCGCCTTGTGGGTGTAGAGGCCCGACGGCACGGAGTCGGGCAAGAGGAAATAACCGTTGACGACGTCGTCGCCATCGAAGTTCGGCGGGCTCAGCAGCGTGCCAGGGCCGGGCGGCTCGCAGTCCACCTTCGTGGTCAGCGAGTAGCTGGCATCCGACGGCATGCTCGGGGTGAAACCACCGTCGACGATGTACCAGTCCGTCACGAACACACTCACGACCGCGCCCGCCTTGGCCGTCAGCTGCACGTGAGCGACACTCTGGCCTTTGCCGGAGCTCAGCGCGGTGATCTGTGGGTCCTTGCCGACGGCCGGCTGCGCTCCGTCGAACAAGGTCGTCCCGTCCGCTCCGTTCACGATCAAGGCCGGGTTCCACGCGCCGGCGCTAGCCTCGAGCTTCAGGTCCACCATCACACCGGCAGGAAGAGCGAGCGCGTATTGGTGCACGTTGTACTTGCCGCTGCCGAAGTCCTCGCTGACCGTGGACGAGCCGCACAACCCCGAGAGCGACGAGGCTTGCCAGCACTGGCCCGCATCGCAGGGTGCCTGCGACGTCGGCTCGGGTGGGCTCGCGTCGCCGCCGGCATCGGGCGTCGCAGTGGGGGCCGCGTCCGCGCTCCCCGTCTTGCCGGCCGTGCCGCCATCGGTCGCGGCGGACGGCTCGGGCGGCTCGGGCTCGCCTGCGACAGGGTCAGCGCCGCTGCAGGCTCCGAGCAGCAGAACGACCGGACCAAACACAGAGAGGCAGGGCCACCAGCGAGGCATTCCTCCACTAGGGTGCACGCCGCGGGCCAAGGCCGACGGGAGGTGATGGAAAGCAAAACTCAGCCGGAACGTGGCTGCGCATACCCGACCGCCACCTCCCGCTGCAACCAGGGGTTGGCAGCTCGGTCAGGCGTGTCCCTCTTCGAGTCCCGGCGTTCCCACGACCACTGAGCGCGCTCCGGGCGCGTGATCGGAGCGCGGGCGACGGCTCCGAATCCGGTGCGCCATCGCGTACAGGACTGGGACGGCAGCACGGCTCACGAGCAGCGAGGCGATCTCCCCCGCCATCAGCGCAATGGCGAGGCCCTGAAAGATCGGATCGAAAAGGATGACCGCCGCGCCCAGCACGACGGCAAACGCTGTCAGCAACATGGGGCGGAATCGCACCGCGCCCGCTTCGACGACCGCGTCTTCCGCACTCATGCCCTCCGCGATTCGCGCCTCGGCAAAGTCGACGAGGATGATGGAATTTCGCACCACGATGCCGGCGCCCGCCATGAAACCGATCATGCTCGTCGCCGTGAAGAAGGCTCCCATCGCGGCGTGCGCCGGCAAGATACCGATCAACGAAAACGGGATCGCCGCCATCACTACCAGCGGTGTGGAGAACGACCGGAACCAGCCGACCAGGAGCGCATAGATGAGCAGCAACACTGCGACGAACGCCAGCCCCAGGTCACGGAACACCTCCAGCGTCACGTGCCACTCGCCATCCCACTTGATCGCCGGCGCCGTGCCCAGGGTCGGCTGCGCCAGGTTGAAGACCTGCACTCGCCCCGGCGTGCCGCCGTAGTCGCCGGAGTCGAGCAACGTGAGCTGTTTGTTCATCGCGAGTACCGCGTAAGCCGAGCTCTCGGCACCGCCCGCGACGTCACCGGTCACGTAGACCACCGGCAGCAGGTTCTTGTGATAGATGCTCTGGTCCTCGACGGTGTGTTCGACGCGCACCAGCTCGCCGAGCGGTACCAGGGCGCCCGAGGCCGACGCGACGCGCAGCCCAAGCAGCGACTCGGTGTCGGGGCGCTGGTGTCTCGGCAGCTCGAGCAGCACCTGGACGTCTTCTTGTTCGTGCGGCGTGTGGACGAGGCCGATGCTCTCCCCCGCGACGGCGATCCGCAGCGTGGCCGCCAGGGCGTCGGACCCAATGCCGTGGAGCGCCGCCTTCTCTTTGTCCAAAATCAGGCGATCCTTGGGGTGAGGATCCTCGGCGTACCAGTCGATGTCGACGACACCCGGCGTACGCCGGAACAGCCCGCGCACTTGCTCGGCCAGCTTCTGCCGAGAGGCCGAGTCGGGCCCGTAGACCTCAGCCACGAGGGTCTGGAGCACCGGCGGACCGGGTGGGACCTCGGCGACCGCGATGCGCGCGCCGTAACGCGCGGCAATCTCGGCCACACGCGGCCGGATGCGTTTGGCAAAGTCGTGACTCTGCACCGCGCGCTCGTGTTTGGGCAGGAGGTTGATCTGCACGTCGGCGACGCTGGGGCCGGATCGCAGATAGTAGTGACGCACGAGTCCGTTGAAGTTGAAGGGCGCAGCGGTCCCGATGTAGGTCTGGTAGTCGGTGACCTCTGGCTCGCCGCGAACCGCTGCGGCAATCTCGCGAGTCGCGCGCGCGGTGCGCTCCAGCGAGCTGCCCTCCGGCATGTTCAGCACCAGCTGCAGCTCACTCTTGTCGTCGAAGGGCAGCATCTTCACTCGCACGAGGCCGGCGGGAACGAACGCCATCGCACCCACCAGGAGCGCACCGATTGCGAGCAGAAAACCCCAGCGCCAGGCCGTACGGCCCACGAAGCGCGACATCAAATGGCGATACACCCGCGTGAGGCGCCCTTCGGTGTGGTGCCCCGCCGCCGCGTGAGAGGGTCTCTTGCCGAGCAGCCGAGTCGCAGCCCAGGGTGTGACGATGAACGCCACGAGCAGTGAGAATACCATCGCGGCCGTCGAGCCGATGGGGATCGGACGCATGTAAGGGCCCATCAGCCCGCCGACGAACGCCATTGGCAAGATCGCGGCGATCACCGCCAGGGTCGCCAGGATGGTCGGATTTCCAACCTCGGCGACGGCGGCCACGGCTACCTCGCGCAGGGCTCGCCCGCGATTTTCCGGCAGCTCGCGGTGCCGCACGATGTTCTCGACGACCACGATTGCATCGTCGACCAAAATGCCAATCGAGAAGATCAGCGCGAAGAGCGTGATCCGATTCAGCGTGTAGCCCGCCAGATGAAAGACCAGCAGGGTAAGGCCCAGTGTCGCCGGGATCGCCACGGCGACGACCAGAGACTCGCGCCAGCCCAGCATGAACAAGATCAGGAGCGAGACACTGACGATGGCAATGCCCATGTGGAGCAAGAGCTCGTTGGACTTCTCGTTCGCCGTCTCGCCATAGTGCCGCGTGATGCTGACCTCGACGCTGCTCGGAATCAGGGTGCCTTTCAGCGCTTCGACCTGCGCCAAGACACCGGCGGCGACCTGGGTTGCGTTGGTTCCGGGGCGTTTGGCCACGGAGAGTGTGACCGCGGGTCGTTCGTTGGCGTCCGCAGCTCTGGCCGCGCCGCTGCCGTGAAAGACGTACTGCGATGCGTCCTCGCTGGCATCCGTCACCCGGGCGACGTCCCGGACGTAGACGCCCGCGCCCTCGTGCACACCAATCATGACGGCACCGACGTCCTCGGCGCTGGCGAAGAACCCGCCAGTCTGCACCACCACGTCGCGGTCATCGGTGGTGAGCGAGCCGGCAGTGGTCTGATCGTTGGCCTGGCGCAGCGCACGCGCCACGGCCGCCGCGTCGAGTGAACGGGCCGACAGCCGCGCCGGATCCAGCGCCACCCTGACCTGACGCCTGAGCCCTCCGAGTAGCTGCGTCTCGCTCACCTCGGGGATGCGCTTGATCTGCGCCGTGACCTCGGCGGCGAGCCGGCGCAGGGTCAAGTGATCGTGACCCGCACCGTGGAAAGTCAGCGCCAGGATCGGTACGTCGTCGATCGAGCGCACCTTGATCAGGGGCGGGGACACGCCGCTGGGGATGCGGTCCTGGTTGGCCGCGAGCTTGGTGTTCAGCTTGACCACCGAGCGCTCCACGTCCTCTCCAACGCGAAACCGCACGACCGCCAGCGCGCGGCCCGGTTGGCTCGTCGTGTATACGTACTCCACGCCGGGGATTTCCCAGAGCAGTCGTTCGATGGGCGAGGCAACCCGGCTCTCTACCTCTTTGGCGCCAGCGCCGGGCATGGCGACCATCACGTCCACCATCGGCACCTTGATCTGGGGCTCCTCCTCGCGTGGCAGGAGCGCAATCGCGACCAACCCGAGCAGGACGGACGCCACGACCAAGAGCGGCGTGAGCTTGGAGCCGATGAACGCTCGGGCCAGCACACCGGCGGGGCCGCCGCGTGAGCTCTGGACTTCGCTCGACACTACTTGACCTCGATCGGTTGACCGTCACTCAGCAGACTCGCGTTCGACACGATCACCGACTCGCCCGCATCGAGGCCGCTCAGGATGTCGATCTGGTCGCCGTGCTCGGCACCAGTCCGAACCAGGCGCAGCTGAGCGCGACCCTTGTCCGCCACGAAGACGAGCTCGAGCTGACCACGTGGCACGACGGCGCTCTTCGGGACCTCCAGCGAGCGGCGTTGCCCGGTGGTCAGCTCCACCCGCCCAAACTGCCCCGGGCGCAGCTCCTTGGCCGGGTCCAGATCCAGCTTCACGAGCACCGTGCGCGTATTTGCGTCGGCGCTCGGGCTGATCTCCGCGATTCGGCCCGTGAGCACTGCGCTCGCGGCCTCCACGCGGACCGTCAATTTTTGCCCAGTAGCGAGGCCGGCCGCCAGCCCTTCGGGCACCGCGCCCTCGAGACGTAGCGCAGTTGGATCTTCCAAGATCAGGAGGGGGCGCCCAGGCATTGCCTGGTCTCCGACGTTCGCGAGCTTGGCCGTGACAACACCCGAAAAGGGCGCGCGGAGCACGGTGTAACTCTGCATGACCCGGGCCTCCCCCAGGGAAGCCAGCGCCACACGATGGCGAGAAGCGATGGCGTCGAGCTCGGCGCGCGCGATCACGTGTTTGGCCTCGAGGCTCTTGGCGCGGGTCAGTTCGAGCTTCGCCTGATCGAGCAGCGCGGCACTCTGGCGCGCCTTGGCGTCGATCTCTCCGGCGCTCAGTCGAACCAGGACGTCGCCCGCGCGCACGTTGCTGCCCAGTGTCACCTTCAGCTCGGACACCCTGCCCATCACGTTGGGGGCAATGCTGGCGGTGGTTCGGGCGCGGACCGTGCCGACGATCTGCTGGGTCACGCTGCTCTCGGCGCGCCGCACCTGGGACGTCCCGACCGTCGTGAGCGGGAGATCGGCACCGGTGGGGCGCGGGGACCCACCTCGGCAGCCCGCGGCGCCGAGCGCGGAGATGACAACAACGACGGAGAGGATCCTGGGGAACATCATGGGGTCGACTCGAGGGAGGTTGCGGCGCGTTGCCACGGCGACTACCTTATGAAGGCAACAACATATCGCTAAACAGTAATATGTCAATCTCCCGTCGCAGCTCGCCGGCGCTGGAAGGCCCCATCCTGGACAGCGTTGCGCGGATCTTCTCCGTCCTCGGTGAGCCAACTCGCCTGCAGATCCTCCAGCTCTTGCGCCAGGGCTCGATGACAGTGACGGAGATCGTCGAGGCGGCCGAGATGAAACAGGCCAATGCCTCCAAGCAGCTGGGGATTCTCAAGCAGGCGGGGCTGGTCGATCGCGAACGGGACGGGGCGTCGGTGCGTTATTCGATCACCGAACCGATGATCTTCGAGCTCTGCGATCTGGTCTGCGGAAAGCTGCGCCGAGACGCCGAAGCACGCATCGCGCAGCTGCCGAAGCGCGCCGCGGGCCGGCGCTGAGCCTCACTTACGCCCAAGCTATCTCCCGACCCCAAGCTCCTGCAGTCGATCCACTCGTCGGAGGGCCGGAAACGCGAGCGCACACAGGGCCACCACCACGACTGTCCCCACCCCACCCGCAATCACCGCGGGCACCACGCCGAGCCAAGCAGCGGTGAGCCCTGACTCCAGCTCGCCCAGCTCGTTCGACGCACCAATGAACACCAGGTTCACCGCGCTCACGCGCCCACGCATGGGATCTGGAGTGCCGAGCTGAACCAGGTTCTGTCGCACGAACACACTGACCATGTCCGAGGCGCCGAGCACCACGAGCGCCGCGAGCGAGAGGGAGAAGCTCCGAGACAAACCCAAGGCCACGGTGGCGAGCCCAAACACTGCGACCGCCACCAGCATGATGGCGCCCACCCGTCGTCTCAGGGGTCGATACGCGAGCCAGAGCGCCATCACCGTCGCGCCGACGGCCGGCGCTCCACGCAAGATCCCGAGCCCCGACGGGCCGACCGCCAACAGGTCCTTGGCGATCGCCGGCAAGAGCGCCACCGCCCCGCCGAGCAGCACCGCGAACAGGTCAAGGGTGATCGCGCCGAGCAAGAGCTTCTGTCGCCACACGTAGACGAGCCCCGCGAGCACCGTCTGCAGCCCCGGCGCCCGCGGCTCCTTTGCGACGGAACGCGCGGAGACGCGGCTGACCAAGGCGAGGCCGGCGAGCGAAGTGAGCGCCGCAAATCCGTAGACCGATGCGGCGCCGAAGATGCCGTAGAGCACACCTCCCAGGGCGGGCCCCAGGATGGTAGCAACCTGCCAGTTGGTCGAGCTCCAGGCGATGGCGTTCGGGACCAGCTCCTTGGGAACCAGCGTCGGCAAGAGCGCACTGCCCGCGGGCCCGTTGAAGGCGCGCGCCGTGCCGAGCACGACCAACAAGCTGTAGAGCAGTGGCAGGCTTGGGCTTCGTGCAGACGACAACGCGAGCCCCAACGACGCCAGCGCGCCTGCACCCATGCACGCCATCAGCACACGCCGACGCTCGAAGCGGTCGGCCACATGGCCACTCGGAAGCGCGAACAGCATCATGGGCAGGAACTGCGCGAGCCCAACCCAACCCAGATGCAGCGGGTCACCGGTCAGGGTGTAGACCTGCCAGCCGACGGCCACCGACTGCATCTGCCCGCCGACGATGGTGAGAAACCGCGCCAGGATGTACAGCCGGAAGTCGCGATGTGCGAAGGCTGCGCGCGGGTGAGACACCCGCGAAGGCTCGCACGCGGGTCCGGGGCTCGGGTAGTGTTTCGGTGAAGTGTCGACGAAGGATCCGGAACAGTCGCCCGCCGCCTATGTGGTCGTGGTCTTGCTCGTACTCTTTTTGGTCGTTGCCGTGCTCGCCTGGCCGGCGCCTCGACTCTGCTACGAGGATCTGACGGGCACACCGGCCGTGTCCGACGTGTGCAACCCGCTCTCGTGGGTCAAGCGCGCGGTGTCCCGCATCCTGGGTGGCTGAGCATCGAGAGCCCAGACCGCGCTCGGCTTTGCCCGTCCAAGACCGGGGCCGCTTGCTATTCCCACGCGGGAGGAGTCCTCTCGACGCCTCGGCGGTGCTTCCGCCGAACGGAGGATCACATGGGCGACAAATCACCGAAGGCGAAACAAAAGGGCAAAGATCAGAAGAGCAAGGAGAAGGCGCAGGCAAAGAGCGCGCAGAACCAGCGCCAGGCCTCGTATGCGGCAGCGGGCGCCAAGGACAAGAAGAAGTAAGAGACATCGGGTTGCCCCCCTCCAGAGTGAACGCACCGCTCCGACACGCTGAGCAACTGGAGGTTGGTCAGCGCATCGGGCTCGACCGAGCCCACGCAGCGGCTCTCCGATTTCGAGGCATCAACCCAAAAGAAGCGTTCACCATCGTCGATCGGCAGAACGCATTCTTTCGTGCATCGCTGACGACGCTCGGGGACGAAGGGGGGGAAGCTCTGGTGTACGAGCTCATGCCGAGCTCGACCGAATCGCCGGCCCACATCACGCTCTTGTGTGCAGTGCTCGGACGCCAACGCATGCTGCAGGTCGTGCAGAAGGCGACCGAGCTCGGCGTGATGTGTGTCGTGCCGGTGTTGACCGAGCGGTCGGTGCAAGAGTCAGGCTTGGCTCACGAAAAGGCTCACGCCTGGCCAGGGCAAGCGCTGCGGGCCGCGCGCCAGTGCAGACGCGCGAGTGTGCCGGAAGTGCGGGCGCCCATCCGGCTCGAAGCGGCACTCGAGGACGCCAGCTTCGCCGGCGCCAGGCGACGATTTTTTCTGGACGACCGCTCGCTGACCAAGCTCGACACCGACGGCGCAGCGGCGGTTTCTGGGGAGATCGCGCTGGCCGTTGGCCCGGAGGGCGGCTTCACCGACGAGGAGCGCGCACTCCTGACCCGGCATGACGCGGTGGCGCTGTGCTTCGGCGGCCGGGTCTTGCGCGCGGAGACGGCCGTACTCGTCGGGCTCACGCTCTTACAGAGAGCCTATGGAGACTTCTGACCGGCTCACGCGCGGGTCACACTGACGTCGAGCACGCCGTCATCGTCGCGCGAGATCATGACCGTCCAGGGATGGCAGCAGACGTCGCAGTCCTGGACGAGCTCCCCGGTCGTGTCGGGGTCGACCACCAAGAGTTGGCTGCTCGAGCAGTACGGACAGGTGACCGTGGTCTCATCTTCGAGGGAGACCCTCCGGCGTTTCGGCATCGTGTCTTCCTTGTAGCAGAGCCTGCCCCAAGACCCGGGCGAACCGTGCTATCTCCGCCCCATCCATGATCGAAGTGGAGCGCCTCACCAAGGACTACGGGACGGTCGTCGCGGTGCGCGACGTCTCCTTCTCCGTAGGCAAGGGCGAGGTCGTCGGCTTCCTGGGCCCGAACGGCGCCGGCAAGAGCACCACGATGCGGATCCTGGTTGGGTTCCTGGGTGCAACCAGCGGCAGCGTGCGCATCGCTGGGCATGACATCGCGGAGGACAGCCTCGAGGCGCGCCGCTCCATCGGCTACATGCCGGAGTCGGCACCGCTCTACCTCGAGATGCGAGTGCGCGAGTATCTGAGCTTCCGCGCCCAGGTGAAGAAGGTGCCGCGCGCGGAGCGGAAGGCTGCTGTCGAGAGGGCCATGACCCAGGCAGTGGTCACCGAGATGGCCGACACCGTGATCGGGCACCTCTCGAAGGGTTACCGGCAGCGTGTGGGGCTCGCGGACGCGCTCGTTGCCAATCCTCCCCTGCTCATCCTCGACGAACCGACGGCTGGGCTCGATCCCAACCAGATCCGCGAGGTACGCCGGCTGATCCGAGATCTGGGCGAGAACCACACCATCTTGCTGTCCACGCACATCTTGAGCGAGGTGGAGACCACCTGCGATCGCGCCATCGTCATCGATCGTGGCCGACTCATCGCCGAGGGCAGCATCGACGAGCTGCGTGCGCGTCGCCGGGGAACGGGCGCAACGCTCCTGGTCCGCGGGGAGCCGGAGAAATCTCGGCTCATCGTCGAAGGCGTGGCCGGAGTCCGCCGAGTGAAGACCCGGGACGGGGACGAGGAGGGTCTCTCCAGGTTGACGGTCAGTCTGGCCAAGGAGGCACGGGACGTCGGCGACGTGCTCGAGGCGGCGGTCGCGCGCCTCACCAGCGCGGGCTTCGGCGTGCGCGAGGCCGGCCCGACGCGCGCTACGCTCGAAGACGTGTTCGCCGAGCTGACCTCGGCGGAACCAGACGTCGATGTCGATGCGGACGCGGAGGAGGACCAGGCGTGAGCGGCACCCTCCCGATTTTCCGGCGCGAGATGCTGTCGCTCTGGGTCACCCCGCTGGCGTGGGTGCTGATGGTCGTGTTCCTGCTGATCCAGGGCCTCAGCTTCTATTCGATCGTCGTGCACGTCTCGAGCATGAGCGCCGCTTCCATCGACAGTGGACCGGTGCAGGCCTACTTCGGCCAGTCGATCTTCCTGCTGGTGTCACTGCTCTTGGTATGCCCCGCGCTCACCATGCGGGTGTTCGCCGAAGAGCGGCGCAGCGGCACCATCGAGAGTCTGCTGACCGCTCCAGTCACTCCCGCGGGCGTGGTGTTCGGCAAGTACCTGGCCACACTCGCCACCTATGTCGCGCTGTGGGCACCGACGCTGCTCTTCATCCTGATCCTGCGCAATACCGGGCAGGTCGACTGGCGTGTGGTCGGCTCGAGCTACATCGGTGTGTTCGGCGTGGGCGCCGGTTATCTCTCGGTCGGCATCCTGATGAGCGCCATGACCCGCAGTCAGCTCACGGCCTTCGTGCTGAGCATGCTGGTGATCTTCGGGCTGTTCATCCTGGGCATCGGTGAGTACGTGTTCGACCCCGGCCCCCTGCGGGAGCTCTCGGCGCACGTCTCGGTCCTGTCGCAGATGGACGAGATGTCGAAGGGCATCGTCGATCTGCGCCGCCTCGTGTTCGACGCCACGCTGGTCGTGCTGCCGCTGTTCGTCACCATCAGGGTGGTCGACTCGTGGAGGTGGGGCTGATGGCCAAAAAGCGCCCCACAGCGCCCGCAGGCGAGCCCGCGACCCGCAAACGCCGGCCGTCGTCCGCCAAACCTCCGCCCACCGCGCTCAGCTCGAGCTTCAAGGCCCTCGCGGCCGCCGGGGTGCTCGCGGCCGCGGTGATCGCGGTGCTCAGCAACGTGCTGGTGTCGCGCTTCTACAAACGCTGGGACTTCACCCAAGGTGGGCTCTACACCTTGTCCCAAGCCACGGTGGAGACGCTGCACGGTCTCACCGAGCCCGTTCAGATCATCGTGTTCTTGAGCGCGAGTGATCCGCTGTCCGTCAGCGTGCGTCACACCCTGACAGCGTACGGCGCGGAGACGACCAAACTCTCGGCCCGCTACGTGGACCCCGACCGCAGCCCAGCCGAGTTTCTGGCGCTGCAGCAGAAGTACGGCATCGTCGCCGGCAAGACCGAAGACGGCCGCGTGGTCACCGACGCGAGCCTGGTCATTGCCCGCGGTGAGCGCCACTGGTTCGTCACGACCGACGACATGGTCGCGTACGACGAACAGGACGGGCGCAGCCGGCCGAAGCTCGAACAAGCGCTGACCGAGGGCATCCGCAACGTGCTCGAGAAGCAGACGACCAAGATCTGCTTCGCCACGGGGCATCAAGAGATCTCCATCGAAGACGGCGGACCTCAAGGACTCGCCGAGCTGCGCTTTCGGCTGCAGAAGAACAACTACGAAGTCGTGGCTGTGGATTTCGCTGCAACCAAGCTCGGCCTGGAGCTCGGCGAGTGCCAGGTCGTTGCGATGATCGGCCCGGAGGTGCGGGTGCCGGAGAAGGTGGCCAGCCAGCTGGCGAGCTACCTGACCGGCGGCGGAAACGTGCTCGTGCTCGTGAACCCGGTGCTGGACGAGGACAATCGCATCCAGAGCACCGGCCTCGAAGTGCTCGGCAAGGCCGCGGGCATCGAGCTCGGCAACGACTTCATCATCGAAAAGAGCCAAGAGGCGCGGCTTCCGCAGGGACTCGGTGAGACGTTCTTCGCCAAACCCTCGGCCCACGGCATCACGACCGGCCTGCTCAAGGGGGACGAGGTCCGTTTCAAGGTGTTGCTCAGCGCGTCCCAGAGTCTGCGTGCGGCGAGCGGCTCCGCGGCGCAAGCGCTGCTCACCACCAGCGCAGAGGCCTTTGCGCTCAAGGACGTGCGCCCCTTCGTCGATCAGGGCAAGCCGGTGGAGAAGTCGAGCAGCGATCCCGCCGGGCCCTTCACCGTTGCCTACGCAGTGGAGCTACCGAAACCCAACGGCTCGAGCGCGCCACACGGACCCCGGGCGGTGTTCGTGGGGAGCGCCAACCTCGCCTGGGGCAGAAACTGGCGCGAACCCACCCTGCTCGGTGATCGACTGTTCCTCGAGAGCGCACTCTCGTGGCTGTCAGCGCGGCCGACGCTGGTGAGTGTGCCGGAGAAGCAGGGGCACGACGTCGGGCTGGCGTTGACTGAAGACTCCCTCGGTGACGTGCTCCGCTACGTGCTCATCTACATGCCGCTCTCGGCGGCTCTGCTCGGCACGTTCGTGCTGCTCAGGCGACGGCAGAAAGAGAAGCGGTCGCGCGCCGGCGCCGGCAAGAGCCCCGATGCGTCACCCAACGACGACGACGCCGGGGATCGGGACTGATGGCAAAGGCACTCCGCGGTCAGGCCGTCAATCTGGGGCTCGTCGTCCTGGCGATCGCGCTCGTAGTGGTCGTTGTGGTGACCCGAGGCAAGGTGACCACCGCTGAGAAAGAGGCGCGCTCGTTCAACCTGCTCTCGGCCTTCCGCGAGGAAGAAATCACCCGGCTCAGCCTGACCAAAGCTGGGCAGCGCTTGACCCTCGTGCGTGATCAGAGTGTCGACGCGGGCGACGCAACGTGGAACATCACCGAGCCGGTGCAAGAGGAGGCGGAGGCCTACGGCATCGACAAACTGCTCGGTTCGCTCGAATTTGCTCGCTTCGTGCGCCGCATCAAACCCGAAGAGGTGAACCGCGCCGAGTTCGGGCTCGAAGCCCCAGGCTCGGTGCTCAGCGTCGAGATGGGCAAGGTGCGCTACGAGCTCAGGATGGGCAACGAGGCCGCGTCGCCGCCCGGCTCGCGTTACCTCGAGCTCATCGCCCAGGGTGGCCCGGAGAGCGGGGTCTTCATCGTGGGGCGAGACCTGGTGAAAGAGCTGGACGTCGAGGCCGGCACGCTGCGCGGGCGCCAGATGCTCCCCTACACGTCGAACCAACTCGAGCGCGTGGTGATCACCGGCACCGACGGTGTGGATCGCAAGCTGAAGAGCGCCGGGCGAGACCGCTGGCGCTTCGACGGAATGCAGGCTGACGTGCGGGTGAACCGCGACGTGTTCGATCAGGTGCTGACCCAATTTGCGCGCACCAAGGCCGAACACTTCATCGAGGTCAAACAGGCCGAGGCCGCCCTGGCAGCCAGCAAGAACGTGCGTCTGACCTTGTTCCCGAAGGACACCAGCCGCCCCAAGAGCGTGATCGAGGTCGGAGGTGTTTGCCCGAAGAGCGAGAACGACGTCGTGGCTCTGCGCCGCGAACCGGAGCCGGTCGCCGCCTGTGTGCCTAGATCGGTCCTGCCGGGGCTCGATACACCCGTCGCAGAGCTGGTCGACACGGAGTTGTTCTCGCTGCGCAAGGACGAGGTCGAGTCGCTCTTGATCGTGCGCGGCGGCAGCAAGCTCGACCTCGAGCGCAAGGATGCCGGCTTCGTGCTGCGCTCCCCGGTCAAAGCGCAGGTCGAGCTCGAGACGGGTAACCGACGCATCAACGCCATCGTGCGCGCCCGCGGAGAAATCGTGGTCGGAGCCAAGCTCGCGGAGCTCGGCCTCGACCCCCCAGAGGGCAAGATCACCATCCGGTCGCCCGCGGAGAGCGACGAAAAGGTCGTGGAAGAGGTGCTCGAGCTGGGCAAACCCGACGCCGGCGGGAAACTGCCTGTTCGCCGCCAGAGCGACGGCATCGTGCTCAACGTCGACGTCGAGTCGGCGCGGGCGCTGGCTGCGGACTCGACACTGGTGCGGAGCTTGAAGATCTTCGATTTCGCTCCCTCGGACTTCCGGCAGCTCGAGGTGCGGGGGCGCGCAGTGAACCAGAAGCTCCGGCGTGAAGCCGGGGGACAGATGCTGCTCGAAGAACCCAAGGGTTACACCCACGACTCCGCCCTGGCTGCCAACGCCGTCGACGAGCTTGCTGGACTCAGCGCCGATCGCTGGGTCAGCGATCACGACGACAAGACGTTCGGCCTCGAGAGCCCTGACCTTCGTGTGCTGCTCAGCTTCGTCAGCGGAGACGCGGGCGAGAAACACCACTCGCTGATCGTGGGCGCCTCGACCACGGGCGGCGCGTTCGCCAAGCTCGAAGGTGAGCCCGGCGTCTTCATTTTCCCACGACGCGCGCTCGAAGCCCTCGGGACCTGGCTCATCGACCGCTCGGTGTTCATGGTCACGCCGGACGACGTGACACGCGTGGAAATCGAACACCAAGGCAAGAAGCTGGTGCTCGAAAAACGAGCCGACCACTTCGTGCGAAGCTCGGGCATCGACCTGCCCGCCGCACGTGTCTCGGAGATCGCCGACACCCTGATCGCACTTCGGGCAGAGGCTGCCGTGACGCTGGGGCCCGCCAAGACGGGTCAAGGCCTGGAGAAACCAGAGGTCGTCGTTCGCATCGAGCGCACCGGCAACCGTCCCAAGTCGCTGCGCATCGGCAGCGGTGACGCCTGGCGCGGTCAGAGCATCTATTACGCACGAGCCGAAGGCGTGGATGCGACCTACGTCATCGCCAAGACCAAGATCCGCGTGTTGGTCGACGCGTTCTGACGCGCCGAGGCGAGGGTCAGCTGGGCGGACCCGGTTTTTTGCGAGCCCAGATGGCGTCCCAGTTACGGCGGTACCCGTCCGTCGCAACCTGGGGTGGCCCGCTCGTGGTGCGCGCGGTCGGCATCTCGTCCTTCGTGCTCGGGCCCGCCGACATGGCCGGCGGTTTGTACGCGACCTCCACGTCACAGACCCGGGGCGCGTCGGCGCGGGGAGTCAGCTTCACCACCTCGCCGATGATGGGTTTGCCCTCCTCGAGGGGCTGCACCTTACCGACCTCGACGTTGCCGTCACGCAAGCGCACCACACCAATGCTCTTGCCATCGGCCGATTGGTTTCCGAGCAAGACCACGTCGTCCGCCACCGGCGCACCACCCGTGGCGGCGGATGGCAATGCAGCTTTCGGCTCGGCCTCGGAATCGTCGCTCACTCCCCCGACACCTAGCACGCCAGATGGCGGAGGCTAATGCCGCTTGGGCGAACGCTTCGGGGCGCTGAGCGGGCGCTCGATGAAATGCACCATGCTCAGGCCGACCTGCAGCTGAGCGCGGTCCGGAGCCCCCCACTGCCAGCGATACAAGGCGCGCGCGTCGGCCAAGAGTCGCGTACCGCCGAGCTCGATCCCGAGACGCGCCGAGGCGAAGGGGGCGTAGATGCCAAAGCCGCGGTCACCGTCGACCTCGTCGAGCTCGAACATCAGCGCGCCGACTCCCAGGCAGCCGATCAACCCCGGCGTGCGGTAACCCAGAAGAAAACTGAAGGGCAGACCACCGCCGCTCGCGCCGTCCGCGAGCCAGAGCTCGCCGCCCAATGTCACACCCCCGACGGCACCTGCGCCTTCGTAGCGCCCGGCGACCAGCCCCTCGAGCTCCAGTCGCCCGTACCAACCGTCCGCCACGCGCTCGGTGAATACCCGACCGAAGGTCCCGGCCAACCCTCCTCCGGCAGCACCGCGGGAGTAGATCGCCGGATCGAGCGGGCCCGGATCGAGCTCCTCGGCGTCAGCGTCGGTCTGTCCGTGAGCGAGCGCACGCTCTTGTTCTTTGGTCGATCCGTCCGTCGCGAGCGTGAGCTCCACGCCGGCGGCGGCCCGCGCCGTCTCGCCCCGCGCCCACGCACTCGTGAATGAGAGCGCAAGCGCCGCTCCCGCGGCTACATGCCGATTGCGGTTCGGAAGACCCACCCTTCGGCGCCCTTCGCGTCGTACTTGATGCGATACCAATCGCCGTTGCGACCGCTCACGATGATCTTCGTCCCGCGCATCAAGCGCGCGATGATCTCGCCGTCCTTCGGTTGATCGCGCACGATCGCGACCTCCCATCCGACGGTTGCCTGGCCGCTGGCCGGCGTGACGTTGGCGTCGGCACTCGGGTCTTTCGCGGCCTGCTCAGCCGGCGGAGCAAACTCGACGAGATAGAACAGCGTGTACTTCTCGCTCTGGTGTTTGACGTCGGCCAGAGACACGGACGCAAACTCCTTCTTCCCACAGGCAAGCAGCGCGTCGGCAGTCGCGTCCGGCAGCGTCGTGCTCTTGCCCTTGATCAGCTCCGTGACCTTGCCGCTGGCGAAATCGAGCTCGATGCCGAGGGAGAGTTTGCCCTTCAGGTCCTTGGCAGCGGGGCACGCGAGGAGCGTCAGGATCTTCGGTCGAACACTCGCGTCCACGTCGATCGCGTCGCAGGTGGTCTTGCGACCGCCCTTGGCGTCGCGACAGCTCGTCACCTTCGCCTCGGATACGTCGAGCTGGTCGGCGGGGTCTGCGGGTTTGGGCTCTGGAGTGCCACCGGCGGGCGCCAGCTTGGCCGCAGGCGGCGCTGCTAGGGCGGACGCCGGCGCCGCGGGTTCCGTATCGTCCGCGCTCGGTGCAGCGGCTTCGGTGTCGATGGGCGCGCTGGGAACCAACTTGACTCCGGCCAGCCGTGGCCACGCGACTCCGATGACAAAACCCACCAGCGTGATCACCGCGACCCGCGTGAGCCGTGGTCGATCGTCTCCCGGCTTGGGGATCTGAACTTCGAGTCCGGGTCGGTCCTGGGCCATACAAAACCTCGCTGGCCACCGGGGCCGCGTGCCAATGACCCCTTAGCACGCGGGTCCGCCAATGGAAAAATGCGTGTAGTCCGGGATTCCGCGGCTCTTTCGCCGTGCCCCTTCCAACAGGGTCGGCGTTGACCGAGGATAGTTGCCCCTCCCCCCATGAAAGCCTGCCCGCAGTGCAAGCTGAAGTACCCCGCCGACAAAACCACGTGTTTCGTCGACGGGTCCGCTCTGGTTGAAATCCAAGACCCTCGCATCGGGACCACGATCGCGGGGCGGTACGTGATCGAGGACGTGATCGGCGAGGGCGGGATGGCGGCGGTGTACCGAGCGAAACACCGCCTGAGCGACCGGCACGTTGCCATCAAGATCATGAACGCGGACCTGGCGACGAACCCGGTCACGCAAGAGCGCTTCCGTCGCGAGGCCAAGGCCGCCCAGAAGATCGCTCACCCCAACGTGATCGAGATCCTCGACCAAGGCGAGACGGGTGACGGCAGCCTGTACTTGGTCATGGAGCTGCTCGAGGGGGACACGCTCGCGGGGCTGGTGGAAGACGGCAAGGTCAAGAAGGACCGCGCGCTGCCGATCCTGATCCAGATCGCGCGGGCGCTGGCTCGTGCCCACGACCTCGAGGTCATTCACCGGGATCTCAAGCCAGAGAACATCTTCCTCGCCCGCCAGCCGGATGGCTCGGAGCTGGTAAAGCTCCTCGATTTCGGCATTGCACGCTCGATGCAGGACGTCCGCCTGACCGGAACCGGGGAGGTCTTCGGGACGCCGCAGTACATGGCGCCCGAGCGCATCACCTCGACCGAGGCCGGACCGGCGGCGGATCTGTACGCGCTCGGTGTGATGGCGTTCGAGATGTTCACTGGGCGCTTGCCCTTCGAGGCAAACGACGTCGCGACCTGGTTCATCAAACACATGAAAGAGGCGCCGCCCTCGATGCGGCAGTTCGACAAGACGCTGCCCGAGGCGCTCGACGAGCTGGTGCTCGAGCTGCTGGCGAAAGATCCGACGGATCGCCCGGTCGACGCCCACCGGGTGCACCAAGATCTGGAGGCGATTTCCCGTTCGTTGGGCGTGCGCATTCCGGAGGAACCCGCCGACGAGGCGGTCAGCTCCCACGTGCCCTCCACCTCGGAGAAGACCGCAGTCTATCGCTGGCGACGCCGGCTCGAGGTGTTCGACCTGATGCTCGCGCAGGCGCACCCCACGGGCCGCCCCCCCGAGCTCGTGCAGATCTTGTCGCAGGTGAAGAGCAAACTGGCGACCCTCGAAGAGATCGCGGAGCAGAGCGCGGAGGCCCAGTTGCAGATCGAGACGGTGGAGGCACGCGGTCGCGAAGGGCGCCAGCGACTCGGGCACGCGGTGCACGCGCTTGGCGTGGATGCCAGCCGCGCGCGCGACGAGGCCAAGTCGGCCGACTCGAGCGGAGCAGGGCAGACCGCGGAGGTGTCGCGCGCCGAGGAAGACTTCCTCGTGGCACACCGCGACGCAACTTACTGGGAGGGTCGCTCGGGTTTCATGGAACCTTACCTCGAGCTGTCCCGCGCCTACCGGCGACTGGCTGAGCTCGTCGACGCGTGGCACGAGTCGAAACGGCAGCTCAGGAGCTCGCTCTCCACGGCCGAGGCCAAGCGCGCCGAGGTCAGCGATCTGGAATTTCAGATCCAGACGCTCCGCAGCGCGCTGGCGACCAAAGAAGAGAGCATCGAAAAGGAGCTGGCGGACTGCAATCGCAAGCTGCGCGAGCTGGGTGACAGCGCGGACACCATCGAGACCGAGCTGCTCGAGCTGGCAACGCGGTTTTGCTCGCCGCTCAGGGCGCGGCCGGAGCTTGGCGCCTTGTTCACGAAGCTCGAGAACGTGGCCGCGTGACGCGTTTTCTTCCGTCGGTCATCACCAACAGCTCGTCGATGGGACCCCGCGCGCCCGGGCGGCAGTTGATCGGGCGGCTCACCCGCACCGTGGAGAGCTTGAATCCGCGGTAGAGGCTCCGGGTCTCCGGGGTGTCCGAGTTGGACAAGACGGCGTGGACGCCTCGCCGCTCGAGGTCAGCGAAGACCTGCGCCAGTCGCTGATGTTCGCCAGGTCCGAACGGGTGGCGGTCGTATGCTGTGAAGCTGGCGGTCTTCGACAGCGGCACGTAGGGCGGATCCAGGTACACGGCGTCTCCCGCGCGCGCCCTCGAGACACTCTCCTCGAAGTCAGCCACCTCGATCTCCACGTCAGAGAGCACCGCCGCGGCCGCCCGCAGGTTCGCCGCGTCACAGATGTTGGGGTTCTTGTAGCTGCCGAAGGGGACGTTGAACTGGCCGGAGCGATTGACTCGGTAGAGGCCGTTGTAACCAGTCTTGTTGAGATAGACGATGCGTGCGGCGCGCTGGGCGAGGCCGCGGGGCCGGAGCGCGCGCACCCGGTAGTACTCGGCCTTGGAGTGCTGCAGCCGCCCCAGCGCTCGGATCACACTCTCGACGTCCTCCTTGAGCGCGCGGTACACGGCGACCAGATCGGGATTTCGATCCGACAGCACAGCGCGCCGAAACCGGGCCTGGGACGCCAGCGCAAAGAACACCGCGCCGCCGCCGATGAAGGGCTCGAAGTAGGTGCCAATTTGCGCTGGCAGCCGCGCCAGGATCTCCGGCAGCAGCTGCGTCTTGCCGCCGGCCCATTTCAGCACTGGGCGGGCCGGAGCGCCGGGCCTCATCGCTGCTTGCCTAGCGCCGCCGTGGGCCGACGTCCAGGTTTTGAGCCGGAGCCGATCCCGAGCCGCTTGAGCATCTTCTGCAGTCCGAAGCGAGAGAGCCCCAAAAGCTCCGCCGCGCGCGTCTGGTTTCCCCCGGTCTTTGCCAGCGCCTTCTCACACAGCTCGCGCTCGAGCTGGTCGACCCGCGCGCGAAGTTCGAGCTCGTTCTCCGGCATCACGACCCCGTGTGCTCCCTGGGAGACATCCGGCGAGAGCTGGGCCACGTCGATGACGTCGTCGGACAGCACCAGCGCGCGCCGGATCTCGTTCTCGAGCTGCCGGATGTTCCCGGGCCAGGCGAATCCGACCAGGCGTTCCATGGCTTCACGGCTCACCCGCGGGCTGCGTTCACCGCCGTGTTTTGCCAGGAAGTGTCGGACCAAGATCGGGATGTCGCCGCGCCGTTCGCGCAGCGGCGGTACGACGAGCTGGATGACGTTCAAGCGGTACAGCAGATCTTGTCGGAACAGTCCCGCCGAGACCCGGGCATCGAGGTCCCGATGCGTCGCCCCGATGATCCGGACATCGACCTTGCGCGAGCGCTCGGAGCCCAGCGCGTGCACTTCGCCGTCTTCCAGAACCCTGAGCAGCTTGGTCTGCATGCCCAGGCTCATCTCGGCGATCTCGTCCAGGAAGAGCGTGCCACCATCCGCAATCTCGAACAAACCCGAGCGCGCGCGGGACGCTCCGGTGAACGCGCCGCGCACGTGACCGAACAGCGTCGACTCGAGCAGCGGTTCGGGGATGGCGCCACAGTTCTCCCCCACGAATCGTGCGCGCGCACGCGCGCTGTGATCGTGAATTGCCCGCGCGACGAGCTCTTTGCCGCTCCCGCTCTCACCAACGATCAGCACCGGAACGTCGGACAGGCTCACCCGATCCAGCGTCCGGAGCAGCGCCCCGAGAACATCACTCTCGCCGACGATGCGCTCGTACTCGAAGCGGGTCTCGCGTGCGCCCCGAGATTTCGCCAGCTCCGTCTCGGCCACGTCGAGCGCTGCCTCGCGCAGTGCAAGGTCGTCCGCGAGGCGGGCCTCGGCGCGACGCGCACGGCGCACCGCACGCCGCAACAGCAGCTGATCCCGCGCATCGGCGATGGCGACGGACGCCAGGGCCGCGAGTAGACGCACCCAGGCCAGCTCCGATGGTCCAAAAGCCCCGCGCCGGATGCGGTCATCGAGATACACCACGCCGATTGCCTCGCCTCGGGCGAGCAGCGGGACCGCGAGCACGCTGCGCAGCTTCAGTGCGTGAACGCTCACGTGCAGCTCCGGTAGCTCGCCCGCCGCGTCGACGGCGACGACCGGCTCGGCGTTGCGGAGTGCGCGCTCGGCGAGGGTGGTCGAGAGCGCGAGCTGACCCGCGGAGAGATCGTGTTTCGCCAGGTTGCGCGCGGCCCGCGGCACCAGCTTGCCGCCCGGTGCCCGCATCAAGAGCAGGCCGCGCTCGACGCCCGTCCACAAGATCAGCGCATCGAGCACCTGATCGAGCAGCGGGCGAAGGCGGTCGCGGCGACCGAGCGCATGCACGAGCGCAACGACATGCGTGACCTGCTCCGACGAGACCGCCGGCTCCGACAGCTGCGGTAGCTCGGCCACCCACCAGAGTCCGCGCACAGCCTCGACCAGCGCCCGCGGAGCGTGCTCCAGGAGCTCCGCCGCCGCGTGCCGGGCGATCACGAGAAAGCGCCGGGCGCGATCGCCATCGGCGACCCGTTGGGCCAAGCGTGCCGCTGCGGAGAACGCAGGGCCTCGCACCCCGGTGGGAACCGCCGACGCAACCAGGTGGGTCAGCTCGGCCAAGATCGCGTCGGCTCGCGTGGGTCGTTCACTCCGTGCTTCGTAGCGCGCACGCGCTCCCCACCACTCGACGCTTGCATCCACCGCCCGCGCGGGATCGCGGGCCAGCGTATCGAGAGCAGCGAGGTCAAGCTCGCGGCCGAGCGAGAGCCGCCGCGCTGCGATCCTGAGCTGATCGTCCGCGTCGGCGCCGTCACTGAGCGCGAGCGCACGGTCCGCATGCTCGCCGGCGTTCGAATCCGAAGCCGGCAGCACGTCGGCGACCGCCAGGTGCACGTAAGCACGGCAGCGGCGATCGTCCGCGGCCCGCGCCCGCGCGAACGCATCCTGGGCTGCGTCCAGGGTCTCGGCCACGCTGCCAGCTTGTGAATAAGCAGCCGTGCGAGCCAGCGCAGCGCGCGCCGCCTCCCGCGGGCGCCCGAGATGTTCGAACAGAAGTACGGCCCGTTCAGCGCTCTCGAGGGCCTCCCAGAGCTCTCCGACGTTGGTCGCAGCGGCGGCGAACCCTGTCAGGTACGTGGCCTCCTCGAGCACCGCGCCGGAGCGCTGAGCTTGCTCCACGGCTGCACGAAAACAAGCGCTGGCCCGCTGCGCCTCGCCCGAGGCGTGAAATATCCCCCCGCGCACCGCCTCGAGCCGGGCGCGTTCATCGGGCCGCTGCACGATTGCCAGCCCCTGCTCGACCCAGTCCAGGGCTTCGCCGCGTTGCCCCAGGTGAAGACACGAGAGTGCCTGCACCTCGAGCGTCGAGGCGGCAGCCTCGCAGCTCGAGACTCGTTGTTTGGCCAGCTCGGCGTCACCACGGTCGAGCGCGATGCGCCCGAGGGTTGCCGCGGCGCGTACCTTCGCAGCCACGCCGCAGTCTGCTTGCAGGACCGCCTCTGCGCGCGCTTCAGCCAGCTCCGCGTCGCCAGAACGCCGCAGCACCTCAGCTGCCTCTGCTTCGGCTTCGGGAGCGGTCGTGACCGCGAGCACGGCGAGCGCACGACCGAGCTCACCGCGCAGGCAGAGCGCACGGCCGAGCGCGACACCGAGCGCAGTGGACTCTGTCTCTCGGAGTGCGCGCTCCGCGGCATCGAGCAGGCGCGGATCACTCGCACCGGCGCCCAGTGCCAGTGCGATGCCCACTGTGTCGGTTGGAATCGGGTTCCGAGACGAGACTCCCGTCTCGAGCTCGACGAGGGTGAACGCCGCGGGCTCGCTCCGTTCTGCCAGGCTGAGCAGACGCTCCGCGAGCTCTGCATCACTCTCCACCAGCAGCGGCGGCCAGCGGGCGGCGGCAGCCCCAACCAGTGCAACCAGCCAGCGCGCCCGGCCAAAAGCGGCCAGATCACCGATTTTTTCCGGCGCTTCGCCGCTTGGCTCGCCGCGCAGCCGAGCCAGCTTGCCTGCCAGCGAGAGCGCAGCGCCGAGCCACTCGGCCGGTGCCCCCGTCAGCGTCAACTCCGGCGCTCTGCGCGCGGCCGCGTGGGTGATTTCGCGGCGACGTACGGCGAGGTATGCGCGCTCCACCGAACGCCGACCGCGCTCGCTGCGTCGACTCGGTGAGTCCTCCTCGGCAAGCAGCCCGAGCGCCTGCCGCCGGACCCAGCTAGCACTCGGGCGCGCGCCGGGCGCCCTGGCGAGCAACGCATTGATGATCGGTCGGAGCTCGGCCGGCACAGTAGCGTCCGAGGCACCTTCAGCTGGCCGGCTCGACGCTGCAATGTCAGCGCTCGCGATCTCCGAAAGCACGATGCCGAGGGCGAACAGGTCTCTCGCCCGCGCATCACCCAGCGAGTCGGGCGCGAGGCTCTCGGGGGCAAGGTATCGCCTCGTTCCGCCTCGGACGGAGGTCTCCTCGGCGCGGGTCGCGAGGCCGAGATCGACCAGCCGCGCGCGCAGCACGCGGCGCGCGCGCTCGACCACGATGTTCGCTGGCTTGACGTCACCATGGGCAAAACCAGAGGCGTGCAGGTCGGCGAGCGCCTCACCCACATCGCGCGCGACAACCAGCGCGAGCTGCTGCCGCTCGCGCACAGTGAGCGCGTGGACGTCGAGCGCATCGCCCGGGGCTCGTTCGAGCACGATGTACACACCCCCGACACTGTCGGCGAGAGCCTCGACGCCGGCCGGCACACGCCCCGCGTCCAGCACCGCGGTGAGAGCCGGTGAACCGGCATGCAGCAGTCGCTCGGCTTCGTTCGTCAGGTCGGTGGCGTGGGCAGGCAGGCCAACCTTGATGGCGACCTCGCGGCCGGTGGCATCCTGGGCCGCCCAGACTCGGCTGGTCGCGCCTTGACCCAGGAGCCGGATGAGGACATAGGGGAAGCCGCGGTCCGCCAACTTAGATGACACCCGGCTCATCACTAGATATCCTACAATTCAGCCGCTTCCGGGAGACTACTGCCAACCGAAAGCACAGTCCATCCGCGGCGCCGCGACGCAGCCAGCGCGGGCCGAGAGCAGGGCGCGTGACGGGCGTTTCCCCCGGATCGTACCCTGAGTCAGAGTCAGGCTGATTCGCGGCCGAGACCCCTTCCCGATGCGAGACGTCACAGAAGCACTGCTTCAAGTCCTGAAGAGCGGAACCCGGGGAGCGCTCGCGACGGTCGTTCGAGTCTCCGGCTCGGTGCCGCAGGAACCTGGAGCGCGCTTGCTCTTGCATCCGGACGGCGTGATGACCGGCACCGTCGGCGGAGGTGCGGTCGAGCGCACCGTGCTCGCTGCACTCGAGCAATGTCGCGCCGACGGACGCCCGGAGTTATTGGTCTACGACCTGGCGCGGGACCTCGGCATGTGCTGCGGCGGGCGAATGGAGATCTTCGTGGAGCCGGTGGAAGCAGCCCAGCGCCTGTTCGTATTTGGTGCCGGTCACGTTGCCAAGCCCACAGCCCAGCTGGCTCGACAGGTGGGTTTCAGCGTCACCGTCGTGGACGACCGGGAGGAATTGGCAACTCCCGATCGCTTTCCAGGGTGTGAGCTGCTCTTGGCCGAGCCGCGCGAGGCGGCGAAGCGCCTGGCGCCGCGCCCAGAGGATTGGTTGCTGGTGGTCACCTATGATCACCGCCTGGACGAAGAAGCACTGGATACGTTCGCCCGCCTGCCGCACCGGTATCTCGGGTTGATCGGCAGCCGGCGCAAGATCTTCCGCATCTTGCAGCGCATTGCTGGGCGCGGCGGGTTGCCACCCCTGGACCGAGTCTATGCACCCGTCGGGCTCGACCTTGGAGCCGTGACACCCGACGAGATCGCAGTCAGCATCGTCGCCGAGCTGGTGGCCCTGCGCCACGGGAAACCTCGCCATCACCTGCGCGCCGTCGACGACCCCCGATTGCAGCGCATGCTGCGCGGGGAGCTGTCGGCCGACGCACTGGCGCTGATCGAGAAGTCGGAAGCTGGGGTGGGCGACGAATGAGCGGGCGTTCGCCGAGTAACCGCGACGACGACGACACGCTGGGCGAGAACCAGTACGGCGGCGTCAACGACAACTTGCCGACGGAAGAGCACACCGCCATCGACGAGTTCCCGGACGGTGTGCTCACGGAAGACGACATCGACGACTCCATCGAGACCGTGGAGCGGCGCTTGCCCGAGGGACTGTTTCCGACCGAGGCGCTGCCCCGCTTCGAGGGCACCGGCACCATCACGCTGACCCGGGGCGTGGGCGCCATCTCCGAGCCCGTGACCCTGCCGCGCCCACCGCTGCCGCTTGCTGCGCCACTCCGGCGGGTCGAGCCGCCACCCAAACCCGCGCGTCCCTCGCTGCGATCGTGGGCCACTCCGCCGCCAAAACCGAGCCTGCGCGGAGCGCGCTTCGGCGCGGACGACTCAGGGGACTTCGCTCCAACTCCGGTGCGCGCGCTTCCGGAGCTCGGCCCGCCCCCGGTTCCGCCAGCGCGAGCGCGCACCCCCTCGCTCCCGCCGCCGCGCGCGCCTTCCATCCCTGCGCCGCGCGCGGCGTCCGCTCCCGCGCCCCGTGCTCCTTCCCTGCCTCCGCCGGCGCGGGCAGTGCGGCCGGCGTCACTCCCGCCGCCTGCGCCACTGCCCGCGACTTCACCGCTGCCCCCACCGGCGCGGGTGCCCCGAGCGCCGTCGCTGCCTCCGCCACCGCACCTGCCCCGAACGGAGATCGCCCACGCCACGCCGGAGGAAGCTGCACCGGCCCCGCGGCGAGCCAAGAAACGCCCGCGACCCCAGCCTCCCGAGGCCGCCGCACCAGCCCGGAGCGACGCAACTCGTCCATTTCCACTTCAAGCACCACGACGCGAACAGCCGTCGGCCTCAGACCTCGCCGCGCCCGCGCGGCCGAGTCCATCACCGTCGCACACGCCACCTCCGCTCACGGCCTCGACGCCCCCTCCCGCTCCCCGTGCCGAGGACTACCGCTCCCAACCGCCGGCTCAGCGCGACGACCGCCGGCCCATGCACTCCGATCCACCGCCTCGCCATCCGAGCATGCCGGACATTCCACGCGCGGGACGCTCTGCGATCCGCGGGTCGGGCCGCATGCCAACCGGCCTGATCGGGCGCATCGATCCGCGGGCGTTGGCCGCGGCCATCGGTGTGTTCGCGGCACTGGTATTCGGGATGATCGTGATCATGATCGCGGCCGCGGTTCGGGAGCGACCCGAAGACGGCACGCCTTCGGGCCCGGTGATCGCAGCGCGACCGCTGAACGTGCAGGGACAGCCAATCGCGCAGCCGAACCCCACGCCACTTGCGACCGCGCTGAAACCCGCCCCGACGACCCAGCTCGGCGGATGTCGCCTGGTCACGGTGCCGCGCCGTGTCACGGGGCCCGTGTTTCCGAACGTGCCCCCGATGCTGGCGGTCGCACCCGGTCAGAGCCGCGTTGCCGTAGGTTACGCTTCGGGAAGGAGCCACGCCGACGGCGTGATCGTCAACCTGGAGGATCTATCGGTCGAACCCCGCTACTCCGACGAGCTCCCAGGTCCTGTGTTCCGCGTCACGCCGCTCACCGATCGCGCACCCGTCGCGTTCGCGGTCGATCGCGACGATCCACAAATCCAGAACCTGCGCACCATCCCCGCGAGCCCTCCGCTGCGGGTTGGAACCAGCTATTTCGGCTTCGTCCGCCTGAACGAGACGACGTCGCCGACCGTGATCTGGCCGGGCGCGCGCTTCGATGGCATCAGCGAACCGGCCTTCGCCGTCACCGAACGCGACGGTTATGGCATCACCTTCAGAACTGGGCGCGGGAGCGGCGACGTCCTCGCGGGCTGGTTGACACCGTCGGGCACCGCAGACGGCGACCTGGGCCGCGTCGACGCCGGGCCTCGCGAGGTGGGGTCTCCGAGCATCGCCGCCAGCGACCGCAACGTGGTGATCGCGTTTGCCGCCCGTGCCCCGGGCGAGGCCTGGCACATCCGCGTTGCGATCGCGACACGCGGCAAGGTCCCGACCACGTCTCGCGAGCTCGTCCCAACGAGCAGCGCGGCGACGGACGCCATCTCGCCCGTCATCGTGGCGCTCCCGACCGGTGGGTTCGTACTGCAATGGTTGCAGGGCCCAGCCGGCGAGCGACGAGTCCTCGCGCGGACGCTGGACGACCGACTCGCGCCCCAGGGCGTGGCCATCGAGCTAGCGCAAGGCGCGAGTGTCCAGGATGCCCCGGGAGCGCTGGTGTTCCGCTCCGGAAAAGTCCTCGCGCTCCACCTCGCCGCCGCAGCGGACAAGAGCGTCGAGCTGCGCGGCGCCGTGCTGGTCTGCGGCTGACCCGCTTGCGGTGAATTCGCGCGGCCTCTCCGTGGTAGCCTCGACCTCCGGCCGCTCTGCCGCATCCACGCCATGTCGATTCGCTTCACCCTCAACGGCAGGCCGGTCGAGGTCACCGACTTCGACCCGAACACCACGCTCCTCGCACATCTGCGCGCGACCGGGCTGACCGGCTCCAAAGAAGGCTGCGCAGAGGGAGAGTGCGGCGCGTGCGCCGTTCTCCTGACCCGACGCGACAGAGAGGGGCGCACGTTCTACGAACCCGTGAACGGTTGTTTGATGCTGCTGGGCGCGTGCGCAGATCAGGAAATCCTGAGCGTCGAAGGTGTCGCTCAGGGCGGAGCGCTTCACCCCGTGCAAGCCGCCATGGTCGAGCGCGGCGGCTCACAATGCGGGTACTGCACGCCGGGCTTCGTGGTCAGCTTGTTCGCCGAATACTACCGCCGGGAGCGCACTGAGCCGGACCCGGAAGCCATCGCAGGCAACCTGTGTCGGTGCACCGGTTATCGTCCGATCCGCGACGTGCTCCACACACTGGGACGGCCCGCCCGGAACGATCCGTTCGAGCAGCGGCTGACGAGCAGCCCGCCCTCCCTCGGCTCGGTGCTCCACACCGGGGCAGACTGCAGCTTCTTCCGTCCCACCAGCCTCGAGCAGGCGCTCTCTCACCTGGCAGAACACCCCGAGGTGACCGTGGTGGCCGGCGGTACGGACGTCGTGGTGGAGGTGAACCAGCGTCATCGCCGCTCGAAGCAGTATCTCTCCCTCGACGGCGTCCTCGAGTTGCGCAGCTTCGACTGGGCCGAGGACCACGTTCGCATCGGTGCTGCGCTGTCGCTCACCGAGATCGAACATCGCCTCTCGGGGCGGGTACCGATCCTCGACCAGCTCTTCCCGTTGTT
Organism: Myxococcales bacterium; assembly: GCA_016706225.1. Classification (NCBI taxonomy): domain Bacteria; kingdom Pseudomonadati; phylum Myxococcota; class Myxococcia; order Myxococcales; species Myxococcales bacterium. The sequence continues at coordinate 879,508 of JADJKB010000003.1, forward strand.
CTCGTCGCGCTTGATCCGCAACCGCGCGACGCTTGGCGGCAACCTGATGACCGCGTCGCCCATCGGCGATAGCCCGCCCGCGCTGCTCGCCCTCGACGCCGAGGTCGAGCTCGTCCGGTTGGGAGGCACACGACGCATCCCGCTCGCTGATTTTTTCACCGGCTACCGCAAGACCGCGGCGAACCCGGGGGAGATCTTGAGTGCGGTTCGGATCCCATTGCCGCTGCCCGCGGTGCAGCGGTTCTACAAGGTGAGCAAGCGACAGATCGATGACATCAGCAGTGTGGCCGCCGGCTTCTCGCTCTCGTTCGACACTGCGGGAAAGATCAGCGCGGCACGCCTGGCGTACGGTGGGGTGGCCGCGGTGCCGGCGCGCGCGGTGGACGCCGAGGCCGCGCTGCTCGGCCAGACCTGGGAGCTGCGCCTCGTGAAAAGCGTCGAACCCATCCTGGCTCGCGCCTTCAAACCCATCGGCGACCACCGAGGCAGCGCGGACTACCGCGCGAAGATGGTGGTTCGACTGCTCGAGAAGCTGTGGTTCGACACGGAAGGGAGCCGCTGATGAGCGTGCTTGGCAAAGCTCTGCCCCACGAGAGTGCACGCGACCATGTGACCGGCGCAGCGCTCTACACCGACGACCTGGTGGGGCGTTTCCCCGGCGCCCTGCACGCCTGGCCCGTCACGGCTCCCCACGCTCACGCGAACGTGAAGTCCATCGACACTCAACCGGCGCGCGCCATCCCCGGAGTCACGCTGATCCTCACCGCCGCAGACGTGCCGGGCGAGAACCAAATTGGCCCGGCCCGCCCGGACGAGCCGCTCTTCCCGACCGAGGTCATGTTCCACGGCCAGCCGGTGGCATGGGTCCTCGGCGAGACCGAAGAGGCGGCACGCATCGGCGCCTCCAAGGTCGTCGTGGTGTACGAAGAGCTGCCGGCGATCCTGAGCATCGAGGCCGCCATCTCAGCGGACTCGTTCCTCACCGGCGAGCTGCGCCTGGCACAGGGCGACGCCGCGGCTGCACTCGCGCGCGCCCCCCGCCGCCTGAGCGGCGAGCTCTTCGTGGGTGGGCAGGAGCACTTCTACCTCGAGACCCACGCGGCCCTTGCACACCTCGACGAACAGGACCGTGTGTTCGTGCACTCCTCCACACAACACCCATCGGAGACCCAAGAGATCGTGTCTCGGGTGCTGGGGGTCCACAAACACGACGTCACCGTCCAGAGCTTGCGCATGGGCGGCGCGTTCGGCGGCAAGGAAGTTCAGGCCAACGCCTGGGCTGCCGTGGCTGCGCTCGGTTGCCGAAAGACCGGGCGTCCGGTCCGGGTGCGTCTCAACCGGGCCCAGGACACCAGCATGACCGGCAAACGCCACCCGTTCCTGGGGCGCTTCGAGGTCGGCTTCGACGATTCGGGCAAGCTGCTCGCGCTTCGCATGCAGCTCTTCGCGGATGGCGGATTCAGCCTCGATCTGTCGGAGCCCATCCTCTACCGAGCCCTCTTTCACTCGGACAACACCTACCTCTTGCCCGACGTCGAGCTGACGGGACGTGTCGTCTTGACCCACAAGACGAGCATGACGGCCTTCCGAGGCTTCGGCGGTCCGCAGGGCATGGTCATGATCGAGGAGATCATGGACCGCATCGCCCGCACTCTGGGTGTGCCGCCGCACCAGGTGCGCGCCAACAACTTCTATCGCGAGGGAGACCGCACACCCTATGGGCAAGTCGTCCGTGACGCGGAGCGCATCGGCCGCATCTGGAGCGAGCTGTTGGCGTCGAGCGCTTTCTCCGAGCGCTGGCAGAAGCTCAGAGAGCACAACCGCGAGAACCCCCACTCCAAGCGCGGCCTGGCCATCACACCGGTCAAGTTCGGTATCTCGTTCACGACGGCGTTCTTCAATCAGGGCGGGGCGCTGGTGCTGATCTACGCGGACGGCAGCGTGCAGGTGAACCACGGCGGCACCGAGATGGGGCAAGGGCTGCACACCAAGATGCTGCAGGTTGCGGCGCACACGCTCGGCGTTGGCCCGGGCAGCATTCGCATGATGCCGACGCAGACCGACAAGGTCCCGAACACGTCCGCGACCGCGGCTTCGAGCGGCGCGGATCTGAACGGGGCAGCGATCAAGGCCGCTTGCGAGACCCTGCGCGAACGCCTGGCTGAGGTCGCTGCAAAGGAGCTGGGCGTGACGGCGGACGACGTCGAGTTCGAAGACGGCCGGGTGTTTGCCCGCGGCGCGCCGGAGCCCGCGCTCAGCTTCGAGCACGTGACCCATCAGGCGTATCTGGCCCGAGTTCCGCTATTTTCCAGCGGTTATTACCGCACGCCCGAGATCCACTTCGACAAGGCCACGGGCACCGGCAAACCCTTCCACTACTTCGCTTACGGCGCCGCCGTGACCGAGGTGCTGGTGGACGGTTTCACTGGCATGTACTCCATCGAGCGGGTCGACATTCTTCACGACGTGGGTGACTCACTCTCGCCACTGCTGGACATCGGGCAGGTCGAGGGCGGCTACATCCAGGGACTCGGCTGGTTGACCCTGGAAGAGCTGGTGTGGACGGGGGACGGAAGGCTCGCGACGCCGAACGCTTCGACCTACAAACTACCGGGCCTGGGCGAGTGCCCGCCGGTGTTCGAGGTGAAGCTGCTCGAGCGCGCGACGGAGCCCGACGTGGTGTACGGCAGCAAGGCCGTCGGCGAGCCGCCGCTGATGCTGGCCATCAGCGCACGCGAGGCGCTGCGCCAGGCGGTGAGCGCGTTCGGCAACGAACGACCGGGGGTGGTGGACCTGGCGTCGCCCGCGACACCCGAGGCCGTCTTCTGGGCCATCGAAAAAGTCAGAGCAGCCAGCTCGGGCGCCGAGCGCGCCGCAGAGTGAGTACTGACGGCGGAAGCCGGAGCGCCGGGCTCAGAGCGCGGCGTGGATGTCGAACTGCAGGTTGTCCAGCGTCGTCAGGCTGGCCCACTCCCAGATCGTGCCCTCTTTGCCACCGTTGATGTCCGCGACCAGACGGCCTTCGTCGTCGGTGTAGATGCCGAGATTGAGTTTGACGCCGTTCACTTCCTGCTGTGCCAAGGGAACGATCGCGCCGTCCGAGGTCTTGAGGCTCCAGTCGACCAACAGGTCGACGTCGATGCTGGTGAAGCGGGTGCCGGACTCGGACTGCTGAAGCGGTGCATCAATCGGCTTCTTCAGCTTCACCGACATGCCGTGCAGGACGGTGTCCTTGAGCGTGGCTTCGTCCTTGTTCAGGACAATGTCGTCGATCACGATCTGGAGCTCGTCCAGGTGCAGCGTCGAGTCCGACTCGCTCAGCCGCACGTGGCCGGACAGCACCTGCAGGGTGATGTCGGACATGACGGCCTGACTGGCGCCCGTCTCGACGGTCAGGCTCACCGCATCGGTGGGCACCTCCGCCGGGATGGCGGGGCCCTGGTCCGGGCCCTCGGAGGATGCGGTGGCCGCACAGCCGGCGCTGCCCAGCATGAGTGCTGCGGAGAAAGCGGCGAAAACCAGGCGGATTGAGTTCATGGCGGACTCTTTCGTCTTTATCTCGGAGGCCGTCAACCCCTTTTTCCTACATCGTATCCAAATGTAGGCAAACGTAGGTTTTTAACAGACACTGGGCGCGCGTGCGTCCAGACTTTGGACGGCGGCTCGGGAGCGAAGCGGGCCCGGCCGATGGCTCCGTGAGCTCAACTGAAGCGTGACTTGCGACCGCGTTTGGGCGGAAGCTGAAAGTCTCATGAGCGTCGGGCGTGTCTCGGTCCGCGGCTTTTGCATGGCCGCGCTGGCCATCGGTCTCGGAGGGTGCAGCAGCAATGACCCCAGTTCAGGTCAGTCGAATGCGCCCGCCGCCCGCATGCCGCGTGACTCCCAGGCGGATGGGCTGTTCAAGGACTTCCTCGACGGAAAGTACGACGGGTTCGGGCACCCGCTCGACGCCGAGGTCTGGCAGGCGGAGAGCGAGTGCGCTCCATCAACAGGAAAACTCGAGGCCGAAGGCCAGGGATTCTCGGCGAGCGAGCATGCCGCGGGCAGCGTCTGCGACGCGACCTCCAAGGGCATCGGGCTCGGGCGTTTTGCGCTCAACGTCCGCGCGCTCGTCTACGACGTCTGTCAGGACACGAGCTGCGACGCGGCGACCCCCGTGCTCGATATCCGGGTGAAGCGCGCCGACGGGACTGTGCTCGAAGAGAAGACCATCCCCTGGTCTGCCTTCTCGAGCGAGCTGACCTACGTCAACGTGCCGCTGCGCTTCACCCACAGCGAAGACGGCCCGGTACGCGTGGAGGTGAGCTGGGCAGGGAAGGTTAGCGCGCGGGTCGACTACGTCGAGTTGTTCCGCGCCACCAAGAACCTGCTGGTCACACCGTCGACTGTGCTCTCGCCTGGCGCCAAGATCGAGGTCGAAGCCCTGGACCCTCCCCCGAGTTTCACGCTCGCGGCGTTCTGCAACGACAGCGACAAGACCGCCGAGGTGAACGCGCTGCTCAGCTCCGGAGCGGCGACCCGCGAAGACACCGAGTTTCGCAGTGTATTCAGCTTCGCGGCCGAAGATCTGATCAAAGACTGTCCGCTGCCGAGCCGCCTCCGGTTCTCCTTGCTGAAGGGCACATGGCAGCAGGCCATGGCGCGCATCAGCCTGTACGCCGAAGAGCCGCCCTGCACCTTCGCCCCGAACACGACCCGCGTGCTGCTCACGGGGTTCGAGCCTTTCCCCGCGGACTCGACCCACGACAACAGCTCCCAGAAAGCGGTGTCGAGCTTCGACCCGGGCGCCGTGCCCGGGATCTCGCTGATGGCGCTGACCTTGCCGGTCGAGTTCGATACGGCACCCGGCATCGTCGCGAGCGCCATCACACGCTGCAAACCGGACGTGGTCATCGGCTTTGGTCAGGGACGCAGCCAGGTCGATCTCGAGGGCACGGCGTACAACAACAAGGACTCAGCGGAGATCGCCGGCGGGTTCCCCGACAACCGCGGGCACATCCCGGGTGGCGAGCCCATCGTGACGGGCGGTGCCGCGGAGCTGACCACCGGTCTGCCGACGACGAAGATCCACGAGCTTCTAGCCCAGAGCGGGATCAAGGTTGGTTACTCGGACGACCCGGGGCGCTTCGTCTGCAACAACACCTTCTATCGCATCATGACCGAAGCAGCGGGCCAGCCCCGTGTGTCGGGCTTCATCCACCTGCCCTACATCCACACCGTCGACGCCGCCGACCAGGCCATGCTGAAAGAGGTCGTGACGACGGCCGTGACCCAGGCTGTCGCGAAGTTCAAGACGCTCCCCTGAGAGCTTGGCGGATTCGTGCGCAGTGTGAGCACTCGCGGCCGCTGAGCTCGGCTCAGGCCGCAAAAGCCTGAGACTCCACCAGCTCGGCCAGGCGCCGCTCGAGTTTGTGCTTCTTGGTGTACACGGTCGCCACGCTGATGCCCATGCGAGCCGCAATGACTTCGGGCGCGAGATCCTGCCCGAAGTAGAGCGCGAAGAACTCGCGCTCGCGCGCCGACAGCCCCTTCACGACCTCCGCCACGATCTCCGCGCGTTGCCGCTCCCAGAGCTCCTCCTGGGGATCGGGCCGCTCACAAGCCGTCTCGAAGATCTCGGTGCGGAAATCGACGGGGCTGCGCTTGATCCTGCGCAGGTGGTCGTAGGTCGCCTGCATGGCCATGCGCGTGAGCCAGCTACCGAGGCGTGCGCCGCGCGTCGGATCGAAGCTGCGCAGCTTCGAGCGGTCGCGGGCGATCAGGGCGAGGCAGAACTTCGCGTACACCTCGCGGACGTCGTCGGATCCCGTCACCGCGCCGAAGCGCGACAGGATGCGCCCGATGGCGCGGTGCAATGCCCCGGCATAGACGCTGTTGAACTCGCGCCAGGCCTGCGGCTCGTCGGCGAGCAGGCGCGCAACGAAGGCGGCCTCCTCGAACAGCTCGCTCGGATGGGCGGGTTTTTTGGGGCCTTGGAAGGAAGTCGAAGCGGCTTGGGTCTGCATGGGAGTGCCGGTCCCTACAGCAACCGACATGCCAGGCAAAAGTGCGCCGTTTCGGCATGATTTCCGCCATTTGCCCTGTGGCGCCGGCGCCTCAACCCGCACTGATGCTGGGGTGCGCGCGCCTCAGGTACTCGGCGCAATCAACTCCGCCGACCGCGGCGGAAGGCTCGTCCCCGGAGGCGGCCACACGCGATACGCCACCACGGGCTGAGTCTTCCCTTTCACGCTGAAGGGCGCCAGGGCCTGCTTGGGAATGTCTGCCGGCAAGAGCTCGGCGTTCCGCGCATTGACCCAGACCTCACCGGCCGGAGCTTGCCCGGTGAGGCGCGCGGCCAGGTTCACCGTGTCACCGATGACCGTGTACTCCATGTGCTGCCGGCTGCCGCGATGCCCAAGAGCGGCGCCGCCAACAAGAACAGGGCAGGAGCCACGAGCGAAATGCCAACACGCAGGACCGCGGGGCGGCCGACGAAGCGCGTGAACAGACGCTCCTCGACCCAGGCCGCGAGCCCGCAGGCGGCGACGATGGCCAGCAGCTTGCAAATCCCATCCAAGCTGTCGAAGAAGCCGCCGCGGCTGGCCGGGTTCGGGATGCTCACGACGACCGCCGCGAGCCACACGTAGAGCGCGAGCCGCGGCAACCGTCTGGGCACGCGTGCGGACGGTGTGAGCAGCTTCAGATTCGGGACGTTCGCCAGCTCCTCGGCCACGGCGGGAGCGTACACCTCACGGGGGCGGCTCAGACGGGCAGAACGCACCTGGGATGGGCGGTTTGGCGCGCGGGTCGCCACGAATGAAGGCCTGGATCTTCCGGAGATCTGCCACCGTGGAGTCGGTGTGTGGCATCGGCAGGCCTTTGACGAAGAAACGCGCGAGCCGCTCGGACTCGGCGGCGGATGGCTCCGGGCAAACACCTGCGGGCAACGCTACGGTGTGCGTGGTCGCGCAACCTACGCCGCCGTCTCCGCTGAAGTTGTTGGGGTTCCGCAGCAGCTTGTACATCATGTAGCTGTTGCCGGGGTTGCTGGGTTCGACGATGGGCATCTGAACTCCCATGCGTGACGGGTGCGTCAGAGGTACGCCCGCCTTGGCACCCGTCTCGGTCTCGTGCGCGACGTGATTGACGGCCGTGCCCACGAACTCCTTGTCGCCGTCGAAGCGCAGCCCCATCGGCGCGTCGTTCCCTGCGTGGCAGCCCCCGGTGGAGCACTTGGGACCGTTGGCGAGCTCGGTGATGAACTGGCCGCACGTCAGCACGCCTGGAGGGGCAGGCAGCGGAGGAGGGTCCAGCTTCTGGGTTCGAAAATCGAATGAGAGGGGCACATCCCCTTCCTCGATCGGCGCCTGATCGAACGCGCGCAGTCCGAAATCGTTCTCGCTCTTGGGGACCAAGAGCTCGACGGTGTAGCGCGCGCCCGGCTCCAGCAGCAGCGGGTCGCCGTTTGGCGTGGACTCGATCCGCAGGCTGAGCACGCGCTCGACCACGTCGTACTCGGGCTGCAAGAACTCACTGACGTCCTCGCTGCCGCTGTAGACCCGCAGCGACTGCCGGATCCCGCTCCAGGGCAGCAGATATCGATCGAAGCGCAGCTCGATGCTGAGGTTGCGGGGCACGCCACAGGCATCCGGGCTGTTCAGCCCGCAATCGGTGCCCTCGCCTGGCGCCGGGTATGACGCCAAGACGTGCAGAGGCGGCCCCTGAGAGGGCTCGAGGTCCGGGGTCCCCTGGTCGCAACCCCCGAGCAAGCTCAGGGCGCCAAGAGCAAAAACACCGGTCAGCTGTCGGAGTACATCTGCAGCTGTTCGCGCACCGAGGACTCGTTCACGCCAGTGCGAATGTGCTCTTTCAGACAATCGGCGAGGGTGATCAACAGGTCGTCGATCCCCTTCTCTTCGATGATCTTGGAGAGCAGGGCTCGCGCCTCGCGGCTGTCGTCCTCGCGCAGGAATTCCCGCACTTTCTCGACGGAGATATCTCCTTGAAAGTCCAAGTACATGTTTTCCAAGAGATAGCGGACGAGCTCCTTCACTCGGGGCCTCCTGCGGAGCAAAGGCCGGCGCCACGGACGCCAGCGGTGTCTCGCTATACCCCCCAGCGGAGAGTTCCGGCAAGCGGATTGAGGGGCGGTCGCGCTTTTTCGGCGGGCACTGCGGTCGATTACGAGACATCAGCGGCACTCCGAGAGCTGGGAGTCGCCCGGATCGTGGCAGACCAGACAGGGGCGAGCATTGCGCCGCAGCGCCCCGGCGCAGCGATCCCGGAAATTCCGGGGGTGGGGGTTGGTGCCCTGGCCACCCAGGCCAACATCGCCAATCCCTTTGTCCGACGACCCAAATCCCCGTCCGCCGCGACCCGGCGTGGCGTGGCAGGTCGCGCAGTCCCGCTCGGTGTGACAGCTGACGCAGGCGTTCAGGTTTCGCTGGGCCTCCCAGGCGTGATGCTGGGAAGAGCGCGGGGGATCCGACCAGAGCTTCGGGGGCGGGTGAAAGCGCCCCCGTCCGGAGAAGTTCGCGTAGGGCCCGCTCATCGCGACGCCGGCCCGCTGGTGGCAGGAGAGGCAGAACGTCTGTTCGCGGTGGCAGCTGGTGCAGCTGGGGTTGTTCTGACGGGCCGCGACCGGGTGCATGCTGACCCAATCGTTGGGATGGATCTTGCGAGGACGTACGCGCCCGTCGTGACAGTCCGTACAGAACCGCTCCTGGTGGCAGCTCTTGCAGAATTGACTGTCGTTGCCCGCCACCTGTTTGTGGCGCTCGATCCAGTCTGGGCCGTGGCCCGCGTCGTGTAGCCAGGCGGGCGGCTTGAGTGTGCCCGAGGCGAACTTGTTCTTCATCACCCCTCCCCGCTCCGTCAGGTGGCAGTTCACACACTCACCTCGCGCCTGACCGCGCGCGGGACCGGGCATCTGATGACAGGAAAAACACCCGCGCATGCGCGGCAGCTGGTCCCGCGTTGCCAGCTCGAGCTTCTCGACCGCGCCGTGACACTGGGAGCAAGCGATATTTCTACCCACGTGCACTGCGTGGTTCATGCGCAAGTTCGGCCGCGGCAGGACCAAGCGCGCGACACGATTGCCGTCCCCGTTTTTGTACCCGATGTGACAGAAACCGCACTGGCTGATCAGCGCATCGTCGTCACTCTTCACCGCCGACAGATCCCGGTGATCACTGCCGTGGCACGCATCACACCGGGTCGGTTTGGGGAGCAGCGAGTCCTTCGCGTCTTTGCTGGTCTTCGCCTTGTCGTGGCAGGTCGTGCAGCTCAGCCCCACGACCTTGACGTGTTTCTTGTGGTTGAAGCGGATCGTCAGCTGCTGCAGTCCGAAGATCACCGGGCTCGGACCGCCGTCCCCTTCGTAGGCGCCCGGCGGGCGATCCGCCAGCGGCACCGGCGCGTCGCCGGGCAGCGGCGCAAGCCCGTGAATCGTGGCGCTTGCCCGCGCTGCCCCCGCGCTCGTGGCCTTGGCGTCGGCGCGCGCGGGACGCGGTTCGACGCCGAACCCCACGCCGAGCGCGAGCAGGCACACCAACAGGAGCAGCACGAAGGGCGGGACACGCGGCTTCATCTGAGCACCGTGAAGTCCAGCGTGGCGAGCACTCGGAAGCGCTGCCCAACCAGTCGGTTCATGCTGTGCTCCCACTCGACCCCGAAGCGAGTGTCCGTGAACGGCGTGACCCCTCCGCCGAGCACATAAGTCAGGCTGGTCGCCGAGCGCTGAGGACGCAGGCCGTCCTCCCAGTCGTAGACGGATACAATCGCCTGCGTGTCGTAGTATCCGTGAGCGAAGCTCTTCTGGGTGGTCACGTCGCCGCCGTAGCGGTGGCCGCGCGCACCTGCCTCGACCAGCCCGCGCAGGCCAACGCCTCCGTCGGACCAGCGGTAGCGCGTCGCAACGTTACCCACGCCGTCGCTCAGTCGACCGGTCTCGCTGCGATCGGGGTCCTGATCCGCCTGTTCGACGTCACCGTAGGTGCCGCTGTTGCCTTCGGTCTCGAAGATCTTCACCCCACCGCTCAACGCCACGTCGAAGCGGCGGGAGGGTCGCCACTCGGTCCGCGCGAGCAACGTCGTCATCCCGCTGTGGGTGAACCAGTTGAAGATCGAATCACCGTCGAAGGTCGGGTAGTAGTAGTCGTAGTCGCCGCCGAGCGTGAGCTCTTCGGTGGTGTACCAATCCAGGGCGAGCGCGCGATCACTCACGACCTGGTTGTAGAAATCGTAGACGACGCTGCCTCGCACGGCGCCCAGCCCCGCGGCGTTGGCCCGCAGCGAGTAGCCGAGCCGTTCGCTGGACACACGGTCGCCGGCGACCCGGTAAAATCCAGGCGCCGCATCCGGGAACATCGAGGTGTAGACGCGGTCGCGGTTGATCACCTTGCGGTACGAGAGTCGGCTGTGCAGGAACTGCACACCGCTGCTCTCGATGGCAAAACCGTAGGCCGGGGCCAGCTTCGACTCCTCGAGGAAGTACGGGTACTGGTTGAGCTCGAGCTCGCCGCCCGCGCCGCGATCCCCGCGATACACACCACCCGAGCTGTAGCGCTCGGTCCCGAGCATGATCGGCAGTCCACCGCGCTGCTCGAAACCACCGTAGGCCTCCACCTGGAAAAAGACTGGCGTCGTCAGGCGCACCAGGCCACCGTCGAAGGACCACCAGCCAAGGGAGTCGGTGACGTACTGGCGCCCGGCGCGGAATCCCACCAACCCGCCGAGGTAGTTCCGCCCCTCGAGGTAGGCGTACATGACGTCGACCGGTGACTGCTCGAGGCCAGGAACGAACGTACCGGGTTGGTTCGGATTGCGTTCGTAGCCCTCCTTGCCGAAGTCCGAGTCGAGGCGCATGCGCGCCTTGAAGGTCAGCTGCGGACCAAACGGCACGTAGTCGCCCTGAAGATCGTAGACGTGAAGCGCGACGGTCTGGGTGTAACGCCGGCGACGCACGACCGGATCACCCCAGGGTGAGCGGAGTGTGTAGAACTGCGCATCGGTCGTGGCGTCGACCTCGGCCTCGTACGCGCGTGCGTCCTCCGCCGTGAGCGGGATCGACAGCGCGAAGAGAAGACCCAGGCTCGCGCGACGACATCTCATGGGAGCGAATCCCGAGCATCGTCGAGCGAATTGACGGATGTCAACTCGGGAGGAGGCGGCTCACGCGGCCTTTTCCTGCAGCCACGCCCTGAGCAGCCCGATGTCAGCGGCCGGGACGAAATCCGAGAGCTCGTCCAAGGCGCCCACGCGCTTCACGTCACCGCCGAGCCAAAACGCCGAAGCACGCGCGATCGCGGCAACCAGCGGATGCGGGGAGGTGGTCAGCGAGAGGAGCTCCTCGAGCAGCTCACTCTCCCCGAGCTCGGCGGCGAGCAGCGCGGCCAGGGCTCGCGGATCGGCTCGATGGGCCAGCCCCCCTCTGAGCACTTCGGTCAGCACACCCCGGGTCTCCGGCAGCGGCACCGAGCCGGGATGGCGGTAGCTGCGCGGCGAGAGGGCGAGGCGCTCGTCGAGCACACCGGAGCGCAGCAGCCTGCGAGCCTCGCCGAGCAGCCGCTCGACCACCGGCTCGAACACGAGCTCGACGTCCGTCGAGCCGTCCAAATCGAGGGACAGGGGTCGCGCCGCCTCTGCCGCGTAACGGTCCACGTGTGCCTCGAGGCGCTCGAGGGCGACGTCACCCGGTGCTCTTCCTCCAAGGGTCTCGCGCTCGGTGCGGATCTTCACCACGCTCCAGCGCGTCGACGGCGTGGCGTGATCCATCTCGTGAACACACGCGACACTGACCTGTCGAACCGCACCCCAGTGCAACACGCGGGGCTCGGGCTCGTCGTGCACCAGCACGCCCCAGGGCACGATGGACATGCGAGCTTCGCTCAGGCGCTCTCGGCCAAGCACGGGCCCAAGTGAGCGTTGTACGATCACGACCGCGCCGAGCGAGAGCGCGAGGGCGAGCCCAACCGTGACCCAATCGAGGTGAAACGCGGCGAGCAGTCCGACGAAAAACGCGACCGCAGCCGCGACGAGCTTGACCTTGCGCGCACTCTTCAAGCTCGGTCCCGGCTCGACGCCGACCAAACGGAAATCCGGCGGCGGAGCGGGCAGCATTGGGTCGAGAATAGCAGCTCGCGGAGGGCCGACCATGCGGCGCTGTGCGGCAGCTCCTCTTCCAGTGACTCAGAGCCGGCGCACCCAGCGAGTCCACTCGGCATTTGCTTCGGTAGGCGTCTTGCCAACGACGGACTCGAAGGCGCGCTGCCCGCTGGGATCCTGCGAATAATCGTCGCGAAAACGCGAATAGAACTGCCAGAGCAGCCCGCGCTCGTCGAGCCACTGGCAGAGGTAACGAGCGGAGGCGTAGTTCAGATCCTCGCGAGCTCCGCGGAACTCGGCGTCGTCCATGGCAAACAACGCCGGCAGCGTGGCGTAGCTCTTCTCTTTCGGCGAGCCGAGCGCGGCCATCAGGCGGGGGTGGCGCCAGTTCTTGCCGCCGTGGATCTCTCCAGGCTTCGGCAGGTAGAACTGCTCGAATAACGACGCGATGCCCTCGTTGATCCAGTCCGGTGCGTTGGGGAAGTCGGCCTCGACGAGCGGGTGGACGAGCTCGTGGGTCAGGGTGCCGAGCCCAGGGCCGACGTTCATGATGATCTTGCGCTCACTCGACAGGTAGAAGCCGTAGGGTGAATCACACTTCGCTTGCCAGCGCAGTTTGCAGAACGCGTGGTAGCGACCCGCGTCGGGAAACAGGTAGACGCTGATGGCGCGCTCCGGGCGTTTCTCGAACCGGCCGTTGAAGTAAGCAGCCAGGGCCCGACGCGTGACGTCTTCGGCGCCGGCGAGCGCACCGCCCCGCGGTGACGCAACGACGAAGACCCGTTCGATCACGCGGGTATCGGTGCCCTTGCCCAGCTCCTCGCCGGCAACGGCTCGTCGGGTCGCAACGTCGGCGACGAGGTCGTAGGGCTGAGGTGCGGGCGACGGCGCGGCCGGTGCGGCGCTCGACGCCGCAATGGGTGCCGACGGGGCAAGCGGCGCGCTGGCGGGAGGAACGGCTCGAGCAGATTTGCGAGGGGGCGGGCGCTCGATGGGCGAGGCGCCGTGTTCAGCGCAGGCGGCGAAGGCGAGGCAGAAGAGGAGCGAAAGTCGGCGCATGAGCGGAAGTCGGGCTTCGTCGGGAGAGTGTGACTGGGACAGCCGAGAGCCCGCATTTCATGGCTCTTTTCGTCTTGGGAGTAGGAAGGGACGAAGCGCGCGGGGCCTCGCTCTTGCCTGGTCGGGCGTGGCTTGCCCGACCCGAAGCCAGGGCGCTCGAGCTACCGGAGAATTTTCTCAGGGGAAAATCTCGCGCTCTTCGTACACTTGTTTCAGACGCTCGAGCGCGACACAGTAACAGGCGGTGCGGTAGTCGGTCTGGTACTGCCGAGCGGCGTGGACCATGCGGCTGTAGGCCTGCTCCATCGCCTCCCTCAAGCGACGGTCGACCTCGGGCAGGTCCCACGACTCGCTGCGGCGATTCTGCACCCACTCGTAATAACTGACGGTCACGCCGCCGGCGTTGGCCAGCACGTCGGGCAAGATGCAGATGCCCTTCTTCAAGAGCACAGCCTCTCCCTCCGGATTGCAGGGCCCGTTGGCTCCTTCGGCGACTAGCTTGACGTTCAACGCCTCGGCCTCGGCAGGGCCGATCTGGTTCTCGAGCGCCGCCGGCACGAAGATGTCTGCCTGAACGCCGAAGAACTCCTCGCGGGTGATTGGCTTACCGTTGGGGTAGCCCGCGATGCTGCCCTTGTCCTCGACGTATTTCTGCAGTCGGTGCGCGTTGAATCCTTCCGGGTTGTAGAGGTACCCGGTGTGGTCCCCGACCGCCGACAGCGACACACCCATGTGGCTCAGGAGCACGGCTGTGTGAGAGCCGACGTTGCCGAAGCCCTGAACAATCAGCTTCTTCCCCTCGAGATCGAACTGGTTTCGGCGCGCCCAGTCGACGATCGCAAAGACGACACCCTGGCCCGTCGCTTTTTCGCGCCCCACGGTGCCGCCGCTGGCGATTGGTTTGCCGGTCACCACGCCGAGCACGGCTTGTTTTTGCACCATGCCCACCGTGTTCATGTACGTGTCCATCGCCCACGCCATGCTCTGAGCGTTGGTGCCCATGTCCGGCGCCGGAATGTCGTAGTCAGGGCCAATGTTGCCGCCGAGCGCGTGAAAGAATCGCCGGGTGATGCGCTGCAGCTCGCTCCGGCTGACGGTTCGCGGGTTGAACTTGATGCCGCCCTTACCGCCGCCGAACGGCAGACCCATGAGCGAACATTTCCACGTCATGATGGCTGCGAGTGCCTTGAAGTCGTCGAGGCTCGCGCTCTCGTGGAAGCGCATGCCCCCCTTGTACGGCCCCAGGATGTTCGAGTGCTGGATGCGGTAGCCCTTGAAGAGGCGGACCTGCCCGTTGTCCATCTTCACCGGGAAGTGGCAGATGATCTCGTTCTTGGGCTGACTCACGATCTGATGGATGTAGTCCGGCAGATTGATGAGCTTCGCGGCCTTCTCCAGGTACGCCTGGACGACCTGAAAGAACTCGTACCGCTGGCCCGGCGGCAGGTTGGTCGGAGACGAGCGGTAGTCGTCTTCCAAGACGCGAGCTGAAACGGCGCTTTCAGAGATGACCGGAGGCGAGGGGGTGGCGCTCATGGTGTGAAGGCTCCTGTTTGCGATCCGCCCGAGTCGTGAGTTGGAGACAACGGCAGCGCGCGGATGCGGGGCAATTTGCTCACGCTCCGTTTCCGCGGTCAGCCCCTTTTTTGACAACGCGGCGCGTCAGCCTCGATGCCCGTGCACTGGCGTCGAACGAGTACGCAAGCAATGCGCGCTCGCACTGTCGAAGCATCGCGGGTCACGCCGAGTCAGCCGCGGAAGACGCTGTACAGGTACACGATCGGGCTGACGATGAGCAGCGCGTCCACGCGGTCGAGCAGGCCGCCGTGCCCAGGCACGATCCACCCGCTGTCCTTGATGCCAGTGGAGCGCTTCAAGAGTGATTCGACGAGGTCGCCCATCTGACCCAGACCCCCGGCGACGATCGCGAGCGGGATCGAGTGCTGGAGCGGGATCGATGGCAGGTACCAGAGGCTCGCGATCACCGCGCCGAGCGCTGCCCCGCCGAGCGCTCCATAAAATCCTTCGCGCGTCTTCTTTGGGCTCACGCGTTCATACAGCTTGGTCTTGCCCAAGAAACGGCCAGCGAAGTAGCCACCTGTGTCCGCGAGCCAGGCAAACGTCAACGTCAGGATGACCCAGCGCGGTCCTTCGGCGCCGAGATCGCGGCGCAGGAGTCCGATCGTCGCGAACAGGCCGCCGATGTAGAGCGGCGCCGCCACGTTGGCCATGATGCGCAGGCCCGCGCTCTCGATCTCACCCAGGCGCCACAGCGGCAAGAGCACACCCACGACGGGCACGATGAGGAACACGGCCAAGAGGATGCGCGAGTCCGTGGTGGCGAAGTAGACCGCAGCGCTCACCGCCAGCGTCAGGACCACTCCGATACCCTGAGCGATGCGGTCGCCGGGGTGGGTCATGGCAAACAGCTCGCTCGCACCGACCGCGCTGGCAAACGCCACCAACGCGTAAAAACCCCAGGTCGGCCCCACGAAGAGCAGCGCCAGCAAGCACGGCACGAACACGACCGCCGTCAAGAAGCGTACGGCCAGGTTGCTCTTCGCCAAGGCGGCCGACGGTTATCAGGGAGGGACGGCCGCGCCAAGTGGAAGCGACCTCCGGAGCAGGTGCGCGTATGATTTGCGCCGGCTCTCGATGCCCGAACACTACCAACGCCCGCAACCTTACGAGGAGCTCGATCACACGGGCGACGCGGGCGTCGTCGTGTATGGCAGCTCCAAGGAGGAGACGTTGGCGCGGCTGATCCTGGCGTTCGCCGATCTCGTCACGGGTGGCGCGCAGGTCCAGGCCACGTCCTCGCGCACCGTTCGGGTGCAGTGCAACAACCTGGTGGACAGCGCCATCGACGTGCTGCGGGAGCTGCTCTACGCCTTCGACACTGAGGCAAGCGTGCCGGAGAGCTGCGAGGTTCTGCAACTGAGTGCCGACACGGGCGCGGAGGTTCTCGTCACGACTGGAACCTACGACCCGGAGTTGCACGGCGAAGGGCTCTGCCTGAAGGCGGTCACCCTTCACGCTGCGCGCTTCGAGCCGCATGACAGTGGCTACGTGGCATCGGTGGTCTTCGACGTGTGAGAGGAGCGTGCATGAACATCGAGCTTCGCCAGCTGAACCCGTTCTTGTGGGAGATCCCGCGCCGCGGCGGCATGAAGGTGTCAGGGCGTGTCTACCTGGCGGGAAGCCAGCTCGAGCGGGTGCGGGCTGACAAGGCGCTGGAGCAGGTGGCCAACGTCGCGCACCTGCCCGGCATCGTCGGACACAGCCTGGCCATGCCCGACATCCACTGGGGTTACGGCTTCCCGATCGGGGGCGTCGCCGCGGTCGATGCCGGGAGCGGCGCGGTGAGTCCGGGTGGCGTCGGCTACGACATCAACTGCGGCTGCCGTGTGATCACGACGCGGCTGCACGTCGATGACGTGCGGTCGCGCATGCCGGAGATCGTCAAACAGCTCTTCGCGGCCATCCCCACCGGCATCGGAGCGAACCACGCCATCGAAAAGCTGTCGAAGCGAGAGCTCGAGAAGGTGATGACCGAGGGCGCCGCCTGGGCCATCGCGCGGGGATATCGCGCGGGGGCGGACGACGCCGAGCAGTGTGAAGAAGGGGGTTTCCTCGCCGGCGCAGCTCCCGACGCCGTCAGCGAACGCGCGCGGGAGCGGGGTGCGGATCAGCTGGGGACGCTCGGCAGCGGGAATCATTTCCTCGAGGTGCAGCACGTCGCGGAGCTCTACGACACCGAGGCGGCCGCAGCGTTCGGGCTGCGCGAGGGTGAATTGACGTTGATGGTGCACTCCGGCTCGCGCGGGCTCGGCCACCAAGTGTGTGACGAGACGCTGCACGGGCTCTCGCGTTGTTACACGAAGTTCGGCCCCGACTACGCTGCTCTGCCCGATCGGCAGCTGGCCTGCGCGCCCATCGATTCCGACATCGGGAAAAAGTATCTCGGAGCCATGCAGGCCGCGGCCAACTTCGCCTGGGCCAACCGCCAGGTGATGACAGGCCTCGCCGTCGACGCGGTGGCGCGCGCTCTCGGTGTGCCCGTAGACGACGTCGGAGCGCGGCTGCTCTACGACGTCTGTCACAACATCGCAAAGTTCGAGGACCACCTGGTCGACGGCGAGTCGCGGCGGGTGCTGGTGCATCGCAAGGGAGCAACGCGCGCCTTCGGCCCTGGCGACCCTCGCGTGCCCGAGGCGCAGCGCGCGCTTGGGCAAGCGGTGCTGATCCCTGGCGACATGGGTCGTTATTCGTTCGTGATGGCGGGCAACACGTCAGCGATGACCGAGACCTTCGGCTCCAGCTGCCACGGCGCCGGCCGCCTGCTCTCCCGCACCGCGGCCCTGAAAAAAGCCCGCGGCCGCCGCATCGAAGAGGAGCTACGCGCCCAGGGCATCGAGGTCATGGCCAAGGGCTACCGCACCCTCGGCGAAGAGATGAGCGATGCGTACAAGGACGTGAGGGATGTGGTCGACGTGATCGAGGGCGCGGGCGTTTCGCGGAAGGTGGCGAAGCTGGTGCCGCTGGGGGTGATCAAGGGGTGACGGGAGTGGAGGCGCTGCTGGCGCTTCAGGGTCCAGAGAGGAATCGCCGCGCGCTGGCGTCCGCCAGCGGTCGAGCGCGTCCGAGCAGGCGGGTGCCCAGCCGAGTAATGATGACCCGCCAAGCCCGGCGGTCGCCGACGGTGGGTCCGCGGTCGAGCAGCCCACGCTCACACAGGGACGCGACCAACCTGGAGGTGGTCGCCTCGTCCAATGCCGCGCGCTCGGCAATCGCGCGTTGCGGGACCGCGTCGTCGTAGTCGGCTTGGGCGGCGGCGGCGCTCAGCAGCACCAAATACTGCGTGTGCGTCAAGCCGACCGGGGCCAGGGCCCGGTCGAGGAGGCGCTGCCAACGCATGGCCGAGCTCCACAGAGCGAAGCCGTCGTTCACGGCGCGGGAAGCGGGGAGGGTGCGCGGCATTGGGGGGGGAACTCGTCTCCCAGATGCTTAGCATGACAAGCTATTCGTGGATGGAGGATCGGCGCCTTCTGCGTGGTTCATGCTCCTGAGGGGCGCCCGCTCGGCCTCGACATCAGCGCGTTCAGCCCGGTGACGGAGCACGACGTGCGCGTCGCACGAGCAGCAATCCGCGCACGAGCGGCAATCAGCACGAAGCGTGCAGGGCTGGCCACGCCAGGCGGGCAGACGACCGCACCGTGGGCAACCAGGGATCGCGCTCTGAGGGGCAATCGCAGGACAGCCGGAGCGCGTATACTGTGGGCGTGGCAGGGGACCCATACCGTGAGTTCGGCCCGGCGAGAGCGGCGGACGTGTCTCGACTCCGTCGCCGCACCGACTTGGCGCTCGGGGCCCGCGCGGCGGGCGCTTCGCTCTTGGCGAACGCCGCCTGGCTCTCGGCCTCCGCGCTGGAGTCGGGACCCGCCACGCGGCTCGTTAACCTGACCTTACCCCATCTCGCAGCGCTCCTCATGTTCGCAGCGGTCTGGATCGCGTTGCGCTCGTTGCGTGGGCTCTGGGCGTTCCTGCGGGCTGCGCTCCTCGTCCTATCCGCCGCCGACTTCGCTATCCTGTGTGCGCTGTTTTGGCCTCGCCCCATCGAGGTTCTGATCATTCACCTCTGGTTTGCGTCGGCTCTGGCAGTCGGCGCGTTCGCGACGAGTACGCTGAGCTGGCATTGGCGGGGCCAGCGGGGGCTCTCGCTGGCGGCGGGCTCAGCCGGCTGCGCGTTCGTCGTGCTGTTCGCCCGGGTCTGGCTCGGGTGGGACCGAGTGTGGCCAATGTCCGACGATGCACAGCAAGCTACGTTCTTGCTGCTGGCTGCGATAGTCGGGCTCGCTGGCTGCGTTGCGCTGCTCGCGCTCGGGCGATTGCCGGTCGCGCATGAGGAGACATGGCTGCTGCGTGGGGCGCTTCCTACTCGTGACGTCGCGAAGCTACTGACGTTTCCCGATGGCTCCGCTCACGTCTACCTGTCCCACGGTGCACCTCGCGAGTTCGTCGGGCTCGCGGACGCCATGGAGTGGTTGCTTGACAACGACTACATGGAGGAGGATCCGCGGCGGTTCGCGACGCACCGGAAAACCTCTGCTGGATGAACCAGCAGAGCTGCGTGGTCTCGGGAACGATGTCGGCGTCGGCCGACAAGCCTTGCAACGAGTTCATAGGCTCCAGTGGGATGCGCGATGTCGGTCGAGGCATGGGCATCCGTTGCTGTGCCGACGCCGTCGCCGAACCGTGACTCGGCGTACGCCAGCACGCGACGTCCAATGAACGCGTCCAACGCCGCTACGGCTGTGCAGGCTTCCGCTGGAAACCATGATTGAACTTGCCCATGTCGTGCAGGGCTGCGACTCGCCTTCGCAGAATGGCCAGAGCGCCCGCAACACGGAAGCTCACGACACCGTCATCGAAGGAATGTGATCCAGTCACGGAACGACCCGTCCCCCCCACGCGCGCCGCGCGCGCCATCAGCACGTCGCCATGGTCTTGCAACGACTTCAACCGGCGCGCGCTGCCGCGTAAGGGGGGGACCGACGAGCGCAGCGAGGCGAGGCGGGGGCAACACGAGAAGGCGCGGGCGTGTCGCGGAAGGTGGCGAAGCTGGTGCCGCTGGGGGTGATCAAGGGGTGACGGGAGTGGAGGCGCTGCTGGCGCTTCAGGGTCCAGAGAGGAATCGCCGCGCGCTGGCGTCCGCCAGCGGTCGAGCGCGTCCGAGCAGGCGGGTGCCCAGCCGAGTAATGATCACCCGCCAAGCCCGGCGGTCGCCGACGGTGGGTCCGCGGTCGAGCAGCCCACGCTCACACAGAGACGCGACCAACCTGGAGGTGGTCGCCTCGTCCAATGCCGCGCGCTCGGCGATCGCGCGTTGCGGGACCGCGTCGTCGTAGTCGGCTTGGGCGGCGGCGGCGCTCAGCAGCACCAAATACTGCGTGTGCGTCAAGCCGACCGGGGCCAGGGCCCGGTCGAGGAGGCGCTGCCAACGCATGGCCGAGCTCCCACAGAGCGAAGCCGTCGTTCACGGCACGGGAAGCGGGGAGGGTGCGCGGCATTGGGGGGGACCTCGTCTCCCGGATACTTAGCATGACAAGCTTCTCGTGGCTCGGGGATCGGTGCCTTCGGCGTCGTTCATGTTCCTGAGGGGCGCCCGCTCGGCCTCGGCATCAGCTCGTTCTGCCCGGGGCACGGGCTCGTATGGAGGTGCGCACCGCCTCGGCAACCGGTCTCCGTCTCCACCACAGTCCCAGCGCTCCGAGCAGCAGCACGAGCCCCGCCGGCGCGCTGTCCGTCTCGAGCCGGCTGATGCTGCAGCCGGCATCGCTGTCGGTGCCGCCCTTGGCGCTTTTCGTGGGAGGGACCGGGTCGGGCTCGCCTTCGCTGGGAGTGCCCGAGGGCGGCGGCGGGGCCAGCGAGTCGTCGTGGACCCAGACTCCGAGCAAGTCGATCAGAAGATGGGTTCGGGAGTGCGCGTACACGCAAAGCCGGCCGTCGGGGCCAAGCGCAGCGACGCTGAGCGCGCCAACTGCTCCACCCCCCGGGAAGTTGAGGGAGGATGTGGACGGCACGTCGCCGCCACAAGCGTAGGCCGTCACGAAGCCAGCATCCGTTGCACCCACGGCGGTGATGTTGGCTACCACCGCCCACACACCTGCCGGCATGCCCGCTAGACTCTGGATCGGGAGCTCGATCACCTGGCCGTTACCCAGGCGGCCCTTGAAGGGCGTCGTATCGCTGCGAGTGTCGAGTAGTCGTCTCGGCTGCAATGCCTGATAGGACAGCGGACCGTCCGGTGACAGGTAGCCGGTTACGTCAACGACCAAGTCCACCCCTTTGATGGACCGGACGCAGAGCAGTCCCGAATCCCCCAATTTCGACAGGACGCTGTTGGCGACGACGTCGCCGGCCGCATAGTTGATGTTGCTGGTCTCGGTTGGCGCTTGGCCGCACGGGAATGCTTGGACGAAGCCCGGGGCGTCGCCAGCAATTACCGTCAGTGTCGCGACCACGCCCGTCGCGCCGGCTGGCGCGCCTACGTCGATCTCTTGGACGGTGTCGGCGATCAGAGGAGCAGCCGTGGAGCGCGTATCCAGCACGCGCACGGGCGGCGTCACCGTCAGACCCGCGCCAGTCGGTGTGAATACGCCGCTCAGGTCGGCGATCGCCTCCGCTTCCGACAATGCGTAGAACAGTACCTCGCCGCTGCTGCCGAGCACCGCCGGGACCGCGTTGCCTCGCACACCGCCCGCGTCGAGATTCAGGTTGGAGATCTCTGGCGGAGCGCCGCTAGGAAAGACGCTGAAGAAGCCGGGCTGTCCCGTGGAAATGCCAGTCAAGTTGAGCCACAGCGCGCTCGTCCCCGCGGGCAAGTTGCTGCTTTGGTAGCTGCTCGTCGACTTCGCTTGCAGCGGTCCCGTCGAGGTTCCATCGCCGCGAGTCAGGTCGGCACTGAGCGCGTCCTGACGAGTGTCGAATAGGCGCTTCGGTGTCACGAACGACAGACGTGCGGGCGACCCCTCGACCGTCACTGCGATCGCCGGAGCATCGGGGACCGCCTCGGCTTCGGGCGGCTCGGGGGGTGGGGGCTGTCCGCACTTCGGCGGGGCTCCCGGCAAACAGTCGGCGCCGTATGCCGCGCAGTCGCCCGAGGTGCAGTCCGAGTTGATGACGTTGGTACCTTCACAGTGCGCTTCACACACGCCGGTGTATGCGCCGGACGTGAAGAACGGAGTTTTCATGGCTGCGCCGTCGACGCTGAGTTCGATGTGCAGGTGGTCCGTGTGCGGGGCAGAGGCGCTACTGAGTAGTCCAAACCCCTTCTCGCCATTCCAAAACGCCTTGTCCCAAATCACGCGTTGGATACCGATGAACTCGGCGTGCTCCACCAGCCAATTCGCCACGGCATCACCGATGCCGTTGTTCGCGTCGCCGCCCTCCTGCGAGACCATCAGGTCGATGGCCCGACCAATGGCGTGCACGGAAAGCTGGGGAACGCTGGTCTTGGCGCTATTTTGCCGACAACAAAACAGGCCGCCGTAGCCGGTCCCCGGATACTTCGTGCGCAAGTACTGGTCGAGCGCTTTCGTCCCCGGGTAAGCAGGGGTGCAGGCTGGGTGCTTGCACGAACAAGCAAAGGGATTGGACGACGAGCACGAACCCAGCGGCGCGATGTTGGGGGGACCGACGACGGACACGTATTGGGTCGCTGCAATCGTCTTCGTGCTCGCCGGCGGATTCCACGGACCTGGGATCGTGAGCGGGCTCGCATGCGCTCCCAGCGACTCCCCGCTTCCCTCGTCGACTGTCGGTTCCGCCCCGCAGCCGCCGATCGTGCCAGCGACTCCTGCGGCCAAGAGCGACCAGAACGCGGCGCGCCCCGCACGGCGACTTGGCTTGGCTTGGTTCAGAGAACTCACACGGCAAGGCTATCGTCGTCGCTCCCGCTCGTCCAGCCGGGCGCAGTCACCAACGCCGCGCACAACGTCAAGATCGTCGACTGTCTTCTGTGAACTTCTGAGAACGAGAAGTGTCACTGACGGCGTCAGAATGAATTCGCTCACGGAAGCGGGGAGTGTGCGAGGCAATGGGGGGAACTCGTCTCCCAGATACTTAGCATGACAAGCTATTCGAGGATCGAGGATCGGCGCCTTCGGCGTCGTTCATGTTCTTGAGGGAAGGAATCGGTCTGCGCTGACCGAGTGAGGCTCAGCCCCCGGTGGGGAAGCCGGCGCACTTCGACTTGCACTGCGGGAGGCCGTAGCCGTCGAGCTTGAGCTCGCAGCTCTGCTTCACGTTGCCGCCGGCGCTGATCGACGCCGCGCATTCCTGCTGACAGGTGTCGTTGTCGCCACCTTCGGCCACGACGCAGGCGCACACCGAGCCACAACTGCCGCCACCACCGCTGCCGCTATCATCGCTCCCACACGAAGCGGAGAGAAGCGCACCGAGTGAAGCGAACGCCAGCACGAAGACCTTCCTGCTACCTTTCATCAGGCACCTCTGGCCCGAACCTATCAGGATTTTCGGGGCCGTTGCGTCCCATATCGAGTACCTTCGACGGATGACGGGGCGCGCGCTGCCGGTCCTGGACGCAGAGCAAGCTGGGGCTCAAAGGTCGCGAACCGGGTCCGGAAGTTCTCCAACCTGACGCCATGCCAGCTCGCTCACGCCGAAGCATTTCGCCTCGAGATCCCCTCCACCGCTCGTCCCGTCCCTCTTGGTTCCTGCTGGGAGCGTTCTGCGTCTCCGTGGGCTGCGCTGCCGAAGTTGATGACCCCGACAGCGAGACGCGCACGCTCAAGCTCAGCACACGCTGACCCCGGGCGGCGCGCTGATCGGGACTCCGCTCTACATGGCCTCCGAGATGGCGAACGGTGAGGTTGGGTTTGCGACCGACCTGTTCGCTCTCGGCATCCTTGCGCGCGAGATGCTCACCGGACATTACCGTTCAGCCAACCACCACTGCTGGCAGCACGCGCGGGACTTCCGCTTCGCCCCCAGCTCTGGGCATGGCTGCAGCCGCCGCTGGCGGCGTTGATCTCGGACTTGATGGCTGCGGATCCAGCGGAGCGTCCCTCTGCGCAGTCGCTGGTCGAGCGGCTCGCCAAGCTGTGACCGCCCACCTTCGTCGACAAGGTTGCACGCGGTGTCGGCCTTCACGCTCGGGGAGACGCGATACGACCGCGCAACCCTTGCGCGAGAATCGACTCGCCCCCGGTGTTAGACCCTTCGAGATTGGAGGTGAGCCGATGTCACGATTTGGAACCCTCTCCGCCTTTGCTGTGTCTCTGAGCTTTGTCGCGGTCTCCGCCTGTGGGTCCGACGACGCTGCCTCCGCTTCTGGCGACGGAAGCCTCGTCGCGTTCAAGGGCAGCACATGCAAGAAGGAGAACGCCGGAGCGCTGACCGCCGAGGACACCTACGCGGGGCTGCAGTGCGTGCGCTGGACGACCGTCGACGCGGACACCGTGAAGATCGAGCTCCTGAACTTCGAGGGCGGCTGCGGGGCGCAATGGAAAGGCGAAGCCAAAGCGGTCGACGCAGGGCTGGAGCTCCGCTTGGTCAACCCAGGTTGTCTGCTCGCGGCCTGCGGCAGCTGCATGTACGACTGGTCCTTCGACGTGCGCGCCAAGGGCGCCGCGGACCTGCCGCTCAGCATCGTGACCGACCCGTGCCCCGGAGAGCAGACCCCGGATCAAGACACGGCGACCCTTCCACTCGGGACGACCGCCGAAGGCGAGCTGTGTCGCTACGCCAATCACGGTGCTCTCGGCTGGCAGGCCATGGCGCTGTCGGCCTGCGGCAAGGCCTACATGCCGTGCCGCATTGGAGGTGGCATGTGCGAACCGAACGGCAGTGAGCCGGAATGCGATGCGGGGCTCACCTGTGCCGATGGCGCGTCCGCCACCGCGAAGGTCTGTCATGCGAATTGCACCGGAGACTCGGACTGCGCGCCGACCGGCACGATGAAGTGCGACGGCGGATTGTGCCGGCCGGCGAAGCCCTGGTGAGGCCCGCCGCCACGGCTGCATCGCGGTTCATTCCTTCGTAACGGAGCAGTGCCCGGGAGGGCTGCTCCATGTGGCCTGGCACTTCTTCGCGCCGTCCCAGCAGCCGTAGACGTTGCGCCCGCTCTTGGTGCGGAGGTTGGCCTCGAAGTGCAGGTCGCGACAGGGCATGCCCGACGTGTAGCCGGAGAGCTCGCAGGTCGTCCGGTCGAGGGTGTATTTGTTTTCGCCCACAGTCCAGGTTCCGCCCGCTTCCGCGTACTCTTGCGGGATCGTGAAGCTCTGGCTGATGGCACCGATGCTGCGGATGTTGCACGAGGTGTCGGCCTTCACGCTCGGACACGAAAAGCGCCACGTGCCCTGCGCGCCGCACGAGTCACCCGTTGGCTGGGCTGGTGCGGGGGGCGGAGCCGGGGGGCTGGTTTCGAGGGTTGGCTCACTCCGCTTGCAACAGAGCAGGAGCAGAAAGAGAAACATGGAACCGACACTCGCGGTCCCCCGGACGCTGTTGAGCACGAGCGGACTCTACGCCGGAGAATTTCGCTGCACAACCAAGTGGAGTCACCGCGGACGTCACACTCGCTGAGCGGTCCGAGTGAGCGCGCCCGCTAACCTGCGGTTGGCGCCACGCCAACCACAAGTCGGCGGAAGGGAGTCGGCGGAGGGGCAGAACGCGGAGAATAACCACATTCATGCGCTCGCGCGTGGTGGCTCGGCTCTTGCTCTTCTCCTCGCGCCATGGCGAGGTTTGCGGCGCTCAGCTTGGGTATCGGTTTGACGCTGGCGAGCTGCGGGGAAGCAGCGAGCGACGACGGCAGCGCCGGGCATGCGGGCTCCGACGCCGGAACGGGCACCGGTGGCACGACCGGTAGTGGAGGTGGCGCCGGAATGGATGGCGGCGCGGGGGTCACGTGCACTCCCTGCACACAGACGTCGGACTGCGGCCCTGGCGCCGCGTGCGTGCAGTATGCCGGGAGCGACTTCTGCGGGCGCTCGTGTGAAGGCGGCGCGTGCGGGGCGGGTGAGACGTGCGTCGACGCGATCACCGAGGATGGGGCCGGCGTCTCGGCGTGCGTCCCGGCCGACGGCACCTGTGGGTCGAGCGGATGCGGCGAGTGTCCCGCTGGAACGAGCTGCGATGTCATTCAAGGGATCTGTGTTGCACCAGAGCCGGATGGCGGCGACGACGGGGGTCCGGACGAACCCGACGGCGGGGCAGATGGCGGGCCGGATCAGGGCAGCGTCGGGCCCAACGGTGGAAAGGTGTCCGGCTTGTATTTCGCGGTCGTGGGCGACACGCGTCCCAAGAGCAACAACGCCACCGCCAGCTACCCGACCAGCAAGATCACGAAGATCTACAAGGGCATCGAGTCGCTGAACCCGCGGCCGCAGTTCGTCGTCGCCAATGGCGACTACATGTTCGCCAGTGGTCACGGGCCGGAGGGCGCAAAACAACTGAAGCTCTACATGGGCGCCCGCAGCAATTACTCGGGCACTGTCTTCGCCGTGCTCGGCAATCACGAGTGCAGCGGCGACGTGAACTGCGCCGGCGTCACCAACAACAACAGCTACAACTCCTTCCTCGACAATCTGATCCAACCGCTCGGCAAGACCAAGCCGTACTACGCCATCTCGATCGACGACTCGAGCGGCAAGTGGACCGCGAAGTTGCTGATCACGGCGTGCAACGCCTGGAGCCCGGCGCAGAAGACCTGGCTCCAGAACCAGCTCGGCAAGGCCACGACGTTCACGTTCGTGGCGCGGCATCAACAGATGGGCTCGGACGGACCCTGCAACAACGAGATGGACCAGATGCTCAAGGGCGCAAAGTACGACATGCTACTGGTTGGGCACATTCACACCTGGAACTGGGACGCCGGGAAGCGCCAGCTGATCGAGGGAGTAGGCGGCGCGCCCATCAACACCGCCGGCAAGAACTACGGGTTCGCAACCATCCGCCAGCTCGCGGGCGGCAGCTTCCGAGTACGGCAATACAACTGGGACGATCTGTCGATCGCCAAGAGCTTCACGGTGCCATGAGCATCGCGCGTCACCTGGTGTTCTGCGCCGTCGTACTGGGCGCACCCGCGGCGGGTTGTCAGTCGCAGCGCTCCGAGCCGGCGCCAGCGCCCAACCCTGCGGCCGCGCCCGCGCCAGAGTCGGCGACGACCCCCGGGCTCGTGCTCGTCGCCAAGCGGGGTACGCCGCTGGTGAACGGTGAGCTCGCTCAGCCGGTGTGGCATGCGGCTGCGTCGACGGCTCCGTTCGTCAACGTGCGAGGGCGTCAGCCCGTCGCCCACACTGACGCTTCCGCGAGTTGGGACGAGCAGGCGCTCCACGTCGCGTTCTACGTGGCAGACGACGACTTCCGGGCCAGCGATCGTGTGCGGCTCCAGTTCGGCGAAGGCGAGCTCGTCGATGCGTCGCCAGACGGTCGGCTGAAATGCCAGTTCCGCGGCGTGTCGGATTGCGCGGCCCTTGGGATCCAAGCCGGCTTCGACGTGGACGGCGACGTCGATGCGGAGGCCAGGGAGGACGAAGAGTGGGCCGTCACCATCGCAGTGCCCTGGCGCGCGCTCGCGCCCGAGGGCCGACCGGGGGAGCTGGCCGTCATGCTGAGACGCGACGAGCGTGAGAGTCGCCCGCCTTTGCACGAGATCTGGGGTGGGCGCCCCGGCATCATCCGTCTCGAGTGACCCGGCGCGCCGGCGCGGGGCTCGCACCAGCGAGCGTGGTGTGCAAGACGAACTGAGCGCAACCTGCGGGGGACTCCTGCATTGCGCTCGAGCGGCCCCTTGCGTTGCGCGGTGAGCGTCGCATTCGTCAGCGTCATTGTGCCGAGGTGACACACGCACTGCCGCGCTGCCGCGCGAAATCGTTTCGGACCAGCACGCGCATCTGGCAACCGTTTCGCGGTGCAGCTGGTTCTTGACCGCAATTTCTAGGCTGGACGCTGGCACGCGCAGTGCCTCCGCTGTTGGGATCCAGTGCGCTCGTGGCGCGGCGACGAGACTGGCGGGCGGGCGCAAACCAACGCTTGGAGGGCCAGATGAAGACCTGGATGTTTGCGCTGACGACGTCTCTCGCGCTCGCCGCTTGCTCCGGCGATGACTCCTCCCCCGGCGGTGCTGGCGGTACGTCCGGCACAGGGGGCGCCGGCGGCGTTGGCGCGACCGGCGGCCTGGCGGGCACGGGGGGCGCGGCGGGGCAAACGGGATTCGGGATCGCGGTGCGGAACCTGGACGGACAAGCGCTCCCGGGAGCAACCGTGGCGTTCGATGCCGCGGACGGGACCCGCGTCGAGAAGACCGCCGGCCCGGATGGGATGGCCTATTTCGACGAACCTGCAGCAGGCGCGGCGAGCCCGACCGCGACCGCTCATCTCCAAGGCTACGCCGCGGTGACCGTCGTCAACGTGCTCGAGCAAGGGGACTACGTCGCCGGTCAGCCCTACGTGATCAATCTGGTCGAGCTCGAACGCGGGAACACCGTTCAGGTGACAGGGGACGTCGCTGCCCTCGGCGTCGGCCATACGTTGCTCGTTACCTCGTCCGATGGTGGTTCATACCAAGGGAACCCCGAGCACTACTCGCTCGACGTGCTCGCGGGAAAATCGTTCACGCTCCTCGCAGCCGAGTTCACCGCAGAGTGGCCGACGCCCAACGCTTTCGTCCAGCCGTTCTATGGCTTCGCCAAGCTGGACCACGCCGCTCTCGACGCGAATGCCGACATCCTGCTGGACATGGCGAAAAACCACCTCGCGTCGGAGACCGTGACCGGGTCGTTCGCGCTGCCGAAGCAGCCGGACAGCATGCTCCTCGGTGACGGAGCCTGGGGCTACGCCATGGTGTCGACGTTTTCGTCGAACTTCCGCTTCGGCCTCGGGTTCGCCTCGATGTCGAAGTTCAACAGCACGACCCAGCGTGTCGACTACGACATCGAGCACGTGAAGGCGGCACCCGACTCCGAGGTCGGCGTCTGGTACATGCTCTACGAGAGTCTCGGGGGCTTTTCTCAGGGCGCACCGGCATACTCCATCGCAACCGAGAGTGGGTATCCGGCGGCAGGGCCAAGGGACTTCGTGTTGCTCGAACCACCCCACGTGACGTACTCCAAGACCACACCGCGTCCGCTGCACGACGAAATGAAGTGGGTGGACGCCACGCCGGCGCTCCCGACGCTGGTGCAGGTCATCGTTGCACAGCGGTCGGTGTGGACCGCGGTCGTCCCACCGGGGCTCGATCATTTCACGCTACCCGCACCACCGTCGAGCCTGAGCGAGGAATCGACCTTCGGCTCGGTGACGTTCCAGGTCTCGCTGTTCAAGTGTGAGCTGAGCGACAGCCTGCCAAAGCGATGGTGCAAGCGCGCCGCAGTGACTCCGTTCGCCGTCGAGAACTGAGCATTGATCGTCACCGAGGTCGTGCTGACCGTCGCCGGCCATTGAGCGTGGACGCGGCGATGGCGAGGGCTCAGCCGACCGACTCGGGCGGCGGGTCGCCGCAGAGCTGGGCCACCTCTTCGGCGATCGCGCGGGCCTGGCCACGCGGCAGGTTCTTGCCGATGAGCGCGCCGCCCAAGTACAGATTGGCCACCGGCGTGCCGTCGCCGGAGTCGTCGCGACCGCGGACCTTGCGGTTCTGGATCGTGATGCGATCGGATGTCAATCGCCGGTGAGCGAAGCGAAGTCCGAGCGAGTGCCACGCGACGACGATCTGCTCCTCGGGGAGCACATCGATACCCCGCCGGTGCAGGAGGACGAGGGCCGGCGGGACCAACATCAAGAGAGGGATCACGGTCCGCTCCCTCGATAACGCGCTGATCACCGCCCCGAGCACGATGAGGGCGAGACCTGCGACGGACTGGAGTGAGCCGCCGGCCGTGTGGTAGCGAATGCGCGATTTGCCGAGCAATGTGCCCAGCACGACGACCGCCGCGGGGTCGGCGGCCGGCTCGCGCGGGGCGCTCGGTTGTCGAGGCCCGCGCGCGGCTTGTGGCTTGGGAGGGCTCGGCGCGCGCTTCGGCTCGCGAAGTCGTTCGAGCTCGGTCTGCTGCTCTCGCAGCGCCTGTTCTTGCTCGCGCAGCTTGCGCTCGGCTCGATCCAGGTCGTCCTCGAGGGCTTCGTTGCGCTCGCGCAGCGCGCCCCGGTCGTCTCGATACCCCGGCATCCATGCGCACAGTAGAGCCAGTTCCACCGGTTGCCAAATCCGCCGAAACGTATCCGTTCCTCCCAGCGCTGCGCTTGTTGGTGTAGCTAGGGGTTGGGGGGGGGGGGGGGGGGGGGGGGGGGGGGGGGGGGGGGGGGGGGGGGGGGGGGGGGGGGGGGGGGGGGGGGGGGGGGGGGGGGGGGGGGGGGGGGGGGGGGGGGGGGGGGGGGGGGGGGGGGGGGGGGGGGGGGGGGGGGGGGGGGGGGGGGGGGGGGGGGGGGGGGGGGGGGGGGGGGGGGGGGGGGGGGGGGGGGGGGGGGGGGGGGGGGGGGGGGGGGGGGGGGGGGGGGGGGGGGGGGGGGGGGGGGGGGGGGGGGGGGGGGGGGGGGGGGGGGGGGGGGGGGGGGGGGGGGGGGGGGGGGGGGGGGGGGGCAAATTCAACTAACAGCCGGGACGACAACGCGACCGGTCATTTAGACCGACTTGACCGCCGACCCGACCCTCCCCGAACGGCTCGTGATCTTCGATGGGGTCTGCGGGCTCTGCGATCGGACGGTTCAGTTCCTGCTCGAGCACGACTCGGGGCAGGTGCTGCGCTTCGCACCGCTGCAGGGAGAGACCGCGGCCCAGGTGCGCGCACGACATCCAGAGCTCGAGGGGGTCGACAGCATCGCGTTCGTGGAGCAGAGCGGGGGCTCGGAGCGGGTGTTCGTGCGCTCCAAGGCGGTCTTCCGCATCGCCACTCATCTCGACCCCGGAGTGCGCTGGCTGCGCGTCTTCGGGTTCGTTCCTCAGCGCCTGGCCGACGTGGGCTACGACCTGGTCGCGTCAGTCCGCTATCGGATCTTCGGCAAGCTCGAGGCGTGCCGCATCCCGGACGCCTCCGTACGTGCACGCTTCCTCGACTGAGGCCAAGCGTCTCGACGACCTAGCGCTCACCCCGGTTTGCCGGCTTGCGGGCGGCGGCGGGGCGCTGCTTGCGTTTGGATTTCGGGGGCTTGTCCGGGAGGGTCTCGACGAACTGGGTGCTCTTCTCGACCCACTTTCGAACTGCGGATGCTGAGCTGCAGCCCGCTGCGCCGACATAGACGTAGCCCGCCAGCGGTCGACCCGTGAAGTCCATCGGGCGGACATGGGGCTCCGTGAGCGCCCGGGCGTAAGCGGCCGGTCCAACCCGCGCCATCAGCTCGTCGCCGACCACGCCCGAGAACATCTTCTTGCGCAACAGGAAGCAGAGCCCGCCGAACATGCGCTTCTCCTCGATGCCGCTCCGCTTCGACACCGCGGCTCGAACTCGTCCGGCAAGCCTTTCATCGTAGGCCATCTATTGCCCGCTTTCTCCGCAGAGCTCGATCAGCTTCTCGACCGTGCGCCAGTTCCGGACGGTCGACGTCGTCGCCAGCGTCCGGTCGAAGTAGTCGTTCGTCAGCTTGCTCTTCCCGACTCCGTTTGGGAGCAGTAGGTAGAGGTGGCGACCACGGAGCTCGAAGCGATCGCCCGGCGAGCGCTGAGGATCCAGCTTGGAGGCGTTCGCGGGTTGGGGAACCGCCGCGAGAAACGCCAGGTGGAGCTGAGCTGGTTCGGCACGGCGAAGAAATGGATTTTCGTCGCGCGCCGCCCGGAGCTCCGTGGCAGATCTCACGAGCACTGGGACCTCGAGCCGCAGCTCTCTGGCGAGGGCCGCGCTGAGCTCCGACGCCAGCCGCTTGGCCAGGGTCGAGCTGGCCGAGAAGACCACGTTGCCGCTCTGGATGTAGGTGCTGATGGAAGTGCAGCCTCGCCGCTCGAGCAGGTCTACGAGCACACGCATCGGCAGCTTGTTCTTGCCGCCAACGTTGACCCCACGCAGGAGCGCGACCCAGCGGCTGCCGAGCGGGGAACGGGATTTCGCTGCGCGCGCGCTGGCCACGTTGGTGAGACCACGGATACCATGCGGCGGTGCGCATTTCAGCCTGCACCGCGCTGACCCTTTCGGTGTGCGCTTGCACTTGCCGTGGCCCGGAGCCGAGCCGCGCCTCGGTCGCTTCGCCCGAGACCGCGCCCGCCCCGGCCCGGGCGAGTGTTTCGGCGGGAGCCTGCCCGGAGCTTTTCGAACCGCCGAGCGGCGCCGAGACCCTGTGTGATCAACATGATCTTGCAACGACCGCTGAGGTGCACTGGCGGTCGTTCGCGACCACGGCGCCCATCGAGAGCATCAATCAGCGGTATCGCGAGCGGGCCGAGCAATGTGGCATTCGGGTCGAGGCGGAGGGCTCGGGCGTGCGCCTCGAGCGCGGGCCCCTTCACCTGTCTACCTTCGAAGCCACCGGGTCCTACCCGCGCTGCGATTCGCTCGCGCGGGCCGAGCACCGCACGGTGATCCTGGTGTCCAGCATGTTCCGGCGCTGAGCGCCGGCCCCAGGCACGCAAAGGGGGGAGCGTCCCGCCGACGTGACGGCACGCCTTGGGAGTCTCGAGGTCAGGGGCATCCGATCGTCACGTCAACGGTCGCCGAGCTGAATTGAACTTTTTGACAGGTCGCTGGACAGAGCACGGCCGTCACACCCGTCGATTGTGGGAACCAGCCATCACCCGTGCAGGTGGGGCCGGTCACCTGCGGCAGCGCGGTTCCGCCGCTCAAGCTGAAGCTGACGTTCGAGCCGCCCGGGAGGACAAAACGACACGGGCGGACCGTGTTTTCGAGGGCGCTCTTGATTGCCGCAACCGTGTCGGTGCCGACGTTGACCGCTTGTTGGGTCCCGCCGCCGGAGGCGACGGCATTCTCGAGAGCCGTATCGCTGCCAGAAAGCATGACCATGTACGTCGATGCGCCGGGCCAGAAACTCGCTGCGATGCTCGACAGCTGGGACGGGCTCGAAGCGCACTGGTTGAGGATGGTAGCCACGTCGTTCACGTACACGATTTGGTACTGCACGTTGGGGTTGACGATCGCCAGGTCACCGAGCGCCTTCGCGGCGCCACGGACTGGGCCTTCGACGTTCGTTGCCGGGATGAACTGTGTGTTCTGGGTAATGGCCTGGTCCACCGCGCCCGCGTTTCCGGGAAGCGTGCCGATCGGCACGCTGGGGGTGTCCCAGGCGCTGCCATTGCAATTCGCGCCGTTGGTCGGTGCAAAGCCGAGCCCGAGCTTCGTTCCCGCGGCTACGCTGCCTGTCGCGAAACCCTGAACCGCCGAGCGAACGGCCGACCACTTGGAGCCTTGCATGCTGGTGCTGCGGTCGAGCATCAGATACGTCGTCACCGGCCGCGGTGCTGCGGCGGTCGTCGTGGGACATGTCGCGCCGCCGGTGCCGCCAGTTGCAGTCGTGCCGCCAGTCGCAGTCGTGCCGCCAGTCGCGGTCGTGCCGCCGCTCGCGCTCGTGCCGCCGCTCGCGCTCGTGCCGCCGCTCGCGCTCGTGCCGCCGCTCGCGCTCGTCCCACCGCTTGCGCTCGTCCCACCGCTTGCGCTCGTCCCGCCCTGGCCGGTAGTTCCACCCTGCCCGCTCGCTCCTCCGGTGGCGCCGCCGCTGCCGCCGCCCGAGGTCTTGCCCCCGGTGCCGGCACCGCCATCGTCCGCGCTTCCGCCAAGAAACTCGTCATCGCCCGGGGCGAGAACCGAGCAACTCGCGAGCAATGCGCCGAAGGCGGCGAACATCGCGACCAGTCCCCGAGACATCCCCCTTTATAACATCCCTCGGGGGCGGCGCCCCCACCGCGTTGCCCGCGAAGTCATTGGCGTGGTTCTTCGGGTCGATCGTGAGCCGACGCTGGCTCAGCAAATCCAATCGCGCAGTTCTCATGATCAGTTGGAGTGGAGCGCTGATACGGAGAGCGGCGTGGTATTCTGAGGGCGCAATGAAGCTGCGCCTCGCTCTCGGCCTCGCGCTCTCGCTCTCGCTGGTGCCTGCCTGCGGCGCCGAGCCACCGCCGTCCGAGCCGCCTGGCCCCGTTGCGAACCACGTCGAGCGCGTTGCGACGACCGAAGGCGTGCCCACCGCTCTGGTGCTGGCCATCGCCGCCGTGGAACAGGGCCTGGCCCTGCCGCGGTTCCGCTCGCCGTCGCCCGACGATCACGTGCCGGTCGCCGGCATCCTCGAGCTGCGCCACGGCAGCTTGAACACTCTCGCCCTCGGAGCAAAGTTGATGGGCAGCGACGAGCGCAGTCTGCAAGCCGACACGGATCTCGGCACCGAGGCTGGCATCCGCGTTCTCGCGAGCCTCGGTCCGAGGGGCGAGTCGCGCGTGGCCGCCTGGAGAGCAGCCATCGCCGAGCTTTCCGGCCTGAGCGGTCGCGAGCGCGAGCGCTACGTCGCCGAGGTGTTTCGCGTGCTCTACTTCGGCGGGAGCTTCCCCGCCCGCGACGGTGAGCGCGTCCGGGTCGCGCCGCATCCAGAAATTCCGCCCGCCTATCTGATCACGCCGCCCCCGAGCCACCTGCTGGCTCCGGACTTTCCGGGCTCCGAGTGGTTTGCCACGGACTGCAACGGCAAGTGCACCGACAATCGTCCCGACGGCAACGCCTCGGTCGACACTATCTTGGTCCACGACACCGAAGGCGGCTGGAACGCATCCGTGGCCACCTTGCAATTCGACGCTGGCAAGAGCGTCCACTACATCATCGATGCCGACGGCTCGCGCTGGGGCCAATTCATCCCCGAGACCTACACGGGTTGGCACGCCGGCAACTGGTGTTACAACAAACACAGCATCGGCATCGAGCACGTTGGCTTTGTGTCCAACAAGGACGGTTACGCAACCGCGCTCTACCAAAAGAGCGCCGAAATGGTGCTCAACATCAAGACCCGCTGGCCGACGCTGATCCTGGACCGGGATCACGTCGTGGGTCACTACCAGGTGCCGAACGGCACGAAGATCGCCGAGTGCGGACCACCCTGCAGCGACGGACTCGACGCCTGCGAAAAGAACACCAGCTACGGCGGCGCCTCGCACCACACGGATCCCGGCTACCAATGGCAGTGGTGCCAGTACATGGAGCTGCTCGGTGCGAGCTGTCACTGCAACGACGCCTGGCCACTGTGGAACTGCACCAACGATCACACGCAGGCCTGGCGCTGCAACTCTGGCAGCCTGGAAAAGCAGGTGTGCGCTGAGGGTTGCGACGTGATGCCTTCCGGACAGAACGACGTGTGCCATGAGGCGCCCGACGCGGGTGCGGGAGGCGCGAGCGGAGCGGCCGGCGCGCCTGCGGGCGGTGGCGGTGGCACTGCAGGCTCCAGCTCGGGTGGCGCCGGGGGTTCTACGACCCAGCCCGACGCCGGCAGTGCTACCGGCGGCAAACAGACCAAGAAGGCCGCCGAGGACGATCTTGGATGCGCCTGTCGGGCAGCGCCACGTCGCGAAACACCGTGGGCCGCTCTGACGTTGCTACTCTTGGCGCTGCGACGTCGCGGCGGATGACAATCGACCCGAACGCCGCGACTCCGTCAACGTCAACACGGTCAGATGCGCTGCGGGCAGCCCGAGACGGGCCGCTCGCCGGTTGGGGTCTCTGTGAACGGCTTGGTTGAAACAAGTTCTTTCATGAGTCGACTCCAGCTTGAATGCACTCAGCCGCAGAGCGGAGCGCGCGACGCGTCAGTGGATCGCGCGCTCGTTTGCGAAGGGATATGATCAACCCTCGGGTGGCAGGAGCACGGCATCGATCACGTGAATCACGCCGTTCGACGCGACGATGTCGGTCTGAACGACCTTCACCGAGTCGTTCAAGATCACCGCTCCGTCTACGATCTTGATGCTGACCTCGGCCCCGTTGACCGTCTTCGCAGCCGACAGCGTCACGACGCTCTCAGCACGGACGTCGCCGCTCACGACGTGGTAGGTGAGGATGTCAGCGAGCGCCTGTTTGTTCTCGGGCTTCAGCAGCGTGTCGATGGTCCCGGCCGGCAACTTGGCGAACGCTTCGTCGGTCGGCGCAAACACCGTGAATGGGCCCGGCCCGCTCAGCGTCTCGACCAGGCTCGCCGCCTCGACGGCCGCGACCAGGGTCTTGAAGCTGCCCGCGGCTTGCGCGGTCTGGATGATCGAGTTTTGCTGGGTCTGGTTCGACGGATTGGACGAGTCGTCGTCGGATCCGCAGCCAAAAACCCCAACTCCAAGAGCAATGACGAGTGCACTAGCGAAGCGAGATGCGATTTTCATGATGAGCCTCCGTTGATACTTTGTCTAATACTCACATTAGACAATTATGTTTCACCGGGTCTCACATAGGTCGTACTTTCACCTACCTGCTTGGATTTGCACCCCTCTCCCTTGCCCATGAGAGGCCGCGTCCCCAGGCGGTCGTGCCCAAGCCGCTTCGTCTCGCGGAGCGTCTGCGCGGGGCGGACGCCCACGGCGTCGACTTCAATTTGATCGCGGCCTGGCGCGGCTCGTCAGTTCGGCCACGCGCTCAGTCTGCCCAAATCGTAGACGGTGAAACCACGCTCGCGCAGCAGCTCGGCTGCCTGGCGCGAACGAGCGCCGACGGCGCAATAGGTGACGACCGGGCGCGACCTGTCCAGCTCCGCGATGCGCGAGCCAAGCTCACCCACCGGGATGTTCTTCGCCGGACCAGCGTGACCGGCGGCGTACTCGTCGGCCGTGCGCACGTCGAGCAACGTGGCACCCTCGCTGACGAGCTGTTTGGCGCGGGCGCCGTCGACTCGTCCCTCCGCCTGGGCGGTCACACCAGAACCCGACGCTCGCGTGCCGTCGCCCGCCTCACACGCAGAGGCAGATAGGCCGAGGACCAAGAGGACCGACAGGGACGAAGGACGCAGCATCGCGGGGGATCTGGTACCAAATCTGCCGGGCGTCAAACGCCGAGGCGTGGCGGCCCGTGAAGACGTTGGTGTCCCCGGCGCACCTGGGATAGCAAACCGCGCTTGGAAGCTGAATCAGCGGGGGACACAACGCCGGCGGCGACGGCGGTGCACGGCGCGCGAGCGCTCTTCTATTTTCTCATCGCCGAGCTCTGTCTCTCGCTCGTGAGCATGCTCGTCGCGCGCCTCTCGTTCGCTGTGGGAACGGCGCTCGGCACGACTGCCGTCAACGAGTTCTTCAAGGTTCAGAGGCGCGCTCGAGCGGTCGCGCCATCACAGGCAGCTGCACAGCGGATTCGCGGACTGACACTTGCAGGGTCGAGCTGCCGACGAGACCGGCGCGGCAGGCGCAGGTGCGGGCGTGACTCGGCATCGCCCGGCGCAGGCGGGAAGGTGCTGATTGCACCAGGCGCTCAAGGTATCGACGCCAGCGTCGCCGCGCAGCTTGGGCGGCAGACATCCCTCCGGGACGTCCCCGGTGGTGCCAACGAGCAACACACCTCGGACGCGCGAACCGTCGGTGCAGGCCACGACGCAGCGCGGCTCCTGCGCCGTCAGGGCGTGGCGGGGCAGAGCGCCGTACTGCTTCTCCAGTCGGGCGATCTCGAGTTGGTTTCGGAAGCGCTGGCGCTCGGCACGCGTGTCACCCTGATCCTCGACGGGCCCACCAGGCGAAAGCGACGGAGCGGTCGCTTGCCCCGCGTCCCCAGGCAGCGGTGGCGACTCCCGACGTGAACAGGCCGCGCACACCAGCGCGGCGCCCCAGAGCTTCGAGACCCGCATCGCCGCGCAGCATACCGCAGGCGCCCGAGCGCCCGCACCAACGCGCTCAGCGCGTCAAGAACCAGAGGGCCCCACCCAGCGCAGCGCTCGGGACCAGCGCCAGCAGAACCTCGCGCAAGATCCGGAACGGGCTGATCCCGGTGAGAGCGCGCACACCCCAGAACCAGGTCGGCAGCGTGGTGGCGATGGCGGCGAGCACGACCCAGCACGCGCCCTCGAGGCCGTAGCGCGCGCACGCAGGCCAGATCAGCGCCAAGGTCAGGACGAAGCGCGGCAAGTTCATCTTCACGTCGAGGTCGGGACGTCCGAGACCCTGGAAGATCGGGCCCGCGAGGGCCGCGAAACAACGCACGAAACCCGCCACTACCAGGATACGGACCAGCGGCACGATGGCCTGCCACTTGCTGCCGATCACGTGCGTCACGAACAGCGGAATGAGAGACCAGATGATCGCCGTGGACACTCCCCCGAGCAGCAGGGTCGTGCGCGTGACGCGCAAGAACGCCTTTCTGAGCTCCTCCTTGTCGTGCTGCAGGCGAGCGTAGGTCGGGAAGCTCACGCGTGAGATGACGTGGGTGACGTTGGTGGCTGGGAACATCGCCACGCTGTAAGCGAGCTGGTAAAAACCGAGCGCAGTCAGCCCCAGGAACTTGCTCACGAAGATGTCGTCACCCTTGATGATGACAAACCCCATGAACGTCATGCCGGTGATCCAGCGTCCGTAGCTCAAGAGCTGCCGGAGCTTCGGCGGATCCCAGGCCAGCCGCGGGCGATAGGGCTGTGACACGTAAGAGATGACGACGTGCGCCACCGCGCCGCCGACGTACGCGATGGAGAGCGCCCAGACGTTGCGCAGGAAGAGCACGGCTGGCACGTAGACCAGGACACTCATCGCGGTCTGGCCCAGCTTGATGGCGAACTGCGTCCGGAAGTCGAGCTTCCGATCGAAGAACACCGTGCCGATGTTGTGCAGGCCGTGAATGACGATGTAGAGCGACGACACCATCAAGAGCCCGGTGAGGCGCGGCTCGGCATAGAACCGCGACAAGAGCGGAGCGGCCAGACACAAGAGCAACGCGATGCCGCTGCCGCGGAAGACGTGCCAGGTCCAGGCGACATCGAGCAGCGGCTCGACGTCGCGGTCCTTCTGCACCAGCGCCTGGCTGAAACCACTGGTGGTCAGCGAGTCGAGCACCGCAATGGCCAGGGTCACGATGCCCATCAGGCCGAAGTCCGCGGGCGAGAGCACGCGCGCGCCGACGATGCTGGTTACCAGCGAGCCAAGCCCCGCGAGCACCTCGCCCAGCGTGACCCAGGCCGCTCCGGTGACCAGCGCTCGTCCGACGCGGGCCTCGGTCATGTCTTGCTCACCGCCGCACGCGGCAACGGAAGAAGCGATGCCAGGCGTCTTCTTCGATGCGCGGAGTCGCCTCCACGGTCAGGCCGGCCGCCTCGATTTCCGAAAGGATGCGCCCGAGCGGGTAGCCCCTTTTTCCGATCTCCCAGTAGTGCTCCCCGTCGAATTGATGCTCTGGCATTCGACGCGCGGGCAGATCGAAGAATTTACTCACCAACCTCTTGCGGAACCCCCACTCGAAATGGATCCGCGCGTAGGGCGTGACGTCGGGCACGCTGATGAGCACCCACTTCTCGGCCACCCGTGCCAGCTCCTTGACCGCACGGTGGAACTTCTCGAAGGGCAGATGCTCGAGCGTCTCGAAGCAGCACACCACGTCGAACTGGCGCTCGCGGAACGGCAGTGACTCGATCAGCGCGACAGTGTCGGGCTCGAGGCGAGCGTCCGCGTCGACGGTGTGCACGTTGAAGCCGCGCTGGCGCAGGTACCGATGCACGAACCCGTTGCCGATGCCGATCTCGAGCACACTCTTCGGATGCAGTCGCACCACCTCGTGGATCTGCGTCCAGTAGGAGATGAAGCGCTCTTTGTGGTCGTACTCGAGGTCGTAGTGCTCGGGCGCGACTTGGGGTCGGAAGTCCATCGGCTCCGCCCGAAACTACGGCGAGCGGCCAGGTTGGTCCAGCAAAGCGGGTGAGACTGGCGGCCCCCCCGGGAGCGGGTCGTGAATTTCGGAGCGTGAACCCACTCAGCGCCGTGGTTTCAAGGCTCGGCTGCCCAAGCCCAACCGCCGCCGCGAGAGCGCCAGCGCGCCGATCAACAGGAGCGCGAGGTGATGCGCCTCTCCAGCGCCGCGCGGCGTACCAACGCTGCACCCTCCGTCGACCGCCTCGGTGTCCCCAGCGGCGGGCGGCGCTCCCTGACCCTCGGGCGGCGCTTCGGTCTCACTCGCACCCCCGCAAGCCAGCTTGTCGTGGTCGTCCGCGCCGGGGCAGACGTCAGTGGTATCCGGCACGCCGTCGCCGTCATCGTCGTCGTCGCAGGCGTCGCCTTCGCCATCCGCGTCGGTGTCGGTTTGGTCCGCGTCGGCGATGCCCGGGCAGTCGTCCTCGCTGTCGGCCACGCCATCCCCGTCAGTATCGGTGTCCGGATCACAGGCGTCCCCTTCGCCGTCGTGATCGCTGTCCGCTTGGGATGGATCCGAGATCAGCGGACAGACGTCGATGGCGTCGGCGATTCCGTCGCCATCGTCGTCGTCGTCGCACGCATCACCCTTGCCGTCCTTGTCCGTGTCGGTCTGCGCGGCGTCGGCCACCGTCGGACACACATCCGTCGCGTCCGGGAAACCATCGGCGTCGTCGTCCAGCTCGCAGGCGTCTCCCTTGCCGTCCTTGTCCGTGTCAGCCTGGTTCGCGTTCTTCACCGTGGGACAGTTGTCCTTGGTATCCGCGAGGCCGTCTCCGTCGTCGTCGCTGTCACACGTATCACCCTTGCCGTCCTTGTCCGTGTCGGTCTGGTTGGCATTCTTCACCGTCGGACAGTTGTCCTTGGTGTCCGCCACTCCGTCGCCATCGTCGTCGGTGTCGCAGGCGTCGCCCTTGCCGTCTTTGTCGGAGTCGGTCTGAGCCGCGTTCTTGACCGTCGGACAGTTGTCCTTGGTGTCGTTCACGCCGTCGTCGTCCTTGTCGAGGTCGTTGCACGGGCCGGTGCCGTTGTCGGTGCCCCACCACTCCCAGTGCCAGAGCTCGCTGGGCACTGTGCGCTTGAAGCCGTAGCTGCCCGCGTGTTTCGACATCCACGAATAGACCCCCGCGCTCGAGGTGTTGAGATCCAGCGCGTGCCCGGATTGATGGTTGCTGTAGCCCGGCTTCGCCGCAAGGTTACAGCTGTTGCAGCTGCAGCTCGTGTAGCAACCGTAGAGGTACTTCTGCTCATCCATCGTGCGGAAGCCACTCACCACTCGGATCTGCACGCCAGCGGCCGCCGCCGACTTGGCCATCTTCATGTACGCGTTGGCGGTCTTCCACTCGACCTTCTTGCCGTCGACGGTCACGACCTCGATCTTGAACGCGCTCCCGCTCTTGTATCCGGTCGCCGTCGACATGTTGCAGGACAGGCTCGAGAGCGGCTCGGTGACGACCCCGAGGTCCTCCGGCTCACTCTCGTGGTCGACGAGATCGTCCTCCACCTGACCCGCGGCACATCCCGTGAGCACCACCAACACGACCAGGAGTGCGATCCGAAACAGCTGGCTTACGTGACGCATCGATTGGACCTTGGGTACGGAGAGAGCACATCCCGGGCCAGAGCCGCCCCGCCACCCCCGACCTGGCGATCAGGCGACAATTTGTGACTTCTGGCCGGCCGAGCCGGTCCAGACGCGCCGGCACGCCAACTCCCGGTTGGCGGCTCGGAAACGGGGCGTTGTCGCCGAGAACCGAAACTTGCACTGTCCGGCCCCCGTCGCTATGCCGCGGGGGCAGCGCATGGACCTCGCCTCGTTTTTCACCCCGCGCGTCCGGCTGCTCGCCGTAATGCTGGGTTTGGGGCTCGGGGCACGCGCGCTCACGGTTCGCCCACCGGAGCGCAGTCTGGAGGGGCTCGCGAAGATGCTCGGGCAGGCGTCGGGAACGGTGGTCGCTCCCGGGGACATCGACTGGGAACCGAGCCCGGGCTTCTTGCAAGAGACGTTCTTCGGCCGGCGTCTTCTGTTCCTGGGCGCCGAGA
Source organism: Myxococcales bacterium (assembly GCA_016706225.1). Lineage (NCBI taxonomy): Bacteria > Pseudomonadati > Myxococcota > Myxococcia > Myxococcales > Myxococcales bacterium. The sequence goes on from JADJKB010000003.1 coordinate 920,990, forward strand.
AGGCGGGTAGCCCGCGCGACGTGTATCGCGCCAGCGTACGGGTGACCTTGGATGGCAAGCCCATCGCGGTCACGCAAGTTCGCAACCTGACCGACACCCCTTTGGGGGACGACACCGGCCTGGATGTTCGGGGGCAGAACGCGGTCTTTGCCACCGTCGCGTACGGCAGCATTCAAGGCATCACGCTGCTCGACCTCGGCGGCATGCGTCGTGAGGACAAACCGAGCGGTTGGTTTTATCGCACGCTGCAGGCCATCACCGCGTTTCAGGAGTCGGGAAGTTTTGCGGATCTGGGGCGCACGGACATCGTCCTGGAGTTGCCGTCGCGGGAGGCGAAGCTCACCCTCGACGAACAGAGCTTGCAGGTCGATCTCGGCACGGCCGGACGCGGGCTGCGGTTCAAGACCGCGTCCCGAGAGTTGGAGGGCGCCGAAGGTGGACAGGCCTACGCCGCCCACGCGGACATCCATCGCCAGGCCGAAAAGCCCCTGGTCTTGTGGGGTGTGGACACCGTTCGTGCGGAGGTCGGGCCGGCGCCCATCGCCTGGCTCGAGGCCAAGGTCTTTGGCGCCAAGGACACCTTCAAGCGCACCACCTTCCAGATGTTCTCGTCCGCTGGCGCGGCAAACACGCTCAAAGATCAAGAACAGACCGAGCGCGCTGCCGCCGCCGTGCTCGACTCGAGCAAGCTGAAAGATGGCGAGAGCTGGCCTCCCCCTTCCATTCCGAGCATCTGGAAGGAGAACAAACCGGGTGAGGGTGAGTGGGAGCCGGTGGTGCTGCCGTTCCTCAAACCGCTACCCGCGGTCGGTGGTACCAAGGGCAAGGCTCCCGCGTACTTCTACAAGACGTTCTTCCGCCCGGACGCCGAGCGGCCCTACTCGGAGGTCACGCTGATCGCGATGGACATGCGACAGCTCGAGCTGGGCATGCAAGCGGGGTTCGAAGATCCGAAACCGCTGACCGGACCGCCGGGTGATGGACGACTGCCCCGCGAAAAGGCGGTGCTCGATCGCGTCGTCGGCACCTTCAATGGCGCCTTCAAGACCACCCACGGTCGCTACGGCATGAAGGTCGACGAACGAGTGCTCATCCCGCCGGTCGCTGGTGGCGCGACGGTGATGATCACGAAGGACGGCGACGTGGGCCTGGGCAGCTGGCCAAAAAGCGAAGAGATCCCGGACGACATCCGCTCGTTCCGTCAGAACCTCGACCCGCTGGTGGAAGACGGTGTGGCCAACCCGACAGGGCGATACATCTGGGGGTGGCAGCTCTCCGGCACCAGCGTGATGACCCAACGCACGGCCTTGTGCGTGACCGCCGCGGGGCACCTCTACTACGCATTCGCGCCGGAAATAGACGGACCAACGCTGGGGAAGGCCTTGCGCCAGGCCGGTTGTTCGTACGGCGTCCACCTGGACATGAACCCGGGCCACTGCGGCTTCGTCTACACGGACATCGTCGATTACCGCGCCAAGGAGTTCAATCTCAAGAAGGCGCACGACGAGATGAAGCTCGACCCGGGAAAATTCGTGCGCTGGAGCGCCAAGGATTTCTTCTACGTGATGGTGCGTGATCCGGTGCCCGTCGATCCTTCGGGTGTGCGCTGGCAGCCGGACGCGGGCTTGCAGCCGCCGCCGGCGTGGCTCCCGGGGATCTTCCAGAGCAAGCTCAAGGTGGGAAACCTCGAGGTCAACCTCGAGAGTTTCGAAGCCGGACGCGTAGCGTTCCGGATGCGCGCTGGAGCGAAGGAGCCGAAACACGGCAACGTGAGCGACAACGTCGAGCTCTCGGGCGACGACAGTCAGCGCGTGGTCGCGACCATTGGTCTTGGTCATACGACCGATGCCATGCGCCTCGGGATTGCATTTGCCGGCGTCGCCGCTCTCGATCCCAAACCGGGCTACGCCACCCTCTTGGTGCGCTCGGGTGCACCGCTCGCGATCTACCTCCCAGGAGAAGCGCCCAGGCTGGAGAAGGGTGACGAAGCCGCGCAGCTGCCGCTCTTGGCGGAGAACGGCAAGCTGACCGAACAGGCGGTCGCCCACGGCCCGCTGCGATTGCGCGGCGCCTTGTGTGTGCTCACCAGCGGCCGCGTCGTCGTGGCGACGGCGCGGCACGACTCCAGCGACTCGCTGGCTGCGGCGCTGCAGAAAGTCGGCTGCACGCGTGTGGTCGAGCTCGACCGCGGCTCCCAGCACCCAGCCTTCGTGCACCGCGCCGGTACGCCGACGCCACCGCTAGCCAGCTACGACACGACGGTGCTGCACGCCATCGGTCAACCGATGTTGCCGCACGCGTTCCGCTGGAAGGCGGGCGGGGCGGTCAAGTCGACGAAACCCACCTTGTTCGACATCTCGCCGAACTTCGGGAAAAAGAAGAAGCCTGCGCCGAAGCCCGAACCGGACCCGGGCGCGTCGCCGTGAGCTACTCGCGGCGCCCCAACCCGCGTCAGTCGTGTTTGCTCCGACGACACGCGCCCGAGCGATAGGCGCGAATCAATGCAGGGAGCTGGGAGACGCGACCCGTGATCGCCCGACCGTCGCGCTGGAGACCGAAGCGCACCGCCTCCCAAGCGGGACAGCTGTCCGCCAGCTCTTTCTGGGCAGCGGGCAGCTGCACGAGCAGCGTTTGCACCTCGGCGAGCGCGGCCTTCGCGGCCTTCTCATCCGTGAACTTCACGGTGAGCTCCATGTCGCCGCGTTGACTCGAGCGAATGATGACGGAGAGCTCCTCGAAACCCGCCGCGCGTTTGCCGACGCTGCGGAGCCGCGTGGCTCCCGGACCGATCCACAAGGCCAGGATGGCATCGGACTCGTTGGGCGCAGGCGGGGGATCCTCGGCGTGCGAGAACAGGTGATAGCGCACACGGCCGGCAATCCGCCCCGCAGCGACGACCCACGTGCCGCTCGGCAGCACAAAGAGCTCGGCGGGAGTCGCGCCGTCAGAGAGCAGGTAGGCGAGCACTCCCGAAGGCAGGCGCTCGGGCGATCGCGACAGGAGACCACGCACGTCCGACTGCTGCTTCAACCGCTCGAGGTCGGGTTTGCCCCGAACCACCAGCAAGAACGAGGAGCGGTCCGCCTCGCGAGCGTCCGCGACGAACCAGAGCTCCAGCGAGTCGACGGCGACCAGGAACGCCTCGAGCTCGGGGTCGGAGGGACTTCTTCGATCGTAGGGGGTCTGCGGTCCGCCGTACACGGGGTCCGCGTTGGCCCGGTCCAACCGCAGTACCAAGCGCGCGTCCGGGGCGCCGCCCAAGACCTTGGACTCCCAGCTCGTAGCGTCGGGTGACGCGATGCGTGAGGAAGCGCTGCCGCACGCGACCAATAACAGGACTGAGAACCAGGCGACTACACGAGCCATCTTCAGGGATGGACGTGGGAGCGGAGCGATTTCGTCAAGTCGAAGCCCGAGCGCGACGGCCGACTGCCGGGGGACCGCTGCTCTGTCCGCCCGACCTACCCCTCCCGCGGTCCCTAAAACCTCCCGGCCGCACCAAGGTAGAAGCCGTCCGAGGTCGCGGCGATCGTCGGCACGACCTCGAGCTTCACGTCGAACCCGCGCCGGTGGAGCTCGCGGTGCTCGCGACGCGGTGGTGATGGGCTCGAATCGAACGGCGGCGATTGATGGGGTGTGGCGTAGGGGAGCACCGTTGCGTCGATGATGGAGGCCAGGCCAAGCGTGACATAGCCGCCGATGAAGGCGGAAGAACAGTCCATCCGCTGCTGCTCTTGATCGTCATGACAACCAATGCTCACCGCGACCTCGAAGGCGAGAGCAGCGCCGGCAGCGCGCAGCCCCAGACTCGCAAGCGCCTCCCATCCGTTGTGGTTCGCGAGATGGGTGACCGGCGCGCCAAGACCATAGACAGACAAGCCCGCGACGAACTGCGTCCAGTCGGACGCCGTGAGCATCACGGTCAAAGCGCCGGCGTCGAGCCCGAGCCCCTGCCATCCGTACCAGTATCTGTCGGAGCTGAATGCAGGCGCGAGCGAGGTCAATGCCTCGTGGGGTGCGGGGTTCGCCAACTCGAGCGAGGGCTGTGCGAGCGCGAGCCTGGTGCAGGTCGCGATCACCAACATCGAGCTCACTCCGAGTAGATGCCGCCCCATGCGAGTCGAACAGTGCAATGCGCGCACCAACCGACGCGGGAGCCAAGCCAGACCCGGACCGCGCGAATTCGGTGGCGGAACGCCAGCCAAGCGTTGCCCTTGGCAACGGGTGTGGTCTGCGACTCACATCCGAAAAGGCACACGATGGCCGCCGCGCGAACGCGCTCGGGTTCGCGCGGGGGTCACCTTCGAGGCGCAACGCTCACGGCAAGAAGATCCGCCCGGGGGCGCCTTGGTCTCCGCTCTCCGTGTGACAACCGTTGCAGTCTCCATCGTTGACCGGTGACAGCATCTCGCGGGTCTTGCCTGCGCGAACGACCTTGGCCGTGAGCGGAAGCGGCACGCTGCCTTTGTGCATGAAGTTGCCGGCTGCGTTGGTGTCCAGGGTCAGGCTGAATCCGTCGGCGCCGGTGAGCACGACTTGCGAGCCAGAGGCACCAAAACAGTCCTGCTTCTCGTGCTCCGCGGGGTACACCGTGCCCGCAACGCCAAACGTTGGCCCCTCGCCCTTCTCGTCGTGACAGCTGATGCACGTCCCTCCGGGGTGCATCAGCTTCGACTCCTCGTTGCCGCCGGTCCAACGCTCACCGCTGGCGCAGCTCGGGTCGGCGGCGCTCAGTGACCCACCCTCACCATCGCCATCGCTGCCTCCGCCGCAGGCCGCCACCGCGAGGGCGGTAGCAGCGCACCAGCACCAAACTCGATTCCGCATGTCAGCTCAGTACCCGAAGCCAACGCGGGGAAGGCAATTCGTGATGCACGCATCCGCAGGCCACGACGTCGAGGCAACACGCATTACTTGCGCGGTTCGCCCGGGCGACCCGTCGCGCGGCTCAGGCCGCGTAGCCGTACACCGCAATGGCGTGGCAGGCCGTGCCGGCAAGGACGAATAGATGCCAGACGAAGTGGGCGTGGCGCCAGCCCTTCGCCGCGTAGAACGCGACCCCGGAGGTGTAGGCCACTCCCCCTGCGACGAGCCAGAACAGCCCCCACGGCTGCATGGTCTGCCAGAGCGGTTTGATCGCGATGACGATCAACCAACCCATCGCGACGTAGAGGACGACCGAGGCGCGCGGGAAGCGGACGCCACCGATGAGCTTCAGCGCGACGCCGATCACCGCGAGCGCCCACACCAATCCGAACAACGTCCAACCCCACGCACCCGAGAGCACTCCGAGGGTGAACGGTGTGTACGTGCCAGCGATGAGGATGAAGATGGCGGCGTGATCGAGCACGCGCAGGCGGCGCTTGGCGCCGGGGTGAACGACGCCGTGGTAGAGCGTGGAGGAGAGATAGAGCAGCACCATGGCGCCGGCGAACACACTGGCGCCGACCACCCCTGCGACTGACCCCCGCGAGGCGGCCGCACCCACCAGGAAGGGTGTAAAAATCAGCGCCAGGAGCAGCCCGAAGCCGTGGCTGAGGCTGTTCCAGAGCTCCGGGCGAGGGCCAGCGCCCGCCTGAGTCGTCATACGGCCCATTCATAACCGTGACAGTTGGCGGTGTCAAGGTTACGGGGGCGAGGTCGCTGCGGCGTATGGCGCACACCCACTCGGAGCTGGCTGATGCTCGCCGGAAACTCCTGTACGCTCCCTACTGCGCACAGGATCCATGTTCGACAAGGTTGAACGACACGAGCTGGCCGAGGCGATCGCGCTGGCTGAAAAGGGCCACCGCGGCGAGGTGCGGGTGCACCTCGAGCAGCGCTGTCCGAAGGGCAAGAGCCCGAAGGACCGAGCCGCGGAGCTCTTCGAGTCACTTGGCATGTACCGCACCGAGGAAGATACCGGCGTGCTCCTGTACGTCTCGTTCGACGACGGACTTTGTGCCCTTCACGCTGGCGCCGGCGTGAAGAACGCGGGCGCACCCGAGTTCTGGCGCGACGTCGCTGAGCAGATCGACCGCGGCTTCACCATCGGCGAACCACTCGCCGGCCTGTGCGCGGCGCTCGAACAGATCGGCGAGGTGCTCCGCGAACACGCCCCAGGTGAAGATGTCGCGGGCAACGAGCTGCCGGACGTGGTGACGAGCTCCTGAGCTCGAGACGAGCTCCCGCCTCGCGCGAGCTTGCCGGGGCCGTCGTCGGCGCAGCGCCGACGGTGCGCTCAACTGCTCTGGGACGAACCCGCGCCGCCGAGCATCACCGCCGCAACTCCTAGCAGCAGACCACCAACCGCCACGACACCTTCGCGCTGGGTTTGTTTGTCCGCTTCGGCCAGAAACTGGGTCTGATGCGCGCGCCAGCACGGTTCACAGAGCAAACCGAGCTCCGTGATGTTGGCACGGTCCGCCGTGATCTTCTGCTTGCACCCCGCGCAGAGGATCTCCCGGGTGTCACCGGGACGAAACTCGGCCTTGGCCGGACGCCCCTGCAACGCATGCACGAGTGAGAGCAGCTCGAAGGCGTCGAACCAGGTCCCGTGCTCGCGACAGACGTCGAGCTCGATGCCCTTGGTGATCACCCGATCGAGCACCGCGGTGCACACCGGGCAGCTGGGGTTCTGCACGCGAACGCTGCGGTTTCGCGCGCCGTCGCCGGCGCGTTTGGCCAGCTCGGCGAAGATGTCCTCGGGCTTGGCCAGCACCTTCGTTGCATTGGTGTTGTCGATCCAGATCCCGCCGCAGCCGGCGCAGCCGATCAGCTCGACCTCCTTGGCTACGACACCGACCAGGCGCTTGCGACAGTGGGGACAGCGGAGCTCCTGGGGTGCGTCGGCCGTCGCGTTACCCACGACCTGAACCACGTTCTGAACCACCGGGACTGGCACCAGAACCTCGCGTGGGAGGGGTTGATTGGTCTGGCCACAGAACTTGCACTGAGTCGTCGCTGCGAACGAGCGCGGGATCGGCGCGCCGCAGTGGTCACATCCGCTCATTGCGCGAAGATAGCGTATTGGTCGACGGGGGGTGCGCCGGGCCGCCCGCCAGTGCATTTCGGCGCGAATCAGCTGGCGGCTCGCTCCGTGTCAGCCGAGCACGAGCTCGCGCAAGAGATCGATCCGAAGCGCGCCGTTGCCGATCACCCGCTCGTGAAACTCTCGCAGCGAAAAGCTGCTGCCAGCACGGGCGCGGGCCTCGTCGCGCAGGTTCACGATCTCGCGCTCTCCGAGCTTGTAGGTCGGTGCCTGCCCCGGCCAACCGAGGTAACGCATGACCTCGCTCTCCGCTTGAGCCGGCGTGCGGTGCCCGTACACCTGCATGAACTTCGCGGCGCGTTCGAAGGTCCAGGGCTCGCCCGGCTCCAGGCTGGAAGCCGCGTGCAGGCGCAGACCGAGGTGCAAGCCGATGTCCACCACGACGCGCGCGGCACGGTAGAGCTGTTTGGCCAACATGCCGAGCTCGTACTCGGGCTTCTCGAAGAACCCGAGCTCCCCCATCAGACACTCGGTGTACATCGCCCAGCCTTCGCCGTAGCCCGAGTACCAGACGACGAGGCGGTGCGCGCGGCTGAGGCTGTCGGCGCGGGTCATGGCCGTCCCCACCTGCAGATGGTGTCCCGGAAAACCCTCGTGGTACGCGGTCGAGATCTGCTGGTAGAGCGGAAAGAATCTCTGGTCCCCGATGGCGTACCGCACCCCGCCGGGGCGCGAGAAGTCTTCCGACGGAGGTTGGTAATACGCGCTCGACGGAGTGCCGACGGGTGCAAGCTCCACGGTCAGCTCGACGATGCGGGGATCGACGTCGAAGTGAACCCCCGAGAGCTGCTCGCGCGCCGCGCTCAGCCGCTCGCGGATACACTCCAGAAAGGCTTCGGGAGAGTGGGCCGCGCGCGCGGGATCGGTCTCGAGCAGGTGGGTCACCTCCTCCAACGAGGCGCCGGGAGAGATCACGCCGGCCAGTCGCTTCATCTCGGCGACGAGCCGGAACAGCTCCTCCCAACCCCACGCGTAGGCCTCCATGGGATCGAGGTCGAGGCCCATCGCGCGATCGAGGGCGGGCCGGTAGCGCTCGAGTCCGACCCCGTCTTCGGAGGGTGCACCCGGGAGCACGTCTTCTTCGAGGTGCGCCGCGAACGCTAGGACTGCCGCCTTGGCGTGCAGCACGGCGGCGTCGAGTCGCGGAGCCAGCTGGGGGAACGCCTTCGCTCCCGTGCGCGCCAGGCGATCGAACGCGGAGTCGGCAGCACCAAAGCGCCGGGCTTGCGCGGCCACGGAGCGGACCTGCCGTGCGGCAACATGATGTCCGCGCTGTCGCCCGACGCTGAGGCGCTCACGCAGCTGCGTGTAGGGTTGGTCGACGGTCTCGAGCCGGGCGCACACCGCGCGCCAGGCCTCTTCGCTGTCGGTCTTCATCAAGTCGAAGGTCGAAGCAACGCGCTGAAAGCTCGACACCATGTGGGAGAGATCGCGAAACTGCTCGCCGGACGCGTCGGCCGCGAGCTCCTCGTCCAGTGAACCGAGCATCACGCGGGCTGCGAGCCGTTGTTTCGGGTCCGGGTGCTCGGCGTGTGCGGCGAACGCCGTTCGATAACGCCGCACCAGCTCCATGCGCGCAGCGTGCCCGTCCAGGCCGAACGCCTCACCCCAGGTGTGGTCGTGGCCAGCGATGCCCAGCGAGGTCGCGTGCGAGGGATCGTGCTCGGCGCTCTCGTCGACGTAGCGGTCCGCCAGCTCGAAGGGGCTCGGTGTGTTCACGGGAGCACGGCGCGATGATAGCAGAGGCTATGCACCCCTGGTCCCGCGACTTTGTTGGTCGACTCGACGAGCTCGAGATCGACAGCCAGCTCCTGAAGAACAATGCCCTCGGCGACCCGTCCACGAGGCCGCTCTGGGTCTACACACCCCCGGGATACGACGCCGACACGAGTCGGCGGTACCCGAGCATCTACTTGATCTTGGGCCTCACCGGACAGGTGGACATGTGGAAGAACCGCATGGCGTTTCGGCCGAACGTGACGGAGCTGGTCGACCAGCTCTTCTCCGAAGGCGGTGCGCCGCCTGCGGTCGTGGTGTTCGCGGACTGCTGGACGCGCTTCGGCGGCAGCCAGTACATCGACTCTCCCGGCACGGGACCGTACATGAGCTACCTGTGCGACGAGGTCGTACCGTTCGTGGACGCGAAGTACCGGACGCTGGCGAGCCGTGACCACCGCGGGCTGACGGGAAAATCGAGCGGAGGTTACGGCGCGATGGTGGTGCCGATGTTGCGCCCCGATGTCTTTGGCGGCTTCGCGACCCACGCCGGCGACGCGCTCTTCGAGACCTGCTACTTGCCGGTGTTTCGCGAGTCCGTTCGCATCCTGCGCGACCGCTACCAGGGTTCGTACGAGCTGTTCTGGGAGAAGCTGTACGCGGGCCCGGCGCTCGCCCGGCCCGAAGACGGCGCCCTGCTGAACGACTGGTGCATGGCGGCGTGTTACTCCGCGGACGCCGACGGGAAGGTGCATCTCCCCTACGATCCCGCGACGGGCGAGCTCGTCCCCGAGGTCTGGGCTCGCTGGCTCGAGTGGGATCCCGTGCGCATGGCCAAACAGCGAGCCGACGCCTTGCGCTCGATGCGCGCGATCTACGTCGACGCCGGGCTGCGCGACGAGTTCTACCTCGATCTCGGCGCACTGGCCTTCAAGCGCGAGCTCGAGAAGATCGGTGTGAAAGACCTCTTCTTCGAGCTCTTCGACGCAACCCACAAGGCCATCGAGTACCGCTATCCGCTGGCGCTGAGGTATCTGGCGGAGCGGCTCTCGGGAGGGTGAGGGTCGGCTCGACGGGTTCGATGCGCTCCGGGGGAACTGCACGCCGCTCCCAGCGCAAGTGCGTTTCGCGCTGACGTGATGGGAGGATGCCGCTCCCAGAGCAAGCGGGCTCGCGGTTGCGTGGTGGGGGGATGCCTCTCCCAGCTCGAGTGGGTTCGCGCTGGCGTGACGAGCGGACGCATCTCCCAGCTCGAGTGGGTTTCCATTTCGTATTGGATTCGTGCGGGCGGCCCTCCCCGTCGCAGGTCGCACAGCGCGCACCTCGCGCAGAGGGATTGGCTTCGTGTCGTACGGCGCGCGCGATTCGCGGAGCTCGCGCGGGGGGATCGGTTTGGTGTCGTACGGCGCGCACAATTCGCGCAGAGGGTTTGGCTTGGTGATGAGCGCGCGCCCGAAGACGGCCTCGGCGGCGAGGAGATTGTGCGCGCGGCAGAGCACGCGCAGGTTGTCGGGATTGGCGCTCCCGCCCAGCGCGCGCGGCTGCCTGTGGTCGAGCTCGAGAAACGCGCGCGCCGTGCAGCGCTCGCCGTTCGAGCTGGTGTAAGTGCAGCGCTCGCCATCGCGAGCAAAGACCTCGCGCCGCGTCGGATTGCTCACGTGCCCGCCATCCGAGCGTCGGGGGCGGGCGGGGCGCGCAGTCTTGCCGAGCTTCTTCTTCTCGATATCGTTCAGCAGGAGATCGAGGGCGCGCTCGACGACGAGCGCGAGGTCGCGGCTCGGGTTCGCGTGACTCGTGAGATCGAGCGCGCGCTCCAGTTTGCCGCGCAGCTCCGTGCTGGCAGTGAAGTGCACCGCGTGGCGCTCCGGGGCGAGGACTTGAATTTGCGCGGCGCCGCGCGAGCGCGTGTCATGGGGGAAGAAGGCTGCGCCGGCGCTGGCGGTCGCTTCGGTGCACGCGGGCGCAAGCGATTGCGCGCTTGGAGACGAGGTCGACGACGAGCGCTCCGGGGGCGAAGTCAGCATGGACGCGGGCGGCGGCGACGACCGCGGCGACGACGAGCCCGTGGTGATCAGTTGCGCTGGGTGTACGGCGGCGGGTTGTGTCGAGAGCGACGGCGGGCGCCGCGGCGGCAACTTGCGCATTCGGGAGGGCACATCGGGTCTGGGTGCGAGGTGGGCGACGAGGGTCTGCACTTCGCGCTTGGTCTTGCCGCAAATCAGGTCGAGCAACTCGGCGTGATTGTCCGGTGTCAGGTGGGACTTGAGCAGCGCGAGGGCCGAGAGGTGCACCTTGCCCGAGGCCACCAGCGCGGGAATGACCGGAAACTTACGCGCGAGACGCGCGGCAACGATGCGTCGATAGGCCTCGCCCTCGCTCATGCCGAGGCGGCGCGTGCAAAAGTCGAAGAGAGAGGGGGACGCGGCACGCAGGTGAAGGCGGCGTTCCTCGACCTCGGCGAGGTCGAGGATGAGCTTGGCGGTGACCCGGCGGCCGGCGACGACGAGGGAGCGGGTGGCCTCGACGAGCTCGGCGTCGCTCAGCTGATGAAGAGCAGCGTGACTCATGAGGCTCTCGTACCACGGGGATTTTTTGCCTCGCAGCTGACATCCAGCGCGGCGATCGGAGCATCGGACGGCGGCCGAAGTGTCTTCGTTGCGGGAGCGCGTCTGGTGTCGAATGCCGGGCGGCAGCACGCTGTTGCAATCGACCTCGTCGATCGCGCGCGACGGGGCTGCGAAAATCGGTCAAGCACAATCGTGATCGGTGAGCAGATTTCTTGGCGCGACCTGCGAAGGGATCAGCGCGCGGGCCGGGTCCGGCCCGCGCGTTCTCCCGAGCCGGCGCGCGCGGTCACTTTCGCCAGCGCCGGCGCCCGCTGCCGCGCGGTCACCTTCTCCAGCGCAAGTGCGCGCTGCCGCGCGGTCACTTTCGCCAGGCGCGCGGCCACTTTCGCCAGCGCAAGTGCGCGCTGCCGCGCGGTCACTTCGCCAGCGCCGGCGCCCGCTGCCGCGCGGTCACCTTCTCCAGCGCAAGTGCAACCGCCCTCTTCGGTCTCGCCGACTCGAGGGCCGCTCGACGCCTCGCGGCGTATTCACAGCGGGTCGCCGCCCGCGCGAGTTATCCTGCTCACGGGCCCGAAGTCTCCACCATGGAAGTCTCTTACGATCGCTGTCCACGCTGCGGCGCCGAGTTCCGCACCGCGCGCTGCGACAAGTGCACGCGGGTCGACACCACGCGCCCCCCACCCCCGGCACAAGCAACCCTGCCGCCGCCCCCGCTTCCACCCACCCGCGACCGCTACGTGGCCTGGGCAGTGCGGGCGGTCATGCTGCTCGTCAGCGCGACCTTGCTCGGCACCTGTTACAGCCGCTGCGGTGAACGCCCCGCCTTCATGGCACTCCGCACCGACAAGGACGGGCCTTCGCTCTCCCGCGCCCGCGTGCTGCTCGTATTTCTACACGGCTACGGTGGCAGCATCAGTGACGTGACCTGGGTGCGCGACGAGCTCAGGAAGGCAGGGCCGGGCGACGACGTCGCCATCTGGCTCGTGGACGGACCCTACGCCTCGGGCTTCGGACGCTCGTGGGGCGACAGCGCCAACCAGGAAGCCGCCAGCATCGAACGCGTCCGCAGCCTGCTCGCCGAGGCACTCGCCGGCGGCACTCTCCCGCCTGCGCGCGTCGTCATCGCTGGTTTCTCCCAGGGCGCCGGCCTCGCCGGCGATGTCGCCGCCGTCGAGAGCAAGGTCGGCGGGCTCGCAGCCTTCTCGGCTTGCCGCTTCCGCTCTCGGGACAGCCTGGCGGCGCGCAAAGACATGCACTTCGTGGTCGCTCACGGCAAGAGCGACGGCCTCTGCCCCATCGGCCAGTCGCGCAATCTGGTCGAAGCGATCCGCCAGGCAGGCTCGGAGGTGACCTTCATCGAGTTCGACGACAGTCACGTCATTCCGAAAGAAGCCATCCTGGCCCTTGCAGAGCTGCTCCGCAACACGAAGTAACTTCGTGCAGCCGAGTCCGTGCGCCCTCCGAGCCAGCGCCCGCGCGCCGCCCGAACCCGAGCGCGCGGCGGAGCCAGCCAGTCTCGCTTCAGCGCCCGAGTGCTTCCGCGCGATTCACGATGCGCGGAGTCAAGAAGATCACGAGCTCACCGCGGGTGTCGCTCGCACGCCGGCGCTGGAACAGCAGGCCGAGCAGCGGGATGTCACCGAAGAACGGCACCTGGTCCAGGTTGCGACCGGTGTTGCGGGTGAAGATGCCGCCGATGACGGCCGTGTGCCCGTCCATCACCAAGAGGTTGGTCTCGGCCTCACGCTTCAAGATGGTCGGATCACCACGCGCCGAGGTCTGGTTGAAGTCCGGCTCGTCGCGGTTGATTTTCACCTTCATGCTGATGCTGCCGTCCGCCGTGACGTGAGGTTTCACCAGCAGCTGCAGCTTGGCTTCCTGGAAGGTCGTCTGCACACCCTGCGCGCTGATCTGGCTGAACGGGATCAACGTGCCCTGAGAGATACGCGCCTGTTCATTATCCATCGTCAAGATGCGTGGACTGGACAAGATGCGCAGCATGCCGCTCGACTCGGCCGCCGACAGGCGCACCGCCAGGTTGATGGTGTTGTCGATGGACCCGAATGAGAGGCCAATGGCACCACCTTGCCCGGTACCCACCGTGGCCGGGAGGTTGACCGCGAAGTTCGGGTTGGCAACGGTGTTGCTGAACGGTGACAGACCGGCGGTCGGGGTGTTGGCGTCGCTGGCGCCGCCGACCACACCGACGGAGTTCGGGAACGCGAGTCCGGTCGGGTTGCCCGTGGCCGCGCTGAACGAAGCGTCACCACCCCACTGGATACCCACGTCGCGCAGGTAGCGGCTCGTGGCTTCCACGATGCGGGCTTCGACCAACACCTGCGGAGTCTGGGTGTCCAGCGAGCGGGTCAGCTCTTCGATCTGGTTCAAGTTGCCCGCAACGTCGCGCACGATCATCACGTTGGTGCGCTCATCGACGGCGATGGACCCGCGCTCGCTCAACAAGTCCTTGGCGCGCGCCTGGATCTGCGCAGCCTCGGCGTAGCTGACCGGGATCAGCCGGGTCTCGAGCGGCGCGAGCTGCATCTCTTGTTTGCGCCGCGCGATGGCCATCTCGCGCTCTTTTTCCAGGTCGGCGAGCGGTGCCACGCGGATCATGTTGCCCTGCCGGACCATGCCCAGCGATTTCGACTGGAGCACCACGTCGAGCGCTTGATCCCACGGCACGTTGCGCATGCGGATGCTGACGCTGCCGCTGACGTTGTCCGCGGTGATGATGTTCACCCGCCCGACGTCGGCCAGGAGGCGCAAGACGTTGTGTACGTCGGCGTCCTTCAAGTCGAGATCGATGCGGCGTCCGGTGTACCCACCGCGCCGCGTCTGGCCCAGCAGGTTCGGCGTGACGGCGCTGGCCTGATCTCCCTCGGTCGCCTTCTCGACGCCGCCGCCGACGTAGCCGGCGTAGACCTCCGGGATGTCCGCGTACGAATCTTCGACGTGGACCGTCTGCGTCTTGCGCGCCGCGCCGCCATCTCGAGCGATCCCGGTTCGGGTCGACGGCAGCGTGCCGGGCTTGAAGAAGGACCAGATCAACGTCGTCCCGCTCTTGCCAATCTGCGACTCGAGGCCAGAGTCACTCTCCACCTCGACGATCACGTTCTTGGTAGCCGCGTCGACGTAGCTCGACACCGCATCGACCATGCCGCCGAAGGCGGACACGTCGAGCTTGCGGACCAACGCCTCCGGCAGGCGTGCACCCTCGATCACGAGCGTGGTCCGACCCTTGCCGCTGGCGCTCTGGCGGAATTTCACAGCCTGAGACAGGTCGATCATGACCTTGTCCTCGAGCTTGGTGTGCTCGAAGCGCACATCCGAGATGCGCGCGGTGTCCGCGGCGGCAGCCTCCGGCGCCTCGGTCTTGATGCGCTTGACCCGCGGCTCGTCGATCACCCCGGTCTTGCCCGGCACGAAGCTGATCACGAGTCGGTTTCCGTCCACCCTGACGGAGTACTTCGCCTCGTCGAGCAAGGTGACGAGCACGCGCGTGGTCTTGGCGTCCCCGTTCTTGAAGGCCTGCGCCATCACACCCCCCACCACCCCGGTTCTCCGGGTTATGGCGCTGGGCGCTCCCTTGATGTCCGCACCGGGCACGTCGACGATCAGGCGTCGACCGTTCTGGTCGAGCCTGGCCGTGAACGAAGGCTGGGCAGAAAAACTGACCACGACCTGCGCACCCCCCGAATCAGCGGGGTTTACGCGGATGTCCGTGGCATGTCGCTGGCCTTCGGCGGCCTCCGCAGTGCGGGGTCCCGCGAGCATGGAAAACTCGAAAGCAGCAGCAATCACCATCGCGAGACGGAACGAAGTCGACCTCATCATCAGGCTCCGATTGGCGGTATGGGCGAGCGGAACTTCTGCTCGATCACCCGTTCTCTCACTCTAGCGACCGAGCTTCGGAACGAACAAATTCCGAGCCTAAATCGCCGCGCTTCATGAAGCGCCGAACGGCACCGAGCAGCCTCGGGGGCGCTTATCGAAGGGCGCAGCCCAGCGGCCTGGAACGCGGCAAACTCCGCCAGATATGCCGCAAAACGCCGGACGGCTCAGGTGTCGGCCTCGAGCACCAGGTCCAGATTCTGGTCCTCACCCACGCGTGTGAGATCTCGGCGCAGCTCCGACAGAACCACGGTCGACGGCACGTGCAGACGTGCTTCGAGCACGAACATGGGGGTGCCGGTCAGGGGTTGGTGCACGACGCTCGTCTCGAGCGAGGCCACGTTCACGGCGCTGGCGGCGAGCACGGTCGTCACAGCCTCCACGATGCCGGGTTGGTCGAGGCCGGTGACCCGAAGCTCGTAGGCAAGGACCCCGCGGGTCGGCTCGGGGACCGCGGTGTCCCGAAAGCTGCAATCGAGGCCCAATGAGGTGGCCACCGCGCGCGCCGCGCTCTCCGCCTCGTCGAGCTCCGCCGGCGTACCGGACATCAGGACCAGCATCACGAACTCACCGCCGAGGACGGCCATGCGGCTGTCTTCGAGGTTTGCCCGACCCCGGTGGATGGCGCCGGAGATCCCCTTCACCAGGCCGGGCCGGTCGGGTCCTGCCGCGGTGAGCACCCTGAAACGCTTCGACATGGCCGGACTATGGCCCGACTTCTGGCGCGGGGCGAGCCCCCCCGCGCGCGTTCACTTCTCGTTGACGACCGAGCCCTCGGGGCGCAGCGGAATCACCTTCGTTGCGCTGGGCACGTCGGGATTCTGGGGATCCTCGCGGATCAGGACCACGTCTCCGTCGCGGATGCGGTCCACCCGCCAGTTGATCTCGTAGGCCCGGGCCGTGGTGGTGCTTGCCTGCACGACCTCGGCGCGACCGACGAACTGTCCACGCTGCACGACGTGACCCTTGCCCGTGGGGTCGACCAACATTGCCTTGGCCGGGTCGATACCGGTGACGATGCCGATCAGCTTGAGCTCGTCGACCGTGTACTGGTCGAGCAGGACCTCGCGCTGTGATTTGACCTTACCGCGGGCCTCTTGCACGAACATGTTCGCGAACGAGCGGAACGGATCGCGGCTCTTTTCGTTCTCGGCGAACTCGGCCTCCTGAAAATCGATCTTTGGCGGTCCGAGTCCTCCGTCCGCAGCGGCGGACCCCACCGGAGCTGCCACGGCCGGCGCCGCGGAGCCAGCGCCCGGCGCGCCGCTGCTCGGCCCCTTGCTGCTGCAAGCTGCGACGACCAGCGCGGTGATCAGAGACAGAGCAATGAGCGAGCGCTTCACTTGCCACCCCCGGGGGCCGGCGCGCCGCCCCGTTTGTCGGTCTTGGTCACCGCGTTCTCATCCAGCATCCGGAAGGCGGTGGCCAGCACCACGACCTTGACGACCACTTCACTACCGTCCTTGGTCTGCGGATCGGTCGCGGAGATGTTCTCCATGTTGATGATGCGGTCGAGTTGACCCACGCCGTAGAAGAACTTCGCGACCTGGTGGAATTTGCCGGAGAGCTCCAGCTTCATCGGGACGCGGGCGTAGAACTTGTCGGGGCTCTCTTCAGTGGGGGTCCAGGCCGTGAGGGACACGCCGGACACGTTGGCGACCGCCTGAATTGCGCTCAAGAACGACGGGTACTCCGTGTCCTTGGGCAGGATCTTCTCGAGCTCACGCGCGCGCTGCTGCCGCTCGGTCAGCTCCGCCAGGTCCTTCTGGTAGGCGAACTCGTTCTTGCGTGCTTCACCGAGCTCTTCGCGCAGCTGTCGTTCTTTGCCCTGGGCGGCCTTGATCGAGCTGGCGAGATCTCCGTAGAACACCACGAAGTAGGCGACGGCCACCAAGACCAAGAGACCGCTGCCGATGCCGAGCTTGGCAACGAGGGGGAGCCTGGCCAGGCTGCTCTCTTTGGCCATTAGTACCTCACCTGAGCTTCCAGCTCGAAACGCACGACTTCCATCTGCGTGTCCTTGTCCTTCTCGGTGCGCGCCGGCAACAGGCGGACGTCGAAGAAGAAGCTCGAGAGGCCCATGCGTCGGGCGAGCTCACTCACGTCCTCGCCGTCGCGCGCGATACCTTCGAGGCGAACCTTGCGCTGCTGTTCGACGAACTTCGTCAACCACAGCCGCCGGGCATCCCACGCCGGGTTGTAGACGGCGAGCGGGTTGTCCTTGCGGAGCTGGAGCAGGCGGTCCGGATCGACGCTGGGGCCGCGTCCGGGGGTCAACAAGCGCGCCAGCTCCAGCATGACGGAGGTCGGGCCAGTCCGGGCGCTCTGCAGCTTGGAGATGGCGTCCTCGCGGGCGCGCAGCTGTTCGAGCTTGTCCTTTACCTCTTTGTGGTTCGCCACGGCCTGACGCGCCCGGTCGATCTGCGTCTGCAGCTCCGCGTTCTTGCGGTTCTGATCCTTGAGCTCCTCGCTCTTGATGCTGTGGAACACGAACAGCGCGACGACCTCGAGCAAGAAGGCCACCAGGAGCGCGATCAGCCACAGCTGGCTGCCTTCGGTGCGTTCGGCGCGACGCTTCTGCGGGAGAAGATTGATCTTGATCACGCGCGCGACTCCTTTTCGTGACGGAGCGCTAGGCCCGCAGCAACGGAGAGCTGTGCGCCCCGCATCTGCAGCAGATTTGCGTCCACTTCCCGAGCCTCGACCTGCAAACGCTCGGCAGCGGACCAGACCTCGGTGGGCACTCGGGCGCGTCTCTCGACCGCCTGAGCCAGCTGAAGCATGCTGGAGGTCCCTCCCGTCACGTAGATGCGGGAGATTTCGCCTTCACCGCTGGTAGCCAGGTAGAAATCCAAGCTGCGCTGGATCTCGGCGGCGATGGCGTCGGTCACGGCTTCGATGACCTGCACCACCTGCTGCGGGACCATGCCCGCACGGTAGGGGTCGTTCGGATCGGCGGCTCCTCCGCACTTGTAGGCCTCGGCTTGCTCGTACTGCACGCCCAGCGCCTTCTGGATTTCGTCGGTGACGACGTTGCCCCCGTTGGCGATCTCGCGCGTGAACGCGCTGACGCCGTTGGCGATGATGTTGAGTGAGCACAGGCTGGCCCCGACGTTGATCAGGCCCAACGTCTGGTCGGGAGGCAGCCCCCGCGAATATTCGAAGATGTTCTGCACGGTGAAGGCGTCGATGTCGCACACGACCGGCTTCAGCTTCGCATCGCGCGCAAGCTGGGCATAGTCGTTGATCTGGTCACGCTTCGCGGCCACCAGGAGCAGCTCCATTTGGCTGGTCTCGGGCTTCTTGCGCAGGACCTGGTAGTCGACCTGCACGTCCTTGATGTCGAACGGGATGTGCTGCTCGGCCTCCCAGTGGATCTGCTCGTTGAGCTCCTCGCGAGTCATCATGGGCACGGTGATCTTGCGAATGATCACACTCTGGCCGGAGACGCTGATCGCGATCTCTTTCTGCTTTATTTTTGCGTCGTGGAATACCCGCATCAGTCCTTCGACGACTGCGGATGCATCCATGACCTGCCCATCGACGATGGTCTGAGGATTGAGCGGCGCGTAGCCCAGCCGCTGGAGGCCGAGCCCGCGCCGGCCCTCCTTGATTTGGACCACCTTGATCGAGCTCGTCCCAATGTCGACCCCGACCAGATTTTTGCCTTCACCCATGGAGCCTCGAGAGCTGAAGGGCTTCACCGAGGAAACCCGGCACAAATGGTTGCACCTCTGGATGAATAGCGCCAAGAAACGCGGGCCTCGTTTTTCACAGACCCCCTTGGGATGTTCGATAAGTGAGAGTCGAGCCGCAACTGTGGTTGAATCTCTCCCCTCTTTTTTTCGTCTTTCGCCGGGACCCGGTAAAGGCTATCGGGTACCCCTTTCCAGCGATGAACCGGATCGTCCCCGCCCTGGTGTGTGCCACGTTGCTCGCGTTTGCCTCCGCAAACGTCGGCGCGTCGCCTGCGTCGCGCGCCGTCCGCGGCGCACCGCGGGTGCACGTGGTTTACCCGGGACAGACCCTGGCCATGATCGCCAAGCGCTACAACGTGAGCGTAGACGCGCTGTGCAAGGCCAACCGGATCAGCAAAAAGAGCCGGATCCGTCCCAAGCAGCGGCTGGTCTTACCGAAGCGTGAGGGAGACACGGTCGAAGCGTCCGTCGAAAAATCACCGGCGGAGGAGAGCGACTCGGTCGAGAAGAGCGAAAAGGCCGAGAAGAAGTCGGCCACCGGCAAGCACGACAAGGCCGAGCGGGCCGAGAAGGCCGCCAAAGCCGACCGACGCCCGACCAAGACCAAGAAGGGGCACCTGGTCCTGCAGAGTTTCACTGGCTCGTGGCGGGGGCCGGTGTTCAAGCGGGGGAAGATCAACACCTCGGCCAGGACTGGCATCGAGAAGGTCCTTGCGGCCTGGCGTACGGGTCAGCATCAGCCCATCAACGACCGATTGATCCGGATGCTGGTCAAGGTCAGCGAACACTTCGGCAACAAGCCCGTCCGGGTGGTCAGCGGCTTCCGACCCTACACACCGTCGCAGTACACTCCGCATTCGCGCCATAACAGCGGTCACGCGGTGGATTTCAGCATTCCGGGCGTCTCGAACACCCAGCTCCGAGACTACTGCCGAACGCTGGCGAACGTCGGCTGTGGGTTCTACCCGAACTCCAGCTTCGTCCACATGGATGTGCGCGAAGCCAGCGCGTACTGGGTCGATTTCTCCGGGCCCGGACAGGCTCCTCGCTACTCGGACGCTCACGGGAAAGACCCGGGCGAGGCACGCGCCGCCGGCGAGCGCGAAGAGCCGACGACGGGCTCGGGCGACGGCTCGGGCGCCGACAGCGACGAGCAGACCTTCGATCCCGACGAGATCTGAGTCGCCGCCGAGCTAGCGGCTCAGCGAGTTTCGTCGTCCTGTTCGAGGCGTTTGGTCGCAAAGATCGCGGCGACGAACAGCCCGGTGATGCCAAAACACACCACCGCGACCTCGAGACCCATGGCCTCGGGCGGCATCACGAAATAGTCCGCCAAGAGCTCGAGCAAGAAGAAGAACACGAAGTAGCCGCCAACCCAGCGCGGGCGTTTCCACGCGCGAAAGCGGAAGCTGAACACCGACGTGAGCACCGAGGCGACGGACAGAGCGACGATGAAGGTGACCATCGCAATCACCGAACGAAATCGTCGTCGCGGGCGAGCGCCAGCTCGATGACCTTGGGGATCTGCTCAGCCTCGAGCCCACGCCAGAAGACCTGCCAGCGGGGCAGCCGCACGAAACCATCGGAGAAGCTCGTGTACCAGGCGGCGATGGGGTTGTCCGGCCGGGTGCGCCAGAACAACCGAGGAAAGTCCCGGTTCATCGCCTGCCAGAGGTCCCGGCCCATCCCCTCACCCTGGGCCACCGGGTCGACGGTGAACTTCGCCAGATAGGGCGCGACTTCCATCGCTTGAAGGATCGCGGCGCCGCGATAGTTCTCTTCCACATAGAGCGCGAGCGGTTCCTGGCTGAAGAAGTCAGGTTTGAGCGCGTGGCCGAAGCTCGACTCGAGCAATCCGGTGAGGCGCGCGGTGTCGACCCGTTCATACGACTCGAAGCGCCGGATGGCGGTGCCGCGCTTGATCAGGGTGCCGGCACCGCGCATCGTGAAGAGCTCGCGCAAGAGATCGAGGGGGGACGTGATGCTGACCAGGAGCTTCTCGTCGCTGCAGGACTCGAGCAGCTCACGAACGTGACCAAAGAGAGTGGCATCGGTCTTTCGCAGCAGGCGTTGGTCCGCGAGCAGCTCGGTATCGGTGCGCAGGTTGATCAGCGAGAGCCCCCGCGAATCGACGGACAGCAGGTTCTTTTCCGCAATGCTCAGGCTGCGTTCGCTGGTGAGGTGCAAGGGGCCGCGTCGTCGCAGGAGCACCAGCTTGCGGGTGTCGAGCTGCTCGGCCAGGCGCGCGAGCCAAGCCAGGCGCGTGTCGGCGGTGCTCGACTCTTCGTCGGCGAGCTGCACGATGGGCCAGCGACCGGCTCTGAGCTCGGCGGCGAGCACCTCGCTCGTCACCGGCTCGTGAGGGAGGTGTACGGTGCACGCGATCTGGGCGGCCTCGAGGCGCTTGACGAGCCGCTCCCGCGAGGCGGCGGCCTGCGCCGGATCGAACAGTCCGAGCACGATGGGAGCGCACAGCCCCAGGTCCGACAGAAAGCGCAGCTGCTCGGCGAAGGCCCCGAGCCCCTGGCGAATCACCGGCGCGCCGGGCGCGATGATGGCAAAACTCTCCTTCGGCAGGCGCTGAAACAGGCGCAGGTACAGCTCGGCCTCCGAGCGGCGCCCGACGCTCTCCAGAAACATGAGCACCGCCTCCGCCGTGGCGGGCAGGGCCGGAGTCAGCGCCGGATCGGGCGGTCTCACGGAGGCGGAGGCCATTTCCGCGCGCTCAGTAGCACGACGCGCGACCGGCGAGGGCGCCGACCCGTCGAGCTTCCGCGGCGGGAGCCCCGCAAACGCCCTGCCGGGAAGCAACCGCCAAGTCCGCGGGAATACTGGGGGGGATGTCAGTGCTTGGATGAGAATCGATAGGAGAGGCGCCATTTAGCTCGGGAACAATCGCCAGCTCGTTGCACTCTGCCTCCCGCATGCGCTCGCCCAAAGCTCTCCGCTTCCTCCGCCGCACCCTCGCTCCGTTCAGCCTCGGGCTGGTCGCGGCGTGCACTCCGCCACACCCCACGCCAAAACCGAACACCGGCGCGCCGACCGCGAGCGCCGCCCCGAGCGCGGGCGTGCCGACGGCGGCGAACGACGAGTTGCCCGAGCTGCCGGCCGATCCCCGGGAGGGGGTGCTCGCCGAAGCAGCCGTGGTCCTCTTGACCAAACAACACGTGCTGCACCGACAGCTCGACGACGCACTCTCGAAGGAAGCTTTCGCGAAGTACATCGAGTCGATCGACGGGGCCAAGCTGTTCTTGC
Organism: Myxococcales bacterium; assembly: GCA_016706225.1. Taxonomy (NCBI): domain Bacteria; kingdom Pseudomonadati; phylum Myxococcota; class Myxococcia; order Myxococcales; species Myxococcales bacterium. The sequence goes on from JADJKB010000003.1 coordinate 943,150, forward strand.
TCCAGCGTCACGTGGATGCCCTCGCCAAGTACGAGACCCAGATCGACGACGAGCTGCGCTCGGGGGACCTCAGCGTAGCCCGCAAGGGTAGCGCTCTCGCGGCGAGTCGCCGGAAGGTCGTCGCCAAGGTCATCGCAAACTTGCTCTCGAAACCGTTCGACCTCACGAAGTCCGAAGAGGTCGAGCTCGACCCGAAGAAGCGCGGCTTCGCCAAGAGCGAAGACGAGCTGCGCGATCGCTGGCGGCGCGTGCTCGAGGCGCAGGTGCTGGAACGCATTCAGCAGATGGAGGACTTGCTGGCCGCCAAGGGCAAGGCCGACAAGAAGGACAAGAAGGAAGAGTCAGAGGCTGCCCAGAAGGCGCTGGCCCTCATCCCTTCGACCTTCGAAGGCCGCCTGGACAAAGCACAGAAGGAGCTGGCCGAGCGCTACGAGGCGCGCTTCGTCCGACAATTGGAGATCGAAAAGCTGGAGCCGGCGGCGCAGCTCATCAACGCGGTCAACGCGGTGTACGACCCGCACACCGAGTACCTCCCGCCCTCGGAGAAAGCCAACTTCGACATCGCCATGAGCGGGACGCTGCAAGGAATCGGCGCAGCGCTGAGCGAACAAGATCACTACATCGTCGTCAAAGATCTGGTCCCCGGTGGCGCGAGCTGGCAGCAGGGGCAGCTCGCCGTCGGCGACCTCATCCTGGCGGTCGCGCAAGAGGGGAAGAGCCCCGTCGACGTGACCGACATGGCGATCGACAAGGTCGTCCAGATGATTCGCGGACCGAAGGGCACGGTCGTCAGCTTGACGGTGAAACGCCCGGACGGCCGCATCGAGAGCATCTCGATCACCCGCGACATCATCAAGATCGAAGCCAGCTACGCCCGCGGCGCGACGCTGCGCCTCGGCAAGCGCGGGGAGAAGGTTGGCTACGTCTATCTGCCGGGCTTCTACGGCAGCATGCGCGGGTCGAAGAAGCCGGGAGACCGCAACGCCACCGACGACGTGCGGGCGCTGCTCGAGGCGTTCAACCAGAAGAAGGTGGGGGCGGTCATCCTCGACCTGCGCGGCAACGGCGGCGGCCTGCTCGATCACGCGCGGGACATCAGCGGGCTCTTCATCGATCAGGGTCCAGTCGTGCAGACTCGTGACTCCGACGGGAAGGTCGAGGTCCTCGCGGACAAAGATCCTTCGGTGACGTTCTCGGGGCGGGTGGTCGTCATGGTCGATCGCTTCAGCGCTTCGGCCACGGAGATCCTCGCTGGCGCGCTGCAGGACTACGAGCGCGCCGTCATCGTCGGGACGGGGCCAACCCACGGCAAGGGCACGGTGCAGGTCGTCATTGACCTCGACCGACACCAGGGCGGTGGAGATCGGCTCGGTGTGTACAAGATCACCGTCGAGGAGTACTTCCGGGTAAACGGCGCCTCGACCCAGCTCCGTGGCGTCACGCCCGACGTCATCCTGCCGGACCCAGCCTCGTTCGTGGAGTCGCGCGAACAGACACTGTTCCACCCGATCCCCTGGAGCGCCGTCGATCCGGACAACTACTCGCGCGTGCCCCACGCGTGGGAGGTCGGCGAGCTGAAGACCGCGAGCGCGGCGCGGGTCGGCAAACACGAAGGCTTCGCCAAGCTGACTGCCTTCGCCAAGCTGCTCGAGGCGCGCCGCGATGATACGCGGGAGCCGCTCGAGCTGCGGACGTTCCAGACCCGCCGGGCGAAAGAAAAGGCAGAGCTCGAAGCCGTCGATCCGAAGTTCAAGGACCAGAAGTCACTCTTCGACGTGGTGCCGCTCGCCCAGGATGCGGCGGGCGCCAGCGCCAGCGACAAGAAGCTGCGCGAGAAGCTCAACGCCTGGAAGGACGAGCTCGCGCGCGATCCGTGGGTCGAGGAGTCGCTGCACGTGCTCGATGACATGAACAAAAAGCGTGCGGCGGGACCCCGAGCCACTCCGTAGCTCGGCGTAGGGGCTTCTTCGCCTCACCCGCTTCGATGCGCGAACGCTGGTCCGACTGGCACTGAAGAGCCGGCACCGACCGCGTCACCACAGCGGGGGCAATCGCACGACGAAGGGGTCGGGCCGTCGGGCACCTCGGCGCCGCAGCTCGTGCAAAAGTTCGGAAACAGGCCCAGCAGACTGCGCGTGTGGGACATCACCATCTGCCCGTCCACGATGGACTCGAGACACTCCGGGCAACTCACGGCTTTGACACCCTGGAAGAAGATGACGAAGGGGATCGGCAACAGCGGGACTGCGAACAGTGTCGTGATCGGGTCGAAGACCAGCAGGCCAGCGAGGAACAGGACTGCCGCCCAGAGGAACAGGTTGTAGATCAGCGTGCAGCGCCGGTAGTGGATCCAGGCCGGGTTCACGGGCTTTGGCGGAATGTGCTGGTGCTGGGGCGGTGAACGGTACGGGCTTGCGTGCGTCATGGACATTTCGACTCCTTCTTCAGCGGTCGTAGGCCCGGGGCTGGCGGGCGTCCGTGAGGTTGTCGCGGATCGCGTTCTTCACCTCCGCGCGATGGTCTACGCCGGGCGCCGCAGGAGCAGCGCCCCGGGTAATCCCACGCTGCTCGAAGCGGATGCCAATCGGCACCTCGAAGCTCTGACCAAGTTGATAGATCCCGTCGAGGATCCGATAGTCCTCGGCGTCGAGCTCTCGTCCGTGGAGCGCCGCGGCGACTCCCTTGGCGGCGCCAACGATCGGCGCAAAGAAGCCGGAGCTCCTCACTGTCTCGATGGAACGGTTGTAGCGCTCCAACTTCTGAAGGAAGCGCTCGGCGGGTGAAGCCGTATCGACGTGCGCGTCGACCCCGTTGCCAGCGCGCACGCCGGAGCCGGCCGCGCGCCCGAGCAATGCTTCGTACGCGAACTTGGCTGCGGCGAAGTCGGACTTCAGCTCCTTCAACAGTGCGCGGGCGTGGGAGGCCTGGAGCTCGGCGTTCCAAACGGCACCGTCGAGCCCTTCGCGGAAGGTGCCGTGCTTGGCGTCCTCCACAGCTCGTCGGCGCAGATCGGTGGCCATATTGGTGAAATGCGCGATGCTGCGCTCGAGCAAAGACTTGGCGCGGGAGTGCACCGCCTCGAGGGCAGCCAGGCGCTTACCCGCTTCGAACCGCACGGCCACCGGAGCTGCGGGCTCGAGCGCCGACATCATCGGCCGGATCACCAACTTGCTCGCCTGCGCTGGCGGGCCGACGAGCTCGACCCGGCCCGCTCGTGGTTTGGTGTCGATGGCCACCCCGGACTGCTGCCGGAAGGCTGCTTGGATCAGCGCCTCGTCGCTCCGCGCCTGTTTGCCGTCGAGCCGAGGTTGTCTCTTCTGGATCCAGAAGAACGGGGAAGGCAGCGCGTTCTTGGTGAGTTGGGCCGCTGATGGAGTGAGTTCGGCTTTCCGGCTGCCGCTCGGGGCCTTGGCTGGAGCATTGGACTTGGCTCCGCTCTTCGGAACCGCGGCGGGCTCCCGACCTTCGTCGGATTGAGTGACGGCCCTCGTTTGACGCTCTACCCGTGGGCTCATTGCAGGCCGGGTCGGCGGGCGGCGGCGGGCAGTTGCGGGCTATTTTCGGGCGGCTGGCATCGGAGGTAGAATCCCGCGGCAGCGCCCCACGCGCCCGGTCGCGCGCGCCGCCCCGGCCTGGACCCGCAGGCTCAGAACGGCGAGCAGTTCGGCAATGCGCCGTCGACGGGACACGCCGGCGGCGTCTTTCCAGCGGCGGTGGCGAGCGCCCAGTCGACGGCAAAGCCCGCGGAGGTGGGGATCAGCGATTCGTGGCTCTCACCCGGGTACACACACTCGACCGGGTCCGCGCCATCTTTGACCAGGCGACCAAAGAAACACGACGCGAGCGCGGGCTTGACCGCGGTGTCCGCGTCGCCCTGCAGATACAGGATCGGCACGCTGGGGTCGACGTGGGGGTCGTTCGCCTTCGAGCGGGCAACCCAGGCCCCCGGTAGCCCCGAGCATTTGCCGTTCTTCGCGCAGTCGACGGCGCCGGCTTTGAAATCGGGATCGACGAACTCGCCGATGGTCATCGGCGGCACGTAACCGGTCGCGGGTGAGTCGAGCGCCGGACCGAGTTTGTCGAAACACAGGGTACCGGCGGCCTTGCTGATGTAGTCGCGCACACTCGGTGCGAACGCGGCGCCGGCCTGGGACTCGTCGTCGCCCGCGTTGGCGAGATCGGCATACAGAATAGTGGCCAAAGCCGGGCGCAGCCCAGCCACGCTGACCCCCGCCAGTTGGATCGACTCGACGTAGTCGAGGTAAGCCCATGCGGGCGCGTACGCGACGATCCCCGCGACCTTCACGTCCGGCGTTTCGTTCGCGTACGCCGCCGCGGAGAGCGCTGCTCCTCCACCTTGGCTGTGCCCGAAGAACAGCGCGCGTTCACCGACGCGATCCGCCCCGACCAATCGCCGCAGCGCTCGCGCCGAGTCGAGCACCGAGCGTCCAGTGTCCGGATAGTTGAAATATCCTTGCACGCCGACGGTGCCGAGTCCCGCGTAGTCCGGGGCAACGACGGGCAAGCCGCCCGCGGCCCAGGCGAGGTGCAGCGAGTCGAAGTACGGCTCGTCGATGAAGTGGGACGGCGCACAGTCGTCGGCCAGTCCCGTCGTACCATGTGAACCGACGACCCCGGTCAGCAGTCCACTCGCGGGGTGTTCCGGCAGATAGACCAGCGCGGTGCTGACCCCGGGCTCCCCTTTGTCACGCTCGGTGCGGTAGGCAATCATCAGCCGACGCACGCCGGAGCTCACCTTCAGCCCGGCGACGTTGGCCAGGCGCGCTTGGACGTCGCTGAGTGCGAGGGTGTCGATGTCCGCGCAGCCGAGCAGCTCACCGCGCTCGCCAGTGGACACCGGGGTGGCCCAGAGCGCGTCCATCGAGTCCGTACACGGCAGCGACGTCGCGAGGGCCTTCGGCGCGGCGTCGCCAGCGTCGTCACCCGAGCAACCCACGCACAGGCCAAGGAGCAGCGCGCAGCCCAATGCCTCGGGAATATGTCCCACCATGCGCACATGCTACTCGGGGCCGCGGGCAAGGCATTTGTTTTTGCGAGGCCGAGTCGTTGTTCTCGCTCGCGGCCCAAGCCACACTACACGCGAGAGCGATGTTGCCAGGCCGCGGCCAGCGCACGGTGCCAAGACGCGCCGGACCCTCGCGCCACCGCCGATCCAGATCCGGAGCTCGGCTGCTCCGTGGCGGCGGTCGAAAGGCGTCCCCGGCGCAGGCCTGGCCTCGGGGCTGTCGGCGGCGCCCGCCACCTGACACCGACGCCAGAGCCATCGCCCCGCGGGCCTCGAACGACGGGTGGGTCACTCCGGCTTTGCGGCCTTTGGGCCCACGCGAATCAAGAACGCGCGGAAGGGGGTATCGCTAGGGTTGACCTCGCGGTGCATCAGGTGCGGCGGCACGACGTACAGGGTCCCGTCGCACCGCAGCTCGAGGCGCTCTCGCCCGTCGGGGCCAAACTCGACGATGGCCGCGCCTGCCAACGGAAGGACGTAGGTGGTGCGGTCGCCGTGGTCGTGCCAAGCCGACGCAGTGTGCGGGTCGGAGGACACCATGGCCACCCAGAGGTCCTCTTCGTCGACGCACACCTCGCGCAGGAGACCCACGACGGAGGCGCAGGGTTTCACGACGCGATCACCGGGGGCAATGGCGGTCACCGTATCGGTAGCGATGGCGGGCGCCGTGAGTGGCCGCGCACGGTCCGAGTGAGACGGGGTAGCGGGGGTGGAGGAATGCAGGGTCATGTCGGATCTCCTTTCAGGCGCTCGGGCCCACCTCGGTGAGGACCTCGGTGATCGTCGTCTGTGGGGGCGCGGCGAAGTAGCCCGCGAAGCTCTCCATCGTCTTGGCGAACTCGGGCTGCTCGAGGAACGCTTTCATCTGGCCGGCGTCGGCCCACGCGCCGATCGTCACCACCACGTTCTTCTCGCGGTCGACGGTGAGGCGGGCGCCACGCCACGCGTCGAACCGCTGGGCGAACGGCGGGATCTTCTCTTCGAACAGTGCCTTGGCCTCGGCGAGCACTCCGGGCTTGAACTGAATCGTATGGATGATGAAGTGGGTCGGGTTCATGGGTCTCTTCTCCTCTGGGCCGGCGTCGTTGCCGGCCGTGAAGAGACTCTCGGGCGAGGCCGTCAAAAGAGCGTCAAATCCCCGTGATCACGCCGAGAAAAATCCGCGCAGGGCGATTTTGGCTCCGCCCGGGGCGACTCAGCGCAGCCCGGCTTGCTCCATCAGCGCGCGGAGCTCCTGGCTCACGGTAGGATCGCGGTACAGGAAGGTCACCGCGAAGCGGTCGAGGTCGAAATCCGGCTCGTGGACGTAGATCGCACGGCACACCTCGTCGGCCGCCTCTGCGTCGCCCAACGCGACGTGGCAGGCGGCGAGGTAGCAACGGTATCGATTTTGCGAGGGCGTCGCGGCGCGCAGCGCCTGAACGGCCTCGGCGTACCGCCCCTGGAGCATCAGGATGCGCCCGAGGTTGAACTGGTAGAAGCTCGGGTGGAACGGGTTGCTGCGTATGGCGCGGCGAGCAAACGTCTCGGCCTCGCTCTGGTTGCCCAGAAAGCAGAGCAGCGCGGACATCTGCGACTGGATGCGATCGTCGTTCGGGTTGAGCGCGTACGCGCGGCGCAAGTAGTGTTCGGCCTCGTCGTAGCGTCGCCCGAAGAGGTGCACCTCACCGATCAGCCGCAGGCATTCGGTCTCTTCGTCGTCGATCGCCTCGATCGCTTTCAGCATCCCCAGCGCTTCGTCCACCCGCTTCATGTAGGCCTTCGAGTGCATCCGCTCGGCGCGCGACTGCCTGAACGTAGCTGCACGCCCGATGGCGCATGCGAGCCAGCCGGCGGCGAGCGGGTAGTCAGGTTGGCGACGGAGCGCCTCCTCGAAAAGTGCCACGGCCTGATCGGAGTCCTCCGGGGTGTAGAGGTGGTGGTGATAGCGACCGCGCAGCACGCAGTCGTACGCGTCGAGCGCGTCGGTCGCCTTGCGCCGCGCTCGCGCGAGCGCTGCGGCTTCGACGCGGCCCGCGACGGTCGCCACGATCCGTTGCACGAGCTCGTCTTGAAACGCGAAAACGTCGCCCAGTTCCCCCTCGTTGCGTTGCGACCAGACCTGCGCGCCGTGCTCGGCGTCGACGAGCTGCGTGCTCACCCTGACGCGGTCTCCCGAGAACTGAGCGCTGCCCTGCAGTACATGATGCACACCCAGCCGGCGCCCAATCTCGGGAACGCTCTGTGCAACGCCCCGAAGCGCGAAGCTCGCGGAGCGCGAGATCACGAACAGCGAGGAAAACTGCGAGAGCGCGGTCGTGATGTCCTCGGCGAACCCGTCGCAGAGAGGGTCGCGCGACGGGTCGGCGCTGAGGTTTTCGAAGGGCATCACCGCGATCGATGGCTTGTCGACGAGCGGGAGGGTGGGCGCTCTCTCGCCGAGCCCGGCGGGGTCGGACGCCGATGACGCCACTGCATCAACGGTCGCGGCGGCGCGGAGCGTGTCGCGGAGCGCGAGGGTCTCGGGCGCAGGTGCGGCGTCGAGGTGGCGGCGCAGCGCGTCCTCGCAAGCTTGATACTGCGCGAGTGCCTCGCTTCGCCGCCCGAGTCGCGCGTACGCATCCATCAGGCCGCGATGGGCCTCCTCGCAAGCCGGTGCCAGAGCGAGCAGTCTCCAGTACGTGTCGATCTGCGCTTCGCTGTCCCCAGCCTGAGCCTGCCGTGCTGCGCAACGAATGAGCAGGCGCTGACCGGCGTCGTGCAAGCGCACGCGCGCGTCGCGCACGAAATCGTCTGCCGCGTCCTCCCCGAAGACCATCCCCTTGAGAAGCGGGCCCCGCACCTGGTCACACGCGCTGCATGCGGTCGCATCGTCGACGAGCGACGCCGCACCCAGTACCTCGTCCACGTCGACGTGAATGCATGAAGGATCGAGCCCGATGTCGGCGCCGTCACTCACGAACGGCGCACCGTCATCCGCACCGAGAAGCTTGCGCAGCGACGACAAGCACTGCCGCAAGCTCTGGCGCGCCTGCTCCTCGCCGCGGTCGGCCCAGAAGATGGACGCGACCTCGGCGCGCTGCGCGCGCTTTCCGTGCGCCAGGGCGAGGTACGCCAGCACCCCGCGCTGCTTCGCCGCCGATACGGGGATCTCCTGCCGGTCCGGGCCAACGCACTCGAAAGGGCCGAGGAGTCTCAGAGAGAAGCGTCCTTCGCGGCGCACCGGGCGAAGGTAGCAGATTCGGGCGGGAGATGGCCTCGCCCGGGCTCCTCGTGGGCGCTCGCTGCGCTACCCACAATTATTCGATTTGCACCTCCGCCGCCGGCCGGAGGCGCCGAGCTGCCGTGACTCGTGCCCTGCTTGCACGTGGCGATTTCGCTGGCTGCGCCGCTCAATACCGAACGCGCAGGCTCGCTCCGTCGCGGGTCACTTCACGATGCGCGCGTCGTCGAGGCTCCGTCCGACCTTGGCCACCACCCCTTCGGCGACGATGATCGGGTGCTGGCCGTCTCGAGGCGCCGACTTCACGTCGTGCGTCACCTGGACGCCCACGGTCTCCGCTTCGTTCTTCTCGTCGGCGACGCTCATCGACGCGAGCGTGCTGTCTTTCGTCGCGCCACTCCGGACGACGCCGCGTACGCGCCCTCGCAAGCGGATCTTCTGGCTCGCCCACTTCGAGCGCGCCTCCTCCAGCCCCGCGCGGAGCTCGTGCACGCTGTATGTCTTGCCGGCGACCGGGCCCGATGCGGACGGGTTCTTGTCGGGTGGGGTGCGGTCCTGGCGGTAGTAGCAGTCCTCGAAATTCTCGAGGTCCGATGCTCGCGAGTAGTTCACCGCGGGGCTCACGACACCGACGACGTCCCCGTTCGACTCGAGCCGCAAGAGCGCGCAGCTGTCGGCGGTGGTGACGCCCCAGTCCGTGAACCCCGCCTCGCGCGTGGGCGGGCCGAGCTCGCGGATCAAGGTCTCGCGCGCCGCGTTCCAGGGATCGCCCTTCTTGACCTTCTCGTTCGCGGCGACGAGGCGCGCCAGCGTGAGCGGCCCTGCGGCCGGAGCAGGCGCGGAGGTGCTCGGCGCGGGCGTTGCGCTCGCGACGGGGTTTGCTTCGGTCCGACTGCACGCGAGCGCGGCCAGCGCGGCGCATAAAAGGAGAGCTCGATTCATTCGGCGTCGTCCTACGCTCGAAGGCGAGCTCTCTTCCCCGGGCTCCAACCGTGCCGCCGCGTGGCTCGCGATCGCCCCCGGGGCAACCCATCAGTTCGCATGGCACGGCGTGTCGTGGAACTATGACTGAGGGCACGATGTACACCACAGCTCCCGCCGTCGCCTTGATCCTCTTGGTCCTTGCTCCCGCGTGCGCGCGTACGGAAAAACCACGCCCGGAGCTCTCCACCGCTGCGCCAGCCATCGACTCACCCGCTGTCGAACCGGACGCGAGCATCGACGACGAGAACGAGGAAGCCGCCCAACAGCTCGATGCACAGTTCGAGGCCGACTCGCAGCTCTCACCGGCGGAGGTTGAAGCGTTTCGGAAGCCCATCGCCGACGCGCTCGCTGGGTTGAAAGAGGCACCGGCCGTTTCGTCACTCGAGTGCCGCGCGAAGCTCTGCCGGGCGTCATTCGAGGTCGCCGACGAAGACGCCCTGGCGCGGGTGTATGGAGCCCTCACCGGACGCCCGGGCCCGGGGGCACTGCGGACTGGGAGGCTGCTGCCGCATGGCTTGACGATTGCGCGGCGGAGCACGACGCCGGACGGAAGACTCTCGGCCCAGGTCTACTTCACGCGCTGAGCGCGGAGTTCGGCGTGGGTCTCACTGAGCCCCCGTTCCGCCCGCCCCGCACGGACCCCCGCGCACTGGCCGCCGGCCGCCGTCCAAGCGCTCGAATCGAACGTAGTCGCTGGACGAGTACCAAGGGTTCAGCGCGGGGGCAGTCAGCTACGCCCCCGCTCGTTCGGGCCACAAGGCGGAGAGCGAAAGCTCGACCGCTTCAAAGGGTTCGATGCGCACGACGTCGCAGTCACCGTGGACCGCGACGAGGCGGTAGGTGTCGGCGTCCAGGCGGAAAACTTCGACGCTCTTGGCGCGTGGGTCGACAAGCCAAAGATGACGCACTTGCTCTCGTGCGTAAATGGGCAGCTTGCGGCGCCGGTCCACGAGCGCCGTCGCGGGCGAGAGCACTTCGCAGGCCCAGTCCGGTGCAAGCTCGAAGTACGGCGCATCGGGAACGGCGGGCAGCCGCTCGCGACGCCATCCGCCAAGATCCGGAACCAGGATGTCGATACCCAGGTGTAGTTCGGGTTCGTAGAGAATGATCCAACCACCGGGCCCGCCACGGCCGCGGTGGAAGGGACCGCCAATGTCCATGCCAAGCACGGAGGCCGCTTCCGCGTGTGGACCTGCGGGACGCGGATGGGTGTGAAGCTCTCCGTTCAACACCTCCGCGACCATATGCTCTGGTGCGTCCAGGACGTCTTGGTAGGTTGCCTGATTCTTGGCGGTGTCTGCTGCCATGCGATGAACGGCAGTCTAGCACCTAGAGATTCTTACGATTCCAGCGAAAGTAGATGGGCCGAGTGCCAGCTGTCAGCCGACGACCAAGCGGACGAGAGTGCCGATGACGCGATTGAGCTTGGCAACGAGCGCCGGCTCCAACGAAGCGACATGACCCAGCGCGCAAGCGACCTCGAGACACGAGAGCACTTCGCGCGCCGGTGAGACAATGAGAATGCCGAGCGAGCCACCCCCTCTCCGCTCCACATGGAACGGTCAGCGATGTCCTGTCCGGTACCGCGGAGGTCTTGATCTCTTCCCCTCGCTCTTCCCCCTCGCCCGCTGCCTTCGTGGTAGATTGGATTGGTGGATTCCAGCGAAAAGCGCGCGGCCCGCCGCGCCCGAGCCGCCGCGCGGCGCGCGGTCATGACGGTGGAGGTCGTCCAGCTCGGTCAACGGAAGCCGCCGCCGTACGCGGACAGCACGCCCGAAGAGAGGCTCGCCGCCGCGGTCCGTCTGATCGACTATCACCAGGCACTTCGTGGCGGGTATTCGACGCTCCCACGCTCGCAATGGCCGGGCGAAACCTTCGTCGCCGGTGGCGAGCTTGGCTAAGCTCCCTCAGGACTTTGCGGATCTGCTGATCGAGCTGTGCGAGCGAGAGGTCGAGTTCCTGCTCGTGGGCGGCTGGGCCGTGATTCTGTACGGTCACGTTCGCGGCACTGACGACATGGACATCTTCGTCAGGCCTTCCAGGCCGAACTCCGAAAGAGCGTTCGCAGCGCTCGATGCGTTTGGAGCGCCCCTGCAAGCACACGCAGTGACGCCGGCACACTTCGCGAACGAGGGGGACGCTTACCGCTTCGGAATCGCGCCGCTCAAGGTCGAGGTGCTGACCAAGATCAGCGGGGTCTCTTTCGACGAGGCACTGCAGGGCGTGAGAACGTTCGAACTCGATGGGTGTCAAATCCCGTACATCGGTAGGGCTGCACTCATTGCGAACAAGAAGTCGGCGGGACGCCACAAGGACCTCGCGGATGTTGAAGAGCTCGAGCGCCTGAAGGAGACCTGACCGCGCGGATGAGCGGCGTGTGGACCCTGCAACAGCCACGCTGCGAGCGCGGACTGTTCTTTCTCCTTGTCGGTTCGCCCGACGGCAACCGGCGCTCACCGCGCGAGCCCCTGGGGGATCCCCGAAGGGGGAGAGGCGGAGTCCAGGCTGCGCGGGCGCGATGCGTCCGCGCACCGCGACGCAGTCGCGGCCGCGGGGGTCTTGATCTCTTCCCCCTCGCTCTCGCTCGCCGCCTACCTCGCAAAGCACCGCGCCCCGCGCCAGCTTCCCCCCCGCGGCCGCCCGCAGGTCGCGACGGCGACCGAGGACGGACGCAAGGGGGGGAACGGCCGCCCGCAGGTCGCGACAGCGACCGAGGACGGACGAGGCGGGGGCATCAACGGCGAACAGTCCGGCAGCGCGCCAAGGTTACGAGATGTGATCTAGTATCCGCCGCAGATGCACGTAGGGCTCGTGACTCCGCCGGGGGTGCTCGGACAGTTCGTCGCGCAGGCGATCGAGCCCGCGGGACACGATCTGTCCATCGCACCGGACCTCGATGCCTTGCTCGAGCAAGCTTCCGCGGAGCTCGACGTGGTGTTGTTCGCTCCGGTCGTGGCGGGCATGCCGGCGGCGAAGGCGCTCGGAGCCGCCCGCGGCGCGGGGGTCGCCCCGGAGCGCGCCATCTACCTCGGGCTCGACGCGAGTGACTGCGAGGAGGCGCAACGGGCAGGGTTCTTCCGCGCGCTGACCATCCCGTTTCAGACGCACGAGCTGCTCGCCACCCTCGAAGACACCGCACGCGGCAAGCTGGTCGTGCTCTTGGCCGACGACAGCGATCTGATCCACAGACACACGGTCCCGCTCTTGACCGCCGCCGGTTACGACGTGCGCGAGGCCTGGGACGGCGAACAAGCCCTGGAGATGGTCCGCCTCAAAAAGCCGGATCTCCTGCTCACCGACGTCGAGATGCCGAAGATGAACGGCTACACCCTGTGTCGCACGGTGAAGACCGACGACGCTTTGGCCGACGTGCCGGTGGTGATCTGCTCGAGCCTGGGTGAGACGGCCGACCTGGAGCGAGGTTTCGACGCCGGGGCCGATGACTATCTGGTCAAACCCGTCGTGCCTGAGGAGCTGGTGAGCCGCCTGCACTCGCTGCTCGCGACCCGCATGGTCAGCGCGCGGGAGCGGGTGCTCGTGGTGGATGACTCCGCCGCCATTCGGCACCTGGTCGCCGACTGCCTGCGCCGCCAAGGTTTTCGCGTCGAGACCGCCGTCGACGGTCACGATGGGCGCGACAAGGCGGTCGCGGCGCCGCCCGATCTGGTGCTGACGGACTACGACATGCCGCGCATGACGGGCTTCCAGCTGGTGCACGCGCTGAGGCACGACACGAGCACTCGCGACGTGCCGATCGTGATGCTCACCGCCCGGGACACCAAGCGGGATCAAGCACAGATGCGCGCCGCCGGTCTGACGAGCTATCTGGTCAAGCCCTTCGGCACCGACAAGTGCATCGCCATCGTCGAGCGGGTACTGGCCGAGTCACGCCTGTCCCGCTACAAGGAGGCCTCTCGCCTCTACATTAGCGAGGGGGCCGTCAAAGCCGCGGAGGAAATGAGCCGCGCGGGGGCAAATTTTGGCGAGGTCCGCGCGCGCGAGGTCGACGCCACGCTGCTCTTCTCCGACATCTCCGGCTTCACCAACATGAGCTCGAAGATGTCTCCCGCCGAGGTGGTGTCGATCCTGAACGAGTCGTTCGACGCACTCTGCATCGTGATCAAGGAGCAAGGTGGCGACATCGACAAGTTCATCGGCGACGCCATCATGGCCGTGTTCGAAGACCGGCCGGAGCTCGACGAGCCGCACGCCCTGCGGTCCGCCCGCGCCGCCTGGGGAATGCAGGCCGCCCTCGGGCGTTTCAACGAAGGCAAGGACCAGCGCCTGACCATGCGGATTGGCCTGAATTGCGGCAAGATTGTGCGCGGCGACATCGGCTCGCGCTACGTCCGCCGGGATTACACCTGCATCGGGGACGTGGTGAACCGTGCGCAGCGGCATGAGGGCAAGGCCCCGCTCGGCGGCGTGCTGATGAGTGTGTCGGTGCACGAGCGCATCAAGGACTACGTCGAGGTCGAAGAGGTGACGGGCCTCACCTTCAAAGGCATTGACGAACCCCAGAGCGCGTACATCCTTCGGGGATTCAAGGCATGAAAAAGACCCTCGTCGTAGTTTCGGTCGTCGGCGCGGCGGCGCTCGGCACTCTGCTCGGCACTGCGCCACTCTCGGCCCAAGAGACCAGTCGTTACCCGTACGACCCGGCATGTCCCTGGGGTCGCTTGTCGAATGGCCGAGGCATGCTCGTGCGTTGCATCACGCGGGACGAGGCAACGAGCCTACCGGCTGCGGGAACCGCCAAGCCGCAGAAACCGAGCGCGAGCGCGAGTGCTGCACCGAGCGCGCCACCGTCAGCCAGCGTCGCGCCGTCGGCGGCGCCGAGTGAGGAGCCGCCAGTCGATCCTCAAAAAGCCTTCGCGCTCCGGAGCATCGTCGTGACACCGGATGAAGGGGCTCTGCCGACCGCGGAGAAGAAGCTCATGCTCGGCCGCGACAAGATGCTCGAGTGTCTCGGCAAACACGGCGGGCTCGACAAGCCCGAAGCCGAGGCCCAGGTGCGTTTCCTCGTCAGTGCGCGGGGGCGAGCCGAGGGAGTATCGGTGAAAAAATACGTCGGCATGAGCGCGGCTGCCGCGGACTGCATCGCCCACGTCGTCGATCGCCGCTTGGTGGGCACACCGGCCGCGCAAATGATGGGGGCGACGGCCGCCATCCGCGTCGTGAAACAAAAGAAGTAGCCCAGTTTCCGCCGCCGTTCCGCCGCGACGCCCCGGCCGAAGTTCAGTAAGGTGACCGGGTGAGCCAACGCCTGCGCGTCCTCGTCGTCGACGACTCCGCTTTCATGCGCGGTGCGGTGAGCCGGATGCTGGCTGCCGACGCTCGCTTCGAGGTCGTCGGGCAGGCGAAGGATGGCGAGGAGGCCGTTCGGCTCGCGGGAGAGCTCGCTCCGGACGTGATCAGCATGGACTTCAACATGCCGGGCCTGAACGGCGCGGAGGCGACCCGCGCGATTCTCGCCAAACGAGCGACGCCCATCGTGATGCTCAGCGCGCACACCCGCGAGGGAGCAACCGCGGCGGTCCAGGCGCTGGCCGCTGGCGCCGTCGACTTCGTCGAAAAACCGGACGGCGAGGTCAGCGCCAACCTGAACACCGTCAAAGATCAACTCGTCGAGAAGCTGATTGCCGCGGCGGGTGCCAACGTACGCGGCTCGATGGCCGTCGCGGAGGTCGCACCGAGTGAGGCGCCCATGTCGCGGCGTTCGCCGCGCTCGCCACCAAGAGCCATGCCGGCGGGCCTGCGGGTGGTGGTCATTGCCAGCTCGACGGGGGGTCCTGCCGCGCTGTTTCGCCTGTTGCCGTCGCTGACCTCGGCAGGCAAGGCCGCAATCGTGATCGTACAGCACATGTCGGCGGGGTTCACCGAAGCGCTCGCGGATCAGCTGGCGGAACAGGCGGGGTATCAGGTCCGCGAGGCGAAACAGGGCGACGTGCTCGAAGCCGGTGTGGCTCTGGTCGCGCCAGGCGGCATGCACCTCGTGCTCGAGCGCAACGGCACGGTCTCGGTGAACGACGGACCGCTCGTACACGGGGTGCGTCCGGCGGCCGACGTGACGCTGAAGAGCGCGGCTCAGATCTACGGCGCGCGCAGCGTCGGCGTCGTGCTCACCGGAATGGGCCGTGATGGCGCGCTCGGGCTCGCCGCCATCAAAGCCGCCGGGGGCCGCACCTTCGCCCAAGACAAGGCCACCTGCACCGTTTTCGGCATGCCCAAAGCCGCAGTGGAGATGGGCGTGGTCGACGAAGTCTTGCCCCTGGACCAGATCGGTCGGAGCGTGAGCCGACTCGTGAGCACGTGACCACGCCAAACCGGAAAGAAGAGTACGCCGCGCGCGCGACGCGCTTCGGCACGGAGGCCGAGGCCCACGGGGCGCGATCGAGGCTGGTGTCCAACTTGAGGGGCATCTCGTTCGGTGTTGCCATCGTGGCGGCCATCGTGGCCGCGACCGGGCGAGCGCTGACCCTGACCGGTCCGCTCGCTGTCGTCGGCATGCTCTGTTTCCTGGTGTTGCTGATCGTGCATGCTCGGGTGATCGCGAACGAAGACGGGGCCAAGCGCTGGGCCCGGGTGAACCGCGACGCCGAGGCACGAGTCAGCGGGAAGTGGCGGGATTTTCCGGAGCAAGGCCTGCGCTTTCAGGACGCCGCTCACCCCTACTCGAACGACCTCGACATCTTCGGCAAGGGCTCGCTGTATCAGCGCGTGTCGGTGGCGCACACCCGCTACGGTCAGGAAGCGCTGGCGCAATTCTTCACGCGGGCAGCGGACCCGAGTGTGATCCTGGCTCGGCAAGACGCCGTTCGTGCCCTCGCACCCGAGCTCGAGACACGTCAGCAGCTCGAGGCGCTCGCGCTCGCTGCCACCGAACCCGACGGCAAGGAGCGCTCGCACCGACCGGCTCCGGATCCGGAACCCCTGCTGGCGTGGGCCGAGAGCACCCCCGAGCTCTCGAAGAAACAGGCCGTGGTCTGGGCGGCCAGGGTCCTGCCGTTCGTCACCGTTGCGGGTGTAGTCGGCAGCTTCAGCTTCGACCTGCCGGCCTTCGCCTGGAGCGTGCCGATCGCGCTGGCGATGTTGCTGAACCTCGCGACGCGCGGCATCACCGGCCGGGTGTTCACGGCCGTGTCGAGCACCGAGGGTGCGTTCCTCCGTTACGGAGCCATGCTCGAAGTGCTCGAGCGTCTTGATCTGGATAGCCCGCTGCTCAAGCAGGTGCGCGAGCGCATCACCGCAGGCGGCAAGGCACCCTCGAGCGCGATGGCCGAGTTCCGACGCGCGGTGAGCTGGTACGACCTGCGGCACAACGGGCTCATTCACCCCTTTGCCAACGCGCTCCTGCTCTGGGACATCCACTGCACGCTGATGCTCGAGGCCTGGCAGAGGAGCTCGGGAAAGGCGGCGCGCGACTGGTTCCGTGCGCTGGGTGAGGTCGAAGCAATCTCGTCGTTTGCTGGCCTGCTGCACGACGACGCGGGCGTGACGTTCCCGGAGTTGTCGGCCGATCCTGCGCTGTTCGAGGCCGAGGGGCTCGGCCACCCGCTGCTCGACGGCGCGGTTCGTGTCACCAACGACCTCTCGCTCCCGAGTCCGGGCCGCGCGCTCTTGGTCACCGGCTCGAACATGAGCGGCAAGAGCACGATGCTGCGCTCGATGGGACTCGCCGCGGTGATGGCGATGGCTGGAGCACCCGTCGCCGCGAAGAGACTCAAGCTGAGCCCGATGGCGGTCCGAACCAGCATGCGAATCAGTGACTCCCTCGAGCAGGGAGTGAGTCACTTTTATGCCGAGGTGCGCAAACTCAAGGTCGTGCTCGACTCGACCGCCGGCGACCTGCCCGTGTTCTTCCTCCTGGACGAGATCCTCCACGGAACCAACTCACGCGAACGACAGGTTGGTGCCCGCTGGGTGCTCGGCGAACTGATTGCAAAACACGCGATCGGCGCCATCTCCACGCACGACATGGAGCTCTGCCGGCTGCCCGACGACCTCATGGTCCACGTCGAACAGGTCCATTTCCAGGAGAACGTCGAGAACGGCGCGATGACCTTCGACTACAAACTGCGTGCAGGGCCCGTCAGTGCGGGCAACGCGCTTCGGTTGATGAAGATCGTGGGGCTCGACGTGCCGCTGGAGTAAACTGGTGAGCGTCGTGCTGGCCCCGCGAGTTGTTTGTTTCGTAGCGTTTGGCTCGCTGCTGGGCTGTGGCGTTCCGAGCCTGCCGCCTTCCGGATCCCTGGCGCCGTCGGAACCGAACGGGCAGGCCAAGTGCAAGATCGCGGCGAACCAGGAGAGCCCGCTCGTGACCGAGTGGCCCGCCTCGGAGAAAGCGCGCTTCGAAGCGCTGGCGGCCAAGCAGGTGGTGGCGGTCGAATACTCCGGCTGCGAAATGAAGATCGTCGACGGCTGCCAGGTGTCCGGCAAGTACGGCTTCAAACAGACGACCTTGGCCAGCGACACGGTCGAGATCGCAAACGAGGACGAGCTGTTTGCCAAGCTGCCCCTCGGCGCCGCGGGCCTCGAGGGGCAGCTGGCCCGCTCGGGCCGGCTCGCGGTCAAGACCACGGTGGCCGGACAGCTCGAGCTGATCGAGAAACCTTCTCTCGACCTATCTCGTGATCCCGCCTGCGCACGCGTCACCCACCTCGTGCGGGGCATCAGCGTCGGCTCCTTTCGGCTCGTCGCTGGTGGCGCCGTAGCGGCCGGGGGCGGCGTGAACGTCGGGCCGGTTGGGGCGGGGGCCGAGAGTCGACGCGAGGAGTCGACGGTGCGAGAGGCCGGTGACCCCGCGCGCTGCAGCGAAGCGACGGAGAGCGCGCCCCACCCGCAGTGCGCCTCGCCGATCCAGGTGTTCCTGACCCCGCTCAGAGAGCCACGAGTGGAGGCCGGCGCTTTCGCGGGCGCGAACGCGGAGCCCGAACGCCGGGCCGAGGCAGTGAACATCACGTTCCCCGAGCGCGAGGGCGAGCTGTGGGCGCTCTACGACGAAGGCGGCAAGCTGCTGTGTGAGGTGCCTTGCACCCGCTGGGTGCCGCGGGGGAGCGGCTACAAGCTGCGGCGCCAGTCCGACGCGGCGGAGGTCGAGCTACCGGACCGGTTCGGCAACGTCCCTGGCTCGAACGCCCGCGCCAAGTACTCGCCCGAGCGCGGCGCCCCGCTCTGGGGAGCCATCACCTTCTACGGTCTCGGAGTGCCGGCGGCCATCGGCGGCACGGTCACGCTGATCCTCGGCCTCACCGCGAAGGACGACTCGAGCGGCCAGAGCAGGCAGGGGTTTTACCTCGGCGCCTCGGCGCTCTACCTGTCGATCGCCGCAGGCACCGCCGTCTGGTACTGGCTGTTCACCGACTTCGCTCATTTCGAAGCCGAGCCCCTGCGCCAGGGGTCACGGCTGCCCGCGAGTCAGCACGCTTCGGGCCCGCGGGTGTTCGTGGGTCCGACCGGCGTCATGGGTCAGTTTTGACTGCCCCGAGGTCGAAGCGCACGACGACCCGATCTTGCAGCTTGATGGCGCCGAGCAGCGCCTTGAAAGGCTGAATGCCCCAGCGTGTGGGCTGAAGCTCGACCTCACCCTGCCAGTGACCGTCGACCTCGCGCACGTCGAACGAGAGCTCGCGAGTCTCGCCCAGCAGCCGCAGACCGCCGCGCACCTCGAATCGCTCCCCGTTGCGCTTGGCCGTGCCGCTGAAGCGCGCCTCCGGGTGCTCGCGAGTGTGCAGGATCTTCTTCTGGATGTTCCCCGAGATGTCTTGTCGGTCGCGCTCCGAAATCCCGCGGGCGTCGAGCGAGCCGTCGCGCATGACGCCGACGACGGTGAGTGAGGTCAAGACGAAGCGGCCCTCGACTGCGGTCCCATCCGTCGTCAGCTCGAAGTGCGGGAGGTCGATCAAGAGGTCGTGTGCGACCTTGGACAAGAACCCGTCTTTGAACGTGAGCGCCTCGATGCGACCGGTTACGGGCGTCATCTCGTCCTGATAGCCGTGAATGGCGCGGGGCGTAAGGCGTTGGCTGCCCGGCCGACCCCGCACGATGGGCGAGATTTTCGCAGGCAGGCTTGCCCTCGTACGAGAAACGAATAGCGTATGCTTTGATTTAAAGCAGTTAGCTCACCCGTGAGCGAGTTCGACGAAAAGACCAGAGTCACCCAAGTGGTGCAAAAGCCGTCGCCGGAGGACAGCTCCAGCAACGACTGCGTGGTCGTGATCTACACGAAGGAGCCCGGCCTCTTGGGCAAACGCTTCGTGCTCGAGACGAACAAGATCGGGATCGGCCGTGGGGCGGACAACTTCATCGTGCTCGAGGGGGACTCGGTCTCGCGCCGGCACGCCCAGATCGAGCGCCGCAGCAACCGCTGGTACGTGGTCGACAACGGTTCGACCAACGGGACCTACCTGAACGAAGAGCAGATCGTCCGGGAGGCGCCGCTGAACAACAGCGACCGGCTCAAGGTCGGCCCCACTATCCTCAAGTTCCTGTCCGGCGCGGACGCCGAGGCGAAGTACCACGAAGAGATCTATCGCATGACCATCATCGATGGTCTCACGCAGATCCACAACAAGCGTTATCTGTACGAGGCGCTCGAGCGCGAGGTGCTGCGCGCGCGCCGACACGACCGGCCGCTCAGCATCTTGATGTTCGACATCGATTTTTTCAAACGGGTCAACGACCAGTACGGGCACCTTGCAGGTGACTACGTGCTGCGCGAGCTTGCGCGGGTCGTGCAGGGGCGCATTCGACGTGACGAGGTCTTCGCGCGTTACGGCGGAGAAGAGTTTGTCATCGCCTTGCCGGAGACCCCGCTCGAGGGTGCGGTCTCGCTGGGGCAAAACCTGAGGGCCCGGGTCGCGGAGCACACCTTCGTGTTCCAGGGAGAGCGTATCCCCGTCACGGTGAGCATCGGCTGTGCCGTGCTCGACCCGAACGACAAAACCGCGACGGATCTGGTGCAACGCGCCGACGAGAAGCTCTACGAAGCCAAGCGCGGCGGCCGCAACCGCGTCTGTTATTAGTGGCGGGCAGCTTCCGGATTGTCCCGGGTGAGCCATGAGCTTCAGCGAGATCCCTCCGCCCCCCGAGCTCGTGCCCGGTCAAGATCGCCCACATTTGCGCGTGCCGCCCCCGGGACCGCAGTCCCGCTCCTGGCTCCTGCGCCACACCCACTCGGCGGCACCCATGGGGCCGAAGCGGACTCCGTCCGGGAGCGCGCTCGCGGCCGACGTTCCGCCGTCGACGATCGTGTACGCCACCGGCAAGGGCTCGAACGTCATCGACGTCGACAGCAATCGTTACGTCGATCTGGTCGCGGGTTTCGGCTCGCTGCTGCTCGGGCACGACCATCCGCACATTCGCCGCGTGATTGGGCTGCAGGCCGATCGCCTGCTGCAGGCTCTCGGCGATCTGCACCCCGCCGACGCGCGCATCGCCCTGACGGAGCGGCTTGCCAAGCTGCACCCCAGCGGCGACGGTCAGGTGATCTTGGGTCAATCCGGAGCCGATGCCGTCACGGCCGCGCTCAAGACCGCCGCGCTCTTCACCGGTCGGCCCGGCGTGCTCGCGTTCGGGGGTGCTTACCACGGGCTCTCATACGGCCCCCTCGCGGCACTCGGCTTGCGCGAGAGTTATCGCGAGCCGTTCACGGCGCAGCTGAACCAACACGTGCGCTTCGCGCCCTACCCTGCGGACGACAACGAGCTCGACGAGACCATCGAGCAGTGCCGGATGGAGCTTGCGAGCGGGAAGATCGGAGCCGTGCTGGTGGAGCCGATCCTCGGTCGTGGTGGCTGTGTGGTCCCGCCAGGCGATTTTCTGCCGGAGCTCGGCCGGCTGGCGGCGCGCAACGGAGCGCTGCTCATTGCGGACGAAATCTGGACCGGGCTCGGCCGTTCTGGCGCGCTGCTCTTCTCGGTGAAAAGCGGCGTCAGTGCCGACCTGCTCTGCCTCGGTAAGGGTCTCGGCGGTGGACTCCCGATCAGCGCCTGTATCGGGCGCCGCGACGTGATGCAGGCCTGGTCGCGCGAGAAGGAGGTCGTGCACACGACGACGTTCAGCGGCGCGCCGTTGGCTTGCGCGACGGCACTGGGCACACTCGACAGCCTGTCGCGCGAGAAACTCTGTGAGCGCGCGGCCTCGGTCGGCGCTCACTTCCTGGAGCTCTTGCTCGGCGCCGGAGCCAACGCGCGCGGTGCCGGCCTGATGCTCGGCATCGAGCTCTCGGGCCGACCCGGCGCCGCGGTCAACCTGGCGCGGCGGCTGCTGTCGGCGGGGTACATCACCTCCAGCGGCGGCGGCAGCCGCGAGGTGCTGATCTTGACCCCTGCGCTCAACATTTCCCCGGCATTGCTCGAGGCTTTCACGCTCGAGCTCGAGCTGTGTCTGGGTGGCACGTGACGTTGGTCGACGAGTCGGAGGCGCTCCACGAGCGCGTGCGACGCTTCGTGGCAGACGACACCAGCGCCGAGTTCGAGGACCTCGCGCTCGGCATCGCGGAGTTTCAGGCGCGCTGGTCACCGGGGTTCCGGCGCCTGCTCGCACTGCACGGAGGCCTGTCCAGCGCGGCGCGTATCCCGGCCGTACCGAGCCACGCCTTTCGTTTGTCCCGCGTGGCCGTGCACCCGCCCGAGCTCGACGTCGCGCGCTTCTTGACCAGCGGGACGAGCGACGGCGTGGAGCGCGGACTGCACGCGATGCGGACCACGGCGACCTACTCGGAGGTCGCCCTTGCCTGGGGTCAGCGTGCACTCACGCCGGCGACCGGCGGCCGAAGTGTCGTGGTGGCGCTGGCAGAAGAGCCGGGGGAGCCGGGGGATTCGTCCCTTGGTTTCATGCTGCGGCTGTTCATGCAGAAGCTCGATGGTCGCGAGCGCGAGGCCTGGTTGCTGCAGCGTGGAGCACTGAACGCGGATGCCCTGAGCCGCGCGGTGCAGGCCGCCCGAGAAGCCGGCGAACCCCTGCTGGTCCTTGGCGCGTCGTTCGCGTTCGTCATTCTGCTGGGGGCCTTCGCTGAACGGCAGCTCGAGGCCCCGCCCAACACCGTCGTGATGTCGACGGGGGGATTCAAGGGCCGGACGCGTGAGCTCGACCCCGAGGTATTTCGCCGCGCAGTGGCCTCGCTGTTTCACATTCCCGCGGCGCGTGTCATCAGTGAGTACGGCATGACCGAGCTCTCGAGCCAGCTCTACGAAGGCACGCTGCCCGGGGGTTCGTTGGTCGGTGAATCGGGTGTGCACCTACCCCCCCCTTGGCTCACGGTGACGGCCGTCGACCCCGTGAGCCTGGAACCAATGCCCGATGGCGAGATCGGACTCGCACGTTTCGTGGACCTGGCCAATGTCGACAGCGCCGTCGCCGTCTTGACCCAAGACCTGGTGCGTCGGCGGGGCGACGGAGTCGAGCTGTGCGGGCGCATGACGGGCGCGCCCCCCCGCGGTTGTTCGCTCGCGGTCGAAGCCCTCATGGCGGGCTGAGCGCATGGCGGCGAGTGATCGAGTACGAGCGCTGGTAGCGTGTGCACGACGCCTCGCCGACCCGAACGATCCGCTGGGTCAGCGCGCTCGCGAGCAACTGCCAGCCAGCACCGGGCTCTCACCCGAGAACGTGGAGCTCGCGCTGTCGGAAATCCTGGAGACCCACCCCTCCGACGCGGAGCTGCTCGCACTCTCGACCTGTGCGATCCCGGCGCCGCGGGTTCACGTGCAGCTAGCGGCCAACGTGTTCGTTGCGCCACTCCGTGCCATCGCCATCGCGCTCGCACAGTCCGACCAGGTTAGCGTGCGTGCCTCGCGCCGCGAGCCGGTCTTCCCAACGCTCTTGTGCGAGGCCTCGGGGGCGTTCGAGCTGGTCGACTCCCTCGAACCCCGGCCGGGGGATCACCTCTGGGCCTACGGCGCCGACACGACCCTCGCGGAGCTGGCGACGCGCTTGCCCGCCGACGTCGTGCTGCACGCACACGGCTCGGGTTTCGGCGTGGCCGTCGTCGCGGGCCACGCCGCGGACGCCGCGCGATTGCTCGTCGACGACATCGTCCCCTTCGATCAGCGGGGTTGTCTGAGCCCGCGGGTCGCCGTCGTGATCGGAGACCTGGAAGGCGCCCGAGCTTTTGCGACCCACGTGGCGCGCGAGCTCGGAGAGCGCCGGGTCCGTGTGCCCACCGGACGTTCGAGCGCCGAGGAGCGAGCGGAACAGGTGTCCTGGCGCGACAGCCTGGCGTTTGCGGGCGAGCTAATGCTTGCGGGGGAAGGTTGGGTCGCCGTCGATCCCAGCGAGCGGCGCTTGCTCGCGGCGCCCGCGGGACGGAACCTGGTCGTCGTGCGTTCGGGTGCCGAGCTGACTTGGCTTGGCGATCACGCCGCCTCGATCGTTGCCGTCGGCATTGAACGCACAACCGACGACGCTCTGTTCGACGCCGTGCGAGCAGCGCTCCCCCATGCGCGCGTCAGCGGGCTGGGTCAGATGCAACGACCAAAGTTCGACGGTCCCGTCGATCGGAGGCCGCGGACGAAGCACTCTCTCCGCTCGTCCTGAGGCTGAGCGTTGCCCGCACCCGACCGGTCCACTATCGTCCGGCGCGTGCTGGGCACGACCATCGACGGCCGATATCAGGTCTTGGCGCTGCTCGGCGAAGGCGGCATGGGCTGCGTCTACGAGGCGCGCCACGTGGTCACGGGTCGTCGGCTCGCGCTCAAGACCATCACGGGCCGCGTGGCCGACAACCCGGAGCTGATCCGGCGCTTCGAGATCGAAGCCAAAGCGGCCGGAGCGATCGAGTCCCAGCACATCGCCCACGTGCTCGACGTCGGTGTCGATCCGGCATCCCGCACTCCCTACCTGGTGATGGAATTCCTGGCTGGCGAGACCCTGGAGCAGGCGCTGCATCGCCATGGCCGGCTGCCCGTGGACGTGGCCCTCAGAATCGCTGGTCAGGCGGCGCTCGGACTGGAGAGCGCACACCAGGCAGGCATCATTCACCGCGACGTCAAACCGGCGAACATCTTCTTGGCCGAGCGGGACGCAGGGGAAGTCGTCACCAAGTTGTTGGACTTTGGCATCGCCAAGGTCCGCGCGGACGCGATCGACGGAGCGGCGAACGTGACCCGAACCGGAAGCCTGGTTGGAACGCCGCTCTACATGTCGCCAGAGCAAGCCAGCGGCGACCGTGAGCTGACACCGAGCACGGACATCTGGGCTCTCGGCGTGGTGCTCTACGAGATGCTGAGCGGCGCGACTCCGCATCACCACGTCAAGGCCGCGGGGCGCTTGATCATCGAAATTTGTTCCAAGCCGGCCAGGCCGCTGCGCGAAGTTGCGCCGCTGGTCGATAGCAACGTCGAACAGGTGGTCATGCGCGCGCTGATGCTCGACCCGAGCGCCCGACACGAGAGCGCGAGCGCGTTCGCCGACCGCCTGCGGGCCCTGGTGCCGAGCTTCACGCTGCACCAAGACATGCTGGGGCGTCAGCGCAGCGTGGTCCCGGACGTCCGGCTGAGTGATCCGGGAGCCGAGACGCTGCCCAATCAGCCGACGACGCCGATGATCCAGTCGGTCAGCGGTGAGGCAGATACGGTGGCATCGAACGCGGCGACCACCGGCGGGCGCGGGGTACACGCACAGTCGGCACCGCCCGCCACCACGAGAACGAGCACCGGCAGGCGGCTGGTCGCGATGGCGTTCACGGCCGCGCTCGCGGCCACGGCGATCGGCATCGCGGTGAGTCGTGGGGCGCCCGACGCCGAGCCTGCGGCACAAGCTCCTTTGGAGCGCCCACCACCGGCTGTGACCCTCGAAGCCGTGCCGCCCGAGCCGGCGGTGGCAGTTGCCAACGAGGCCGACGCGGCGCCGGTCGAACCTGCAACGAGCGCCCCGTCCGTGCCGGGCGCTCAGGGGGCGGCGCCCAGCAAAAAACTTCCCCGCTCACCCGCGGGCGCAGCGGAGCCGCGGCCGGGCCCAACACAGCTCTCACCCAGCGCTCCCCCCGTCGTGAAAAAACCCTACGATCCAAGCTCCGAGATGTGATTGTCCCGATGCAGAGCTCACATCGCTACGCAGTGATCGTCGCCGCAATCCTGGCGCTCCCGGTCTCCGCCCAGGCTCAGTCGCCGGACAGCGCTGCCGCAGCCGAAACGCTGTTCAAGGCCGCGCGCGAGCTGGTCGACGCTGGCAAGTGGGCCGAGGGGTGCCCCAAGTTCGACGCTGCACTCGCGCTGCACGCATCGGCGAGCACGCAGATCAACATCGCGCGCTGTCACGAGCACGAGGGTCGCACCGCAACGGCGTGGGCCGCGTACAAACGAGCGCTCGTCTTGAACCGTGAGACGCTGGGTGATGAACGCCAGCGTGCCCTGGAAGAGCTCGCCAAGACCGCCCTGGCAGCCCTCGAGCCCAACCTCTCCAAGCTCGTGGTGCGCGCAGACAACGCGCCCCCCGGTCTGGTGGTGACGCGTGATGGATTGAGGTTGCCGGCCGGAACGCTGGGGCTCTCACTCCCCGTCGATCCCGGAGAGCATCGGATTGTCGCTCACGCTCCGGGCTTCATCGAGCTCACTCGGGTCGTCAGTGTCGCGCCCGGCAAGCTGGTCGAGCTGAACCTGGCGCTCGCCCGAGCACCGAGGGCGCCCCCCGCGCCCGCGACCCATGGCAGCGCTCGAGCGGAGCGAGACCACGTCGAGCCCGAGCAAACCGAAGCGGTGCCCACATGGGCGTGGGTCTCGGGTGCGAGCGGCGTCGTGCTGCTAGGAGCGGGCGTCTTCTTCCTGGTCGACGATCTCGACGCCATCGGCCGGCTCCGGGACAACTGCAGCGAGAGCGGCGGACAGACTCGCTGCGCGCCTGGTTATGACTACGCCGCGGACAACAGCCGAAAGAACCGCGACTTCCCGCTATTTTTGGCGTTCTCACTCGCGGGTTCGGCAGCGGTGACCGCGTCGGTGATCGGCATCGTCGGTGCTGGCGGGCGGAAGAGCGCAGGTCGGACGCCCGTCCCGTCGGCATGGGCCACTGCGAGCGCGGCGGGGCTCGGTATCTCAGGGGGCTTCTGATGCGGCGACGCTGGCCCTTGTTCCTCACCGCTCTCGCCGTCGCGTGTATCCCCGACGTCGTGCCCACCGAAGAAGCGCCACCTTTCCCGGTCGGCTGTCTCGATCGGCAGATGAACGGCGACGAGACCGACGTGGACTGCGGGGGCGCGCAGTGCGGCAAGTGTTTCGCCGGTGCGCATTGCGGCGCTGCGAGCGACTGCCAAGGCGGGCTCTGCACTGCCGGCGCCTGCGAGTCCCTGGCAACGGGCGTGTGGGAACTCCGCTCCCCCGTGACCCAGCTGACTCCCAGCGCTCGCTCCGGGCACAACATGGTGTTCTACGTCGACCCCCAACCGACGACGGGCATGAAGGCGACGCTCCTGTTCGGCGGTCCGATCGACGGGCGGATGTGGAGCTGGGACGGCGAACAGTGGCAGATCCTCACGCTGGCCGCCAACAGCCCCGTGGCGCGCACCGGCGCGGTCATGGTCTTCGTTCCACCCACGAGTGTGGTGATGTTCGGCGGACTCTCGACCGTCGGTCAGTCCCAGACCTATCACTTCAACGGCTCCGCTTGGAAGGACCTGATGAAGGATCAGAACCCAGGAGCACGCGCCTACGCGAGCGCCGCCTGGGACGAGACCATTCAGCGAGTCCGCTTCCTGGGGGGCTACGAAAAACCCACGGAGACTGCGGCTCCCACCTTGATCGAGGGCGAGTGGTACTGGGACGATGGCGACCAACAGTGGTCGGTCTACACCTTGCCGGTGATGCCCGCGCGAGCCAGCGCTGCGATGGTCTACGCGGAGTTCACGTCGGTGCTGTTTGGTGGAACCCAGGCCGATCGCGTCGGTATGAATGACCTGTGGACCTTCGGGAACGGCGGCTGGAAAGAGGTGACGCCGCTCACGAACCCGTCAAAGCGTTTTGGCTCGGCGATGGCGTTCTCCACGAAGCGCAAACGCGTGGTCCTGTTCGGGGGCGCCGATGGCGACACCCGCTTCGACGACACCTGGGAGCTGGACGTGAAGACGCTCAGCTGGTCGAAGATCACCACTCCCGTCGCGCCGAGCCCGCGCGAGTACACCGCGATGGCGTACGATCAGGTCCGCTCGCGCATGGTGTTGTTCGGGGGCAACGACGGAGCGAGCGACCTCGGCGATCTGTGGGAGTATCACCTGGTCGGAAACCGCTGTGAGACAGCGAACGACTGCGACACCGCGGCCTGTGTGGATGGCGTGTGCTGCGCCACCTCGACCTGCGGCGTGTGTCAGGCGTGCAACGTGCCCGGCGCCGTCGGCACCTGCTCTGACGTCCCGGTCGGGCGCACCGACCCTGACTCGTGCGCGGGCTACTGCAAATCTGCGGCGGTCTGCGGCCAGTGAGCTGCTGGCGTTGGACAGCCCACGGCGCCCCATCGACGAGGATCCGCGCCGAGCGCCAAGAAGGCTGGGGAGAGGTGCGAGTCCGATAGTAAGCTCAGCTCGATGCGACCGACGTCGAGACACCCGAGTCTGGCCCTGCTCTTCCTCGGCGCCGCGTGCCTCCTCGCAGGCTGCGGCAATCCGTTCTCCGGGGGCGGGGGTGCACTCCAGGCCAAGGCCCCAACCGCGCCGGGCGAACAGGCCAAGTGCAAGGTGGCGGCGAGTCACGAAAATCCCCTGGTGACCGAGTGGCCGGCGTCCGAGAAGGCCAACCTGGAGGCGCGGCTGCGCGAGGGAGGCGTGGTCGTGAGTTACTCGGGCTGCGCGATGAAGCTGTTGCCACAGTGCAGAGTGCGCGGCAGCTACGGGTGGCGGCGCACGACGACCACCACCGACGTCGTCGAAATTCTGAGCAGCGACGAGCTGTACGCGAAGCTGCCGCTCGGCGCGGTCTCGCTCGAGGGCGAGCTCGAGCGCTCGGGCCGGTTGGCGGTGCAGACCACGGTCGCAGGTCAGCTCGAGCTGCGGGGCTGGGACAAACAGGTCTCGGAAGATCCCGCCTGCGCCGGAGCCAGCCACGTCGTCGGTTCACTCTCGATCGGAGCGTTCAAGCTGCGCGCCGGTGGCAGTCTGAACGCCAAGGGCGGCGCCGGTGTGGTCGGCGTGGGCTCGGTCGGGGCCGGCAGTCAGAGCTCGGAGTCGGTCCTGCGCGAGGCGGGTTCGCCCGACAGCTGCAAAGAATCCACGGAGACCAACGCAAACGCCGAGTGCAGCTCACCGATTCAAGTGTTTCTCTGGCCGCTGCCCAGGGAGCTCGCGGATCGGGGGCCGCCCGGCTCGGTGAAGGTCAACTTCTTGTCGGCGAACGCCGAGCATCAATACGACGTGTCGATCAACGACCGCAAGCTGTGCCAGACCCCCTGCGCGCGCTGGGTCGATCCCGCCGTGCCGTTCAGCTTCGTGTTCGAGAAGGGGTTCTTCGAGCGGAACGAGCGGATCGAGCTGCCGGACCTGCGTGAGCACCAGACCAAAGGCAACAAGCTCGATGCGCGCGCGTATCCCACCAAGACCGGCAAACTCGCGGGTGGGATCGTGATGACGACGTTCGGAGGGATCGGGGTCCTGGCGGGTGCCGCGATGACCGCCGTCGGAGCCGCGAGCGACGACAAGAAGGGCCTGTTGACGGCCGGGCTGATCACTCTGCCCGTCGGCATCGGGCTGACGGTGCCGGGGATCCTCCTGATCGTGAACAGCGGCTCGCGAGTCGAGATCGAGCCGACCAACCCGAACAACCCGCCGCGGATGCCGGTCGAGGCGCGCTCGCTCCGCTTGGGTCTGGGAGGCGCATTCTGAAGCTCACAGCTCGGCGCGGGTCGTCACCACCGATGCCACGGGGGCCAGCGCCGAGACCACCCGCTCCTTGGGACGCACGTGGAACAACAGACTGCGCAGCGGGGCCTCGGCCATGATGCCCTCCCAGGTCCTGCGCCGCGGGCGCTTCATCTGATCGGCCAACGCGTAGGGGAAGCCGGTGATCGGATCGGTATCCTCGATCAAGATGGCGTGTTGATGGATCAACCCGTCGGCCTTCTTGCCCTGGATCGCCACGATATCCCCGGGCTGAAAGCGCTCGGAATTTTCGAGCAAGAAAGCAAAAAAGCGTGAACGCTCACCGAACGGGATGCGCTCCTCTGGTTTCATGCGTTCGTGCTCGAACAGCTCGGGGTGGTCGACGGCAAACTGCTCGAAGGCCAGCACAGCGCGGCGGTTCTTGATCCCGAAGCTGTCGAAGTCCAGAGCACCGACTCTCCGCTCGGCGACCTCCCCCTTGGCGCGGAACCAGGTCCCCGATGCCCGCTCGAAGCTGTCGAGCACGAAGTCGACGCACATCTGCGGCGGCAGCGGGCGCCCCTTGGCATCGAACACCGGATAACTCACCTCCTCGTGGCTGAAGTAGGCCTGCCCGCGCTTGTAGGCCCAGCGCCAGTCGGGGCGCAGTTGACCATCCTTCTCGGCGGTCTTCTCGTCCCGAGGACGATCGAAGGGCACGGCTTCTGCCACTTGCGCATCGATGGCTCCACGCAGGCTCGCGAGCGCGGCGCGACGGGGAGCTTCGAGCGCCAGCGTGCGACGCAACCGCTCACGCTCCGCCCTGGGTGAGACGAGACAGTTGAGCGACAGCTCGGCGCCATCCGAGTCGAGCAGCGCCTGGGTCCACGAGCCAGCCAGGCGAAGCTCCGCGACCAACGCGCCGGCGGTGCGTCGTGAGATCCGCGCGCGATCGAAGCCCACTTCGTGGGCGAGCGCCCGGAGATCCCGGTGCAGCGGCGTGCGCAGCTCGTCTCGGGAGACCGCCACGCGATCACCGAGTAGTAGCTCCGCGTTCGAACCGTCGGCTGTTCGATAGCTGGGGAATCGCCCGCTGCTTCGCACCAGCTCGTCGATACGCTGGCCGTGCTGCAGGAAGATCCGCGGCTCGTCGAAGAGGGCCGTGAGCTCGAGCTGCGACACGAGCGCGAGCGCTTCCGCCGGCTCGCTGGAATAGACATAGCCCTCTCTGAGCAGCAGCGCGCGGAGCGTCGGGCGATCCCCTTTGTGACGATTGAGGATGGTCCTGACGCGGGTGAACCCCGGTCTCTTGCTCAGGCTCTGCGCCGTCGCTCGCGCGGACACGCTGAGCTCCGCTTCGGGCGTCACGCGCGGCTCCCGCACCCAGATCACTGGTTCACCCCGAGCTCGACCAAAGAGCTCGGCTCTCCGGGCGTCGAGCTCCGGAGCACCCGGCAGCGCCGGTTCCGCTTCGACGGCGGACAGACGCGCCTTGCACGCGTCGAGCTCCGGGTCGGTCGCCGCCGGCGCGCTGACACTCGCGCTCGGGGGAGGACTGGGCGCGGGTTCACCGGTGCGCTGGGCGCGGCAGCCCGAGAGAACCGCGAGAACCAGGGCCAAACCCACGCCGAATCGCATCGTTGTCCATGGTAACGCCCGAGGCCCTCGGCAGCATTCTGCAGCGCGACAGCGTATCCATACACACGGGAGCGGGCAAAGTCCGGTAATTCAAGAGCTAATACCCGCCGAGCTGTCCGCGCAGAACACCCCACGGCGGGATTTGCGCGGGACTGCTCCGGGCACGGGTCTTGGATCTGCGCTCATGCATGCGCTCCGTCCTTGGCTTCGTCGTCTGCGCCACGGCGCTCTTCGCGGGCACCGCTTCGGCCCAGGTGAGTGACCCCCACCCGGGCATCCGACTCGTGAATCACGGCTCGACCGCGCTGGTCGTGGCGGATCTGTGTGCTGCGGGAGTCTCGGTTCGCGCGACGAAGTATGGCGAGCGCAACAAGACGGCGGCGGGTTGGGCTCAGGCCGTCGACGCCGAGGTCGCCATCAACGCCGACTTCTTCGACTTCCCCGGCTGGTCGTTCGTCGTGGGCCGCGCGCGGGGCGGAGGCGAGGACTGGCCCGCGGACAAGCAGCTCAAGGAGGTGCGGAGCTACTGGCAGTTTGGCATCAACCAGGCGGGCCTCGTACCCAACGCCGCGACCGAGCCAGGCTATCTCGTCACCGATATCGTCGGAGGCCACAACATCTTGATCGAAAACGGTCAAGGCAAGGGCCCGGTCTACGACGGTGACGCGGTGCTCGAAGGGGCCCACCGCCGGACGGCCGTCGGCATCAGCGCGGACCAACGCTACCTCTACTTCTTCGTCAGCAACACGCCGCTGAACGGCGACGGCATCGTATGGAGCATGGTGGCGAACGCCAATGAGGCGGGTGCGGCTCCGATCCACTGGGCGACGAACATGGACGGCGGCGGCTCGTCTCAGCTCTACGTGAAGGGTATCGGCTCGGTGATCTCGAGCACTCGGCCGGTGAACAATCACCTGGGTATCTACGCAAAGGGCGCCGGTGAGTCGTGGCAGTGCAACCGCGCTCCAGAGGGCTGGCTCGACAGCGTGGACGCGAGCGGCGCGGTCGGCTGGACGCGAGATGTCGATGTGCCCGACGCGCCGGTCAGTGTGCACCTCTCGTTTGGCGGGCCAGCCTTGTCGGGTGCGCCGGCCAAGACCGTCAAGGCAGAGCAACACCGAGACGATCTGTGCACGGCGATTGGCTCCTGTGCCCACGGTTTCAAGCTCGCTCCGCCGCTGTCGCTGATGGATGGGCAACCTCACGAAGTGCACGCCTACGGCATGGACGAAGCGGGCCTGAAGAACGCGGAGCTGGCTGGCAGCCCCAAGACATTTCAGGCCACCGCGCCAGCGCCAACCGGCGAGCGACGACACGTGCAAGATCCAACCAGCTACGCCGCGTGGAAGCTCGACGACGCCTGGCATCACCTGCCAACGACGGACGCGGCCATCAACGACCTGCCCGTGGGCGAAGACCTACCCGCGACCCCGAGCTTGGCGCGCGAGGACGGCTCCCCCGCGATCTTCGTGATCGACGGAGCAGAGCGCCGCTGGGTGACGGGCGTCGATTCGCTGGTGGCGTGGAGCTTCGAGCTTGCCGACGTCGTTGTCATGCCGGCCGCGGAGCTCAGCGCCATCGCTCAGGGGCTCGACTGGCCCGCGCGCCCGGTGTTGGTCGTCAAGAGCGACGGCGCCGTGTACGCGCTCGACACCCCGGCGCCCAAGCTGGGTGAACCTCCGCAGAGCGGCAGCGGCGGCAAGGGCAGCTCGGGAAAGACGCCCGGCAAGGGCAGCGGCGGCGCGGGTGAAGGCGAGACAACGCCGAGCGGTGACATGACCGGAGGCTGCGCGGTGAGAGCGGCATCCCGAAGCGGGGGCACGAGCTACGGATGGGGACTTGCGCTCTTGGGGCTCGGACTCCTGGGCTGCCGCGGGCGGCAGCGACGCGCGCGCTGACGGTGCAGTGTCGTCGCGCTGGGGCTATGCTCTCTCGATGGCAAGACCCCTCACGTCCCTCGCGCTCATCTTTGCGTTCTCGTTCCTCCTGGCTGGCTGCGGTTCGAGCGGCACAGGCGACGTGGTAACGACGGGCGGTAACGGCGGCGCAACCGGCGGCAACGGTGGCTCGACCGGCGGCAGTGGCGGCGCCACCGGAGGTTCTTCAGGGGTGGGCGGCGGTTCGAGCTTTGCGTGCGGGGCGCTCGCCACCTGCCAACCCGGCGAGTACTGCGAGAGTGTCTCCGGCGGTGCATGCGGGGGTAACCCGCCAGACGACGCCGGCGCCTGCGCGCCGAACTGCAACAAGTCGACCTGCGGAGGTCCCGAAGAGGTCTGCCTCTGTACTGGCTTCAGCTGCGCAGCGCTCCCCACCGGCTGCACGAGCTGCGCGTGCGTGACGGGCGGCTGCGGCAACTGTACGGAAGACGGCAAGGGCGGCATCTTCGTGCACTGCGCAGCGCCCTGAGCCGGGGCTCCGCTCCTCGCGACCAACGTTCAGCGCCCGCCGCTCAGAGCTCCACGCCGGCGAGCATCATGGGCCGGAGTCCCTGGAAGGTCAGCTTGGCGTCGTCGCCCCCCGTGCTCACTCGGAACGTGCGCATCGAGTACGCTTGGACCTGAAGATCGAGGCGGAGTCCCACGTGGCCGAGCTCGTAGAGCAGCCCCGTGCCGAGGGCTGCCTGCAATCCCAGATATGGGCCGGTGTTGTCTTCACAGTCCCACTCCGTGAGGCAAACGTCGCCAAGCGCCTCCCCCGCAGCCGTGAGCTCTTCGGAGGGTAAAAGCAGACTGAGACCCAGCGAGCCGCGCAGCGTGAGTGCCGTTGATGGTGCGAGATCGACCACCCCTTCGAACACGAAGTCTGTGCTGATGCCGCCGATCCGAGCTAACTTGGACAAACGCTGCTCGGGGCGCGCGGTTGGAGGCGAGATCGAATGCATTCCTTGGCTCGGTTGGGTCTGTTCGCCGGAGCAGTCGCGCTCGCGGGAGTCGCGGTAGCCGCATGCGGTGACAGTGACGACGGCGGCGGGGGCAAGGGCGGAAGCGGAGGCACCGGCGCCAGCAACAGCGGGGGTGGCAGCGGGGGAGACGGCGGGGCGGCGGGCGCCGCTGGCGCCGCGGGGGGCGGCGGCAGTGGCGGGCAGACCTGCGGCAACGGCAAGCTCGAGGGCACCGAAGAGTGCGACGACGGCAACCTGGTCAGCGGAGATGGCTGCGAGAACACCTGCGACTTGAGCTGCGACAAGGCCAGCGACTGCGACGACGGCGATCCGTGCACGGGCACCGAGTCGTGCGGCGCAAACCACGCTTGCACCGCCGGGACTCCGCTCGCCGAGGGCGCGGACTGCGGCAGCGCCCTGGTGTGCGTCAACGGCAACTGCGTCTCACCCCAGTGCGGCGACGGGCAGAAGCAGACGGGTGAAGAGTGCGACGACGGGAACGCAACCAACGGCGACGGCTGCGACTTCTGCAAGTTCTCGTGCATCACGACGGACGCGACGCGCGACTGCACGCAGGCTGGTGACGCTTGCGCCGGCAGCGACAAGTGCGACGACGCGAAACACACGTGCACGGCGGGAACGAAGTTGTCCGAGGGCGCCGCTTGCATGAGCGGCACGGGCAAATGCGCGGGCGGGTTGTGCACCCTGCTCACTTGCGGCGACTCCAACCTCGACGCCGGCGAGGAGTGCGACCCGCCGGCCGCGGGCAGCTGCAGCCCGCAGTGCAAGAAGGTCGTCACGGCGACCTGTGGCAACGGAACCATCGAACCGCCGGAGCACTGCGACGACGGCAAGCAGGAGAACCTCGATGGTTGTGACAGCAAGTGTGCCTACGAGACCGTGCTGCGCATGATCGACCTGGACATCGCCGCGGGAGCGGCCCCCAGCTACTGCAGCGTCACCAAGAATCAGCTCGGGAACGTGGCGTTGACCGCGCCGGCCCTCAACACCCTCAACGGTGACCTTCAGAAGGGCATCGACAAGGGTTCGACCAACGTGATGATCCAGCTGCTCGGCCTCGACGAGCTGACGGGCACGAGCGAGCCCTCGATGGAGCTCGGCGTCCTTTCTGGTGGGCTCGATACCGCCAAGGGTACCTGGCCGGTGGACGGCTCGAACCCCATCGACTGGTGGTTCAAGGCAGATCCAACGACGGTGGATGCCGCAGGGCTGCCCACGGGCAAGCTCGGCAACGGGTCGATCAAGGCGAAGCTCCTGCTCGCCGGACCGAGCAACGTGGATCTCACGTTGTCACTCGGCGGCAGCGCGGCGGTCCTCGGGATGCGGGACGCCAAGCTACGGGCTGCGGCAAGCGGCACCCCGGACGTACCCACACCGCCTCCCGCGAGCCTTGGCGCGGGGCTGAAGGTTTTCCAGGAGCTGATCGCGAATCAGGGAAACCAGGGGCTGTGCGGGAACGTGACCGTGGAATCGCTGGCGAAGATCCCGCTGCCGGAGGCGCTCACGACCGGGATCGGTGCGTGCCAGGTCTGCCCCGGCTCGCTGAAGTACACGTTCTGCGGCAAGGATCAGCCGGTGGGCGACACCTGCAACTCGCTGCTCGATGCCCTGGTGGGCGGCTGCAAGGGACTCGCGTGCGCGTTGACCACCATCAACGCAACCCAGCCCGACGTGGCAAAATCCGGCGGCGCGTTGACCAAGCTGGCCAACCAGGGCGCGCTGAACAAGATCCCCGCCGCAGAGACCAACGGAAATCAAGACGGTTACTCCGCGTTCATGACGTTCCGAGCACGGCGCGCCCACGTCACCGGAAAAAAGTGAGCTGACTCGCCTCACGGCTCGTCAGTGACACGCACCACACCGCGATCGATGGGCCGGTCGAGCGCGATGCGCGCCGCGTCGCGCGCGCACTCGAGGGCGCGGCGACCTTCGTGCAAACGAAACGGGCCCGAGCGAGGCAGGCCCTCGAGCACCATCGCGACGAGCCCCTGGCGCACCGGAGGCTCGAGGCTCGGGCTCGCCTTGCTGCGCCAGGGTGAGCGCGAAGCAAGGTGGTGATGCAACACACGGCGCCCGGGCTCGACGCCGTGCAAGCCCGGCCGATCGAGGATGCCGCCATCGAGCAGCGGGCGCCCTTGGTGCCAGGTCGGCTGGAACAATCCCGGCAACGTGCAGCTCGCCTGGATGGCGGGAGCCAGCGGCCCCGCGGACAGCGCCCGCGTCGAACGCGAGAACAGATCGAAGACGGAAAACACGGCCGGCACCCGACAGCGCGCGAAGTCGTTCACGGGCAGAATTTCCTCGAGGCGCGCGCGGAAGCGCCGTCCGCGCAAGAGTCCGAACCCCAGGCCCGGATCCCAGAAGTCCTCGCGCCGCAACCGCGTGAGCTCGTCACGAAGCGCCGGAGCATCGAGCCCCGCCGTCCACAGCCCGGCGACCAGCGCACCGGCGCTCGAGCCGCTGACGCGCTCCGGCAAGAGGCCCACGTCCTCGAGCGCCGAGAGCATGCCGGTGTGCGCGAAGAAACCGAAGAACCCGCTGGAGAGCGCCAGCGTGAAAGGCGACTCGGCGAGCCAATCCCGGAGCGTCGGAGCCGTCACGCTGACCACCCGCGGGCGAACGCGGCCCCTACGGGGACATTGGGACTGAAGCGACACACCACCGGACGGGACGCAGCGTAACCGCGCGAGGATGCTGCGTCGACACGCGAGCTTGGGGCTTCGGCGGGACAGACCCAATGTCGGCATTGGCAGTCGCGCTCGCTGGAAGCCGAAGACTTCGGCTCGACACCGAGCAGTTGCCCGCGAATTGCGGTGTCGCGCGCGCCAGCTCGGTAGATACTCGGGCGGTGGGCAGGCTCGACACGAAGGTCGTCCGTCTCGTGGCAGGCGTTCTCAGCGTGTGCGCGAGCGCCGCAGCGCAACCGACCGGCGCGCTGCCGGATGCCTCACCGACAGCGAACCCCAGCGCCGCTCCGCCCGCGTCTCCACCCCCCCCGGCGCTCACGGCAGCAACGCCCGCCCCCGCGCCGCCGCTCGCGCCGCAGCAAGCCAACCCGGTGAGCGTTGGGACCGCGAGCTGGAGTGAACGCTACCAGCACGCTCGCGAGCGGCTCTTGGCCGGCGACTTCCAGAGCGCCGAGCAGGAGCTCTCCGATCTGGCACAGGTGGCGCCCGGCCCCATCGAGCGCTCGCTGGCGGTCGAGCTCGCGCATCTGGCGCGCACGTGGCGCTCGCGCGGGCTCGTGTTCGTGAGGAACAAGGACCTCGGTGATGCGTCGATCAAGGCGCGCGCCGTGGACGAGCGCAGCACCGACGAGATCGCCGTGTTGTATCTGAACTCGGTCGTGTACGGGCTTGGCACCGGTGGTTGGCTCGCGGTGCAGACCGAGCCGGACTCGGCCGCGGGATACATCCTGCCCTCCCTGGCGCTCGGGGGTGCCTCGGCGGGCGCCGTCGCCATCCTCGACTCGGGTCGTCCACTTCGATACGGCGTACCGCAGTCGATCGTCAGCGGAATGTACGTGGGTCTGTCGGAAGGGCTGGTGTGGACGTTCTGGAACCAGTCCCGCACCGACCGCCAGGACGAGTGGAGCGGCAAGACGGTCGCAACGTTGATCTGGGGCTCTGCCACCGCCGGTGCCATCGTTGGCGGAGCAATTGGCTCGACGAGCGGAACGACTCCGGGACGCGCCTCGTTCATCGGCTCAGCGGCGCTGTGGGGCGGGCTGGTTGCGGGCATGGGCGTTGCCGCGTTGCACGAGGAGAACTACGCCCAGGACGACGCTGCTCTGCTCGGCGCGGGCATCGGGATGAACGCGGGAGTGGTGGGGGCCCTGCTCGCCGCCGGCCCTGTCTCGCCCTCCATCGCGCGCGTTCGCTTCCTCGATCTCGGTGGCATCGCGGGCGGGCTCGTGTTCGGCGGGCTCTACATCTCTGCGGCCGGCGACGGCTCCGACGCCAGGGCGGCGCTGGGTCTGACGTCGCTGGGAATTGCCAGCGGACTCGGCACGGCCTGGTTCCTCACCGAATCACTGGAACCCGATCGAGGAGCCGATTCGGCGAGCTCGAACCGCTCGGGCGAGATCGCCACGGCGATCGCACCAACCCGCGGCGGGTTCGTGCTGCGCATGAGCGGGTGGCTGTGAGCGGTGGCGTCACGCTTCGCGCGAACCGGATGAAGCTCCGTGGTCTCGGCCTTCGACTGTTTCTTGCAGCCTCACTTTGCCTGCCGGCTGCGTGGTCTTGCTCCGGTGATGTCGCAGAGCAAAAGGCACCGCCCGCTGACGGCGGCACACCGACGCCGACCACTTGCGGAGGCCTGGTTGCGCCGAGCGATGCGTGCGCCGCGTGCGAGAGCGCAGCGTGTTGCGAACCGGCGGCGGCGTGCGCCGCGACCCCGAGCTGCGCGGCCTTCGAAGTGTGTCTCTCCGCCTGCGCAGGCGACACCACCTGCCGCGCGGCATGTGTCCAATCGAACGGGGGCGTCCCACTGGGTTGGGCCGCCCTCGAGACCTGCCAAGCGAGCGCCTGTGCCGACGCTTGCGGCGCCAGCTGCGGCAAGGCTTTGCCCGTCCATGACACACTGTGCACGGGCTGCGCGACCGTGCCGTGCTGTCAGCAGCTCGCCGCCTGCGCGACGGATCTGGACTGCTCGAAGCTCGTCAGCTGCATCGAGAGCTGCGGAACAGATGACGATTGCGCGGCACTCTGTGTCGTGACGAACCAAGCTGGCAAGGCCAAGCTGAACGCAGTAAGCGCTTGCGTGAGCGGGGGCGAGTGCGCCGCCGCGTGCAGCGGCGCGGACCTGTCTTGCGTGGGCGCCGTGCAGTGGCCGCAGGCCAGCGGAGCGAAATACGGCTACCAAATGGTGCTCCATGATGCCCAGTCGGGTAAACCCATGGTCGGCGCGCAGCTGTTGGCTTGCACGCGGTCCGCAGTGGAGTGCACCCCCGAGTCGGCGCTCGGGGGCGCCATTTCGGATGCCAACGGGGCGGCCGGAGTACTGGTAGACGGAGCCGAGATCGCCTGGCTGAGGGTCGATGGTCCGGGAGACTTCTTGCCGGCCTTGCTGTTCTTTCGCCCCCACCTGGTGGAGACCACCTTCCTGGACGTGTTCTTCTACTCGCTCTCGGCGGCCTCCCAACAGATGTCGTCGGCAGCCAAGATCGACCCGACCACGGCGCAGCTGCACGTGGTCGTGACCGACTGCAAGCACCGGCCGCTAGTTGGCGCCCAGGTCGATGTGGAGGTGCTGGGGTTCGAGCGGACCGTGTTCTACACGCGCGCCGACTCCACGCCGGACCCCAAATTGATTGCGACCGGACCGACCGGCGAAGTTCGAGTGTTGAACATCCCGGTGACCGAGGCCGACGGCTTCCCGCTCGCCGACATCACCGTTCGGAGCACGACTGGAGCGAAGGTCGCACACACTTCGGTGCGACTTCGCGCGGGTTATTGGAGCGAGCTCTGGGGCCTCGGCCCGACGCCTACATCCGAGTGAGCCCTCAGTCGCCGCCGGCGTCCAAGTTCGACGGGAAGCAGATGTCACTGCACTGGGCCAGGAGGCAGTCGAAGAACGCTTGAAACAATTTCTTCCCGACCGGATTGCCGATGGCACAATCCCCCTTGCACTGCTCGCTGCTGCAGCCTTCGCTACAGAGCTGATACTCGATGGCTCGCACGTCTAGTGCGGCGGCAGTGGCTTGCTCGCAGCATTTCTGGTTCCCGCACTCGAGGCAGCTCGGATCGGGGAGCCCAATCCCACAGCGTCGCGCGGGCGGGAACTGGCACTCGCTGTTGCAGTGGTGTGCGCCGCAGTTGATCGCGGCGAAGAACAGCGCCCGAGCGTGGCTCGAGGAACTGGTGATGCAAGCGTCCTGGCAGGCTTGAGAGGCGCCGCAACCATCAGCGCAGTACTGAAGTGCGCTGCAGGCGGGATCCCCGTCGCATGCTTTCGTTGCCGCGCAGCAGTTCTTCACGAAACAATCGGTGCAGACGTCGCCATCTGCGACCTCGATCCCACATTGTGCGCCGTGTGGCGCTCCGCAGACCGACGCGCAGGCCAGACTGGCGCAGGACTGCAGCTCGACCTGATAAGCCCCCGCCCCGGGGTGCCCGATGTAACAAGCGTTCTGGCACCCGAGATCGCCGGGGCCGCAGGCGGCGAGGCAGAGCATGACCTCTCGCGCGGCGGCCACTCCGTAGGCGTCGCGTTCCTCCTTGCAGCAAGCCTGGTCGACACAGGTCGTGCACGCGTTGCTCGGGCCCGGCGGGCGACCGCAGCGTGCCGCGTCCCCGCAAGCGTCGTCACAAGCGCGCACCCGGCATGCCAATGCCGCGGCGGACCGAGCGCGCGAATCGGGATGCTCGGCGCTGCACGTCTGGTAGCAGTTCACGTCGGCGCTCTTGCCGCAGCCGGCCATGCATGTCACGGCGGCGACGCAGTCCGCGTCGGCGTTGCACGCCGAGATCTCGCCGCAGCAGTCGGTGGCAAGGCACGCCCGACAGCCCGGGCTGTCGCTCCCGGCAAAACCCGGCAACGCGCCGCAAGCGAGCGCACTCAAGAGCGACGAATCGGCCGCCGCGTCGGAATTGTCCGATGCGTCGACCTCCGAGACTCGGTCATCGATGCCAGCGATCTGACGGCAGGCGCCGCCCCAGAGGCCGACTACCAACACGAGAGTGCGGAAACGTCGAGCCCCTTTCATTCAGCCGGAGGCTATCACTGCTCCCGTGGGTCGTGCGCCCGTCTCACCGCGCCGCGATCTCCTTCACGCTGCGACGGAACACGGCCCGGTAAAGTCGCGGCTGGCTCGGATCGCCGAAGGACGGGCTCTCGGCCGCGGCGCCGGGGGCCTCCCAGTGATCGAAGCGCCAGCCCGGCTTGGCCTCGGCGACCAGGACGGGCTCGGCCACGCGGTCCCAGCGGAGCTGGCAGCGGGCAATCGCGTCGCACCTCTCCTCGGACGGACCGAGATCCACGGCACCCCCGCCCTCGACCTCGACCCACAGCTGCTGACCGCTGGCAACCATCCGGGTTTCAGGCGCCTGACTCGTCGTCGTGGCGCAACCGGCGGTGACGGCAACGAAAACGGTGACAATCCCCAGGGTCCAGTGCTTCGACATCTGCTTGCTCCGGAGAGACAGGACCCACTGCCGACGGATGTGAACGTAGCTCGGTGCTTTTTTCTCCGAGCCCGTCAAATGCGCGAAAGACAGTTGGTTTTAGGGGTCGCACGGCAGCAAGTTGGCGGCGCAAGCACAAACAAGGAAGATCCGAACTCGCATGGAACCCGCGGGGAGGGCTGCTCTCGACGAGGAAGTGCGAAGGCGCGTTCAAGGTGGAGATCTCCACGGCGCAACCACCGCGGCCCTGGGTGGCTACGGACAGGAGGTGTT
The DNA here is from genome assembly GCA_016706225.1 of Myxococcales bacterium. Classification (NCBI taxonomy): domain Bacteria; kingdom Pseudomonadati; phylum Myxococcota; class Myxococcia; order Myxococcales; species Myxococcales bacterium. Next base: position 984,079 of record JADJKB010000003.1, read on the forward strand.
CGGCTTCCTGGTCGGCTTGGTCGGTCGACGCGAGGCGGCCGACGAGGTTTTTGCTCGCTTCGCGGAGCAAACGTGGCGCGGCTTGGCAGAGTTCGGCTGGCAGTGCTCCCTTCGCACCTGGCTCTACGGCGTTGCCCGCCACGCCGCGTACAACCACATGCGCGACGAGCGGCGGCGCGCGCGGCGACAGAAACCGCTGCCCGAGGGCTCGCAGCTCTCCGCGATCGTGGCGGAAGCGCGGGAGAAGACCCGCAGCTATTTTGCGACCGATTTCAAAGATCGCTTCGCAAAACTCCGCGAGTCGCTGCCCACCGAAGACCGTGAGCTCTTGGTTTTGCGAGTGGATCGCGGGCTGGAATGGGAAGAGCTCGCGCGTGTGTTGTCCGACGCGAGCGACGATCTGGACGCGGCAACGCTGAAGCGAGAAGCATCGCGACTGCGCAAGCGCTTTCAGTTGCTCAAGAAGAAGCTCCTCGAGCTCGGACGCAAAGAGGGATTGGTCCCAGATCGGTCCGAACGGTAGTGACGCGCGCTTCCGACTCCAGCAGCTCCGCCTCGAGTGGGGAGGGTGAGCCGAGCGAGCCGTCGCTCGCCCAGAGTGGCGAGTCGGTCACTGATACGACTTCGCTCGGCTCTGACGGCTCGCTGGACGGAGAGACCGGGGAAGACTTTCTGCGCGCGCTCGCCCGCGTGCCCAGCACGCCACCCCCGACCGTCGAGCTATTACCGGGCCAAATCGTGGGTGGTTATCGCATCGACGGCAAACTGGGTGAAGGCGGCATGGGCGTGGTCTACGCCGCCATCGATCCCAAGCTGAATCGCTCGGTCGCCCTCAAGGTACTACCTGACAACATCGGCAGCGACCGTCGGGCTCGCTTCCTGCGCGAAGCACGCTCGGCGTCAGCGGTGGACCATCCGAGCATCGCCATGGTGTTCGCCGTGGGCGAGGACGCCGGCTCGATCTTCATCGCCATGGAGCGAGTGTACGGGGTCACGCTCCGCGCCCATCTGATCTCCCACGCCGGCCCGCTCTCCGAGAGTGACGCGCTGCGCATCATCCGCGAAATCGCCAGCGCGCTCTCCAAAGCACACGCCGTCGGGGTCGTGCACCGGGATCTGAAGCCCGAGAACCTGATGCTCACCGAGGACGGTCGCATCAAGATCTTGGATTTCGGCCTGGCCAAGCTGCGAGGGGCCGAAGACTCGACGGGGGAGCGTGAGGTCAGCGAGTTCGCGACGCGCGAGGGACGCATCCTGGGCACGCCGAGCTACATGTCGCCAGAACAGGCGAAAGGTGGCCGAGTGGATGCGCGCAGCGATCTGTTCTCGCTCGGCGTCGTGTTGTACGAGCTCTTGTCCGGCAAGCGTCCGTTCATCGGCTCCACGACCATGGCGCTTCTGATTGCCATCGACCGCGACGACTACGAGCCCCTGGCGAAAGCATGCCCGGGCGCCGACGCGCCCCTCGAAGCCCTGCTCGCACGCTGCTTGGCGAAGCTGCCGGAAGACCGCTTTGCGACTGCCGACGCGCTGGTCGCGGCGATCGACGGGCTGCCGTGGGCCCGTCACCAGGCTCGCCAACGGCGCTGGGCCGCCGCCGGCCTCGCGCTCGCCCTGGTCATTCTTGCCGGGGTGCTCGCGTCGCGACTGGGTTCGGAGCCGAGCACGGCGCGGCCGACCCGGCTCGTCGAATCGGCCGGCGTTCCGGCAGTCGCCCCTGCTCCGACGGGACCCCCCACGACCGCCGCAGTCGAGCCCTCCGCCGCGGCGACCTTTCCCGCCTCCGTAGCGGGAGCGCCGTCGGTGAGCGCGACCAAGCGACGCCCTGTTGTGCCGCGAGCCGATCCGCTATCAGATCAGAAGTGATGAGCGTCAGCAGCGTCGGCAGCGCGTGCGCATACGGCCTGGCGCTGGCGTTGTTGGTCAGCAGCGCCCACGCCGACCCGACGCCAAGCGATCGCGCTCTGGCGACTCAGCTCTTCAAGCAGGGGCGCGCCCTCATGCAGCAGAAGAAACACGCCGAGGCGTGCCCGAAGCTGGAGGAGAGCCAGCGCCTGGATCCCGGGGGTGGGACGCTGCTGAATCTCGCGCTGTGTCACGAGGCGGTGGGGCGCACGGCCACCGCTTGGTCGGAGCTGAGCGAGGCAGTGAGTGTCGCGCGCCGCGACCGACGGCCGGACCGAGAGAGGATCGCCAGCGAGCACATGAAGGCTCTCGAGCCGCGCCTGTCGCTGCTCACGATCGCAGTAAATACGGCTGTCGCGCCCAAAGGGCTCGCAATCCTACGCGACGGAACGGAGGTCGCGCCGGTGGCGTGGGGCACACCCATGCCCGTCGATCCGGGCAGTCACCTGCTCGAAGTCAGCGCGCCGGGCTTCGTCACCTGGACGACCACGGTGGAGATCGGGCCCGACGCGGACAAACGAACGCTCGCGGTTCCCGCCCTCGCTGCGCTGACTCCGCCCACGCCAGAGCCACCGGCCGCACCGCCAACGACGATCCCAATCCAACCGCCCGCGCCTGCCCCGCTTCCGACTCCGCCGCCGTCGCCCCAGCGCGACCCCGCGCCGGCACCGTCCCTCGTCCCCGCCTACGTCGCCATCGGCGTCGGCGTCGTGGGCATCGGGCTCGGTTCGTATTTCGGGCTGCGCGCACTCTCCAAACGCAGCGACAGCGACGCCGCCTGCCAACCTCGCTGCACCGACAGAGCGGTGAGCCTCAACGACGACGCCAGAACCGCCGCCGACCTATCGACGATCTCATTTGCGGTTGGCGCGGTTGGGCTTGGGCTCGGGATGTACTTGTGGCTCGACGCACCGCCACGCGACCCGACAAAATCCGGCATGGTGACGCTGCGCAGTCGCTGGTGAACGGGCTGTCCGCGCCGCGCGCGATTGGCGCCACGCTGATCCATCACGCTTCCCGCCGGGTCCCGCTCATCCCGGGCGACCGTCCACCCGCGGTGCGGTGAGGACGCGCGCGTAGACCAAGACGAAGATCAGGAACGCCAGCGCAAACAGCACGCCACCGGTGAGCATGCTGTGCCGATAGGCCGTGCTGCCGGCCATGGGTCCGAAGACACGAATCAGCGCCGAGAGGGTGACCGCGCCGAAGGCGAAGGCCATGATCGGCTTCGGCGCCAACATGCGCCCGGTGTGGCCGAGCGAGACCCGCGCCATCATGCCGAGCGTGAGTGAGCCGATGGCGCCGGCCGTGAGCGCGTGAAGCGACGCGCTGAGCGTGACGGCGGGCGTCAGGAGCGTGGCTCCTCGCAAGAGCAGCCCCAGGCCGATGAAGGCGTTGCCGGAGTGCAAGATCCAGAGCAGCGGCTGTCTGAACGTGTGCCGGGTTCCCCAGAAGGCGGTCCGCGCGAGCACCAGCACACCGCTCATCGCGGCCCAAGGAGCGACGATGCGCTCATCGACACCCGCGAGATCGATCACCGCGAGAATCACCACACCCGCGGCGGCCGCTCGATCGAGCTTGGGCAGGCTCTTGATGGTCTGAACGTCGGTCGCGTTCTTGGTGAACATGGGCACGATGCGCGCGGTCATCACCACCATCATCAGCGTGATGGCGTAGGTCGCGAGCCAGGCCCCCCGGCGGGAATATCCCGGCAGCACCCCGAGCGCGTCGAGGTGCATGGCGAGGTTTGCCAGAAAGAGCGCCGACAGCATGCCGACGAACTGGTAGTTCCGGGTGTTCGCGCTGTGGAAGATGGGGCGCGCGCAGGCCACTGCGAGCGCCGGCAAGAACGCGAGGTCAACGACGGCGGGCAGCGGGCGCGGGAGTCGATCGGACAGCAGCACCGCGACGCGCCCGAGCAGCCAGAGCAGTGCCAGCACGCCGAGCGGGGCGCCGACCACCGTCTCGCGAGACGTCCAGTTGCTGATCGCAGTCAGCAAGAATCCCGCGATGGTCGCCAGCGCGAACCCGAACAGCATCTCGTGTGCGTGCCAGAACGTTCCCCCCAGGTACTCGTTGGGCGCGAGCACTCCGTTCAACACGAGCAGCCAGATCGGCAAAAAAAGCGCCCCGTACAACCCAGCCAAAAGGAAGAACGGACGGAACCCCTTCGACAAGAGCGCCCACTTCACGCCGGCCTCGGCGACCGGCTTGTCGTGGAGCAGGGAGCGTTGCACGGGCCTCCATCTAGCGCCGCCGACGCCCCGCGCCAACCCCGAACCAAGACGACGTTCGACCGGGCGTGCCGCTTGCGACATTGGCCACTTCGACCTATGTCACGGAGCATGCGCACAACGTGGAGCATCGCCCTCGTGGTCCTCTCGCTGAGCGGCACGGCCGGTGCACACGGCGCGACCGTGTACGAGGTGTACATCCACGACGGGTTCTACGCGCGACTGGGCGCAGGTCCCGGCTACGTGCTCGGCAAGAGCGAGCCCGACCAGGGTACCGGCAAGCAGGACATCGGGGGCTTCGCGCTCTCGACCGAGCTCGCGTTCGGCGGCACAATCTCGCCGGGCCTCGTGATCGGGGGCGGCAGTTACTCGATGGTGGTACCGGGCCCGACGTATTCGTCCGACGCGGGCCCCGATGTGGATGTCGGAACCCACCACGTCTCAGGCTTCGGGCCTTTCGTGGACTACTACGTCGATCCCCGCCGCGGCCTACACTTCCAAGCAGCGCTGCTCTTGAGTGGCGTCTACATCCAGAAGAAGGACCAGCAAGAGTCGGCTTCGGGTTTTGGATTCGGCGCCATGGCAGGCGCGGGTTACGAGCTCTGGGTGGGCCACGAATGGAGCATCGGACCGCTCTTGCGCGTCACGTTGTACAACAATGCCATCGAGGGCAGCGACAGCGGTGGAAAGGCGACCCTGCGCCTGTTCGTTCCGTCGCTGCTCTTCGGCGCGACGTATCACTGAGCTAGGGAAGCGTAGCGTCGCAAGCGCACCACCCAGAGCGGGGCTAGAAGCGCCGGCAGCGCCAGAAGATCACCCGCGTCACGAGCCAGCGCAACGCGATGGACCCCGGGCAAGCTCCGCCCGCGCAACACCTCCAGCAGTGCAACGAACGGCCACTGCACGAGACCCAGTCCCACGCGGAAGACCTCAGCACCGAGGGGGCTCAGCTTGATCCAGGCGAACGCCACACCGGTTACGACGACGGCGCCCACGGCCAGCCAGCGTCGCGCCCGCTCGCCCGGGGGGCGAGCACCCAGCGCGAGCTCGCACGCCGCGTAGAGCACCAGCGGAAAACACACCAGACCCGCGACGTCCGAGAGTTTGCCCGTGACGAAACCAGGGAACCGCGCCTTGAACACGTGGTCGTTCAGCAGCAGGAGGGCGAGGGAAACGAGCGTGAGCGGGTGCAGCAACACCTCACCCGGTACCGGTACAGCGTCCGCGGCTGCTCGGCGCGCGTCCGCCCGCACATCGGCGGCGGGAGTCACCGGCAGCCACCGCACGACGAGCTCACGTTGCGCTCTCCACCAACCTGAGGTGGGTTCGACCATCGGGCGAGGCCTGTTTGTCGAGGACGATGCTCAGGGGCTCGGTCGACAGCGGCAGGTGCTGGTTCTTGGCGTAGACCGGATGTTTGCCGTGTTTGCGCGACCACTCCGCGACGCTGGCTGTGCGATACATCTTCTCGACCACCTGCCGCCAACCGACGCCGGTGTTGTAGGCGCAGAACGAGATCTCACCGAGCTGGGTACCGTAAGGGATGATGCACATCTCGGTCCGCCGAAAATCGTAGTTGAAGAGATCTTGGAAGTGCATGCCTGCGACGAACAAGAAACGCCAGTCGAACTCCCGCGCGTCGCCCTCGCTGGCACCCACGCGATCCCCGCGCGCGCCCATTTGTGAGAGCACCTGCCGGATCAGCGTCGAGAGCGTGAAGCCGGGCGGCGCCTTCTCGGGCCGGAAGTTCCGCAAGAGCGCCACACCAACCTCCGCGAGCGTGGCCTTCTTGCCCTGGCCGGCGTCGGCGATCACGACCAGGTCCCGGAGCAACTGCGGCAGGTCCACGAGCTCCGCCACCGGCACCATCTGTTTGGTGCGTTTGTTGACGAGCAGTACCGTGCCGATCCCGCAATCCGGGTGGCAGCCACACTTGAGCGAACCAAACTCCGCGTCCGCGCCCAGCATCTGGTCCAGAATGTCGCTGAAGGGGTTCATGGCCGAGAGCGGGAACCAATCTCTGAGCGGCTCCGTGATGCCAAGTTGAGCTCGCAGGCCGTGGGCCAGGTGACTCAGGGTGTAACGCTGCTTCTTACGGGTCTCGTCGTCGACGTCCTCGTCCCGCCCCGTGAAGCTGACTGGCTGGAACGAGACGACGGTGACCTTGTCGGCGTTGTCGATGGCGAACTTCACGATGCGCCCGACCTCTTGGTCGTTCACTCCGCCCACGATGGTGACCACCAGCACGACGTCGATGCCCGCCGCAGCCAGGTTCTCGATGGCGCGCAGCTTCACGTCGTAGAGATTGCCGATCTTGCGGTGGGCGTTCTGCTCGTTGCCGATGCCATCGAACTGGAGGTACGCCAGCCGCAAGCCGTTCGCCTTGGCTTGCCGGCAGAACTCCGGTTCCTGCGCGAAACGGATGCCGTTGGTCGCGCACTGCACGCAGAAATATCCAACATCCCGCGCGTAGCGGACCGAGTCGAGGAACGCCGGGTGCAACGTCGGCTCGCCACCGGAGAACTGCACGCTCATCTGCCGCCGGGGTTTCACACTCAGAGCGTCGTCCAGGATGCGTTTCACGTCCGCGAGCTCCAGCTCGTGCACGTAGCCGACCTGGTTCGCGTCCATGAAACATGGCTCACACATCATGTTGCAGCGATTGGTCAGATCGACGGTCAGCACCGAGCCGCGCCCGTACTTGATGCTCGAGCTGCCGTGGTCGCGCAGGCTGCTCTTGGGTGCGAGGAAATCGCGACCGGGGAACAGGCCCTCGATGCGCGACAGGAACTGGACGTCGACGCTGAGCACCTCCTCGAAGGCGCCGTGTTTGGGGCATTCCTTCAGCATCAGGACGCGCCCGTGGCGCACCACGATGTCTGCCGGGATCTCACCGGGATGCTGGTGCAGCACATCGATGGGTTTTTGGCCGGCGAGCACGGCGGCCCGCACTTCCTTGACGCAGGTCGGACACAGCGAGTCGGTGCGCCGGGGAAAGCCGAGCTCCGGGAACGAGCGGTCGTTGCCGCGGATGAGCGGCGCTGGGGCCCAGGCCGGCTGTTTCGGGGCGCCCTTCGCCCAGGCGTTGTACGCCTCGATGGCGGGCCAGAGGGTGGTCGCAGCCGAGCTGACCCAGGTCGTCGCGCGACGGCCGACCGCGGGCAGGAGAGTACTGAAGTGCATGGGTCGCGGGAGCGTATCAGACGTCGGCGCCGGCCCGCGCGTTCAGCCGGGCTTCCGCCCCGAGATCAGGTAACCCATCGTGCCGCCGGCCTGGTGCTCCTTGCCCGCACGGATCGCCGCGGCGACCTCGCGGAAGCCGTCGAGACCAATCTGCCACAGCCGCTCGAACTCCAGCTCGCTTCCGCCACCTGCCAGGAAAAACCGCCGCGTCTCCTCGCGCCCCCAGCACCAGAAGTCGCGCGCCTCCCAGTCGAGGATTTGGTTCCGCAGTACCTCCTGGGCGCGGCCCGCGTAGGGCGGGAACAAGGGTGACGGCCGGTCGTTCATGTGCACCTCGATCTCGGTCAGACCGAGCTCGGCGGCGTAACCAGGGATCAGCTCGCCGATCGAGTCGTTGCCCTCGCCAAGCTTCTCCTTGCCCCGCGTCGCGGTGAGGTAGAGCCGCACGAGATCGAGGAGCTGCTCGATGGGGGCGGAGAAGTGTGTGCTGCCGAGCACCAACGTGTTCGCCATGTTGTTGGGTTCCGCCAAGAGCAACAAACCTCCCGGCCTCACGACGCGCAGCATCTCTCGGAGCACTGCCTTTGGCTCCGGCACGTGAATGAGCAACGTCTGGCAAGTGACGAAATCGAACACGTCGTCGTGGAACGGGATCTTCTCGGCCGCGCCCAGGCGGTAGCTGGTGCGCTCGGCTGCGCCGCTCGCGGCGGCGCGCGCGCTCGCTTCCTTCACCCAGCGCGGCTCGCGATCGATGCCAAACAGGCGCGCCTCGGCGGGCAGGTGCGGGAGCAGCACTCCGCTCCAGTGGCCAACACCCGAGCCGACATCGAGCACCGTGCGCACGGTGTCGAGGCGCAGGCGCTTGGCCATCAGCGCGACGTAGTCGGCGTTCCACCAGAAATCTCGCTGCTCACCGAAGAACTCGGCGGAGTGCGGCTTGGCGGTGGGATCGGTCGTGGACATTCGAGCTTCGAGCGCCTGAAGACGGGCGCGGAAACATCGGCGTGTTGTCCGCTGCACGCAAGCGCACGACCGAGGAAAGGCCCGAGAGCGTCGCAGAGAACGGAAAAAATACTGGGCGGGCCGCGCGAAGTCGAGTCGCGGTTCAAGCTCGAGCGGCGGCCCGGGCGAAGTCGAGGCCCGCGACGATCCCGAGCAGCCGGTTGTTCTCCATCACGAGAAGGTGCCGGGCACGGGTCGCCGCGGCTTGCGCTGCAGCATGATGCAGCGCGGTCCGCGCGTTGACCGTGATGAAGCGCGCGCTCATGACACCCTCCACGGGCGCGTCGCCCGCGTGTGCGCTGCTCTCGAGCGCTTCACGCTGGGTGAAGACACCGACCGGGACCTCGTCGGGACCCGAGACGACCACCAGCCCGGTGACCCCTGCCGCGCGCAAGCTCAGGCTGGCCTCCGCTAGCGGCGTCGCCACGTCCAGCGTCCCCACCGGCGAGGTCATCAGCTCGGCCACATGCGCCTTGGCCCTCGACTCGACCAGCGCGCGCATCACCTCCAACGTTCCCACCACCCCGAAAACGTTGCGCGCCTTGCGCACAAAAAGTCGATGCACGCGCTGCTCCACCATTCCCCTTGCAGCGGTGCGCACGCTCTCCGCCGGGTCGACACAAAATGCCGGCCCGTGCATCAACGCGCGAACTTCTTGCGCCGACAACACCAGCGCGTACGCCCCGGTTTCGCTGCGCTCGAAGCGACCCGCTTTCAGTAGATCGGTCCTCGAGATCACACCCGCGAGCGGCTCAGCGCCGTCGAACACGCCGAGACACGAGACATTGTGAGTCGCCAGGCGGTGACGAACCGTTTCGAGATCGGTCTCGGCCGCGACGCTGAAGACGGGAGTCCGCATGTAGTGGCTGACGGGGCGGTCGAGCATGCGCTCCATTCAAGCCAGAAACATGCCAGGTCCGCCGCGCCACTGCGGCTGAACCGCAGCCTGCTAGACTTCGCGCCCCGCATGTCTCGTGCCTTCGACCAACCGCTTTGTATCGTGGGCGACGTGCACCTCGCCGCGCGCTCGCGCGAGGCGGTTGGAGCGGCCCTCGCTGAGCTGATCCGCCGGCATCCGGAGCACGAGGTGATCCTGAACGGCGACAGCTTCGACCTCTCGACCGATCCGCCGGAGACACCTGCCTCGGACAGCGTGAGCCGGCTCATGTCCACACACGCCGGCGTCACCGAAGCCATCCGGCACCACCTCGCGCGCGGTGCTCGGCTGACGTTCGTCGTCGGCAATCACGACGCAGCGCTGGCATCAGCGCCCGTGCAAGCGGCACTGCGGAGCGCCGTCGGGACAGACACAGCTCGGCTCGATTTCGCTCCCTGGTTGCTGCGCCGAGGTGGTGTGCACGTCGAACACGGCCACCTCTACGATCCGGACAACGCACCGACCCATCCGCTCGCGCCGTGGACCCTGGAGACGGAGCCGCTCGGCATCGCGCTGATGCGGCGCTTCGTCGCGCCGAGCGCCATGTGGGAGTTCGCCCACGGCGAGGAGACGACTCCCCTCGCCGGCCTGCTCAGGACCTTCCGAACCCAGAAGCTCAGGGCGCCGGGCAAGGTGTTTCGCTACTACCGAACCGCCGCCGCGCTGACGCGCGAGGCTGGACGTCAACCCGGCATCGACGGCGAGCGGACATCCGGCGCAAGGGCCGTGACCGCCTACGCAGCGGAGGTTGGCGTCGCTCCAGATGCCCTGCATGCCCTCGCCACGGCGTCGGCGGTCGCCACTCATCACCGTCGGGGCGCCACGTTCCAGCGCTTGTACCTCGATCGCTCACTGGCCACGGCGTTGCTCGTTGCCGCGCTCGGCGCATCCGCCGTTGGAGGCGGCGCGGGACCTGGCGTTGCCGCTGTCGCAGCCTCGTACCTCGGCTTCTCGGTCTCGCGCGGCACGAACCGCTACCGGGGGCTCTTGGAGACACGCCTGGCCGAGGCTGCAACACGAATTCGCGGGCTCACCGGCGCCGCGCAGGTTGTCCTCGGTCACTCCCACCGCCTGGCGCTGAGCGACGGATACGCCAACCCCGGCTCATTCGCGTATCCGGGCCAGGGCCCGCGGCGCTTCGTGCTCGTCGACCCAGACGGCACGACTCACCTCGGCGAGCTGTGAGCGAGCGCTTCAGGTTGCCTTGGCCTTGCCGAGTTTGTCGACTCCGTAGTCCGCGAGCTCGATGAACAAGCCGTTGGCTTCCGCGTAGGGTGCGCCGGACGCGTCCAGCAAGTGACCTCGGGTGTGTACCTTGCGACCATCGACGTGATCGATCCAGGCCTCGAGCAGCACGTCGCTGCCCAGGGGCAACATGCGGCGAAAGCTGACCTCGATCTTGGCAGCCACGACCCGATGCCCGTTCAGCCAACCGACCTTGCCGATGGCGTCGTCGAGTACGGACGCCATGCTGCCGCCGTGAGCATGACCCGGGGGTCCCTCACACCACGGGCCGAACCACACCCGGCCAACCAGCGCGCCGTCGCGGTCGCGGCGGAAATACGCCGCACGTAGGCGCCCGTCCCCCTCCGCGCCGTGTACGAAAGAACGCCCGGACTTGGCAGTGATCGGTGAGAGGGCGGTCCAGCCTTCTTCTGCGACGACCTCGGGCACTTCCATGGCTGCTCCTTCTACCTCAGCGGCGCACGATGCGCTCGGCGCGGAGTTGGTGCCGTTCGTTGAACAGGCTGCGGACGACCCACAACGTCACACCCATGCAGCCGAGCGAGCTCGAAGCCGCCAGCATGAACATCACGACGATCTGGTACTTGACGGCCTCGAGCGGGCTCGCCCCCTGCAAGATCTGCCCGGTCATCATCCCGGGGAGGGACACGATGCCAACGACGGTCATCGAGTTGAGGATCGGGATCATGCCGCGGCGCGCGGCGTCGGTCAGCGGATCGCGCGCCGCCTCCCACGCCGTTGCGCCGAGCGAGAGCTCCATCTCGATCCGGTCCCGGTGTTCGTCGAGATCCGTGAGCAACGCATCGAGGGAGAGGGAGATGCCCGTGAGTGAGTTCCCGAGCACCATGCCCAGCAGCGGGATCACGTACTGCGCGTGGTACCAGGGATGCACTCCGATGATGGCCCCCGTCACCACGAAGGTGGTCGACAGTCCCGTCAGTACCAGGGTCACGAAGGCACCAACGCGGGCGCCGCCGAAGCTGCGGCTCGAGCGCGCCACCGCGGCGTGACCCGCCGCCGCTGTCATCACACCGAGCACAGCCAGCAGCACCCACGGGTTGTCGATGCGGAACACCCACTCGAGCAGGTAGCCCACCAGCATCAACTGCACGACGGTGCGCACGGCCGCGACACCCAGCTTCGACTCCAGCTTCAGCCGCAGGCTGAGGCTCACCACACCCGCAACGAGCACCAGGAGCGCGGCGATGCCGAGCTCGAAGGGGCCGAGGGGGATCACCCCATGCTCAGGCATCGGGTTGCTCCCCCGCTTCAGGCTCGGCGCCGGCTTCTCCCGCGTCCAGCTCGACCCGAGGCTGGAAGTCTCGGATGTCGAGCTGGCGCGAGGTCCAGCGCGCGACCTGTTCGCGATCGTGGCTGACGATCAATGCCGCCAGGCTGGTGCTCTCGGCGCGGCGGCGGATGAGCGCCTCGACGCGCTCGACGGCCTCGAAATCGAGGGCGCTCGTGGGTTCGTCGAGCAGGATGACCGCCGGGTGCAGCAGCAGCGCGCGCGCGAGCGCCACACGCTGCTGCTCACCGACGGAGAGCGTGCGGGCGCGTTGCGCGAGCAGCTCACCTGCGAGACCCAGGCGACCGAGCAACTCGCCGAGTTCGTTGTCGCCGCAAGGCTTGCCCCCGACGCTCGCGTACGAGAGCGGTCTCAGTAGATTGTCACGCACGCTGCCCTCGAGCATGACCGGGCGCTGGCTCACGTAGGTCACTTGCCGGCGCCAAGCGGGCCACGGCGTCTCTCCGCGCTCGCGCCCTTCGAGTCGGAAGGCACCTGCATCGGCGTCCCGAAGCCCCGCGATGGCACGCAAGAGCTCCGTCTTGCCACTGCCACTCGGTCCGATGAGGCCCACGAGCTCGCCGGCGTCGAGGCTGAGGTTCACACCGGTCAGCAGGCGACGCTGCTCGACCGAGATCGCTACCTGCTCGACGACCAGAAGCGCCACACGCCGTGCGTAGCACGAGCTGGCGACTGGGCGCGCACATCGTGACCTGCACAGCCCCGTGTTAGGGAATAGGGAGCTCCCGGATTTCTCCTTGGCCACCATTCGCAAACGTCCGAAGCGTCCCAGAGCTCGGGGAGAGCGGCGACGACGTCGAAAAGAAGGCCAAGCTCGTGCCCCTGTACGCGGGCAAGATCGCCAAGAACGCCAAGACGACAGCCTACGTCTGCCGAGAGCGAACGTGTCTGCTGCCCACCAATGACCCCAAGCTATTTCAGGCGGAGCTTGCCAAATTCGAGCCGCTCCTGCCGACCCGGCCAGCGCCGTTGCGCTGACGTTCGCTCTTGGTGCTCCAACCTCCGCTCAACTTCCCCAGACCCTCATGCTGGTGCAAGCGGCGTTTCAGCTCGATGCCACCCGAGAACCCGCCGAGCGAGCCGTCGGCCGCGACGACCCGATGGCAGGGCACCAGGATCGGCAGCGGGTTCTTTGCCATCGCGGCGCCGACGGCGCGGGCGGCACCTGGGCTACCGACAACCTGGGCAAGCGCGCCATACGTGGTGAGCTGTCCAAAACGAACGCGCGCCAGGCGTTCGAGCACCCGCCGCTGAAATCCGCTGACCAAACGCCAGTCGAGCGGCACGCCAAACGTCGTGCGCCGGCCGCGGAAGTACTCTCCGAGCTCGGTCGTGGCCCGCAAGCGCGAACGCCTCTCGAGGAGCACGACGCGGCGCAGGTCTCGGCCTAGCCGCGAAGCCAGAGTTGTTGCGCTCGCGGCGCCGAAGTCGACGGCGACGACGCCACGCTCCCCTTCCACCACCGTGAGTGGTCCGACCGGCGAGTCTACGACCGCGTAGCGGAATACCTCTTCACGTCGGGCCATGCCCGAACTTGTCTCCGCGACGGGCAGCGACGTCAATCCTCGGCAGGAGTCTTCGGCTCGCTGTGGCCCAGGTCCATGTCCGGCGCGATGCGGTCGCGAATGAGTTGCTTCAGCTGCTTCGGCTCCGGGAAACCGTCACCTTTGGCGCGGTCCCAGAGCTTCTCGTCGCCCAGGTACACTTCGAAGACCCCTCCGCTGCCGGGCAGGAGAGCCACCTCGCCGAGCTGCTCCCCGAACGTGAAGAGCAGCTCTTCGGCGAGCCAGCTGGCGCGCAGCGTGAAGCGACACTTCGAACAAAAGTGAATCGCGACGCGGGGTGAACGCAGCATGAGCGCGAGCGTAGAGGTGACTCCGGCGGCTTGCCATCCCGGACGGGTGACGATGGCGGGAATTTCTGCAAAACTCCGGGTATGACTAGCTTGAAGTTGAAGATAATCGTCTCGGGTCTCGTCACCCTCACGCTCCCGGCGCTGCTGATGTCCGCCTGCGGTGGCGACAGCTCCTCCGACGACAATGGCGGCAAGGGTGGAGCGACCGGCGGCACCAGCAGCGGTGGCGCCAGCAGCGGCGGCACCAGCAGCGGCGGCACCAGCAGCGGCGGCAGTGCGGGGACCACCGGCGGCGGCAGCGCCGGGACCACCAGCGGTGGCAGCGGTGGCGTTGCGGGTTCGTCGAGCGGTGGCAGTGGTGGCAGCACGGCGGACGCATCCACGGACGCGAACCCCGATGGCTCGACCTACGGGACGACGGAAGTACCAACAGTCGACGGTTGCCTCTCGTGCAGCGCAGCTTCGACCAAACTGAACGACGGCATCGAGGCGGCGCGCAAGGCCAACGCGAGCTGCGGCTCCGCGGGCGACTGCACGCTCACGGGTGCGGGCACCACGTGTGCCGGAGACTGCCAAGTCGCGGTCAGTAAGAGCGGCGAGGCAGCGTTCAAGACAGCGCTGTCGAAGCTGGACGGCGACTACTGCCAGGGCTTCGTGCCGGTCTGCGGGTACTCGACACCCAAGTGCGCCGTGCCCACGCTGGTCTGCACGAACGGACTGTGTGAAGCGAAGTACAACTAGCGCCGGGATCGGGCGGATGAAGCTCGGGCAGACGAAGCTTCGGGCTGCCTTGGTTCTCCTGTTTGGACTGGGCGCGACGGCTTGCCCGGATGGGGCAAAGGGCTCGAGCCAGAGGCCGGCGAGCACGTGCAAACAGCGGGGTGAGCAATGCCAGCTGCCCGGCGGTGTGCTCGGCGTGTGCAACGACGGCGCGTGCCCCGCGGGCCGCGAGCCGCCGTGCCTCGCGTGTACACCGCAGCACTGAGCGCCGCGGCGAGCCCCACCAACGCAAACGCCCCGGTACCGATTGCTCGGCCCCGGGGCGAATGCAGGGTTCAGTGCGTGAGCCGGCTCAGCGCACGTAGACTTCCATTGCCTCGTTGCCAGCGGGCGGGTTGCCGCCAGCGTTAAAGACCCATTTGGAGGCGTTGCCCACCACGTGCAACCCAGTCGCGTTACCGCATGCATGGTAGATGCTCGGGTAGGTCGCGGTCGGCGTGCACGTGTAGGACAAGAGCCCATTCGTCGCGAACGGACCGGTGTAGTCCGCCAAGCTCCAGGTCCCGAGGGCCGACGTGCGCTCGATCGTGAGGAGCGTGCGCAGGTTCTTGATCGGCAGTGAGTCAGCCGTCGTGGTGAACGAGCGCGCCAGGTCGTCCGTGGTGCGGACGTGGATCTGGCTCGACACGCCCGACGCAGCGAGGGCCTGCATGGTCGCGGCCGGCATGTACGTGGTCGAACCGCGGGTGACGATACCGGCGGTGAGCCCTGAGGGCCCGCCTGCGCCGGCGGTGGTCGACTCGATCATCGTCCAGCCGCCTCCCGCGTTCCGCTGATCACACCAGGCGAGGAACGGGGCAATCGCGCCGGCTCCATCCGGGTCGATGGTGTACTGGCCGGTGATGCCGAGGGCGCTCATGTTGGAGACCGAGTCGCTGTTCACGTACGCACCACACGACTTCGCCACGGCAGGACCCGCGTCGTTGGTCGAGCAAATGACCGAGCCCTGGATGCCGGCGGTGGCGTTGGCGTCGTTCCACGTGCCGAACGTGCCACATGTGCCCGTGCGGTAGAGCGCGTTGGCGGTGCTGTTGTCACCGTTGGGCTCGAAGCCACCGCAGACCGTCGCGGGTGCGTCACCGTTCGTGTTCCGGCTGTCGTTGATGTAGAAACTGCAGGGCTGGCCCTGACACATGCCGGTCCAGTTCTCCAGGCCGCTTGCGCCGTTCGTCTTCGGGAAGACGTTGACCAGGTTCGGCGGCACGCCGCCGTTCCAGGCCATGATGGCCAGCGCGTGGGCGCGCGTGCGGGGCACGATGACTTCCAGGCCCCGCGCTGCACAGAAGTTGCGGTACACCGACTGGGGAGTGGTGAGCGACGCATCCGTGAACTTGACCATCGTGTAGCCGGCACCACCGTCACTGGTCATGTCGCAATACACGGAGAGCTCGGGAAGCGGTCCCGCAGCGCCGTCCGGGTCGATCGAGGTGTTGCCGTCGCCGATGCTCGGCACGGCCGCTTTCAGCGCCGCGCAGGACTTGTACGCGGTGCAGGTCTTGCCATCGCCGAAGAAGGCCGGCTTGCAGGTGCAGGTGTACGAACCCGCCGTGTTCGTGCAGTCCGCCTTGGGGCTACAGTTGTTGGTCGCGGCCGAGGCGCACTCGTCGACGTCGGCGCAGGTCGTGCCGTTGCCCGAGTAGCCGGCCTTGCACGTGCAGATCGCGTTGCCCGAGGTGTCGTCACACGTGGCGTTCGCATCACACGTCGTCTGCGCGCAGGTCGTCCCGCCGCCGCCGCCGGTGCCGCCCGTTGCGCCGCCGGTGCCGCCCGTTGCACCGCCGGTGCCGCCCGTTGCGCCGCCGGTGCCGCCCGTTGCGCCGCCGGTGCCGCCCGTTGCGCCGCCGGTGCCGCCCGTTGCGCCGCCGGTGCCGCCCGTTGCGCCGCCGGTGCCGCCCGTTGCGCCGCCGGTGCCGCCCGTTGCGCCGCCGGTGCCGCCCGTTGCGCCGCCGGTGCCGCCCGTTGCGCCGCCGGTGCCGCCCGTTGCGCCGCCGGTGCCGCCCGTTGCGCCGCCGGTGCCGCCCGTTGCGCCGCCGGTGCCACCCGTCGCGCCGCCGGTGCCACCCGTTGCGCCGCCGGTTCCGCCCGTCGCGCCGCCCGAGCCAGCCGCGCCGCCCGAGCCGGCCGCGCCGCCCGTCCCACCCGTCGCGCCGCCCGAGCCGGCCGCGCCGCCCGAGCCGGCCACGCCGCCCGAACCCGCCACGCCGCCCGAACCCGCCACGCCGCCGGCTCCGCCGGTCGTGCCACCGGTTCCGCCGGCCGCCCCGCCGGTCCCGCCGACGCCGGTTCCACCTGTGCCCTTGCCACCGGTTCCACCGGTGCTCTTGCCACCAGTTCCACCGCTCGACCCACCCGAGTCGTCACTTCCGCAAGCAGACACCGCAAAACACAGAGCCACCGAGCTCAAGAGCCAGACAGAACGCATTGATATTGACCTTTCAAAAGAAGACGCACGCCGAGCAACGGCTCAGGCCCCCCCGGCGCACGATTTGCGCACCCTAGATCGAATGGGCTTGCACTCCAAGGTGTTTTCCGATCGTTCGGCTGGCTCCCGGTGGAAGGCTCGGGAGGCCGATCGGCCGACCGGGCGAGCGGCAGGTCCCGCAAGACAAAAGCAAACGCCCCGGAGCCGATTGCTCGACCTCGGGGCGCTCGGGTGTCGCGACCGAGAGGTACCTCTCGGTCACCGTCCGTGTGCTCTCAGCGCACCCAGACGTAGCCGAAGGCAGGGATGTTCTTGTCGCCGTTGTCTGGAGTGCAGCCGGCGATGTTGCCGACCGAGGGCGCCGTGCCCGGGCCACACGGTGCAAGCTGACCACCGATGCCGATCCACGAATCAGGTGAGTTACAGTCGTTCTCCTGGTTGCTCACGATCCCGATGCGGGTGGCGGGCCAGGCGGTGGTGTTCGGCTGTGAGTTGAAACCCTCCTGATTGCAGTTGGCCTGGAGCGACGCGTTCGCGCCGATCAGACCCTTCCAGGCATTGCGACCGAGCACGGTCGCCGAGTAGGGCGCCGCAAACACTGCCGCGAGCGAGGTCGCAGTCTTTGGAATGACCAGGCTGGTGGTGGTGGCGCCCACGACCATCGTTGCGCGGACGTTCGTGAACGGAACGACGTTGAAACTCTGGAGCTTCGCTTCTGTCGTGTCGATGGCGGGGCTCGCCGCGTTCAGCAGCGTGCTGTTGGTCCACAGCGCGGCCTGGTAAGTGAAGGTCTGCAGGGCGCCATCGGCCTTGATCGCGAGCGTCCAGCCGCCTCCGTCGATCCGCTCGTCGCAGCCGACGTCGAACGGAGCACCGGCTCCGGCTCCGT
This sequence comes from Myxococcales bacterium, assembly GCA_016706225.1. Taxonomy (NCBI): domain Bacteria; kingdom Pseudomonadati; phylum Myxococcota; class Myxococcia; order Myxococcales; species Myxococcales bacterium. Next base: position 1,001,840 of record JADJKB010000003.1, read on the forward strand.
CCGGGTCGATCGTGTAGACGCCGCTGATGCCGAGCGCGCTCTTGTTCCAGACCGAGTTGCTCGTCAGGTAGGCGTTGCAGTTCGCGGCGACCGCCGGACCCGCGTCGTTGGTCGAGCAGATCACCGAACCGGTGGTGGACATGGCAGCGTTGGCGTCGTTCCAAGTGCCGAACGTGCCACAGGCGCCGGTGAGGTAGAGCGCGTCGCCGGTGTTGTTGTCACCGTTGGGCTCGAAGCCGCCGCAGACCGTCGCGGGTGCGTCACCGTTCGTGTTGCGGCTGTCATTGATGTAGAAGCCGCAGGGCTGGCCCATACACCTGCCAGTCCAGTTCTCGAGCCCGACCGCCCCGTTCGTCTTCGGGAAGACGTTGACCAGATTCGGCGGTGCGCCGCCGTTCCAAGCCTTGATGGCCAGCGCGTGGGCGCGCGTGCGAGGCACGATCACCTCGAGACCGCGGGCCGCACAGAAGTTCCGGTAAGCCCCCTGAGTACCGCCAAGCGAAGCGTCCGTGAACTTCACCATCGTGTAACCGACACCACCGTCACTGGTCATGTCGCAATACACGGAGAGCTCGGGAAGCGGTCCCGCAGCGCCGTCTGGGTCGATCGAGGTGTTGCCATCGCCGATGCTCGGCACGGCCGCTTTCAGCGCCGCGCAGGACTTGTACGCGGTGCAGGTCTTGCCGTCGCCGAAGAAGGCCGGCTTGCAGGTGCAAGTGTACGAACCCGCCGTGTTCGTGCAGTCCGCCTTGGGGCTGCAGTTGTTGGTTGCGGCCGAGGCGCATTCGTCGATGTCGGCGCAGGTCGTGCCGTTGCCCGAGTAGCCCGCCTTGCAGGTGCAGATTGCGTTGCCCGACGTGTCGTCACACGTGGCGTTCGCATCACACGTCGTCTGCGCGCAGGTCGTCCCGCCGCCGCCGCCGGTGCCGCCCGTCGCGCCGCCGGTGCCGCCCGTCGCACCGCCGGTTCCGCCCGTCGCGCCACCTGAGCCGGCTGCGCCGCCAGTTCCGCCCGTCGCGCCGCCAGTTCCGCCCGTCGCGCCGCCAGTTCCGCCCGTCGCGCCGCCAGTTCCGCCCGTCGCGCCGCCGGTTCCGCCCGTTGCGCCGCCCGTTCCGCCCGTCGCGCCGCCGGTTCCGCCCGTTGCGCCGCCGGTTCCGCCCGTTGCGCCGCCGGTTCCGCCCGTTGCGCCGCCGGTGCCGCCCGTCGCGCCGCCGGTGCCACCCGTTGCGCCGCCGGTTCCGCCGGTCGCCCCACCGGAGCCAGCCGCTCCGCCCGTTCCGCCGGTCGCGCCGCCCGAGCCGGCCGCGCCACCCGAGCCCGCAACGCCGCCCGAGCCGGCCACACCACCCGAGCCCGCAACGCCACCCGAGCCAGCCACACCACCCGAGCCAGCCACGCCGCCGGTTCCGCCGGTTCCGCCAGTGCCGCCGCCGCCGACGCCCGTTCCGCCGGTTCCGCCCGTGGCCTTGCCTCCGGTTCCGCCGGTGGTCTTCCCACCGGTTCCACCGCTGGAACCACCCGAGTCGTCACTTCCACAAGCCGAGACCGCAAAACACAGAGCCACCGAGCTCAAGAGCCAGACTGAACGCATGGTATTGGACCTTTCTAAAGGGTGTGCGCGCCAAGCCGCGGCAACAGCCGAACCCCTCCGCGCACGAATTGCGGACGCTATTCCTTTGTTTCGCAGCTGAGAAGAGGATTCGGAAGGCCAGTGTTGGGGCGAAACGCAGACCTGGGGCGCGCCCAGATCACCCTCCACTCCCCCGCAAAATTCCCAACGGTTTCGCCGCCACCCGCGGCGGCCGTGACCCGGGCTAGGGTTGCGCCCGAGGAACCCAGCGTCAGTCCCTAGCCGCCAGCCAGTCCGCGAGCGGCGCAAACACGCGCTCTTGCGCGGGCCGGCTGATGAACAGATCGGCGTGGGCGAACCAGGTCTCGTCGTCCCCGACCGCGAGCTCGGTCGAGGCCGGCGCACGCATGACCTCGAGCGCGCTCCGCGCCGCGTCCGGCGGCACGATGCCGTCGCGGTTCGCCACCACGCACAAAAGCGGACGATCGATCTCGCCGAGCGCGGTCGTGATGTTGAGGCCATCCACCACCAGATCACCGGACTTGAACCAGCGTGCGATCTCGGAGTTGAGCTTCGGGATCGGATCCTCAACCGTGTCGATCAGCTCCTCGGGCTGGGACAGATCGACGATCGACGCGTTCATGTAGAGCGACAAGAGCCGAGGCGCACGTCGAGCGACGAGCGGCAACACGAACCCCGCCATGCGACGCGTCCCGGAGACCCGAAGCCGCCGCGTGAGCGTCGGCGATGCAAACACCAGCTTGAGCAGCGGGTTGGCGTTCAGCCAGCGCAACGGTGCACCGATTCCGACCACCGATCCAACTCCGTGCGTCTCGGGATGATGCGCGAGATACGCGAAGATGTACGTCCCGCCCAGGCTGCAACCGACGACGTCAACGCGGTCCGTTCCCGTCTCGGTGTGCTCGCGCACGTGGCGGATCGCCGTCGCCAGATCTTCCAGAGCCAGGACGCGAAAACCCACGTCCCGCCCTCCGCCGAGTGAGCGCGATTCGCCCTGGCCTCGGAGGTTGCTGGTCCAGACCTCGAACCCGCGCTCGACCAGGAACTCGATCATCGAGAGGCCGCTCGGGTGAAAACCGAGGGGCGTGGTGTTCATGCAATAGCCAGGTACGAGCAGCACGGGACGCCGGCGCGGGACGCCGAGCCCCGGGCGAACGTAGCGGCGCACATCCAGAGCCCACCCGGTGCTCTCGGGCCAGTGTCGATCGATCTGCATGCGGAAATCGGCCGCGGCTCAGGGCTTGATGACCTGGGTGCCCTGCGGAGGCTTGAAGTCGAACTCGCCCGCCGGGATCTTCTCGTTCACGGTCGGTGACACGAAGTCGAAGCGATTGCGGTTCCCCTGCGCATCCAGCAGCAGCACACGCCGCACCTGATACGTGCCGGAGTCGACATAGAGCAGGATCTTCTGGTAGGCGGGCGTCGCTTCCTTCGGCACGCCCTCGAGCACGTAGCCCCCCTCGAACTGCATCTGCTTGGCGTCGAGCTTGCGCAGCTTGAAGCTCTTCTTGAGGTTGCCGCCGCCGACCAGGAACGCGAGCGCCGCCGGGTACTGGCTCTTGCCCATCGACTGCTCGTACATCTGTTTGTTCTCGGCCTCGTAGACCTTGATGATCTTGCCGTCCGAGACCACGCGGTTGCCGTTGTTCGTGTAGCGCCAGCTCATCTTGCCGGGCTTCTCGAAGATCACGGTGCCGGCGCTGTCCTTGCGCTTGTTGTAGGCCTTGACCTGATAGCGTTGTTTGAAGCCCGACTTGAAGTTCTTGGTCTTGTCGTAGAACTTCTGCACGTTCTCGGCGACCTCGTTGGCGCTGGGTCCGCTCTTGGCTGCCGGCTTCGACTGAGCATCGGCGGTGGCCTGGATGACGAACGGAGTCGCGAGCGCGACGAGGACGGACAAGACTGCGTGGTGGAGCTTCATTTTCGGACGATCCTGCGAACTGCTACTTCCCTAACCCACAACGCCGGAATTCATTCGCGGCTAACACCGCCTCCGGCCTTCGATGGACCTGAGACGAGACAGCGCCCCGGAAGATTCGAGCGGAGGCGGTCCGCGGGGGCCTTTTAGCACAAGGCGCCGCGGCGGCATTTATTAGGGGTTTGCCCAAAGAATGCTGGCCGAGGAAGACCCCATGTCCCTCCCCCGTAGCACGCACCGGGGCTGGGCACCCGCCGGGGGGCGCCGAGCGCTCCCGTTCAGCACTGACGGCGGTAGACCTTGAGCGTCCAGGGCGAGCAAGAACGACCGCTCGAGTAGCGGACCTCGACGTTGGCGGTGAAGCTGTCGTCGCTGCCCGAGCTGTCGTCGCACCAGATGGTGATGATGTCGTTTCCCGGCGACGCCGAGTAGAAACCCACCGGGTCGGAGAAACATCCGGTGCCGGTCACGTAGAGGTCGTAGTTCACCCCGGTGGGCACCGTGAGCTCGAAGCGCACGGACACGTAGGCGCTGCAGCTCGAGGCCTCGTTCGCCGTGATCGTGAAGAACTGGCCTTGCGTACCAGTCTTCGTCAAGCTCGCCTCGTTCACGCAGCCAGAGCAACCGCACACGAAGCCGGAGCAAGCGTCAGCGTCCCAGGTTCCGAGGAGCTGCCCTGGTGCCGAGTTCGACGAACCCGAGTGTTTGGTCTCGCAGCCAGGGTTCGCGTTGCAGTCGCTGTAGCCCGAATTACACGAGGTGACCACGCAGCCGCCGCCCGAGCAGGTCGAAGAAGCGTTCGGGAGACTACACGGCCCTTCGTCGACGTTGCCGTCGCAGTCTTGATCGATGCTGTCGCAGATCTCGACATTGTTGCCCGTGTTGTCGCTGCAAGTGACGGCGTTCATGCCGTTGCACTGCCACTGGCCCTCGTTACAGAGATCCGTGTCCGAGCCGTCGCACGGTGTGCCGGGTGACTTTGAAAGCGTGCACGCGCCTCCGCACGAGTTGCTGCCCTCGTCGATCTTGCCGTCGCAGTTGTCGTCGGCGCCGTTGCAGGTCTCGACGTTGTTGCCGGTGTTGTCGGTGCACGACAGCCCGTTGAGCCCGTTGCACACCAGCTGCCCTTCGGCACACAGGTCCGTGTCGGGCCCGTCGCATCCCGCGCCCAGCACTCCGGACAGTGTGCACACTCCGCCGCACGCGTTGTTGCCCTCGTCGATCTTGCCGTCGCAGTTGTCGTCGACGCCGTTGCAGATCTCGACGCTGTTGCCCGTGGTATCGCTGCAAGTGACGGCATTCAGCCCGTTACAGGTCCACTGCCCTTCCGCGCAGAGATCGGTGTCCGGGCCATCACACGCAGTATTGGGTGTGTTCGAGAGGGTGCAGGCTCCGCCGCAGAGGTTGCCGCCGTTGTCGATCTTGCCGTCGCAGTCGTTGTCCTGGCCGTCGCAGGTTTCGCTTCCGGGCTGCGTTACCGCCACACACTCGAGCTTGCCGTTCTTGCAAGTCTGAGCGCCCAGCGAACAAACCCCCGAGAGTCCGGTGGAGCAGGTCGCGCCACCGCCCGGGTTGTTCTCGTCGTCCTGGTTGTTGCAGTTGTTGTCCTTGCCGTCGCAGATCTCGGTGGTCGGCACCACCTCGCCCTGGCAAGTACCCCACTTGCCGCCGGTGCAGGTCTGCAGACCGCTCTTGCAGAGACCCACGCCTTCGGTTGCCGATGGGCCCGAGTAACAAGTCTGCGTCTTGCCGTCCTGACAGCTACAGCCTTCATCGATGTTGCCATCGCAGTTGTCGTCGACGCCGTCGCACTTCTCCGTCGCGCTGCCGGTCTTCGGCGTGCAGGTCTGCGGCACGCCCTTCACGCAGTTTTCCACCGTGACCTGGCACACACCCTTGCCGCAGGTGGTCTGACCGAGCGCCTCGTCCACGAGGCCGTTGCAGTCGTTGTCCTTGCTGTCGCAGGTCTCGGCCGTGGCCGGCACGACCTCACCTTCACACGCGCCCCATTGCCCGGCCTGGCATTTCTGTTTGCCAGCCTTGCACTCGCCGACACCGTCGGTGCCCGGTGTGCCGCTGTAACAATTCTGTTCGTCGCTGCCGCTGCACTCTCCTCCGGCGTCGGAGCCTGCGTCGCTCCCGGAATCGGAAGCCCCGCTGCCGCCATCCTGCGCGCCGGTTCCACCACTGCCGCCCGTGCCACCCGTTGCCGCGGTGCCGGAGTCCCCAGCGCCGGTGCCGCCCGTGCCGCCCGTGGCACCCGCGTCCGTTCCTCCTTTGCCACCCCCGCCCGTCACGTCCTCGCCGGACGCACACGCAACTGCCAGCGCGGTGGCGAGACCAGGAACGAGCAGCAGCGAGACGGCCCGAACGATGCGACGCATTGCAAATACCTCCGGCCGGAGGGACACGCCTCCGAGGCCCAACGTGCGCCTATTTTCCCCTGATTCGCCCCACGGCGCCAACTTGGCCGGGAGTGGACCCATGAAACCGCGCTCAATCTTCAGGTGGGCACGCGACGCCGGGACGCGACCAAAGCGCGAATCGCCGCCTGCCCGCGCCGGTGTGCCCGCGCCTGCGGCTGCACGTGCGTCGCGAGTCGTTCCGCCAGAGGACCCAAGCGCAGGTGGGTGACCGCGAGCGCCAAGGCGTCGGCGGCGTCACCCGGCGGGAGCTCCGCGAGCGACAACACTGCGCGCACCATCAGCGCGACCTGGCGTTTGTCAGCCTGCCCGCGACCCGCAACCGTGCGCTTCACACGAGCCGGCGCGTACTCCGCGACGTTGACGCCGGCGCGCGCGAGGGAGAGCAACACGACTCCGCGCGCGTGACCGAGCTTCGCGGCGGCCTGGGCGTCCTTGTGGAAGAACAGGCTCTCGACCGAGCCGACGTCAGGTGTGTACCGAGTGATCACCTGCGCGAGCTCGGAGTCGATGCGCTGCAAGCGCCCGGCGAGGGCCATCTTGGCATCCAGGTGAATCACGCCGTGCGCGATGTGCCTCAATCGGCTGCCGCTACGCTCCACCACACCCCACCCGAGGTGCAGCGTGCCGGGGTCGATGCCGAGGGCGATCACGCATCGGTCGTAGCAGGGGTGGCGGTGAATGGAAAGTCTCTTGCCTCGATCGCCGCCGCAAGGTCGAGCAGAGGAGCGGTCAAGCCGCTTGCATCGCGGAACGGAGTGGCGCTAGCTCGGCTTGCATTGCAACAGGTAATCCCAGCACCCGGAATGGTCCTCGCCGAGCGGTACCGGCTGGATGAACAGATCGGACACGGGGGTTTCAGCCAGGTATTTCGCGCGACCGAGCTCCGGATCGGGCGCGAGGTGGCGATCAAGATCTTGAGCCAGGACAGCGTCGACGCCGCCGGCGAACAACGCTTTCAGCGGGAGGCGGAGCTGGCGCGGCAGCTGACCCACCCGAACACGGTGCACCTGCTGGACTTCGACCTCAGCCACCGACCCAGCCCGTTCATCGTGTACGAGCTGCTCAGCGGCGACACCCTGGAGCGGGTCGTCAAGCGTGATGGGCCGCTGGCCGAACGCCGCGCCTGGTGGTGAGCGTGCTGGCGTTCGCGGTGCTCGGGATCGCGGCGCTGCTCGCGTGGCGATGGCTGGCTCGCTGAGCGGAGACCCAGCCCTTCGATTTTGCGTCGCGCCGACCAGACGACGGTCTACCCTGGCAATCATGACGCACCAATTGAGGCTAGCCGCGCTCGTCCTGCTTGCACTGCCCACCTCGCTCGCCGCCTGTGGTGATGACGACAACGGAGGCGGTGGCACCGAGGCAGACAAGATCGGCGTCGGCGCGAGCTGCAACGTGAACGAGGACTGCGCGGTCAAGGGGCAGACCTGTCTGCCCTTCAAGGGCGGTTACTGCGGTCTCGCGGACTGCACCGCAGACGCCGACTGCCCGCAGGGTTCGGCCTGTGTGAGCCACGACGACGGCAAGAACTATTGCTTCCGCATCTGCCTCGACAAGTCCGAGTGTAACTACAACCGCCCCGTCGATCTCGCGTCGAACTGCTCGTCCAACGTCACGTTCGTCGAAGGCAAGAAGGGCAACAAGGCCTGCGTGCCCCCGAGCTGAGGACTACTTCGCGTGCTCGGCGAAGAAATCGAAGATTGCCTTGCTGGCGTCGAGCTCTCGGCTGACTCGGCCGACTGTGCGCTCGGGCAAATACTGCCTCCCGCCCGGCCAGGTGTGCCCACCGCCCTCGATCCGATAGAGGGCGACGGTCGTGCCATCGGCGCACCCTTCGCGCGCCTCGAAGCTGACGCGCGTGCCGTCGTCCGGATCGAGGTCCGGTAGCGTCCGCGGCCCCGAACGTCGGGTGCACGCCGCGTGTTTGGCGAACAGCTCCAGCGTTGCATCGGTCGAGAGCACCTCGCCACGCTCCTTGCCGAGCACGCGGATCTGTCCGCCGCGAAACGGTACGAGCGGATCTTCGGTGCCGTTGACCAGCAACACCGAGAGCGGCCGCTTCGGGGCGGTGTGCTCGAGGCCGACGGGGAGTCCCATGGTGACGGGCGCCACCGCTCGGATCCGCTCCGACAGATCGACGGCCAGCCGAAAGCTCATGGCACCACCGTTGCTGATCCCCGTGACGAACACCCGCTCCCGATCGACTCCCCACTTCGCGTGGGCGTGGTCGATCAGCGTCGAAATGTACCCCACGTCGTCGACGCCGGCTCGCTCGCGGGAGGCGCGATCGACGCTCGGTCGCCCGTCGTTCCAACCCTTGGCGACGCCCTGAGGAAACAAGAGGACCCAGCCCCGCGCGTCAGCCTCGCGCGTCAGCGAGAACTTGGTGAAGCTGTTGAAATACGCCGCCACGCCGCCGCCGCCGTGCAGCGCAATCACGAGCGGCACGGCGAGCGTGGGGGAGTGACCGGGCGGCAGGTGTACGAGGAAACTCCGCTCGCGCCCCTCATGTTCGAGCTGATGCTCGGTCAGTCCGGCACGCGCGCGGGCGCGACACGACAGGAGCACCGCTAGCACCAACACGACCGCGCCGAGCGCCGCGAAGTACCGGCGTCTGCGCCTGGCAGCGGGCGGCACGTCGCCCACCAGCCTTCAGACCTCGGTCGTCGACGCGCCGGCGTCCGGCTGGTCCGGCGTCCACTTGCCCATGGCCTCGGACTCCAGGCGGTCGGGGCCCGGCTCGTCCGCCGCGCGCCGACGGATCAGCTCGTCGACACACGCAAACAGCATCCCGTTGTCGTGGCGCTCGAAGCGCTCGAGGTTCGCCGTGAACTCGTCCACGCGCCCGAGAAAACCGGAGATCACGTCCTGACTCAGCTTGGGCGCCCACTGCCCGTAACCCAGCTGCTCCAGGTAGCGTGCGTTCAGCTCCTGTTCGTATTGCTGTTCGATCGGCACCGACAAGAGCGGAACGTGCAAACTCACGGCCTCGCTCATCAGCGAGAACCCGCCGCCGGCGATCACGGCGCGGGCAGTGCGCAGGTCGTCGACGAAGCCGTTCTCCGAGAACGGTCGCAGCGTGACGTTGCCGTCGGTGCCGTCCTTCCCCATGCCGTAGACCCGGAAGCGAAACGGCAGCTTCTTGAGCGTGGGTACCAGCTGCTCGTTGTTGCCGGCCGTCTGATAGACCAGCACGTGATCGCCGGGCTCGCGCCGCGCCGCCAAGATCTCCGGCCGCAAGATGGGCGGGACCAAGCTGGTGCGGCGTTTCTTCACCGGTGGGTAGAAGAAGCTCGTCACCAGGTAGTGGTAGGCGCCGGGCATCTTGATCTTCACCGCCAGCTTGGCGATGCGAAAGTTCATGCCTCCGGATTTCGTGAGCGGCTTTTCGTGCCGGCAGCGGTTGATGACCTGCATGTTGTCGATGCTGATCACCGGCAAAAAATGGTTCAGCGCGTAGAAGGCCGCCCAGGACTCGAAGTCGCTGATCACCAGCTCCGGCGTGAAGCCGTCCTCGGCGACCTTGCGGTACACCTCGATGTTCTTCTTGATGCCCTTCGGTGCGTCCTTCAGGTTCTCGAACAGACTCTCGGACTTGTCGAGGCGGTTGCCGAAGTAACGCAGGCTCAGCCCGTGGATCTCCTCCACCGTCAGCCGGTCGCGCCCCGCCAGACGATCCGTCAGGAACTTGTGGGCACGGCCGGACACCACGACCTTGATCTCGTGACCCGCCGCCAGAAGGTGCTCGAGGACCACACGACTGCGAGTCGCGTGCCCCATGCCTTCGCCCACGACCCCATAAAGAATCCGCATTTCAGAACCTCCGACGGGCCGAGCGTCGTCCGTGTGGCGCGCCCGGTCGAGCGGGGGCAAATGTTCACCGCTTCTCGGATCTCGGAACGCGAGCGTCCGCCGGAAATCCGTGCCAAGACTCCGCCGCCGTGACCCGCCCCCTGACCGGAAAACAGCGCCGCCACCTGCGCGCCCTCGCCCACCACCTCGATCCGGTGATCCAGATCGGCAACGCCGGAGTGACCGAGGGATTTCTCGCCGAGCTGGGCCGAGCGCTGCACACTCACGAGCTGGTCAAGGTGCGGGTGGGCACCGAGAGCCCCATCACCGCAACCGACAGCGTCCTGCCCATCGAAACCGGGACGAAGTCCCAGGTCGCACAGGTCATCGGGCGCACGCTGATCGTGTATCGCCGGCGCCAGAAAGATCCGAAGATCGTGCTGCCTAAGGAAGCCGGCAAGAAGTAGACTCAGGCCTCATGCCGCAAGCCGCGCGACCCACCGCGTTCAAGACCATCCTGGTGGCCACGGATCTGTCCGAGACCGGCGCCCACGCGCTCGACTACGCCCTGTGTCTGGCGTCCGAACGCGACGACGCGGCGCTGCACGTCGTGTACGTCGCCGGAACGCGCGGCGACCTGCTCGAGGTCACCACGCCAGAAGGCAGCGCGGAGATGACCGCGGGAGCCGCCGCCAAGTACCTCGCCGATCACGTCGAGCGCGCACGAGTCGACGCCATGAAAGAAGGCGAGCCCATCGAGAGCGGGCGAGTCAGCGTGCACGTGCGCTCCGGTGTGGCCGACGACGAGATCGTCACCTTGGCCGAGAAACTCGCGGTGAGCCTGATCGTGCTCGGCACCCACGGGCGCCGTGGGCTCCGAAATCTGGTGCTCGGCTCGGTGGCTGAGAGTGTGCTGAAAGTCGCGACCCGCCCGGTGCTGGTGGTGAGGCCCAAGGCCTATCCTCCACCCGAAGAATGACATGACCGAGGCGTCACGAATCGAGCGCGTTCAGAGCGCCACGAACCTGGTCTGGCTCGATCTGGAGATGACCGGGCTCGATCCGACCCGGGACGTCATTCTGCAGGCCGCGCTGGTGGTGACCAACGCGGCGCTCGAGTCCCTGGAGGAGTATGCGGCGGACGTGTGGCAACCCGAGGCCGCGCTCGCCAGCATGGTGCCCTTCGTGCGCGAGATGCACCAGAAGACGGGGCTGTCGGCGCGCATCGCTGGGTCGAAGACCGATCTCCGGGCCGTCGAGCGGCAGTTGATGGAACGTGTCACTGGCTGGTGTCCGTACGGAGCCGTGCTCTGCGGCAACAGCGTTCACAACGACAAAGCCTTCATCGACCGCTGGATGCCGGCGCTCGCGGGGTATCTCTCGTATCGTCTGGTCGACGTGTCGAGCTTCAAGGTGCTGGCAAAGCTCTGGTACGGGCCAGACGCCGTGTTCAAGAAGCCCAAAGAGGGCGAGCACGACGCGATCGTCGACATTCGCAACAGCATCGCGGAGCTGGCGTTCTACCGCGAACGACTCATGCGACCCGCTTCGGGTTGACCGCGCTCAACACGCCCGATGCGAGCTGCCGGCGAAGATCTTCCCGGGATTCAAGAGCCCCTGCGGATCGAACACGCGCTTGATGTCTCGCTGCAAGGTGATCAGCTCCGGTGACTGCTCGAGGGACAGATAGGGGGCCTTGAGCACGCCGATGCCGTGCTCGCCACTGAGGGTGCCCCGGAGCTCGATCACGTCGCGGAAGAGTCGTTCGATGGCCCGCTGCACCGCCGGCTCCTCGTCCGCCTCGTCCCACAGGAAGTTCACGTGCAGGTTGCCGTCTCCGGCGTGCCCGTAGGTGAGGTGGCGAACGCCGGATTTTTCCGCGTGCGCGGCCACCCGCTCGAGCAGCTCGGGGATCTGCTGTCGGGGCACGACCACGTCTTCGCTGAGTTTGTGGCGGGAGAGCTTGCGCACGGCGCGGCTCATCTCGCGGCGAGCCGCCCAGAGTTTCTCCCGCTGCCCGGCATCTGCGGCTACCAAGATTTCGAGGGCGCCGTCGCAGGCATTGCCGACGCGTTCGGCCTCGCGCTCGGTCTCGCTCGGCTCCCCATCGACCTCGAGCAAGAGCAGGGCCCCCGCCCGCTCGGAGAGCTCGTTGCCCGCCGCGCGCATCGCCGCGAGGGTGTGCGAGTCGAGCAGCTCGATGCAGCGGGGGATCACGCCGGCGCCGGTCATGTTGGCAACCGCCGTGCTGGCGGCTCGCACATCCGGAAACAACGCGAGCAGTGTCATCACGCTCGGCGGCTTCGGCACCAGCCGCAGGGTGACGTCACCAAAAACCGCGAGGGTGCCTTCACTGCCGACCAGGAGCGCGGTGACATCGTAACCGGTCACCCCCTTCACGGTGCGACGCCCAGCCGCGATGCGCTGACCCCCCATCAAGAAGGCCTCGACCCCGAGCACGTACTCTCGCGTCACTCCGTACTTGAAGGCGCGGGGACCGCCGGCGTTCTCCGCCACGTTGCCGCCGAGCGCGCAGCTCTCGACGCTGTTGGGATCCGGCGGGTAGAACAGTCCCTCGCGCTCCACCGCAGCATGCAGATCGGCGAGCACGACTCCGGGCTGAACGACGGCGAGCATCTCGCGTGGATCGATCTCCTTGATCTGATTCATGCCGAGAGTGGAGAGCACGATGCCGCCCGCGGTGGGCACGGCGCCGCCGGTGCGGCCAGTGCCCGCGCTGCGCGGAGTGATGGGGACCTCGGCGTCCCGCGCGACGGCGAGTGCCGCCAGGATGTCGGCGCTCGACTCGGCGCGCACCACCGCGAAGGGCACGTGGCCACGCGCCTCGGACTCATCCTCGGCGTAGGCAGCGCACGCCTCGCGCTCGGTGAGCAGCTTCGACGGCCCGAGGGCGCGCTCGAGCAAACGCAGCGCCTTTTCACGCGCAGCGGGACTCGGCAGCCAAGGCTCCGGCGTTGGGCTGGACATGCCGAAAAACCATAGCGGAAGCGCCGAGACGCCGCCCGGCCAGCGGAGTTTTCATGCGCTTTGTGGCGCGCGGCGCGGAGTCCGAGGGGCGAGCCGCTCCCAGATCTTGACGGCGCCCGCGCTGCGGGTACCTTCTCGGCCTCCGCAGGCCGAAAGACCACCTGGAGAGGTGACCGAGTGGCCGAAGGTACCCGCTTGCTAAGCGGGCGTGGGGGAAACTCCACCGAGGGTTCGAATCCCTCCCTCTCCGCCAACCGCCTCGCGCGCGTTCGTCTCGGCCTTCTCGGACGAACGGCCGCGCCGTGAGTCGGCAGGGAGGACTGTCATGTCGAGGGCCTGCATCTCAGGGATTGTTCTCTTGGCTGTGATCGCGGGTTGCGGCGGTTCGACCGCTGGCTCCGGGACCGGTGGCAGCGGCGCCATCGGCAGCGGCGCGGCGGGCGGCAGCGGTGCGACAGGCGGAACGGCGGGCACGAGCCCAACGGGCGGCGGCGGCAGCAGCGGAAGCGGCGCAAGCGGCGCAAGCGGGGGCACCACTGGCACCGGCGCAACCGGCGGCGGCGGCTTCGGCGGCGGCACGCCGCCCGCGGGCACGAGCTTGGCGGTGCGACGTGTGTTCCTCGGCGACACGGACACGAACTCGATCCCCGACCCGACGGCTTGGAGGAAGTTCGGAATGAACCTGGACGGCCTCGTCTCGACGAAGACCGACACGGCACACTGCAAGGTTCAGGCGGGCGGCGTCAAAAGTTTCATTCAGACCGACGGGGACAACGGCATCGACAACTCCTGGGGCAGCAACCTGATGCCGATCATGAAGTCGCTCGCGGCCGATCCGAGCAAGAACGTCAACGACGGCATCGCCGCTGGAGGTCCGACGCTCATGCTTTCGATCGCGGGTTTGACGACGGCTCCTGATCAGAGCGGGCTATCCGTCGCGAGCTACGCGGCAGCGCAGTTCAGCGGTGGCATCCCCAAGTGGGACGGCAGCGACGTTCGGTTGACCCGCTTCGAGTCAGTGAGCGGCGGCAACATCAATCAGCCCCTCACCTCGTTCCCCGCGAGCCTCGTCGCCGGTGGTGTTCTCTCGGCGGGACCCCCGACCACGATGCAATTCCCGCTGCAAGGCGATCTGATCCTGTTCGGTGACCTGCGGATCCATCTCGCGCGAGTCAGCGCCACGATCACCGGAGTGGGAGGCTCCGCCAAGGCCACTGCGGGGATCGTCGCTGGGGTGATCGACACGGAGGAGATGGTCGTAGAGCTGAAGAAGGTAGCCGGCAGCTTCGACCCGACGCTGTGCTCCGGCGCCACCTTCGACTCCATCGCCCAGCAGATCCGCGCCGCCAGCGACATCATGAAGGACGGCACCAACGGTGACCCGACCAAGACCTGCAACGGCATCTCGATTGGGCTCGGCTTCGAGGCGGTCGCGGTGACCCTGGCCGGTGTCGCGCCGCAGCAGCCGCCGACTCCGGATCCGTGCAACTGAGGCGTCGCCGCCGCAGGTACCCGGTTGCGCGTCGTGCGCGACCGCCTCGAGGTCTCGGCATCGCATTGCTCCTCTTCGCGCTGCACGGCGCGCTGGCTCTCGCGTGTGCACAGACCGCGCCCGAGTCCAGAGCTCGGCCCGTGGCGGTTGCGCCGCCGCCTTCGCGCGCGACCGCGGAGCGCGCCCGTGCTGCGTCGCGCTCGGCAGAGAGTGATGCAGCGACCGCCCCGACGGAAGCGCCAGAGCTCGATCCCATCCTGCTCGAAACCGAGGCCGCGACGCCGGTGCCGGACGCGCCGCCCAAGATCAACATGACGGGCGCCGCCGCTCTGGTCTGGGTCCCCGACGACAAGGCGCGCTTCGCCGTGAAGAGCGTGTTGATCGAAGCGGCGGGGCGTGGTGCACGCGTCGTTGCCACACGCAAAGAGCCAGTGCTCGTGGGACAGCGCGAGCTCTGGGTGTTACGAAAGAAACGCCTGACCTCGCGCGCATGCGCGGAGTGCGAGCTGTGCAACTCGGACCCGCCCGCATGCAAGAAGAACAGCCTGGTCGACATCGAGGAGCCGTTCCTCCAGAGCCTGGGTTCGAAGAAGACCCTCGAACCGTGGAGTGGCGAGTACACACCGATGGATGGCTGCCAATCGGGCGTCGGAGATCACGAGATCGAGCTGACTCTCCACGGCGGCGTCGGCCGCTTCTATTTCTTCAGCGTGAGCACCTCGCTGCAGTTTTGCTGCGGGGCTCATCCGACCTACGGCGACAGCACAATCACCCTCGACGTGGACTCGAGTCAGAAGGTGACCCTGAGCTTTCCGGCGGAGGTGCAGGGCGCGCTCGCCAAGCGCGCCCACGCGGAGCTAGCTCCGGGGTGTGTGATGGACGCGCACGAGAAGCCCGAGCCGTACCGCGCGCTGGCCGCCTACGCAGCGAACGGTGAGCTCACGGGGTTGTTCGACTACACGATGTCGGCGCCGTACGCGTGCGGGACCGGTCCGGGACACTATTCCGTGGTCTCGGAGCAGAGCTCGGCGTGGATCCCGCCGGAGCTCGCGGCCTACGGAAAACTCCCGGCCTGGGTCGCGAGCTACGCCGCCGCGGCCGGTGCGAAGTACGCCTTCATGGTGAGCGCGGCGAGGCTCGGCGCGGTCAAGCGCGAGCTCAAGCGCTGAGACCAACCTTCGGCGCCGCGGTCTCAGGGGCGACGGCTGAACGGTGACGCAACGACCTCGTCGCCCCAGCTCTCGACGAGGGTGTCCGGGGCGGCATCACGCCCCGTGCTCAGCCACTCCGTCGTCTCGTCGAGTCGCAGGCTCTGGCGCACACCCAGGTTCCACAGGAACTTCACCGCCAGCACGGGGTTGTGCTGGAAGAGCGGGTAGAGCGCCTCGCGCGTGAGCACCAGCAGCCGACTTGGCTCGAGGGTCACGACCGTGGCGGAGCGCGGACGGTTGGTGAGCAGCGCCATCTCGCCGAAGTGGCTGCCTTGCCCGAGCTCGGCCAGGCGTTTGCGCCCTCGTTCGACGGCGGCGCGCCCGCTGGCGATGATGTAAAACGCCGCGCTTGCCTCGCCCTCGCGAATGATGACCGTCCCGGCGGGTTGGTCCTCGGAGCGCAGCGCGCCGATCACCTCGAGCAACTCCGAGTAGGTGAGCTCTCGGAGGACTTCGATGCCCGAGAGCGCTCGAAGCGCCTGGGTCACCCGGCTGAGCCGCACCGAGTCTTCGCCTGCCGGTGGTGCTTCCGGTGAGACTTCGAGCACGATGACACTGATGTTGTCCTCACCGCCGGCTTCGTTGGCTGCGTCGACGAGCCGGTCCGGGGCGGTCGAGAACTTCTCGAGGAACGGCCGCAGCTCGCTGGGTTCGACGAAGTAACCGTGGAGCCCATCGCTGCAGAGCATGAGCCGGTCGGCGGGCAGCAGGTCGAAGCTCAGCGTGTCGATGTCGACGTGCGGGTGAGGTCCCACCGCGCGGGACAACATGTTGGTGGCGAAATTCTCCATCGCCTCCGCGCGCGGCATGCCGCGGCGCATCGCCTCGGCGAGGAAGGTGTGGTCGTTGGAGATCTGGTGCACCTGTCCGCCGCGCATCAAATAGAGGCGGGTATCACCGACGTGAGCCAGGGCCGCCTTGCCACCGTAGATGCAGAGCGCGGTGCAGGTGGTTCCGGCTCCGCGTCGCGACGTATCGTCAGCACCCAGCTCGTACACCCGAGTGTTCGCCCGCTCCACGGCATCCCGCAACAGCTCGGCGAGGGCCGCGGCACGAAGCTCGGGCTCGATCTCCGCAATGCCCGGGAGACGCGCGGCGACCCGCTCACGGATGGCCTCGATGGCGGCGTTCGAGGCGACCTCGCCGGCGGCGTGGCCACCCATGCCGTCACAGACGACGAACAGGCCCAGGCCCTCGTCGACCAAAATTGCGTCCTCGTTCCCCTGACGTCGGCGGCCGACGTCGGTCTTGGCTTTGGCAATGACCCGCACGCGCGCCACGATATCGGGGCGGCGGCCGGCTGCAACGGGGACGCTGGATCCGAGCGTTTTTAGGCCCAGACGGGCGGCGGCGGGTCAGGGGCAGTTGCCGCTCTTCACCGTCTCGCCGGTGTTGGGCACGTGGTCGCCTCCGACGTCGACGAACTTCAGGGGGATCGACTGACACGAGTACTTCCCGCAGTCGTCCATGCGCATGACGTGAGCGTGAGGGCCGGTGGAGTATCCCGTCGAGCCGGATAGACCGATGACGGTGCCGCGCTTCACCGTCTGCCCGAGGCTCACGTTCACCTTGTTGAGGTGTTTGTAGGTCGAGAGCTTCCCGTCACCGTGCAATATCACCACGTAGTTCGCGTAGGGGAAGCACGACGAACCGCCGCCGTTGTAACAAGGGTCCCCGGGGCCGGTCTTGTTGTACAGATACTTCACGACGCCGTCGGCCATGGCGACCATCGGTGTGTTGAGCCCGATGGAGAAATCGTAGGCGTAGGCGCTGTTGCCTTGATGGCTGAAGCTGCCGAAGTTGCCCTGGGCAATCTTCGCCGACTTGCCGCAGGCGAGCGGAAGGTAGTACCCGTCGGGCGCCGTGACGACCGGAGGCTTCTCGAGCGTACACGTGGCGAATTGCGCAGAGACGTAGCCAGTGACGTTGGGTGCCTTGATCTGGAACCAGACATCGTTACCGCCGACGACCTCGCCTTTCACCTGGGCGAGCACGTCCACGATGGCGCCGTCGTCGAGCTGACCTACCGCAGCTTTGGCGGTGGACGGAGTGGGGCGCACGTTGAGCATCGCGCCGGCCGCGACGTGGATCTTCACGCGCGGGCAGGCGTTGGTGGTGCCGCCGGTGCCGCCGGTCGCCGTTCCGCCGCTGCCCGTGGTGCCGCCGGTCGCCGCGCCGCCGCTGCCCGTGGTGCCGCCCGCCCCCGCATCGTCGCCAGCCCCCGCAGCGCCGGCCATGCCCGCCATGCCCGCCATGCCCGCGGCACCGGCCACGCCGGCCTCGCCCCCGCTCGCCCAGCCGCTTCCGCCACCTCCAATCGAGCTGCCCGCTCCACCGGAACCCGTCTGCGCGGGCTCGGCGCCCTCACCGGAATCGAGGGTGCAGCCGGAGAGCAGCAGGGTCGAAGCCAGCAGCGAGACGGTCGGGAAGAGGCGCATCCCACTCCGACTTTGCAAGCGCCGGACCACGGGTGCCGCCGCAGTTTCGCGGGAAAACCCAGAAGAGGACCGCACCCCGTGGCCCCCGCGCCAACTTCTAGTTGGCGCGGGCGGTTGCGCGCGTTCGGGCGCGGCCGACCGTGAGCGAAACCCTGCGGGCGAAGAGAGGCTCGAGGCCGGCAGTCTCTCCGTCAGCGAACGACGAGCGCAAACGGCAAGGTCGTCAGTACGGTCTCGTTGGCGAGCAGCGGCGCAAGGCCCGCAACGAACGGGCGGAGCTCCGACGCCACGCCAGCCGTGAAGGGCTCACGCGCGAGGGCAACACGAGCGACGGCGCCTTCGACTGCCTTGGCGTCGGCAGCTTCACCCAAGATCAACGACTCGAACAGGCTGTCGTCTTTGCCAACGACCTCGACCGGTGCTCGTTCATCGAGCTTGCCGAGCTCACGCGCGACCTGAAGCGCACGGGCGAGCCCTCCGAGCTCATCGACGAGCTTGCGATCCAGCCCCTGCTGTCCGCTCCAGATGCGGCCTTCGGCGGACTCACGGATCTTCTCGATCGGAAGCTTCCGGCCTTCTGCCACGCGTTCGAGAAACAGCTGGTAGACCTCGTCCATCTGCTTCTGAACGCGCACGCGGGTCGGATCGTCCCAGCGCGCGAGCCCGGAGAGATACGTGGCGCGTGCCGCCGCCCCGGGCTCTGGGCTGGCCGGAAAAGTGACGGTGTTGATGCCGTACTCGGCGAGCGCGTCGTTCAAGACGATCTTCCCGCCGAGCACACCGATGCTGCCGACGATGCTGGTAGGCTCGGCGATGATGCGCTCCGCCGCGCAGGCCAGGTAGTACCCGCCGCTCGCCGCCATCTCACCCACCGAGGCGATGATCGGTTTCTTCTTGCCTAGCTCGCGCAGCTCGTACCAGAGCAGGTCGCTCGCGAGCGCCGAGCCGCCGGGTGAGTCGATGCGCAGCACGACCGCCTTCACCGAGTCGTCCTTGGCGACCTTGCGCAGCGTCTTGGTCAACGCCTTGGCGGTGATGCCACCCCCGTCGAGCAGACCCCCCGGGGCCATGCTGATCGAGCCTTCAGCCGGCACCAGCGCGATGTGAGGGCGTCCACCTGCGCTGTCGTCCGCGCCGGACAAGATGCGGATCAACTCGGCGATGTCGGGCCCGTCACCCTTCTCGCTGCGCGCGCCAAATCCCCCGCTCACCCGCTCGGTGCCGGCGCGCTTCTTGGCCTCGTCGAGCGCCTCGGATTCGTAGCCGAGGGCGTCCACCAAGCCGCGCTCCTTGGCTTCCCGCGGCGACCACGGCCCGTGCTCCATGTCCGAGCGGAGCTGCGGATTTTTCCGCGCTGCCTCGACGCCGTCCAACCAGCTCTTGCGGATGGATCCGAGAGTCTCGGTGAGGGCGAGGCGTGCCTCGTCGCTCGGCCCGTCCCGTGTCATGGGCTCCGACGCGCTCTTGAATTTTCCGACGTGGAGAAAGTCGGCACCGATCTTGAGTTTGTCGAGCGCGGACTTGAAATACACCATCTGGCCGGCGATGCCGACGGACGCGATCTCACCTGCCGGCGACAGCCAGATGCGATCACACCCCGCCAGCGCCACCCACGCGCCCGCATTGTCGAGGCCGTGAGCGTGGCACACGACGGGTTTGCCAGCTTTCCGGATCTCACCGAGCAGCCCGCCAACCTCCCGTGCCCGCGCAAAGCCCACCGCGCGCTCACCCAGCCGCACGAACACACCCTTCGCGTCTTGATCGTCCCGCGCGCGTTCGAGCGCGCGAACCAGACCGACGTAAGTGCGGGACGCGGGCATCGGGAACAGCCCGCCGCCCGCGGACTCTGGTGCGCCTTGGGTGAGATCGATCTCGACCAGCTTGCCGGTAGCACGACCGAACAACGACGAGCTCGCCTTGGAGCCGGATGCCCCGTACGAGCCACTGCGCGGGCGTCCCTCACACGAGAGTGCGAGCGCCGCGCCGACGAGCAGTGCGAAGGAGGCTCGCCGCACTTATTTCACCCCAGGCAGATCGGAGGTGTCGATCTCGGGTTTGTCGTCCGGCTTGGGCTCTGGCTTGGGCTCTGGCTTGGGCTCTGGCTTGGGCTCTGGCTTGGGCTCTGGCTTGGCAGAACCGCTGCTCGGTGGTGGCGGCGCCGGTCCCTCGCCCTCGGCGAGCCGCGCCGCTGCCTTCTGCCCGTAGGCCGTGCCCGAGCCCGCTTGTTCGAGCACCCGCCGATACAGCGTGAGCGCTCCCTTGCGATCACCCGACTCCCACTTCTGATCCGCGCGCGCGACGAGCGCCGGCAGATAGCTCGGGTTCTCCTTGAGAACCTTGTCGTACATCTTCGCGGCGGTCTCGGGGTCCTTCTTTGCTTTCGCCACGTCCGCCAGACCCGACAGCGCCTCGGTGTTGCTGGGTTCTTTGGCCAGGACCTCGTTGTAGAGCTGCTCGGCGCGGGTCAGGTTGCCGCCCTTGAAGGCCTGCGACGCGAGCTGCAGCTTCACGCGGAAGTCGCCCGGTCCACCCTTGGGCGGCTCGTCGTCCGCAATCACCCCGCCGGCCCCCGAGGTGTCGAGCATCGGCAAGCTCGCCGGATCGACGGCCGCGATCTCGGCGCCCGCGTCGATGCCACCGTCCGTCACCGCAGCGACGCGCTTCAAGAACTGAGCAAGGTCATCGTGAAGCGCCTGGCCTTCGGCCTTGGCGGCGTGTTTGTCGAGCTCCGTCTGAGCCTGCTCCGTCTGTCCGGAGCGGGCTAGCGAGTAGATCAACGCGGCGCGTGCCCGACCCAGCCCTCGCTCGCTCTGGGCTGCGCTCTGCAGTCGATCGATCACACTCGCCCAAACGGGCTGTGACTCGGCCAGATCCAGCGCCGCGAGCACGTACGCATTCTCACCGGTGGGGCTCGACGAGAGCGGAGCGACCAAAGCGCGGGCCTCTTTCAGCTCGCCCGCCAGCCGAAGAATGTCCACCTGGGAGCGGACGACGGCGGGATCGTCGGGAGCGACGGCGACCGCGCGTGAGAGCGCCTCTTTCGCCTTCCCCACTCGCAGCCCGAGCTGTCGGTGGGTGTTTTGGACCAGCTGTTTGTCCTGCGGATCGAGCAACCGCAACCGAAGCCACAGGCCGTCGGCGCGCATCGCCTCGAGGCGAGCGAGCGCCGCGAGCACGGCTGGATCCTTGTCGCCGAGCACCGTGGCTTTGTCGAGCTCACCCCGCGCACCCTCGAAGTCACCGTCATCGAGCTTCTTCTCGGCCTCGGTGAGGAACGCCGCGACGCGCCCGTCAGCGCTCGCCTGAGGTTGGGGCGAGGCCTGGCGGTATTGCTCGAGGTAGCGCCGCCCGACGGTCGCCGCGAGCAACACGGCTACGCCCACCAACACCAGCCCGGCGATCCAGCGCGAACGCACGCGGCGCGACGCGGGACCGGGCAGATACAGCGAGGCTTGCTACTCCCGATAACCGCCCTTCACGTCGCTCGGCGTCGGGGAGTAGTCGAGGTCGGGAACCGACTCGCGAATCATGACCCGACCCGGTGCGCCCGGTACCGACGCTACGGAGGGCGCCGTCGCAGCATCCGCCGGCAGCGCGTTGCGCGGCAACGTCGGCGGGTCGAGATCCGTCTCGGGATGGGTACTTGCCAGCGGATCGACGGGTTTGGACGCCGGAGGACGGATCTGCGTCGCCGCGTCCGTGGAGTGCAGAGCCTCACTCGACGTCCAGGTCGGAGCGTCGGTGTCGGGGATGCGCGGCGGCTTCGGTGGCGGCAGCAGCGGGGCGGCCGGCAGCGGCCCAACGTGGGACCCCGCGGCTGGCGGCGCGACGCCGACGAGGGTGCGAGCCTGAGCGGGCGCCCGGAGGCTCGCACCAGAGCGACCGATGAAGAAGGGTTCGAGCTCGGCGATCGCGCCCAGGGGGCGCGGCGATTGGTTGCCGCGCGCCAGCAGATCCTCGGGACCAACCTGTCGCTGGGCGATGCCTCGCTGGAGCTCGCGCAACGACGTGTACACCAGCTCGCGTCCGCTGGTCGTACGCACGACCCAGCGCTCGGGCACCGCCTGCGACGCCTCCGGGTGCACCTTGAACTGGTGCCCACAGTTGGTGCACTTCACGGTGGTCCCGCGATCGGAGACCAGCGCGTCGTCGAACTCGTATTCGGTTCCGCATCGGCCGCAGCGGACGTCCATCGAACTTGCCTCGGGAAAGCGGCGAAAAACCTAGCATGAGGGCTCCGACCGGGGGGACTTTCGCGCATCGCTCGGCCGCAATCGGCCCCGGCTCGGCCTTGGCGGTCGCCCAGCGGGCCTCGGGCGGATGGCCGAGCTTGTCTGGGGCACCTCAGTTGCTACGCTGGGTGTCGCGGCCTGACGAGACCGCCAAAGAGGCTCATGAAACGAGCGCTGCTCATCGGTATCGCGCTGCTCGGCGCCGGATTTCTAGCAGGCTGTCCCATCTATCCACGCGATCGGCTCGCCTGCGACACCGACTATGATTGCCCGAACGGGCAGGCTTGCGCGGCAAGTGGCTACTGCAGCCAGCCCAACACCGGCGCAGGGGGTGGCCCGAGCGGAACGACCTGCAAGGTCCCCAGCGATTGCGACTTCAACCAGACCTGCGGCACCAAGGGCGTTTGCAAGACCGGTGACTGTTCTTTCAACGGTTGTGTAGCCGGGTACACGTGCGCCATTGCGGACGGAGCTTGGACCTGCGTCGCGGGGGGCAGCGGTGGTTCGTCCGGCAGTGACGCGGGCGACGGCAGCGTACCGCCCGATGGGGGTTCGGACGCTTCGACCGGAGGCAGCGGCGGCAGCGCCGGTGCCGACGCAGCGGCTGACGCGAACAACGACGCGGCAAGCAGCGGCGGCAGTGCCGGCAGCTCGGGCGCCGACGCTTCGAACGATCAGAGCAGCGACTGAGCGAGAACGCAGCTCGGGTTCACTTCACGACGCGCAACCACGGCGGCAGGGGTCGTTTGCCTTTGGCCGGTGGCTCCGAGGGTGTCGCCGCGCGCGGTGAGCTCATGTCCGGCGTCGTGGATGGCCGCGGCGCATCTTCACTGATGCCTTCTCCGGCGGCGACCGCGGGGGGCTCGGCCTGCACGCTCGCGGGCTCAGTGGGCACGGGCTCCGCTGTCTCCGCAATTGCCTCGCTCACTGACTCGGCCGCGACGGGCGGTTGCGCTTCACTCGAAGTCGGCGCATCCGCCTCTGGTTCGCCCCCGCTCGGGACCGCGCGTAGGTGCGCGCGCTTGGCAGCCTTCTCTTCAGCCGTGGCCGCGGCCTTCGCGGCTTGCGCTGCAACCTCGGGCGGAATGTCCTCCGGCCAGACCATGGCACGTCCGTCCGATCCCACGAGCGCGTAGATGGCCTTCCAGGGCAGAAAACAAAAGAACGGCGAACGGTTGAAGCTGAGTGTGCACGACACACTGTCGTCGCTCACCTCGAGATCACGGATCGCCACCGGCATGTTCAACCCGACCTGCAGCACGAGCTGCGGTTGTTTCTTGAACCATTGCGGTACTCGAACCTCCTCGGGTCTCGGGTCGAGGTGAATGAACACGTCGCTCTCCTCGAGCAGCGCGATCATGACCTCCTTCTTCGGCGGTAGACGTTCGGTGTCGGCACCCATCGCGGGACGGCAAATACCCTCTGCGGGCGACGAATGCCAGCAGCTCACCACCAACCCCGCCCGACCACTGCCTACCTTTCCTGAATTTCCCCCGGAAAGCGCCGAACCAATTCCGAGACGACTCCCGCACATGCCGGCTCCCTGTTACTCTTCTGGCATGCGCCCCATCTTGTTCGGCTTGGTACTTCTTCCATTGGTGCTTGCGTCGACTAGCTGCGGGAGCGAGGGCAGCGGGGGCGGTGGTGGCTCGGGCAACCTGGGCGGCTTCGGCAACTATGGCGGCGTCGGCGGTAGCGGCACCGGCGGCGTGACGAACGGAGGCACCGGCGGTTCAGTCGCGGGCGCCGGCGGCGCGACCGGCGGCGGCGGAGTCGCGGGCGCCGGCGGCGCGACCGGCGGCGGCGGAGTCGCAGGCGGCGGTGGCGCGACCGGCGGCGGCGGCGTCGCAGGCGGCGGCGGCGCGGGAGGCACCGGCGGCACCGGCGGAGTCACCAGCCCTCCGGCGACGATCACGCCAGGCGCGGCGACCCGCTTCCTGCTCAAGGGTGCGGTCATCACTCCGGCTGGTGCCATCGACGGTGAGGTCTTGGTCGAGAACCAGAACATCACCTGCGTCGCAGCCTCTTGCAGCTCGCAGGCGGGCGCGACCGGCGCCACCGTCATCAACACGAACGGTGTGATCGTGCCGGGCCTCATCGACCCGCACAACCACGGGCTCTTCAACCTCTTCGACGAGACCGACTGGGCCCCCAAACAGCTCTACACCAACCACAACCACTGGACGGACAAGACCAAAGAGCCTCGTTACTCCGAGATGGTCGACGCAAAACAGAGCCTCGAGTCCGCCTCCGGGCAGAACGTGGCATGTGAGATGGACAAGTTCGCGGAGACGAAGGCGCTGATCGCTGGCACCACTGCTTTTCTCGTCGCCGCGACCTCCAGGAAATGCTTCGGCTCACTCGTGCGCACCATCGACACGGCGTACAACGACCTCGAGACGCCCTCGATCGACAGCGTCCGCACAGCGATTGCCGTGCCCTCCGGCGCGGCGGCGACCTCGGCCTGCACGGCCATCACCGCTGGCGACACCTACGTCGTGCACGTGTCCGAAGGCACCGACGGCCCGGCGCTGAACGAGTTCACTTCACTGAGCACGGTGGCGGGTGGCTGTTTGCTCAACAGCCATGTGACCGTTGTCCACGGCACGGCGCTGAAGGCCGCGAATTTCCAGACCATGGCCACGGCGAACATGGGTCTGGTCTGGTCGCCGAAGTCGAACGTGTTCCTCTACGGCTCTACGACCGACATCCCCGCTGCCATCACCGCCGGCCTGAAGAAGATCGCCCTCGGTCCAGACTGGGCGCTCGGCGGCAGCGTCAACATGCTGGATGAGCTGCGCTTCGCGGACGGTTACGACAACGCGAACTGGGGCAACATCCTGACCCCGAAGAAGATCGTCGAGATGGGCAGCATCGAGGGGGCTCGCGTCCTCGGGCTGGAGAAGTACATCGGCTCGCTCGAGGTGGGGAAACGCGCCGATCTCTTCGTGGTGCCGGGCGCGCTGGCCAACGCCTACGACGCCGTGCTAGCCGCGACGCCGAGCAACGTGCGCCTGACCATGGTCGACGGGCGGGCGCTCTACGGAGAAAAGGCGCTGCAGGCCGCCGGACCCACGGCACCGGGTTGTGAGGCGCTGAGTGTGTGCGGCGTGGACAAGTTCCTGTGCGCCGCCGAGACCACCACCACCGACAAACTGAATCAGACCTACGTGGACTATCGCGGGGCACTCGTGACCGCGCTCTCGACCTACGACACGACGCTGAAGCCGGCCGGCGGACCCTTCACGCCGATCACCAGCTTGACCAAGTGTCCGTGAGCGGGAGCTCCTTCAAACAAACCGTGCTCGACCGCGGCAAGCGGATCTTCGCACGCAGCCCGCCGGGCTCGCTTCTCCCACACATGGGCGGCCGCCCGCTGTTGGTGGTGCTGGTCGGAGCCCGGGGTGGCCCCGCCGAGCGCTGGCGAGAGTTCGGGCGCGACGTCGAGCTCTTCGGGCTCGAACCCGATCCGACCGAGCACCGCCGACTGACGGACGCGCGGTCGCCGGGCGAGCGCTACGTCTGCATCGCAGCCGGTTCGGAGCGTGGACATGCACGGTTGAACCTGACCCGTGAGCCTGGTTGTTCGAGCTTCTACGCGCCCAACCACGAGCTGATCTCTCAATTCTCGTCGGAGCTCTCGCACATGTTCGAGGTCGTGGGGGCAATCGACGTCGAGACCGCACCGCTCGACGAGATCGTGGCGGAGCACGGCGTGACTGCAGACGTGCTCTCGGTGGACGTGCAGGGCGCCGAGCTCTCCGTGCTGCGCGGGGCGAGCCGGTTGCTCGACAGTGTGAAGCTGGTCGAGCTCGAGGTGGAGCTGAACCCGCAGTACGTCGGCCAGCCGCTGTTCAGCGACGTCGATCCCTTCCTGCGGCGGCGCGGCTACGAGCTCCTGGGCCTCCGCCGAACCCTCTGGCGCCGCAAGAGCCGTAGCGGCGCCAACTCCAGCGTCGCCGGCGGCCAGCTCATTCACGCCGACGCGCTCTATCTGAACCGCGCTGCGCTCGACCGCGCGACGACCAGCGCGGAGCTGGTGCTTTTCATGCTGGCGCTCTCCGCGTACCACCAGCACGACTTCGTGGAGTACTTGCTGGACGAACACCCACTCGCAGGGCAACTATCGGGGAGTGACCGGCTCGCGCTGCGAGCCCAGCTGGTCCCTCCCGTGCGCCCGCTCTGGCGCCTTGCACGACGCGCCCTCGCCCTCTTTCATCTACCCCATCACATGACGCTGCGAGCTCTGCTGGTCGCGCTGCGCGGCACGCCGGCGGACGACTGGCACGATCCGGACTTCTTCTGAACATGCCGGACCTCGAGCGCCTTCGATTGCTCGCGCGTGCGAGCCGTTTGTTCGCGTTCCGCGCCGTGTCCTCGACCTTCGCCGAAAATCGCTCGGCTGCCCGCCAGCTGCTCCGAGCAGCGGCGCGCGACGCTTTGCCCGAGCCGGGGCCGGTGCCGATCACCATCGTGCTCCTGAGTTACCGCCGCCCCTGGAACACACCGCTTCAAGCGCACGTCTGCCTTTCCGTGCCCGGTATCACGCGGGTGATCGTCTCGCACAACGACCCAGCGCGCGCACCGCCCCGGCTCCCCGAAGACCCACGGCTCCGCCTGGTCGTGCAGCCGCGCGAGTCGGGGCCCATCACTCGTTATCAAGTGCTCCGTGACGAGCCGGGGCCGTGGTTCGTGGCGATCGATGACGATCTGTTCCTCTCTCCGCTGCAGCTCACCCAGCTGGTGCGGAGGCTGGTCGAGCACCCGGAAGTTCCGCACGGCGTGCACGGGCAGCTGTGGAAAAACGGACAGTTCACCGACAACGTGACCCGTGCGGACGGAGAGGTCGACCTGCTGAACCGGGTGTACGCATTCAGCGCAGCCCAGCTCGCGCGCTACTTCGAGCTCCTCGCGCTGCTCGAGCTGACCGACGAGGCGGTCCTGCGCCGCCTGGACGACGACATCGTGCTGAGCTTCTGCGGCAGCGAACGCCCGCGCATTCACGACCTCGGGCCGATGCTCGATTGTCCCAGCGAGCGGCGGCGGGGTGCGCTCTGGCGCCGCAAGGACGCGCTCGAGCGCCGCACGCAGCTGCTCAGCAGGCTCGAAGCGCTGACCGAGCGCGGCGCTTGCGCCGACGCCGCCGTCGGACGCCCGCTGGTGAAAGGACCACGCTGGTTCTGGAGTTGGGGTCGCGCGCGCTCAGATGAACAGAGCTAGCCTCCGACCCGGAACACACCGCCGCTGCGCGCCCCGACCTCGGCCTCGGGCCCGCGCAGCGTGACGGTTCCGTGGACGAACAGCGGCGTGAGCTCACCCAGCTCGAGCGCTTCCGATTGTGAGCCGGTGTTGGCAACGATCACCAGACGCTCATCCGGGTGCTCACGCACGAACGCGATGCTGACTTCCGTAGCCAGGAGCGTGCGGTAGTCCCCGCGGCGGAGCGCCACGTGCTCGCGCCGGAGCTGTCCGAGCCGTCGGTGCAGGTCGAGCGCGTCGTGGTTCCAGCGCTCGCGATGCTCCCAGGGGAACGCGGCGCGCGATCCCGGGTCGGGTCCGCCGGCGAGACCGATCTCGTCCCCGTAGTACACACAGGGTGCCCCAACGAACGCGAACAAGAGCAGCCGGGCGAGCGCAAACGAATCCCAGTCCCCACTCACCATGGTGAGCAAGCGCGGTGTGTCGTGAGACGAATCCAGATTCAACGCCGCGCGGCTGGTCCGTGCGGGCGCCCTCTCGAGCAGTGTCTCGATGAACTCGGCGTACGCTCGCCCCGAGAGCGGCTGTTTCAGAGGATAATCGAGGCTCTTCACCGCCTCTTGATCGAGGCGGTCGCCCGCGACGAACGCCAGCGTTCGCCCGCCGAACCAGTAGCCGAGCACCGCATCGAAACCGCCCCCGTCGGCGATCCACACACCGGGATCGGTCCACGCCTCGCCGACCAGGTAGAGCTCCGGATTGATGGCCCGGGTGCGCCGGCGGAACTCCTGCCAGAAGCCCGGCGACGCGATCTGCTCGGGGGTGTCGAGGCGAAAGCCGTCGATCCCAAAACGAACCCAGTGCTCTGCGACGCGCATCAAGTACTCGCGAACCTCCGGGTTGCCCGTGGCCAGCTTGGGCAGTGAGGCGTGCCCCGCCCAGGTCTCGTAGTTTGGCGCTCGATTGTCGTAGGCGCAGAGCGGGAAGCCGTCGACCTGGAACCAGTCGACGAAGCGCGAGTCCGCGCCGTTCTCCAGCAGGTCGTGGAAGGCAAAAAAACCGCGGCCGACATGGTTGAAGACGCCGTCGATCACCACGTGCATGGCGCGCCGGTGACAGGCGTCGAGCAGCTGGCGAAAGGCCGCGTCACCACCCAGCGCGGGGTCCACCTGCAAGAAGTCGGAGGTTGCGTAGCGGTGATTGGCGGCGCTGGTGAAGATCGGGTTCAGGTACAGCGCGTTCACGCCGAGGTCCGCGATGAAGTCCAGGTGCTCGAGCACGCCGAGCAGATCCCCCCCCTTGAAACCGCGCGGCGTCGGCGGCGCGTCCCATGCCTCGAGCCGTCCCAGCGGCGAGTGCGCGGCTGAACGCGCGAAACGATCGGGGAAGATCTGGTAGAAGACGGCGTCCTCGACCCAGCCCGGCACCTCGGCGTCCTTCGCGACGTCTCGCGTACCGGCGCCAGTCACAGCGTGAACTCGGGCCGCGTCTGGTTTGCCTCCGCCCGCAGCCGATTGCGAATCAGCACGCGTTTTCCGGTCGGGGCCTTCGCGATGTCGTCGATGCTCCTCACGACCAGGTCGACCCCGGGGCAGAGCGCCGCGAACTTGCGCCTCGCCTCGCCCTCGACGTTGGCGAACTCCGCGTCAGCCGCCACGAGCTCGAGCAACACCTTCGTCTGGGACACGATCGTCACGCGGTACTGCTCGACACCCGCGATCGAAGCATACGGCTCCAGCATCTCGCGCGGCGTGCGTTTTCCGCCGCCTGGCAGCACGAACACGTCCTTCAGGCGGCCCTCGATGCGTTCGATCATCGGTAGCGTGCGCCCGCAGCTGCAGCGTCGGTCGGACGCAACCACCAGATCCCCGAGCTCGTAGCGAACGAGAGGCATCATGCGGTTGATCAGACCCGTCGCGATCACACGCCCGGTGTCACCCGGCCTGACCGGTTGCCCGTCATCGTCGACGATCTCGAAGATCACACTGTCGGCGTCGATGTGATACCCGGTTTTCGCCTTGCACTCCCAGGCCATGCGGTTGAACTCGCTGGTGCCGTACTGGTTGTAGACGGGCTGACCCATCACGTCTTCGATGACTTTGCGCATCGAGCCCGGCAAGAGCTCGGCGTGACAGATGATGGTCTCCGGCGCCGTGGCGCGCAGACGCTCGGGGTAACGCCGCGCGAGGGGAAACAAACTCGTCGGATGGTAGTACCACCAGATGCCTGGGTTTTGCTCCAAGATGGCGAGCTGCGCGCCCTCGTCGAGCATGGCCGGCACACCGACCTTGGGCATGATGCCGAGATAGTTGTGGGAGCGCTTGCGAAACGGCGCGCTCCAGAAATACGCCAGCGGATGCCACGGCCGGAATCCGAGCGCGGCGAACGCGCGATAGTAGAAACCATCCAGCCGCGACCACGAAGCTTCATCGCTGTGGATCTCGAGCTGCGGTCCGCCCGACGAGCCGCCCGAGCGGCGAATGTAACCCGTGCCCGCGCGGTGAAGCTGCAGGTGCTCGAGGGCGACGATGGAGCTCGGGTCGTCCTCGATCTGGCGGCGATTGGGCACCGGGAAACGCCTCAGGTCCGCGAGCCGCTCGACGGAACGCGAGCTGACGCCGGCAGAGGCCCAGAGCTCGCGATAGAACGGCACCTCCTTCTCGACGTAGGCCAGCATCGACCGGAGGCGGCGCAAGCGCAGCGCTTCGAGGGCAGGGGTCGGTAGGTACTGAGAGGCGAGCGCGCTGGCGACCCAGTAGCTGGAATGTGCGAGCGGGAGCATGCGGGTCTGCGAGGGCTAATGTCGCCCTGAGCGGTCGTCAAACCTGGACTGATCCAGCGCGCGCGCGGATGTGGCAGAACGGTGCCGGCGTGTGCCCGCTCATCAAGCCCGACCCTGCCTGCGACGGCCTCACGCCCCGGATGGTGCTCGCCCAGTCGTTCGGGGTGGCATCCGTGCACGTGCCGCGTGAGCCGGGGGCGCCGTGAGCGAACGGCGGGCCCGCACCGGCTTCTGGCTCGTCGTGGGTTATTTCGTTCTCGCAACCATCGCCAACGCCTACGTCCGAGCCAAGGGGTTCGATGCGCGGGTGCTCGACCACCGCGCCTTCGACTTCGGCTGGGAGCTAGGGCTGCCCTGGCGCGCAAGCCACGGACAGTGGGTCGGACGTGATTTCGCCTACCCCATCGGTCCGCTGTGGCAGCTCCTGGCCTGGGTGGGAACGCTCGGTGCGCGGGCCTCGCCAGCGGCCAGCGTCGGCGGACTGCACGTGGTGTTTCCCATCGCGTCCCTCGCAACCGCCGGCGCGCTTTCGACCTGGTGGTGCCCGCGCTGGTCGCGACGCACACTCGTGTTCGCCGCGCTGGCACTGTTTGCGCTCCACGACGACGTGCGCTCCTTCCGCGCCCTCGTCTCGGTCGCGATCGTCATGCTCTACGCACCACGCCGGGGCAGCACGCGCGCCCCCTTCCTGGCCGGCGCCTTGGTCATCGGCTCGACCTTGCTCTCGTTCGAGACTGCGCTGCTCGGTCTGCTGTCGCTGGTGTTCATGTTCATCGCCGAGCTCGTTGCGCGGCGCACCGCCGAGCTCGCCGAGCCGACGCCCGACACCCTCACACCCCTCTCGCGCTCGAGACGCGCAGCGCTGGGTCTGGTCGCAGCAAGCGTCGCACTGAGCCTGCTTTGGGCCGCGGTCGGCGGTAGCTTCTGGGCGGCATTGAAGGGCTGGGGCGCCATCACCGGCGGCTACGTGACGGTGATGATCGAGGGCGCCCACGGCCTCGGCTTCGCGCCGGTGTGGGCGTTCATCGGATTCTCGCTCGTATTGCTCGCGCTCAGCCTGACCCGCCGCGGCAACGAGCTCACGAGCGCGGTGTTGCTCGCCGGTGCGCTGCCGTTGCTGGCGCGCGCCATCATTCGCTCGGACGCCGAGCACGTCTACGCGGCGTTGCTCCCACTCGCCGTGGCGCTGAGCCTGTCGGCCGTCGAGCTCTACCCGAGGCGACCCGCACGCAGCGCGGCGTCTGCGTTGCTGGTCACGACCTTTGCGCTCGCGTGGTTCGGAAGCCGGCAGGGTGTGCCGAACGCCTGGGCACCCGGCGGTTTCAGTCGCGCAGCCCGCCTGCTCGCGGACCGATCACCCGACGAGCGTGGCTACGACCATGACGTGCCAAAGATCGCGCGCTTCGCCCAGGCGCATCGCGAGGCTTGTATGGTCCTGCCCGAGCGTGCGGTCGTCGCA
Source organism: Myxococcales bacterium (assembly GCA_016706225.1). Classification (NCBI taxonomy): domain Bacteria; kingdom Pseudomonadati; phylum Myxococcota; class Myxococcia; order Myxococcales; species Myxococcales bacterium. The sequence continues at coordinate 1,033,364 of JADJKB010000003.1, forward strand.
CACGCGCTCGCCAATGTGCGCGGGCCGACCGAGACGGGACTGCGCTGGACACCCCGCATGAAAGAGCAGCTCGCAGCGGACATCGAGCGGGATCGCTGTCCATTCGCCGTGCGGCAACTCTCGAGCTTCGACTTCCCGGCACCCTGGCAGAGCTTCGGGTTCGGGGCGGATTTTCTGGCACAGAGCCTGCTCTACGAACCGGCGGAGCGCCTGGGCCCGGCGACGTTCGTCTCGCACTTGCGAGCCCAGGCACGTCGCGCCGATGGTCAGCCTGTTGCTGCGGAGGGCCTGGGTGACACGCGCAGCTTGCCGGTGCCGGGGCGGCTCGGTTTTTCGCTGGCGCGACCGGTAGCGTGGGAAAATTTGCTTCGGCTCGATTACACGCTGAACGTGCCGATGCTGCGTGTGCTGGCCGGAGGGTCGCCGTGGATCAAGGTCGCCTTCTACGACGGCAACGAGCGCCTGGGCGCAGTCACGGCCCTGGCTGACACTGCGGTGAACGAGCGTGCCCGGGCCATCATCCCGGTGCACGCCGAGGTCGCCGAGTGGCGCTGGGCCGCGGGGCGAAGCTCGCGCGTGCAACGCCATGCCGATCGCTTCGAGATCATCGCCGAGGCGCGCCCGCTCTCACCCGCCAGCATCGACTTCGAACTTCACGGCATCGAAGAGCTGACGCCGCCTCCCATCGATGGCGCAAAGCCCCCGTCCTGCAGCGCCGAAGTCGATCTGGCTGCGTCTGTCACGCGCGGCGAGTCCTTCGCACGCGGTCTGCTCGCGCGGCTGGACGGCGAAGGCATCGTGCTCGATCCAAACCCCGAGACCGAGCCCCTCGCGGAGGTGTTCTTGCCGGTCACACCCTGCAAGGACTCCTGTTTGTTCGCGGAGCTCGGGGTCGAGGCGGACGCTGGCCCGCCGCGCGCCGCCCGCTTCGAGGTGCACGTGGTCGACGACTGGGAAAAACCTCGGTTGGTGAACTGGCAAGTGACCGCCGGCGTCTCGCCCAAACCCGCGGAAATTTCCCTATCGGCCTGGGCCGGGCGGGACGTGCTGGTTCGCTTCGGCACCTGGCCCGTCGGAAGCGCCGGCGCCCGTGCACGCGTGTACCGACCGCGAATTGGGCCGTGTCGGGGCAAGAACCTGGTGCACGCGCTGCACGACGGCCGATACACACTGGCGCGCGGCCAGGCAGAGCCACGCGGAGACTCGCTGCGCTTGTCGGTGGCGCCGCTCGGAAGGCCCCCGACTGAGCTTCGAATACCGATCGAGATCGGAGCCTCTGAGTGTCTGGCTTACGACCTGAGCACTGACGCGGCGGCCGGCACACCCCCGCCTTCGCTCGAGCTCTCGCTCCTGCACGACAAGGTCTCGGTGCGTCTGTCGCGGGACATCATCAACCCCGGGGAGTCACGGAGTCATCGCGACATGTCCCTGGCGGAGTTGCGCGGGCAATCGGCGGAGGTCCGGATCGCGGCATGGGGTCCGGATCCGAGCGCACTCGCGCTGGTGTCGAGGCTACGAGTGCATCGCTGTGGCGACGGGGCCCCCTGGGGTTTCGGGCCAGAGCGGCGGTGAGCCTCTGCTCCCGGACGCCGTACCCCTCAACCCGAGCGGCCCACGAGGGAGGGCAAGCTCGTTTCGTCCAGCGCACGGGGCTCGATCATGCGGCGTCTCGCGTACCTCGCCCGCATCTCCGCGCTGAGCGCGAAAAGGCGTTCACTGCGTCCACCCTGCAGGTCACGGCGGATTTCGACGGCAACCTCGCGACAGACCGCCAGCGTCTCGCGCAAGTGCTCCTCGGCGTGGGCCGCCGAAGGACACTGGCCATCATCCTGGAAAAACAGCACGCCGCGCCGCACGGCCCCGGCGTAAAAGGCGGCCTCGGCACGTTCGTCGTCGAACAGGATCTGCATCACCGGAGGCGGACCGAGGCACACCGCACGAATGCCCACGTCGTCGAAGATTTCATCCAGGCCCCGCATCAGGCCCTCACCCGCGCGCCAGATGGCCTCGATCACAGCCTCGCTGCGGTAGAGGTCGAGGCTGGCCAGGCCGGCGGCGAGCCCAGAGGCTTCAGCGTAATAGGTACCGAAGACGTAGGTTCTGTCGCTGGCATCGAGCACGCTCTTCTGGCCGACCACGGCAGCCAGCGGGTGTCCATTCGCGAGACCCTTGCTCAGTGTGAACAGATCGGCGACAACCCCGAAGTGCTGGTGTGCACCCGCCGGCGCAACGCGCAAACCGGCGCGTACCTCGTCCACCACGAACAGCGCCGAGGCAGCGCGAGCCAGGTCGGCGATGCGCGCGAGGTGCGCGGCGCCGAAGAACGCCGGCTCCGGGGTGACGAGCACACAAGCGACGCGCGAACCCTCGTTGTCCAGCACACGTTCGAGCTCTGCCAGATCGTATCCGAAGTCGATCACCGAGCCCGGCACACGAACCGGAGCCGCCCCCGGCAACAGTCGATCGTCCCAGCCGTGGTAACCCGCCGACACCACCAGATCACGACCGGTCGCGACCCGCGCCAAGCGAATGGCGACCTGCACTGCATCGCTACCGTTCTTCACGAACAGCGCGCTCTCGGCGCCGGGCAGATACTCACACAGGCGCGCGGCCAGCTTCTCGTATTCCGGCGGACAGGCACCCAGCAGGATCCCGCTCGCAGCGCGGCTCGCCGCAGCGCGATCGACCTCCGCGCGAGCGTGGCCCAGCGTCACCGCACCCTTGCCCTGAACCCAGTCGACCCAGCGCCGACCCGCGGCGTCGAAGACGTAGGCTCCGGCGCCGCGCTCGAGGAATGTCGGATATCCGTGGCTGAAGCCCGAGCGAAGAAAGGTCAGGATCCCACGGGGGACGTGCAGTCCTTCCGGGGGCGCTTCAGCCTCCGCGACCCAGTCAGCCAACCTCGGGCCCGAATCAGTTGCAGACGCCGGCGGAGTTGTCGCCCTGGAACGGCGAGCACGTCTTGCCCGACGGGCAATCGGCGCTGACCGCGGTGCGGCACACCTTCAGGCAGGTGAGCGAACCTTGCACGGTTTGACACGTTCCGCGCCAAGCCTTGCCGTCGTTTGCACACGACTCGCCGGCCACCGAAGCGACCGAACACTTGCCGCCGATCGCAGCGCTGTCGCCGCCCTCTGCACTGCAGACCCCGCCGAGCGCACAGCGCTGCGAGAGTGAGCACGCTGGGCTCGAGCTGAAGAAGTTGCAGAGCTTGCGACACACGTATGTTCCGAGATCGCGCACGCAGTAGTGACCTGCGGCGCATCCCGTATTGGTGTCACTCGCGGTGCAGGCCGCACCTTCGGTCTTGGTGCCGCGATTGAAACAACCGCCGGCAGCGCCCGAGATCTCCGTCAACAGGCACTCGCGGGTGGTCCCGCAGGTCGACGTCGTGGCGTACGGCGTGCACGACGTGTAACACGCGCCCACCACCGGGCTGCTCACCTGGCCTAGACAGATCTGGCCGGTCGCACAGGCCTGGGTCGCGGTGCACTGGCCCGGACCGCAGGTCAGCTTGGTCGGATCACACACCATCGTCGCGGGAATGGCGCAGTCTTCCGCGTTGGCGCAGGCGCCAACGGTTCCACCCGTGCCACCGGTTCCGCCGGTGCTGCCGCCCGTACCGCCCGTGCTGCCGCCGGTGCCACCGGTGCTGCCACCCGTGCCGCCCGTGCCGCCGGTTCCACCCGTGCCGCCGGTTCCACCTGTGCCACCACCACAAACCTGCTTGTAGTCCGAGCAGCAATCACCAAGCGAAGTGCAACCACTGTCGCACCAGCAACTGCCCGTCGACTTCACGCCGCACGACCCGACGCAGCTGCCGCTCGGCGCGCCACCGGTGCCACCGCCGCCGCCGGCCCCACCCGTCGAGCCACCGCTGCCACCGCTACCGCCGGTACCGCCGCTGCCTCCGCCACCGCTCGTACACACGGTGCTGTAGTCGTCGCAGCAGTCACCGGAGCTGAAACACGCGGTGTCGCAGTAACACCCGTCCGCCGTCGGCGTCGACTTGCCGCAGCTTCCGACGCAGGTCGTCTTGCCGCCGCTGCCACCGCTACCGCCCGTCGCGCCAGTGCCCGCGGTCGCACCGGTGCCGGTTCCACCCGTGTTGATGCCGCCCGTTCCAGCTCCGCCCGTCGCGCCGACGCCGGAAACGCCGCCACCCGACGGTCCACCACCAATGCCACCCCCCGAAGGGCCACCGCCGAAACCTCCGACCGGGCCACCGCCCGAGCCTCCAGTCGGCTTGAACCCGCCGCTGCCTCCGAACGCGCCGCTGCCTCCGCCGCCCGCTGGCAAGCCACTGTCGTCAGAGGTGCTCGCACACGCAGTCAAGCCAACCGCGAGAGACGCCCATGCCAGACCGCGAAGACCGATGTGAAGTGCCATCGTTGAGCCTTTCGGTGACACGCTCGGATACGAGACGTGGCCTGCTTCGTGGCTACGCTCACCCGCGCATCGAGTCAACTGGCGCACATGCGGCCGCGGTCAGCACGCCGAACTCGTCGACGCTGCCAGCCGAACCTGTACAGCCGGCGGAGCGCTCAGAGCTCGCGCAGACGCCGCGACAACAGCTCGAGCTTGGCGACGAATGGTTCGCGGGTTCGCCGCAAGTAGCGCCAGAAATAGAAGCCGGAGTCTTCCAGCGGCAAGAGCTCCGAACTGATGGCGGACAACGCAGATTGCAACGCCGCGTCGCCGCTGTGGCGTGCGAGGGTCTCGCGCAGTGCAAGCTCTCGGGTGAAGGTCTCGAGCAGGCGGAAACACACGAAGTCGTCGGGCGTGTTCAGCCAGGCGGAGAAATCGACGAGAAACGTGCTCGTCGGCAGGTAGCGCTCCTCCGCGAGCGCCGCCCGCTCTTCGACCGCCGCGCTGCCCTGCACGACGCGGTCGACGCGCTCGACCAGCGCGCGCAGCACGCGCTCGTAGGTGAGCCGCGTGCGACCGTTGATTCGTTCACCATCGTCACCCAATACCAAGAGCGAGGCGCCGCTCGCGAAGTACTGCTCGACCGCGCGACCGTAGCTCTCCACCTCGTCGGGCCGGTGCAGCGCTCCCTCGTCCAGATCGACGAGTTTCCAGGTCAGCCCGGGGTGTCGCGCGATGGAGAGCACACGATTTTCTCCCACACGAAGCGCGTCAACGCGCCCGAGCTCCGACTCGTGCAGCAGCGGGCTCAGACGCGGAGACAGGACCTTCTGCCCGTGGCGTTCCTCGGGCTGCCACGCGGGCAGTACCGACCCCATCACCCGCGCAGCGCCGTCGAGCACCGTCCACTCGATGCCCAGCTCCGCCAAGATGGGCACCAGGAAGTGGCTCCAGCCGAGGTCCGCCGGCCAGAATCCCCGAGGCGCGCGGCCGAGGATGCGCTGTTTGGCCTCTACATCGAACCTCACCTGCGCACGCGCGCGTTCGGGAGTGAGCAGCGGGAGCAACGGGTGAAACGCGCCCGAACCAACCACCTCACACAGACCGGAATCGACTGCCGCCACCAGGCGCTCCACGAATTCGGGGCCGAGCTGCGGGAGGCGGGTCAGGAGGGCACCGGACACGTTGAGCGAAAACGGGATCTTCAGCCGCTCGTGCAGCTCGAGCAGCGGTAGATACGACTCCACGACCTGCTCACGCACCTCGCTGTCGGGCACGAAGAAGGGCTGGTGGATGTGCCAGAAGAGCGCGAGCGTGCGCCGAAGCTCAGCTGACACGGCGGAGCGCCTCCGACTCCCCGGTGAGCTCGGCGTAGGCCGCACGCGTGAGCTCGGTTACCTTCGGCCACGCGAACTGTTCAGCTCGGCCACGCGCGCTCGCACCCATGCGCAGACCCTGCTCGGCGTTCGATACGATCTCGAGCACTGCCTTGCCGAAACCGACGACGTCCTGTGGATGGCGAACGTAGCCGTCCACGCCGTCTCGCACGAAGTCACTGGCCCCACCCAGGGCCGACACCACCACCGGACAGCCACAGGCCATGGCCTCGAGCGTCGTCAACCCGAACGGCTCGTACACCGAGGTCGACAAGAACACCGTGGCAGCCGCGTACAAACGCGGTAGCTCGGCGTGGGGCACGTAACCCAAGAGCTCCACGTTGCGCGAGAGCCCGAGCGCGCTCACGCGCGCCGCAATCCGCTGTTTTTCCGGCCCATCACCGGCGATGCGAAGGATGGCGTCGGGGCGCCGCGCCCGCACACGCCGCAAGACCTCGAGCAGATACTCGAGACCCTTTTGCTCACTCAAGCGACTGACCGAGAGCAGCGTGGGCACAGCCGACGCTAGGGCCGAGTCACGACGAAACAGCTCGACATCCACCCCGTTGGGCACCACTCGCAGCTTCTCCGGCACCACGTCGTACTCCCGCGCCAAGAGCTCTGCAATGTAACGACTCGGCGCGAACACTCGGTCGGCAACCCGGAAACCCATCGCCTCGAGTCGGGTCTTCTCTTGCACGGGGATCGGGTGGTTTGCATAGGTGAAGCCGAAGCGCAGCGGCAAGTGCGCGGTCATCACCAACGACACGGACTGACGCGCGCGGAGGGCCAGCGCCGGCAACACGCCGTACCAGTCGTGCACGTGCACGACGTCCCAGGTCTCGCCGAGCAACCCCTTATGCGGAACGTGGGCGTCGATCATGGCCTGGGACAAGAGCGTCTCGCTCGGCAGACGTGCGATCAGCTCGTCGAGCGCCAGGCTCTCCACTCGCACCGCACGCCCAGCCGCGGAGGGGTCCCGGTGATAGTCCCGACCCTCGACCACGACGACCGCGCTCTCGACTCGCGGCGCTGAGCGCCGGACGACGTTCTCGAGGTAGGTGGCGATCCCGCCTAGCCGCCGCGGAGGAAACTCCCCGGCCAGGTGCAGCACGCGTGTCGTCACCGTCGATCCTTGGTGCCGGCAGCATAGTCGATACCGAGAACGAGCGCACTCGGATGGGCGGCGCCGGAAATCCAGGCTAAGCATCCACGGCTCATGACCGCGAGCGCCGTTCGACAGCCGGACTACGGCCCACCACCGCCGAGCGATCTGGGGGACCGCACCTTCGACGTGTGCATCATCGGCAGCGGAGCTTCGGGCTCCGTCGCGGCGGACGAGCTCGCCCGCGCGGGGCTCGAAGTCGTGGTGGTGGAACAAGGCCCCTACGTCGGGCCTTCCACTCTCTTCGCCGACGTCGTGCACTGGGCCGAGCCCGCCTACGTGCGTGTCTTCAGCGGCTGCTTCGCGCTGCAGGGCAATCCCTGGTCGAGCTGCAACGTGGGCGGCGGCACCGTGTTCTTCGGTGGCGCTTCGTTCCGCTACCGCCGCATGGATTTCGACGCGAGCCGCTGGTTGCCAGCCGCGGATCTTCCGGTTGCGTTTCCGTACGACTACGACGAGCTCGAGCCGTACTACGGCGAGCTCGAGCAGCGCATCGGTGTTGCGGCAGATCCCGCGGGCGACCCCACTGCACCACCGGCGCCGAGCGCGCGTTATTTGCCCCCGGTCGCGCCGAGCAGAGCGGCAGAGGTGCTGTTCGCCGGCGCCAGAGCGCTCGGCCTCCGGGCGTTCCCAACGCCACTCTGCATCAACACGGTGCCCTACGCTGGACGCGCAGAGTGCGCGAACCTGACGCCCTGCATCGAACACCGCTGTGAGCGCTTTGCCAAGGGCGACGCAGAGACCATCTTCCTGCGTCCACTGCTCGAGGCCGGCTCCCTGACCCTGTGCGCGGGACTCAAGGCGGTGCGACTCGAGCGGAGCGCGCGCGCGCGCGTGAGCAGCCTGGTCGCAGTTCGGGTCGACACCGGGCAGAGTTACCGCATCAGCGCGCGGCGTTTCGTGCTGGCGGCCAACGCCATCCAATCGGCAGCGCTGCTCTTGCGCTCCGCGGATGACCTCTCACCGTCGGGTCTGGGCAACGACACGGACATGGTGGGGCGCGGGCTGTGTTTCAAGATCAGCGAGTGGGTCGACGGTTTTGTCGATGCCGGGCCCGACGCGGCCAACAACGACGGCCCTTTCTCCACCTTTGCGCTCACGGACCACTACCTCGACGCAGCGGCTCCCTCGGGTCTGGGCGGTCTGATCTACGAGGCGAGCTTCGGCCACCGTTTCTCGCTCCACCGCGGACTCCCGGTGCGAGTCGAGTGCATCCTCGCGGACCACCCTGCGCGGGATAACCGCGTGCTCCTGTCTCGTGACCTCGATGCCCACGGCCTGCCGCGCATCATCATGGACTACACCCCTCACCCAACCGATCTGGCGCGACGGGAGCACATGGTCGACCGCAGCATGGAGCTGTTACGCGCCGCGGGCTGCCGCCTGCTGCGACGCGAGGGCAAGGCCCCGCACTTCGGCGGCACCCATCTGCACGGTGGTTGCCGCGCCGGCAGTGATCCAGCCACCAGCGTCGTCGATGGCTGGGGCCGCGTGCACGGACTCGACAACCTGTTCGTGATCGATGGCGGCTTCATGCCCTACCCGGGCGGGGTCAATCCAACGCTGACGATCCAGGCGAACGCCCTGCGCGCAGCGCGGAACTTGGCGCGCGAGGGGGCTTGAACGAGGGCGCACGCCCGGCTCACTCGAGCACGACGACCGGCGCCAGGAGACCCTTGCCCTGAAACCCTGTGTCCGCCTTCAGGACGGGTGCGTCAGGGGAGCCGGTCACATCGAACGCCTCGACACCGGCGACGGTCGCCGCGAACAAACGCCCCGCCGACGTCAGCGTCGTGCATCGACCGAACCAGGGTGACGTCTCCACGGCGCCGCCGAGCAACACCAGCATCGGCTGCGCGCTGCTCTCGAGGGGGACCAGCGCCAGGGCGGCGGGAGCCGCACCCCGGGAGAGCAACGCGAGCAACACGCCGCGGCTCGCATCTATCTCGACGGACTCGAGCTCACCCAGCGCTCCGGCGACGATGAAACTCCGAAAGCTCTCCGGGGGACCGGGTTGGGTCAACGACAGCTCGCCCAGCTCGAAGCTCTCCGAGTCGGCGTGTTTGCGCACCAGGTACCCGCGCTCGGAGCCCGCGGCCCGAGCGAGGCGAGAGCCTGGGCGTCCGGGCGCCTTCACGCTGTGAAAATCCAGCTTCCATCCGGCCTCGAAGCTGCCCGCGACCAGGCTGTCGAAGTACTCACCGGCGTCGAAACCCGTGGGGCTGAGCGCGAGCCACTCAGCCTTCCCGTGCGCGCGCGCCAAGATCAGACTCGCCGGCCGCACGATGGCCTTGCTGGGTGCCACCGCAACCAGATCCGCGTCGAGCAGCGACCAGCTGACCGCCATCTCCTCGGTCATCACCAGCGTGAACGGAGGCAGATCGAAGAGACGCGCCCCGGGCCCGAGCGGTTCGCTCTCGGCCCCGTCCGACAAACCCGCCTGGCCGATGCGAAACGAGCGCACCACGCTGGTCTCGAGCTGATCGTCACTGGTCGCGACCAGCAGGCGGTCCCCGTCGACGAACAGGTCGAGGATCAGCCCGCCGACGTCATGAGTAAAGCTCGGGTTACCGCTCGCTCCATCGAACAGCACCACGCCGCGCTCGCCGGTTCGACCGATCACACGCGGGGGCTTGGGCACGGCGGCGAGCACGGGATTCGGATCGAGCGTCGACGGCGCTGGGTTCGTGACCGTGGCGGCGCTCGCCTCGACCTCCGGGATCGCATGGAACGGCGGACCGGAGCAACCGGACAGGAGAGCGATGGTGAACGCACAAAACCAGATGCGGGGCTCGGACATGCCTCCCGCTCGGGCCGCGCCCTTCGGGAGTTTCTCGAAAAGTCGTGTTCAGACGCTCAGGGTGCAAAGCGCAGCTCGGCGATGGAACCACCGGCGGGCATGATCACACGTAACCGCTCGACTCGCGGTACGGAGAGGTTCAAGAGCGAGAACTCCGACCCCGCTTGCAGGTCACCAACCGCCTGGCCAACGAGCCGCCCGTCGGCCCAGGCCTCCACCCGCACTCGTCGTTCGGGCCCGGAGCGGCTGCCGGGCATGACACACACGAACACGAGCGCACCTGCGTCCCGGAGCTCGACCTCGAGCACCGACTCGCCGGCGTCCCGCGCTCGCCACTCGCTCGCCACGAACCCGTCCAGCGCTCGCTCGGGTGCAAACGCGAAATCGCTCGGGCTGGTCCTGGCAGTCGGCCGCAGCCAGTGCACGGAGTCCGAACGGCACGGCAACTCCGACGACTCGGACGAGACGAAGCCTGGCCGGGGGCCGACGTCGAACGGCGGGCGTCGCTCGAGCATCAAGGTCGACATACCCGCGAGCAACACCCCGCGATCGAAGGGATAGAGGAAGTCGCCGTGCGCAGCGGCGAGCTGGCTCTGGGACGTGCCGGAGCGGGCGTCCCTCGCGAACGCCGACAGCCCTCGCGCGGCTTCTTGCACCCGGCGCACTGCGATGGGCGCGTTGAGCGCGCTCGCGGCGAAGAGCACCACGGCGAACGCCAGCCCGAACCGCCGCGCACGCCGCGCGTTGCTGCGGGCGGCAGATGCCAGCCCCAGATGCACCAGGATGAGTGTGGGCGCGGCCAGCTCGACGTAACGCTCGGTGAACGCGAGCGCGTTGTCGTAATGTGCGCGTCCGTAGCCAATGGCGAGGGCGATCACGAGCTGAGCGGCGACACCGAGAGCGAAGACGGAGAGTGCGGCGCGCTCTCGACTCGAGACGAGCAACACCAGCGCCGACACGAGCGCGAGCGCGACGACGAGCAACGAAGCGGGCCAGGCCTGCGAACCGATGGCACCCAGCGACGCCGGCAGGAGCTCCGCGGCGAGGCGGAGCGGGTCGACGACGTGCTGGTGGGTCTGACCGAGCTGACTCCAGGGGAAGTACCTGAGCGCGAACAGCGCGCTCGTGAGCAAACACACCACGACCCCGCCCCGCTCGGGCCGCGAAAGCTCCATGCGCCACGATGCAACCCCGAGCGCGAGCCAGGCAAAAACAGCCGAGAGCACCCCGCTCACTCCGCACAGCGGCATGAGCAACAGCACGCACAGGCCGGTCGCGAGCCACGCCCGGTTGGGGCGCCGAACCAGGACCCACGCCGCGGCAATGCCCGTGGCAAAGAGCGCACCGCTCAGCACGAGCTGCAGGTTGAAGCCGCTCACGAAGCTGAAGACGTGGGCCGGCCCGAGCAGAATCAACACGACGACGACGTCGCTGAGCTCGGAGTGTCCGCGGATCCGCGCGGCCGCCCGCGTCACGAGCAGCGACGCCAACGCGAGCACGACCACGTTCAGCACACGATTCACGCCAGCGATGCCGCTCACCACGATGGCGTATGCGCCGAGCGCCATCGGGAGGGGCATCACGTGTTCGAGCGTCGGACGGTGAATCAGCTCCCAGCTGATCGGCTCTCTCCCCGAGGCGACGCCCGCGAAGTAAAGCTCGCGCAAGTAGGGGACGTCGAGCGGCGCGTAGCTCGCGAGCCAGAGGTCGAAACCAACCAAGAGCAGCGCCGAGAACCCGAGCAAGTTCGATGCTTGCCCCTTCCGGTCGGCCCAGCTCATCGCGCGAAGCTACACGAATTGAGCTGTGTCTTGACCGACCGCTGTTGGCCCCATAGCTTTTGGGCATGCGCTTGTTGTCGGTGGAGCAGCTGCTCCGACGGGGTCTGGACCGGCTGGCGCCAGCTAGCCAAGCCGCAAGCGAGCCAAAACCGCAGCGCATCTTCTGGTGGTGGGAGCAGATCTGCAACCTGGCCTGCAACCACTGCGACATCGGTCATCGCACCGAGAGCTACCGCTTGAAGCCCGCCCTCGACCTCGCACAGAAGCGCGAGATCGTGAGCAAACTCTCGACGTGGCTCGGCCCGGGTTACAGCCTGTCGCTGATCGCGGGGGAGCCCTTCCTGCACCGGGACATCTTCGACGTGCTCGGTTTCGCAAGTGAACAGGGTGCGGTCACTTCGCTCACCACCAACGGTACCCTGATCGCGACCAAGAACCGCGCGCGCCAGGTGGTGGACTCGGGCCTCGGTTTCATGGCCGTCTCGCTCGACAGCCTGGACCCCAAGCTGCACGACGAGACCCGCGGCAAACCCGGAACCTGGGCCCAGGCCATGAAGGCCATCGAGTACGTGCGCGAGGCTCGCGAGGCCCGCGGCGCAAAGCGGCCGGTCGTGTACGTCAACTCCATCGTGATGCGCGGTAACCACGACGAGCTCCTGCGCCTCTCCGACTGGTGTCGCGACAATCAGATCGAAGGGCACACCTTCCAGCCTATCGCGACCACCGATTTTTTTCAGGGCAAGGAGCATCAAGGCGACCACTGGTTCCAGAAGAGTGAGCTGTGGCCCGACCCCAAGGAGACCCTCGCGCTGGTGGACGAGCTCGAGCGGCGCCGCGCACAGGGCTACCCGATCAAGAACACCGAGGCGGACTTCGACGCCTGGCGCACGTACTTTCGCGATCCGACGGAGCTGGCGAAGGAGGCAAGCTGCGAAGGGGAGCTCAAGACCCTGCTCGTGACCGAGACCGGTCAGGTCAAGATGTGCCCGAACACGCCGGAAGACTTCGGCAGCATCCTGAAGCACGACCTCGACTGGTTGTGGAGCTCGCCGGCCGCGTCCCGAGCCCGGAAACACGTCTACGAGTGCGACTCACAGTGCAAGATCCTCGCGAACAACAAGGAAGACTTCTACTTCTGAGTGTTCTCGGGCGAGTCTCCGCCTCCAGCTCGAGCGGGCCATGATGAGCACCAGAGAGAACGCGAGCTGGTTCGGCCGTCGTGACGCGTTCGCGTTCCTGGAGCGCGACCGAGACAACCGCCTGCGACTCGCGCAGGTCGAAGCCTGGTTACGCCGGCGGGCGGAGCGTGGTTCGGCCGGTGCACTCCTCGACGTCGGCTGCGGCGACGGTCGGCTTGGCAAACGGCTGGCCGGGCTTGGATATCGAGTGTCTGGACTGGATGCCGCGGCCGAGAACGTCGAGCTCGCGCGCACTGCAGGGGTCGACGCGATCCAGGGCGACGCCAGCGCTGCCCTCCCATTCGAGTCGGAACGATTCGACGTCGTCTACGCCGGGGAGATCATCGAGCACCTGTTCGACACCCGGGCGTTCGTTGCGGAGCTCGCTCGGGTGACTCGCCCTGGTGGAAGTGTGATCGTGACGACACCCAACCTGGCTCACTTGCCCGATCGGTTTCGGCTGCTGCTCGGAGGGACGCCGAGCCAGACCCAGCCGCTGCACCCGTTCCTGAAGCTGCACATTCGCCCCTTCACTGCCGGCACACTGCGTCGCGCGCTCGGCGAAGCGCAGCTACGGGTCGACCACCTCGAGAGCACGCTCGTCGTGTGGCGGCGCGATGCGGCAGATCCAGACCGTGTGGTCCTCGCGTCCCGACTCCCGGCGCGGCTCTTCCCCACCCTCGGCAGCTTCTTGATCGCGTATTCGACGCGAGTGCGTTGACACGAGCGCCGCCGCGATCAGGCTCCGCTCAAAACGCCAGCTTGTACCCGCGTTCGGCCAGCGCCTGGAGCTCTTGCCCCGGCAGCCCCTTGACCAGCGGAGCCTTCTCGCCGATTTCCACGCGGAACTCGTCCAGCGTGACGACGTCGATCTGCATGCCCTCGCCGAGCAGCTCGCGGAGCCCGGCCTGGATTTGTGTGGTCACCGCGCCGCGGGTCGCGGGGCTCGCGTCCGTCTCCCAGCCGACCCGCACCTCGACTCGCTCGAGCGCGGTCTGGATCACCCGGAACCAGCGGACGTTTTGCACCTGCTCCATCACTGCCATCACGCGAAACGGGTCGTGCAGCTCACCCGCCGGAGTGACCAAGAAATCGAGCTTCCGGCCCCGGAGCTGGCGCAGCAGCGGCAGACTCCGGCCACAAGCGCAGGGCTCGGGAGACAGCGCAGCCAGATCCCCGACGCGATAACGGATGATGGGCATCGCCCGCTGATACAGGTTGGTCAGTACCACCTCACCGACCTCGCCGGGCTCCGCTAGCGAACCGTCGGGGCGTACGATCTCGACGAAGTTGAAGTCCGAGTCGATGTGGTAGCCGCCGCCCCCGCTCGGGCACTCCCAGGCGATGATGCCGGTCTCTTCCGTTGCGTAGAAGTCGACGACCTTCGCACCGAAGGCGTTTTCGATGAACCAGCGCGTGCTCGGATCCAGGAGCTCGCCTTTGGTGACCACGCGGAAGGGCCGATACTCGAGCCCACCCGCCGCCTCGATTGCCAGGGCCAGCATCCGGACCCCCGCCAGGACTCCATGAAAGACGTCCGGCTGACGCCGATTGATTTCATCGATCGCCGCCTCGGGAGTCATCCACCAGGGATACGGCTCACGCCGCCAGAGCGAGAGCCGCTGCGGCAAGAAAGCCTTGGGCGCGAGGTGAGCGGGCGCGTCGAGGATCATCTGGGTGTGCCGCGGGCGACAGCCGTGTGCGGTCAAGAAGCGCAGCTCTTGCACACGGCGCGGTAGCTCGGCGACGGGATCGAAATACACACGCACCGGCGAGCCGGTGGAGCCGCTCGATTTGCGCTCGAGCAGGTGCGCGCGCGCGACCTCGGGCCAGATCAGCTGCTCGGTGCAGTCCTTGACGTGACGCTTCTCCAGGAAAGGAACCTCGGCGAACAGCTCCGGATCTGCGAGCTGCGTTCGGCTGAGGCCGGCGGCGGCAAAGGCATCGCGGTAGTGCGGCACGTTTTCCATCGCATGACGCAGAATGCGCCCGCGACGGCGTTCAACCAGGCGCCGGAGAACGGGCTTGGGCAGCCAGGGGTTGCCGAGTAGCTGCGGCAACAGCGTGCCGGCGCCACGCGCATAGGCCAGACCTAGCTCCGAGGCGGAGCGTGCGTGCGGATCGGGACCCAGACCCACCCGAGCCATCAGTAAAACTCCTCGGGCCCGTCGAGCTCGCCGAAGTCGATGCGACGCTTCTCGGCGCGACAGAGCACCAGCATCGAAGACACGGTGCCATGGTACGAACGCTGACTGCTCGGCACGATGTCCACGAGCGCCGCGCCGTTTGCCGCCACGAAGCCCTGCAGCTTGGCCCCGAGCATGAGCGGCTCCTTGACGCTGCTGTGTGCCGCGCGCGCGGACGGCGCCACGATCACGCCGTGTCCCCCCAACTTCAACGCGCCGATGCCAACCCCTGCAAAGACCCGCAGCCCATCCGGACCGTAAGGCGGGTCGGTGATGAACAGATCGAACTGGCTCGCGAGCTTCGGGAGCCGCTTGCGATACACACCTCGCAGGTCGAACTCGAGCGTGGTGATCTTGCGCTTCGACTCGCGTCGGACGATGTCGAGCACCTCCGCGTCGAAGTCAATCAGCGTCAGCCGGGTGTACCCCAACCAGTGCAGGCACAGGCTGGTCAGATCGTCGTCTCCGACCAGCAGCAGGCGGTCCGACGGCGCCGCCAGGCCCACGAGCAGCGCGAGGCGACGCTGCATCGATGGCGCGTCCACATGATACGCCCCCTGCTTCGGTTTGTCGGCAGTGCGAAGCGGCACGGCACGCCGCACGACGCGTCTAATGTCTGCCACCCGCGTGCTCATCGTCAGCCGCCCGTCCTAACCTTCCCGCAACCCCCATGCAACGCAAGCTTGCACCACAGCCGTGTTAGGCTCCTCCGCGGGTTTATTGGCTGAGCAGAGACCCGACCGTCACGCGGGCGACCATGCCGGGGAGCCCGAGCCGCGCTGGCTGCGCGCCGCGCTCACCGCACTGGTCGCGTATGCGCTCCTGGTCGTGGCCGCGCAGGCCGTCGTCCGGGTGCTGGCCTGGGACATGCGGGGCTTCGACGCAAACCTGATCGACTACACCTGGCAGATCGAGCTGCCCTGGCGCGCGACCCGCGGTGAGTGGAGCGGGCGCGACTTCCACTTTCCGATGGGCCCGCTCTGGCAGGTCTTTGCCCTCGCGGGCACGCTCGGTGGAGGCTTCTCCGCACCGCTCGTGATCGCAGGCATGCAGGTCGCGACCCAGCTTGGCGGGATCGGCATCGCGCTCTGGCTCGGGGCCAAGGCCCGAGGTGTTTCCCGCCTGCTGTTGGTCGGCGCAGTCATGCTCGCCTCCTACGGCGCCGGCATCTCCACACTGCGCCCGCTGCTCTCGGTGGTCCACCTGTGGCTCTACGCCCGGGACGCGCGGGACGACCAACCCGCGCGCTGGAGCAGCGCCGCCGCGGCCGCCGGCGTCGCAACCCTGCTCATGTTGTTCTCGTTCGATCGCCTGGTGTTCGCCAGCCTCGCGGTCGTCGCCATGTCCAGCTTCGAGTACCTCGCCCGCCGGCGCTCCGGACTGCCCGCGCGCATCAGCCTGATTCGATTCTTGCGTTATGCGCTCGCCCAGGCCGCGTGTCTGGCGGCCGCTGCGCTCTTCGCAGTGGCCCTCGGTGCAAACCCCATCGAATACGTGGCCGGGCAACGCCGGCTCACCGCGTCGTACGCGGTGAACATGGCCACCAGCGCCGAGGGCTCACCCGTCGCGGGCGCAACCCTCTTCGCACTCTCGGCTGTCGGCCTCGTGCTCTGGGTGCTCGTGCGGCGAAAACGCCGAGTCGCCGGCGCAATGCTGCTCGCAGGGGCGTTGCCCATGCTCGCGTTCTCTGCGGTCCAACCGAACCCGGGGCACGTCTTCATGGGTGCGCTGCCCGCACTGGTCGTGCTGTGTGTGATCGCCGCCACCCGCTCCCTCGGCTCGGACCTGATTCGCATTTCATCGAGCCTGCTTGCGACCGGGTTCTTGTTCGGTTGGTTCGGGACCTTCAGCAGCGACATCTGGCTCCACCCCCGCGCGCTCGTGTCGGCCCGAGACGCCCTCACCCGGCGGCTGCAACCGCAGACCGACTTCGTGACGGATCTCGGGCGCACCGCCGACTACAGCCGCGCGCTCTTGGCGCGCGATCCGAGCATCCGCTGCATGGGGTTTTCTCCTGCCCTCACCGCCACGCACGCCCTCGCCGACATCAATGGCCCGACATCGGCGACAATTCGCTGGAACGCCGAGCAGCGACTCGAGCTGGCGGAGGCGATCCGCGCCGCGCGGTGCCCGTGGTTCGTCTACCAGGTCGGCGGTTTCGATCGCCCCGACCGCCCGAGCTGGTTCATCGGGGAAGATCTGATCGCGATTGGCGAGAGCTACCGGGTTCACGAGCGGCTCGGCCCCGCCACCTACGCGCTCGAACGCCGAGCGACCCCGCAACCGGCCCGCGTCGAGACGCTGCCGATGACCCCCGAACGACGCCGGCTCGCGCTGGGTGTCGAGCTCGTCATTCCGCTCGGACGCGAGGTCTCGGACGCGGATCTCTTGCGCATCGACTACACCCTCAGCGTGTCGCGTCTGGCGACCCTGATCGGTGCGGCACCGCACCTGGAGTATCGCTTCGAGAAGTCGGGAACCGCGACCACCGAATACGCCGATCTCTTCGATCTCTCGGTGAATCGGCCCACCCACACCTTGGTCGCGGTGAACCCCGCCATGGCGGAGACGCGCTGGATCGGCGAGCCCGGCACGCCAGGCTCGCGCCACGCCGACGGCCTGCGTTTCCGGCTGCGCGCTCGCGGGCGCTTCACGCCGAAGACGGCTGAGCTCGAGGTCTCGGGCATCAGCGTTGCAGCACCTGGAGCTCCGGAGGGGCCCGCGCCGGCTCCGAGCTGCGAGCTCGAGCGAGATTTGTTGTCGGACGCCACGACCGGGGTCGCGCTGCCGCGCAACGTCGCGCTCAGAGCGTCGGCCGAGCGCGTCTCGTTGCACCCGAACCCAACCAGCGAGCAGGGTGCCGAGGTCTATTTTCCCATCAAGCCCTGCGCCGATTCCTGCCTCGTTGCGCTGGCGGGCATCGAGCTGCCCCCGGGGAGCGGCGACGGCGCCGAGCTCGACGTCAACGTGCTCCAAGGCCCATCGCGCCCGCGACTCGTCAAGCTCGACGTGCTGCCCGGTGCCGGACCGTCACGACTCGAAATTCCTCTGCAGCGTTTTGCATCAGAAAGCGTGCTGCTCCGCTTCGGCTCGTTGCCCCACGGCGACCCAAGCCAAGACTTCTTGTGGTTGCAGCGCCCGCGGCTCGCCCGCTGTACGGCCCGGACGTCGCTCAGCGAGGCGCTGCGCCAGGAACGTGCGACGGCCGAGGGTGCGGTGGAGGCGCGCGGCGACGACGTCGCCATCGGGCCGGGGCAGAGCAAGCTGACCTACCCGTTCACCGTCGTGGCCGACACCTGCCTCGAGCTCGGCCTCGGCCTCGACGGCTCGAACGGAGCGTACGGGTTCTTGATCGGCGTGCGTGCGGACGGACTGGTGCACGGAGTGACGCTGGGTGAGGTGAAAGCGGGCGAAACCCGCCGCCTCGACCCCGTGTCGATGCACGACTTTCACAAACGCGAGGTCGTGCTCGAGCTGCACTTCGAGCGCAAGCCGGACACGGCGGGCACACTGCGACTGATCGCTCCGCGGCTCGGGAGGTGCCCCCGCTGATGACCAAGGGCCGCAGCCTATTTGTCCTGTTGCTCGCCTACTTTTGCCTCGCGATGCTCGCGAACGCCATCGGTTGGTCCGCGCGGGTCGACGATCGCCTGCTCGAGTACCGACACTGGGACTACGGCTGGGAGCTGCTCTTGCCGTGGGAAGCCAGCCGCGGCCGCTGGTCGGGTCGAGATTTCGCTTATCCCATCGGGCCGCTGTGGCAGCTCTTGGCCTGGCTGCCCAACGCCTTCGGCAGCTTCAGCGCGCGGCGCGCGATCACCGGCCTCCACCTCGTATTTCCGTTGCTGTCGCTGGCGGTCGCCCTGTGGTTGAGTTTGTCCACGCAGAAGACCTGGCGTGCGCGCGCTCTCGCTCTCCTGCCCCTTGCGCTGCTCGGCCTGCACGACGACGTGCGCTCGCTGCGCGGGGTGCTCCCGCTCGCAGCCCTCGTGGTCTTCCTGCCCACGGATCCGGTCCAACCAACCTGGCGACGCTCGGTCGTCGCAGCGGCCCTCGTCTCCGCGAGCGCGTGGCTCTCCCTCGACGCGGGTGCGCTCGGTCTCGCGGGGCTGATCGTCGCTGGGCTGACGCGCGCATGGCTGGCCGAAGCTCGACGGCAGGAGCTGTCACGCCTGGCCATGTTGCTGGCCGCAGTCGCGGGTTTCCAGGCGGTTTTTGCCGCGGTATTGGCGATCTCGGGCGGCAGCTACGCGCGCTACGTCGAGGGGGCGTTCAGCATCACCACCGCCTACGGCACCACGATGCTGCTCGGTGCCGAGGGATTTTCGCCACGCAAGCTCGCCCTCCTGGTGGTGCTCGCGCTGGCGCCGATCGCGGTCATGTTGCGAGGAAGCCGGCGCGACTCGGTCGGAGTCGCGTGGCTCCTCGGAACGACGCCGTTTCTTCTGCGCGCGGTGCTGCGCAGCGATGCGGAGCACGCCTACGCCGCCACCGTCCCGCTGGTCTCGGTGCTGTGTCTGCTCGCCCTGCGCCACCGGAGCGCACGACCACGCCTGGCCGCGTACACGTCACTGCTCGGACTGACCTTCATGCTCGGTTGGTTCGGCGCGCACATCGAGCGTTCGAGCGCCTGGGATCCCCGCGGCTTCTCCCGCGCCGCCACCGCCTTCGCACGCCCGCAAAGCTCGACGCCAGAGTACCGGGGTGAGTTCCGCCGCCTGCGAGAGTGGCTGCTGGCACGCAAGGCCGAGGGTGTGCCCTGTGTGGGCCTGCCGGCGAGCAAGGTCGCGCTGCACGCCATCACCGGCGTGCCGGGACCGACCGCAATGAGCCTTGGCTGGTCGGCGCCCCTGCAACACGAGATGGCCGCCGCCGTGCGCCGCGCGCGATGCCCGCTCTACGTGCAAGAGATCGTGAGCTTCGACGAAGGGAGCTGGGGTTTTGGTGAGTACATGCTGGCGCTCGACGAGCTGTACGAACCCGTCGAGAAGCTCGGGCCTGATCTGTGGGTGACGCGACTCCGAGGCACACCGAGGCAACGCACGACGCAGCCGCTTCCTCTTGCTGAACGCGGCAGCGACCAGCTCTCGGTACCGGGAGAGGTCAGCTACCGGTTTTCGCGTCCGGTCCCCTGGGATCACGCGCTCTTCGTGTCCTATCACTTCGACGTGAGCGGTTTCGCCCGCGCCGCGGGGGGCGTGCCGGCGCTCGAAGCGCAGTTTTACGCAGGAAACGCGGCGCTCGGGCCCGCCATGAGTGTTCCGTACCCGACCGTAGGCACACACCAGACCGTGCTGCCGATCGACGCTGCAGTCGCCGAGCAGCGTTTCATCGCAGGCATCGTAGCGCGGGAGACGCGTCTCGCCGATCGGCTCGTCCTCCGCGCGCGGGGCGGGCGCACGAGCCCATCCAGCATCACCTTCTCGATCACGGCGCTCGAGGAGATCTTCCCTGCGCCAGCCCCGCCTGTGACGACGCGTACGTGTCAGGAGCGGGTCGACCTCGCAGAGCTCGCGAGCACGCCGAGAGTGTTCTTCCGAAGCGCGACGCCGTCGGTCTCTGGTGACGTCATCAGCCTCGATCCGAACCTCTACCCCGAACCCGACGCCGAGCTCTACGTGCCCGTCGTGCCCTGCGAAGACGCGTGCCTCTACGCCGAGCTCGGAGTCCTCGCCGCAACGGAGCCCAGCGACGGCGTCGATTTCGAGATCCACGTGATCGACGGGCACGAAAAGCCGCGCCTCGTCGCCTGGCACACCCTCGCCGGGCTCTCTCCCAAACCCGCGGAGCTGCCCCTCGCTCGCTGGGTGGGGCGCGAGGTGATGCTGCGCTTCGGGACACGCTCGGGCCAGACCCTCGGCGGTGATCGCGCCCGCATCCTGCGCCCGCGCATCGGGCCGTGTAGCACGCGCCAGAATCTGGCCGTCGCCTTCCACCAGGGTCAGCACCGCATCGAACGGGGCCGCGCGGAGGCCCGTGGCGACACGCTCCGGCTCGAGCCCGCGCCTCTTGGTGCGCCCCCGACGGACGTGAGGCTGCCGCTGACGATCGAACCCGGCAGCTGTCTTGCGCTCGATGTGCGCGCCGAAGATCCCCCCGCAGGCTCCGGCCGCATCGCGGTCGACGTGGGCATCGTGGAGGGTGATCTCGTCTTGCGGCTCGAACGGCCGGAGCTCGGCGCCTTCGATCCCCCCCGTAGCGTCAAAGAGCTGCCGCTCGAGCGGTTCTGGGGCAAAAAAGTCGAGCTGCGCCTCGCAACCTGGGCGCTCGACGACGCGCCGAGCCCCACCGCGGTCGTTGCCGG
This sequence comes from Myxococcales bacterium, assembly GCA_016706225.1. Classification (NCBI taxonomy): domain Bacteria; kingdom Pseudomonadati; phylum Myxococcota; class Myxococcia; order Myxococcales; species Myxococcales bacterium. The sequence goes on from JADJKB010000003.1 coordinate 1,054,522, forward strand.
CGCTCGTCTGCACCGCTGCGGCGACGGCGCGCCCTGGGGTTTTGGCGGTCAGTGAGCGCGGGCGCTCAATCCAGCTCTCGCGGCCGCCAGACGTGCACGAGCTCACCGCGCTCACTCGCGGCCTCGCTCCAAGCATCGACGCCGAACGCGAAGCGCGCAATCGCCGCGGTGGGCATGGCCTGGCGCATCAACGACAGGTCGCTCACCAGCTCTTCCATGCCGGGGTTGTGACCCACCACCAACAGGCAGCCGACGTCCGGTGCGACACAGGCAATCTCCGACAGGATTCTGTCGGGCTCCGCCAGATACAACGCGTGCAGCAGTCGCAGCTCCGGCTTCCAGCCAAAACCCTCGGCCACCGCCAGCGCCGTCGCACGCGCCCGCTCGGCAGTCGAGCTCAAGATCAATCCCGGCTGCAGCCCTTCCGCGCCCAAGAGCGCCGCCATTTCGCCGGCGTTCTTTTCACCCCGGGCATTGAGCGGGCGATCGTGGTCCGCGACGCCGTCCTCCGCCCAGCTCGACTTGGCGTGCCGCATCAAGAGCAGCGTCTTCATTGGCTCAGGGCTTCTTCTTGGGCAGCCACTCGGCCTTGGTGGTCAACGCCGTGCCGATCTCGACCCGGGTGATGTCACCCTTGTCACATTTGATCTTCACTTTCGGCACGCCGTCGTCGGTTGTGACGACACTGTCGACCTTCGCGGTCTCGGTGTGGACCTGCCCAACACAGAACGCCATCACCTTGAGACCCGCACCGACCTTGCCCGCGCGCAGCGACGCGACATCTACGACGACGTCCGCCTTGTCCGCCATGCGCTCGACGGTGATCTTCTTGCCCTCGACCTTCTTCACCGTGCCGAGGTGATAGTCCTTGGTCGGCGCCCGAAGCGGCGCCCACACCACGACCCCAACGAGCTCGGTGGTGGGAGGCAGATAACCATCGGTGTCCTCGCTCTTGATGCTCTTCCCGTCGACCCAGGCGCTCGCTTTGTCGAACAGCTGAGGCCCCTCCGCCGCGCCGGGATCTTCGTGAGCGATGAGCACGAACGGCCCGCCCTTGGCCAAGAGCCAGACCTTTTGACCGTGTTTGAGCTTGCCGGTCTCGGCTCCGGCGGCGCTCTCCACGGGTTTCTCCGACGCAGCACCCCACGACCAGGCGGCCTTGGGTTTGTCGAGCTTGCAGCGCAAGCGCTCGCACTCGACCGCGATGTTCAGCTTCTGCCGGGCGGCCGAGATCTCCTCCGGCACCTGCTCGAAGCCGCCGATCTTCAGCGCCGCGTCGATCTCCTTCGCGGCCTCTCCGGGCTTCTTCCCGCTCACCGCGTTCTTCACCACCGCGGTGACGTGCGCCTTGATCGCGTCCCTCACTACCTCGTTTGCGATCTTGCGTTCGCCCTCACTCAGCTTGCCGCCCTTCTGCAGCTCGTCCAGCTTGCTGAACGCCTCCGCCCACTTCTGCCCATCGAGCATCGGCTTGAGCACGCTCAACCCTTGCTCGATGATCAGCTTCTTCAACGCCGCGTCCGCCTTGTCGAAGGTCTCCTTGTCGAGGGCGGTCGTGGTGTCGGGCGCGGTGAGCAGCGCGCGGGCCGCTTCGACGTTCCCCGCCTTGACCTCCTCGGCGAGCTTGCGCTCGAGGCAGGTCAAGAGCTGGACCTTGGTCTTTTCCTTCAGCGCATCCTTGAAGGTCGCCCGCGCCTTGCCGCGGATCGGATCGGCGACGAGCTTCAGGGCGCTCGCGCACTTGCCTTCCGCGGCGTTCTCCAGAGCCCGCTTGGCCGCACGCTCTGCCCGAGCCTCGTCGACGGATTTCTGAAGCGCTCGCGCCTTGCGGGTCAGGTCGAGTCCGGCGTACAGCGTCGCCTCCTCGGCCCGATCGTCCGCGGTCGGGAAGTCTTGCTGCTTGAGCAGCCCCTCCGCCTCCGCGATCAACAGCGCAGCCAGCTCGTCGCGTCCCTCGCCGGCGGCCGCGCTGTCGGGGAATCGCGAGACCAGGCGCCGGTACATCTCGGCGCTCTTCGTGCTGCGCGCCTTGGTCAGAACGGCCTGGGCCCGACCTTCGTCGCGAGAGCTCCCCGCGGGAGAGTCGGCATCCTTGCCGCCGCCGCCGCAGGCGCCCATCGGCAGCGTCGAGAGAGTGAGTGCGAAGAGTCCGATCCCCAGGGTGATGCGTTTCACGCGCGCGATGCTTCCGCCGAGCGGGCGCTTTCGTCAAGCCATGCGGTGGAGTTAGTGCGGTTCAGCGCGCCTGGAAGAGGATGGGCACCGTGGGTGTTCCATCGGGGCGGAAATCGCCATATCAATCTCGAAGGTCTGCATGCCGACTCCGCCCCCACCACTCCCCGAAGGCTCCGAACAGGTCGCCGCCTGGGCGCGCGGCCGGCGCATGAAGTTCGAGGCCTGGCCCGACCAGAGCTGGTTTTCCGCCTGGGAGCCCTTCGACACCATGGTCGGGGCCGAGGCTTGGTTCAACAGCGCGTCGTGGTCGGTCCCGCCCGGGGGTGCAACCATCGCCGAGCCGTGGCAGGCCCCGCTCGACAGCGAGCCCGTGGATCGCACGCTGCTCTTGTTCGTGTCCCACCCGAGCTTCGTGCGGCGCGCCGCAGCCCGCGGTGGCGAGCACTTCAACACCCGGGTTGCTTACCTGGAAAACCCGCCGATGCCGACGGTGCAGATCGGCGACCCAAGCTGGGATTCGAACATGCTGACGCTGGCCGCGTCGCCGTCGGAGGCAGCGGCGGCCTTTCCGCCGGGCGCGCGCCGGCTGTTGTCGGGCTGGGGGTTCACCGGCCACATCGAGATCCGCCCAGGGGGTCTGGTCGTCCACTTCGCCGGCACGAAACCCATTCCCGCGCACCTCGATCGCCTGGTCCACGCCGTTGGACCGCTGGTGAAGGAGCTGGGGCGGTGAGGATCTCTCCCCGCGTTCTCCCCGATTCTTGCACGCGCGCGATGCTAGGCTGAGCCGAGGATGGCGCAACGCATCCTTGTCGTAGAAGACGAGCCCGCGATCGCGGAGTCCGTGGCGTACGCCCTGCGCCGTGACGGGTTCAACGTGGAAATCGCCGGCACCTGCGAGGCAGCAAACGGCGCCGCGGACTCGGAGCTGATCGTACTCGACCTGATGCTGCCAGACGGCAGCGGTTTCGACTTGATCGGTGCGTGGCGGCGCGCCGGACGCCTGACTCCGATCATCGTGCTGTCGAGCCGCGACACCGAGGCCGATCGCGTGGCGGCCCTGGAGACGGGCGCCGACGACTACGTGATGAAGCCATTTTCGCCGCGTGAGGTCGTGGCGCGCGTGCGGGCGGTGCTGCGCCGCGCCGCACCGCCGTCGCCCAGCTCACCGACGGCCACCACGCGCTCACCGCTCGGCGTCGACGAGGACACACGCCGAGCGCAAGTCGACGGGCGCCCCCTCGAGCTCACGCGCGTCGAGTTCGATCTCCTGACCAGCCTGCTCGAGAGCCCGGGTCGGGTCTACACCCGAGCACAGATCATCGACAAGGTCTGGGGAGACGGTTTTGCCATCACCGATCGCACCATCGACTCGCACGTGAAGAGCTTGCGCAAGAAGGTCGCGGATGCCGGCGGAAATCCGGGGCTGATCGAGACGGTGCGCGGCGTCGGTTACCGGGTCGCCGACCAGCCCCGACCCGAAGCCGAGAAGTCGTGACCCGACTGATCGTCGTCGCCGCTGCTTCCATCGGCCTGATCCTGTTTCTCGCCTTCGTGGTCTCGCGCCTGCTCGCGACGCGCACCCGGGGTTTGTCCATTCGCATGCAGGTGTTCCTGGCGCTCGGCCTGATCGTGGGTGCGTTCGCCTTCGGCCTCGGCATCATGGTCATCGATCGCATCGAGGCGCGGGCGGTGCGCCTGGCGAACCAGGCGGCGCACGACGAGAGCGCCGCCATCGCCGGCATCATGGAGGGCGAGATGGACCGCGGGAACATGGGCATCGAAGAGATCGCCGTGCGCCTCGAGGCCGAGCGCGAACGCGGCGCGGAGCTCTCCTTCGAGCTGCTCGACCCGGAGGGCCGCATGCTATTTCCCCGAGGAAAAGCCAGCGAGCGCGGCACCCCAGGCACGGTGACCGTGGACTCCCCGATCATCATCGGCGGGGTGACACGGGGTTCGGCTCGAGTGGTCAAGCCAACCGTCGTGATGCGGCGTTTGCTCGAGGACTTTGCGCCCACGGTGCTGGTCATCAGCCTGGTGCTCGGAGCCGCCGCGGCTGCGGCCGCAGCCCTCATCGGTCGTGCCATCGCGCGCCCCATCGAGAACCTGAGCGCGTTCGCCGAACGCGTCAGCGCCGGCGAGCGGGTCGCCGCACCGCTCTCACCCGGCGGTCGGGAGGTGACGCGCCTGACCCGCTCCATCGACTCGATGCGGCGACAGATCGAAGGGCGCCCGTTCGTCGAGACCTTCGCCGCGGATCTGTCCCACGAGTTGAAGAACCCGGTGGCAGCGATCCGAGCGAGCGCAGAGGTGCTCGAAGAGGGTGCCATCGACGAACCCGAAGAGGCGCGGCGTTTCGTCGGCCGCATCCGCGAGGCAACCGAGCGAATCGAGCGGCTGCTCGGGGATCTCCTGAGCCTTGCGCGCATCGAGGCTCGGGGCGCCGAAGATCAAGAGGTGGTGGAGCTCGAGACCGCGACCCGCATCGCGCTCGACTCGTTGGGGGACGACCGAGGTCGAGTCAAACTGCAGAGTGACGGTGACACCCGGATCCGCGGCGACGAGGCGTGGTTGGTCCGAGCGGTCACCAACCTGCTCGACAACGCCATCGTGCACTCGCCCGAGGGTGAGGGCATCGAGCTCGAGCTTCGCCGCGAAGAAGACGGCGTGGTGCTGGAGATCTCGAGCGCGGGCTCGGTGCCCAAACACGTACGAGAGCGGCTCTTCCGCCGGTTTGTCACCACCCGCGCCGACAAAGGTGGCACGGGGCTCGGCCTCGCCATCGTGCGCGCCGTCGTGGAAGCGCACGGCGGCCGCGCGGAGCTGAAACAGCCCGGGCCTCCGCGCGCGGTGTTCCGCCTGACCTTTCCGCCGGCACGGCGTCGCGCCGCGGAGCAGATCCGCGAGGCCGCAGACGAGGCTCGCGAAGCCCTCGAGCGCCGCTCGAAACCCCGGCACGATGCACCGAACGAGTCGAGCTGACTCGCGACAGAATGTGCGGCGGCCAGGGCGCGCCGGTGCCGGCCCGCGCGCGCCCGTCCGTTACCGCGTGGCTCTCACTGGCACTGCGCTGCGCAGCTTTGCCCGGCGCAGCCCTGAGCCGTCGCAAAGAGACTGAACGCCGCGTCCGTCGTCGGGCAGTCCTTGGTCAGGCACGCCTTCAGCGCCACCGGATCCGTCTCGGTGCACTGCGGCTTCTTCTGAACGAAGCAGGTGTTGAACGCGTTGCAGTCCGTGTCCTTGGCACAGGCCACGAACTCGTTGCAACAGCTGCCCGTGATGCAGTCGGCGCACTGCTGAGAGACGCCGCTGATCTGGAGCGGACACGCGCTGCCGCCGCTGCCACCCCCACCCCCGGTGCCAACGCCACCCGTGCCGACACCCCCCGTGCCGACGCCACCCGTGCCGACGCCACCCGTACCGACGCCGCCGGTGCCCACTGCACCCGAGCCACCGCTGCTGCTGCCGCCGCCCGAGGTCACGCCACCCGTGCCGTAACCGCCAGCACCGCCGGTGCCGGAGCTGCTGTCGGAGGCCGAACAGCCTGCGAGAGACAGAGTTGCAACACCCACCGCCAATGAAACGAGGACGAGCTTCATGTGAGACCTCCGAGAGGGTGAACGAGGACGCACGAGCGCCCGCCACGCCAGGGCGAGCGGATACCGCCAAGCCGCCGCCGGAGCAACCGTCGGCGCACGCCCAGACTGGAGCACAACCTGGTCAAGTGGCTGCAATGCTTGGACTTATGTAACGCAGCCAGGGGGGCGTTCCGGCGATTCCATCAAACCTCCACACAGCCCCCCCGCGTCCCGCGCTTGTCTTTGCCACCTTGTTCTCACAGCGAGCTTCCTTCGCTCATGGAGATTGAAAACATCGTGTCCGAAAACGGCAAAGTCAGAGTCCCGCGTCACATCGCCATCATCATGGACGGCAACGGCCGCTGGGCACGCGAGCGCGGCCTCGAGCGTGTCGAGGGTCACGCAGAGGGTGCCCGCGCGGTGCGCGATGCAGTGGAGACGGCGGCGCGAGTCGGCGTCGAGTACCTCACGCTGTACGCCTTCAGCGTCGCCAACTGGGCACGTCCCCGGGGTGAGGTCGAAGCGCTGATGCGGCTGCTGGTGGACTTTGCCAAGAAGGAGCGCTCGGAGCTGCGTTCACTCGGCATTCGCGTGAACGTCATCGGCGCACTCGAAGATCTGCCCACGGGCACGCGCCACGCGGTCGAAGATCTGATCCACTACACCGCCGACGGCGAGAAGATGACTCTGACCCTGGCCCTCTCGTACGGCGGCCGGCAGGACATCGTGGAGGCTGCGCGGGCCTTGGCCGTGCGCGCTCGCGCTGGGCTGGTCTTGCCCGAAGAGATCGACGAGACCTTCTTCCACCGTGAGATGACCACCCGCACGCTGCCCGACGTGGATCTCCTGATCCGCACCGGCGGCGAGAGTCGCCTGTCGGACTTCCTGCTCTACGAAGCCGCGTACGCAGAGCTGTCGTTCCTGCCCATCATGTGGCCCGACTTCCGCCCCGCGACTCTGCTCGAGTCCATCGAGCAATTCTCGAACAAGGAGCGCCGCTTCGGCCGCACCTCGGAGCAGGTCAAGCGCGGCGAGGCCGCAGCGTTCGACCCGCTCGACCCGGCGGAGTGAGCTCGCGCGCGACCGGTACGCCCCCGCGGCTTCGCGCGCGCTGGTAGGGCCGGATGAAGAACGCGGGGCGCCGATCCTTCGATCGACGCCCCACAGCACCTCCGGTGCGCTCAACGTTGCCGCTTCATGCCGGCGTGAAGACGGGCACTACCATCTCGAGAGAAGCCATCAGGGCCTCGAGCTCGTGAGCCGGCCATCGGCGTCATAGCCGTAGGTCACGCTCGCGCATGAGCCAGCATCCAGCCGTAATTTAAAGACTATTTACTAGCCATGAAAACTCGTCGTTATGTGAAGAGTTTTCATATAGCTTGGTCGCTGTGCAGGAGCGAGGTGAGTTGCTCGCGCGGATTGAGCGCCAGTTTTCGGTGGTGCGCGTAGTCGCGCTGCTGGGACCGCGGCAAAGCGGCAAAACAACCGCCGCGCGCATGTACACGGCCAGCGCCCCGGACTACGCAGGGGAGCAAGCGTATTTCGATCTCGAGGATCCGGATGATCTCCGCCGCCTTGCGGATCCGAAGCTCGCGCTCGGAAACCAGCGCGGACTCGTTGTGATCGACGAAATCCAGCGCGCACCGGATTTGTTTCCGGTCCTTCGCGTGCTCGTCGATCGACCCGACAACCAGATGCGTTTGCTCATTCTCGGAAGCGCGTCACATGATCTCATCCGCCAGAGTTCAGAGTCTTTGGCGGGACGGCTCGCGACCCTCGAGGTGACTCCACTTTCGGGGGACGAAGTGGATGCAGCGGACCGGGAGGGACTCTGGCTGCGGGGTGGATTTCCTCCTTCGTTTCTCGCTGACGATGACGCGGGAAGCTGGCTTTGGAGGAAAGCCTACGTGCAAACGTTCCTGGAGCGCGACATTCCTGCGCTGGGCATTCGCATCGGCGCGCAGGCACTCCACCGATTTTGGCAGATGCTGGCGCACTATCACGGTCAAATCCTCAACGCTTCTGAACTGGGACGTTCGCTCGGGATCGGAGACACGACGATCGCTCGCTACGTCGACATCTTGGTTGGGACGTTCATGGTCCGGCGCCTTGCCCCTTGGTTCGAAAACATCAAGAAACGCCAGGTGAAGCGGCCAAAGGTCTACCTGCGCGATTCTGGGATCCTGCACCAACTCTTGGGCATTCGCTCGGCGTCAGAACTTTTGCGTCATCCGAAGCTGGGCGCTTCTTGGGAAGGATTCGCCCTCGAAGAAGCAGCCCGCACCATCAACGCTGCGCCCGAGGAGCTCTACTTTTGGTCCGTTCATGCACAGGCTGAACTCGACCTTTTGCTCGTGCGCAGCGGCAAGAAGATCGGATTCGAGTTCAAGTTCGCGGACGCCCCGAGCCTCACGGCGTCCATGAGGATGGCGCAAGACGTGCTTGCGCTCGACCAACTGATCGTCGTGCGACCCGACGGCAAAGACTATGCACTTGCACGCGGCGTGGAGGTGACGACACTCGAATCATTGCGGGCTCGCGCGTGGTGAGTGTTGCCGCGCAGGCTGGCCGATGAGGGAACTACCCTCCCCACGAGTATCCGGGGATCATCGTGCTCCGCCTCGCCCGGGCGCCAGCGCTCTGTCCCGGCAAGTTGGGGCAGCTCGAGGCCTTGCAGCCTCGTTTCCGCGCGAGCTCGTGGGCGGCGGCGCGGACACTGCGACCTCTGGCTTCACGACCGGGCCCTCCGCGGCAGCTTGCGCTATCGTCTGCTGGTTGTGCGTGCGGCCTGGCTCTCGACCCTGATCTCTTGCGGTGCGCTGGCCGCGTGCTTGGACATCGCGGAGTCGGAGTCAGCGAGTGGCGGCGGAGGCTTCGTGGCGACCGGCGGCACGACCTCGGGCGGTGGCGGGGCGGCGGGCACCGCGGGGCTCGGCGGTGATGCGGGCACCGGTGGCAGTGCGGGCACGGGCGGTGGCGCAGGCGCCGCTGGAACCCCGAACGACGGCGGCGGAGACGCCGCGGCCAAGACACCCTTCGTGTTGGCCGACTTCAGCAGCGAACAATCGGGCGACAGCGCCCCGAACGCGACGGGACTCACGTTTGCGGCGACGGTCCCAGCGTCGACACGTTTCATGCTCGCCTGCGGCCATGCCCGCGACAACGACACGGCGTCGAACTTCTACGGCACCATCAGTCTCAGCGGACAACCGATGCTCGCCGTCGATCCCGCGGCCAGCGGCGTCGTCGGCAACAACCAGGCCGGCGTGCGGTGTTTTTCCCAAGACGACCCAGCGACGGGGCCACAGGTCGTCCAGTTCAGCGTGCTCGCCGGCCACAGCCTGGACTACCTGCGCATCTCAACTTTCTATTTCAATCGCCCGGCGCTCGTGCACGCGCACGCCATCGCGACCCACAGCGGCGGTAACCAGCACAAGAGCAGCATCGTCACCAGCGAGCCGGCGATCGTGCTGGTGGCCTACACGAAGTATTACACCCAGACACTGAACACCTCCGGATTCACCGAGCTGTTCGACAGCGCCGGGTTCGGCGGTGAGGCGGTGCAGTACGGGGCCTATGAAGTGCAGACCAGCGCGGGCGCGGCAAATTGGAACGTCACCTGGGGCGGCTCGTCGTCATGGGGCGGCAGCCAGATCATGGCCATAGTGCCCAAATGATCGGCGGACGGGCGCACCACGCAGGCTAGCCGGTGGGGACCGCGCCATTTCGGCGAGACGGACGGGCTCAGGTCCATGATACTCCCGCCCTTCACGCGGCGAGCGCGCGCTTGCCCCATAGCAGGGAGGACATCCATGACGACTTTCGTTCATCACGAGCTCAACACCAGCGATCCGGCGGCCGCCAAGAAGTTCTACAAGGGACTCTTCGGGTGGAGCTTCCAGGACATGAAGATGCCCGACGGCAGCGTCTACAGCATGTTCACCACCGCCGAGAAACAGGGCGGCGGGATCCAGAAGCACCCGATGCCGGGTTCACCGAACGCTTGGCTCCAGTACATCGGAGTCGCCTCCGTCAAGAAGTCGATCGCCAAGGCTGCGAAGCTCGGCGCCAACATCATCGTCCCGTACATGCCGATCCCTGGGCACGGCGCCCTCGGCGTCTTCGCGGATCCAACCGGCGCGACCTGCGCGGTGTGGGAACCGTCAGCGGCGCCGGCAGCAAAGAAGGCGACCACGAAGAAGGCCGCCAAGAAGACCAGCAAGAAGGTCGCCAAGAAGACCGCCAAGAAGACCGCGAAGAAGCGCCGCCGTTAGTCGGAGCGACTTCAATCACCGGCTCGATGTCCTCGCGGTGCGCGCTCGCCCGCGAGGACTCGTTCTCGTACCAGCCGTCAGTCCCTGGTGCCGTGAAGCTGCCGGTGCGCCTCGAACAGGACGATGCCCAGGCAGACCGCGAGATTCAGGCTCTGGGTCTTACCTTGCGATTCGACGGTCAGGCTGGTCTGGGCATCCGCGACGACGGCAGGGGGCAGCCCGTGGCTTTCGGGACCGAACACGAGCAGGTCGTTCAGAGCGAACCGAAACTGCGTGAGCGGAGTCGCTCCGGATTGCGCGACCGTTGCGACGACGCGCCCCGAGTAATTGCCCAGGAACTGCCCGGGGTCATCCACTCGGTGCCACTGGATCTTCGCGAAGGCGCCAGCGGAGACCACGCGCATTTCACGAGCGCGAGACTTCCCGTAGCGCTCACGAACCAGGCGTCGCGGATCGAACACGTGACACTCGCGGTGACCGAAGACCTCCAGCGTCCGGGCCAGCACGCAGAGGTTGCGGAAGTCCTGCGGGGCATAGAGGAACACGCTCGTCATGGGTCACACGGAGTCTCGAGCAGTCGTGCTCATGCGCAGCCTACTCGTCCATTCCGATGGAGAGCGACTCTTCTTCGGCGACGCTCAGGGCAATCCGGCGTGCTGACTCCAGGTCGAGGTTCAACAGACTCGCGAGCTCTGTCAACGGAATGCCAGGACGGGCGCGCGCGAGATCGCCGATCGTCGCCCGCAGCGAGCTACTGCCCAAGGGATCGATGAAACGAACGGATCTCCCCGCACGTCGCCCGAGCTGAAGCAGCGCCTCATAGCGATCGAAGTCCGGTGGCCAGGTTCCGTTCCTGGCGATGTCCGCGAGGGTTTCCGGGGCAAGGCGCAGCATGCAGAAGACGTCGTTCTGGCGTTCTTCCGAACCGACGAGCCAGCCTTGCCCGCACTCACGGCAGCGACTGGCCCACAACCACCAGAAGTCGGGCCCCCGCCGCGCGACCTCCTCCAGGGACGCGAACACTCCCCTGTGTTCACCCATGTCGACGACGCCGCAATTGGCGACGGCCAAGCAGTCGCAGGTGTGACTCGCCAACGCGCGCAGCACGCCCTCCAGACGCGTGCGCAGGGAGTCGACGGCAACGACGTCACGGAAGTCCGTCGAAATGAGCTCCAGGTGCCCGTCCTGGCCAAGCAGCGCTCCCAGCGTCTGGGACAAGTAACACCGCTCAGCGAAGTCTTTCGTGCTCAGGTCTCCGCGCACGAACTCCCAGAGCGTGACGATGTCGGCGCTGAGTGGGGCGGCGGCTTCTGTCATCGGGTCTTACGCGGACGAGTCAGCGTCATCGGGACGGAGGTATTCTGGCACGAGTCGAATGCAGCCGCGCGGCGATGGCCTCGACTACACGAGGGGCGTTCAACTTCCACTCGCCCGGGACGTACGTGCCGAGCCAAGCGTAAGGCTCCGATTCGGCCGAGTCGCCGCGCAGGTAGCGACCCAGGAATTCCAGGTGCTCGCGGTTCCAGGCCCAAACCCTGATTCGACCAACATCGAAGGTCCAGTAGCACGCTGGCAAGTGGTCGTACGCGAGGCCCGAAGCTCTGTGGAGGCACGCGGTGCATGCAACCTGCCAATCCTCGAGGGACCACGACGGGGACATGTCACCGATCAACGACGGTTCGCTGGACTCGGACGCTTTCTTGGCGGTGGCCAAAGCCCCGCATCGCGGGCACGCAACCTCGAGGTCGCGCGGCCGACAGCGGTGTCCGTAGCGGACATGGGCCGGTCCAGCAGCGTGTCTCGCAGTCATGTTCTAGGTCCGCAGTGCGAGTCACGCTTTCACCCGCGCACGCCGAGCGTCAAGTCGTCATTCGGCAAGGCGCGGCAGACGCGGGGAGGCAGATCGGGTGCGATGGTGAGCCTGGACGCAGGGATCGTGTTGTGGTTGCGACGACGACGCCGACGGCCGCAGGCCACCTCAGGGCGCGGGCTAGGCCGCACCCGCCACAAGGTCAAAGTGAACTTGAACACCGAGGGCATCCGCAACCTTCCGAAGAGTGGCGATGGATGGATTCGCGCCTGGGCGCTCGAGTTTCGCCATCTGCTGCTGGGACACGCCAACCCTGCGCGCGAGCTGCGCCTGGGTGAGACCGGCCGCCTGTCGCGCCCATCGGAGCGAGACAGCAACGGCGAGCTGAGGATCCACCGCAATGGGCTCCGCGCGGCGTGCGGTCGAGGCGGGTTTAGGCGGGGAGCGTCCGTCGACGAGATGAGCCTCGAGCCAACCTTCGAGAGCTTTCCTCGCCGCAGCCAGGACGCGCTCCTTGGAGGGCGCGCAGGTCGCGCACCCCGGGGCATCAACGAAGACAGCTGTCCACTGACGTCCTTCGCGATCGAGCTTGGCGTGGTAGTGCATGGGTTCCTAGGTCAGTCTGAGTCCGGTGATGCGCTCGATACTCTTGAGCACGCCGATCGAGAGGTCTTTCTTGGGATGCGGGACCGTAACGATGGCGGGGTTGGTGGCGTGTTTGAAGTGGTGGTGGTCACCTTTGGCTCGGACGAGCACCCAACCCGCGTTAGTGAGCGCCCGAATGACATCCGTCGAGCTGCGCACCATTGAAATCTACAACATTTGGGTTGTAGATCAAGTATTGCTCGCCAACGCCCTCAACCTTTGGAAGGTGCTTGCTCGCGGGGTGCGGCCCGCCCACCTGAAAGTCCGCACCAGAAGAACCCAAAGGACCGGAACCGCGAGAGTCATCGCAGCGACATGCAAAACCAACGGAGTTCCGACGGACGTGCCAAGAATGACCATTGGTATCAACGGGACTGCGTAGGCGACGAACACCGCCGGCGCGAATCGAGCCCCCCGTTGCACGTCTGGTACGCTTCGGTAGATCGCGGTACTCGAAACCAAAGAGACCCGCGGTCCCGACGCTCGCATCGCTGGCGGCATCGATCACAGCAGTGGCGCGGGGCGGCGGTGCTCCCTCGGGGTCGACACAGGCCAGCGCGAGTAGCCCGATGACGAGAATCGCGGCGACTCTCACGCCGGCGGTCGATCGAACGCGCATCATGATTGGACCACGCTTCGCCTGATCCGTTCCCGATCGCCGCAAGCTCTCAGGCGCTGCACTGAGGTCGCGCTTCCCCCGCATGCGAGCGGAAGGCCGCGGCACTCGGCAGCGCCGGGTTGGTACAGGCCTAGTATTCGTACTCGACCGTGTTGAGGGACTTCACCTTGTCCTTCCAGGTGATGGCGCTGATCTGTTGTTTCATGCAGGCGACGACCTTGTCGTTCTTGGGTTTGGCCGTGATGTCCATGCCGACGGCCTTGCCGTCCCAGATCGCCACCTTCAACTTCACATGCTGGGTCGGTGACATCTTGCAGGGTTTGTACAGGGCTTCGTCGAGCAGCGGCTTGCTGAGTGCCTCTTGCTCGACGTTGACCCGCGGCGTGCCCTGCGGCACGGCGTTGATCGCCTCGTCGACGCTGCTGCCCTCCTTGAACGTCGGCTCGACCGCAGCCGGCTTGGGCGCCGTCTTGCCTTCCTTGGTGTCGCCTTCGTCAGACTTCGGCTCGTCGCTTGGCTCGGACTTCGGCTCCGGCTTCGGCTCGGGCTTTGTTTGCTCCATCGGCGGATCGGGTGCGTCCGCGGGGGGCGTACTGCCTCCGCAGGCGAACACGAACGCCGCGATACATCCCAGACACGTCGTGAATGATCCCCTCATGGTGGGCGGAGGATAGGCCCGGGCGCGGCGCGGGTCGAGAGGCTCGAATGACGAGCGTCAGGTCACCTCAGCCGCCGCTCAGGGCCTGAACGAGCTGGATCTCGTCGGCCGGGTCGAGCCGCACCGCGAGATCGAACACCTGCTCTCCGTTGCGGAAGAACCGCATGTGAGGCCGCATCTGGTCTTGTTCGTCCACGATCCGAAAACGGATGCCAGGGTAGCGGGCGTCGAGATCCGCGAGCAGCGCCGCGAACGTGGTGCCCCTCGCCTCGACCTCACGCTCCTTCGTGTACGAGAGCAACGGGCTCGGGATCAGGACCTTCATGACGCGAGCTCTGCGGCCTCCACCGCGTAGATCTCCGGTAGGTGGCGGACGATGTTGTGGAAGCGGCGGCCTTCGTCGCGGCTCATCCAGAGCTCGCCGCCAGTGGTGCCGAAGTACACACCGACCGGGTCGTGCCCATCTACGGCCATCGCCTGGCGTTTGACCGTCAGCCACGCCTGTGTGGTTGGCAGCCCCGCATCCAGACGCTGCCAGCTCTTGCCGCCATCGCGCGTCACGTAGACTGCGGGTTTGCCCTCCGGGGAGGTGCGTGGCCAGACGTTGCTTCCGTCCATCGGAAATACCCAGGCGACGTCGGCGTTGCGGGGGTGCACGACCACGTTGAAACCGATGTCACCGACCTTCTTCGGCATGTGTTTACCGATGCGCACCCACTCGTTGCTCGGGCGATCGATGCGGTAGATGCCGCAGTGGTTCTGCTGGTACAGCCGATCGGGCCGGGTCGGGCAGATGGCGAGGCAGTGCGGATCGTGGAACACGATGTTCTTCGGGTCGAACCCCCCGACGACCTCGAGGCCCTTCACCAGCGGCGTCCACGTCTTGCCGCGATCGCGCGACTCGTGCACGCCGCCGCTCGACATGGCGAGGTAGAGGTGTGAGGCCCTGCGCGGGTCGACGAGGATCGAGTGCAGCTTCGGGCCGTCCGGTGTGCCGTCCTGCGGGCCACCCATCCACTCGCGATACTTGGGGTTGTCGTTCAACCCCGAGACGGGCTCCCAGCTGGCGCCGCCGTCCTCGGAACGAAACAGTCCGTGCGGAGACGTGCCCGCGTACCACACACCCTTTTCGCTCGTGTGCCCCGGCGTGAGCCAGAAAGTGTGATCGACCACGCGACCTTTCTCACCCTTGGCTACCTTGGGAAACGCCGGCGGTCGTTTGGCCTCGCTCCAGCTCTTGCCGAAGTTCGTGGAGCGGAAGATCGTCGGGCCGAGGTGACCGGTCTTGGCTGCCGCGAGCAGCGTGCGCCCGTCGCGCGGGTCGAGCACCAGATGACTGATGATGTGGCCGAGGAAGTGCGGGCCGTCGACGCTGAAGTTGCGGCGCGCGGCGTCGCTCTTGTAGATCCACGCGCCCTTGCGGGTCGCAACGAGCAGCGCGACGCGTTGTTTGGTGGCGCGGGGTGAGGTGGGACGCGAGGGTGCCTTCTTGGTGCGCTTCGGCATGGCGCGACGATGCCAGAAAGCCGGGACAGCGGGAAGGCAGGCTGGTCCGGCGCGCGGTCAAGCCCGGAAAACAAACGACGTTCAACCTGTTCGGCGCTCTAGCGGCTCCGCCGCCTCCGACGAACCGCCGTGGCGCCGGCCATCAACAAGAGCCAGGCCGAGCCCGAGCCTCGCGGCGTCGCGCGACAGCCACATCCGCCGTCGTCAGACCCGCTCGCGGGTCCGCCGCTTCCGATGACGTCGGCCCCGTCGATGTTGTCATCGCTTGCAGCACCGCTCGCGCCGGCGGAACCAGCAACGCCTGCGGCTCCCGCATAGCCACCGCTGCCAGGGCTCCCCGCACTGCCAGCGTTCCCAGCACTGCCAGCGACGCCGCCACTCCCGGCGATGCCGCCGACTGCCCCCGCACCCGCGCTCCCGCTCGAACCGCTGCTGCCTCCCGTGCCTCCGCTTCCGCCAGTGCCCGTGGTCGGCGGCGGTCCGTAGAGTCTTTCGATCGCGACCAGATCACCGGCCGGGGGTCAGCTGCCGACCAAGCGGGCGAGAGTGCCGACGACGCGATTGAGCTTGGCAACGAGCGCCGGCTCCAACGACGCGACATGACCAAGCACCGAGGCGGGGGCACCCACATCAAACGCCGTTGCGAACTCGTGTGCCCGCCGCCCGACCCTTCAGCCGCTCAGCCCCAGCAACGAGAGCAGCTCTTTCTTCAGCTCTCCGCGACTTGCGCGGGCCCTCGCCTCGACGTCGCTGCGCCCGAGAGGACCCGCCAGGCTGATCAGCACCCGCGCGATGGTGGTGAGCACGAGCACACTCTCCCCGCTACCGGTCGTTGCGTCCTTGAGCATGGCCATGAACGACATGCGCACCGGGCGGAGCGCGCGCCGGAGCACGTCGACCGCCGCGACGCGTGCGTCTTGGGTGGCCGCGCTCAAGGCACCGGCGGCGGCGGCGCGCAGCTCTTCGCTGGCACCGCTGGTCGTGTTCAGGATGCGGTCGATGCGCGAGACCGCGAGCTGATCGATGGCGCCCGCCTGGCGCAGCCCCGCCAGCGCAGCGATGCGCACACCGTCGTCGGTGTCGTTCACGAGCGTGACCAGCGCATCGCGCGCGTGTGGCCCGACCGCGGTCGACAAAACCGAGGTGGCCGCGCGACGCACGGCCGGTGACTCGTGGCGTGTGAACTCACCGATGATGGGCCCGAGCTTCTCGAACGGCTTCTCGGGCAGTGCGCGCAGCAAGTCCTCGGCGTCGTGAGGCGGGCAGCGGGGGCCGGCGGCGGCGAGCTGTGCGAGCGCCTCGGCGATCACCGCGACGCCGACGTCACCGACGGCCTTGAGCGCCGCGATGAAGCGCCCGCGCGCGGCCTGTTCGTCGCCAATCCGCCCGCGCGCCAGGAGCAACGCGCGTGCACCCGCCGAACCGGCACCGCGCAGGATGCCGATGCCAGCGTTGCGCTGATCCCCCGAGCCCATCAAGAGCGCGTCGGCGATCGCGCCCAACACCTCCGGCTCACGAATGGTCTGCGCCGTGCTCGCAGCCAGAGCCTCGTGACTGTGCTTCCCGGCGTCCACCCCACCCGACAGCTCGAGCAAGCGCGCCGCGGTCGCCCAGAGTGCCGGATTGTCGCCGCGCCGCGCGAGCACTCGCATCGCACGCCGCACACGCTCGAGCTCCCGCGCGAGAGTCTCGAGCTCCGGGATCGCCTGCAGTCTCGCCAGCACCTGCACGGCGTCCCGCGACAGGTCGAAGGCCAAGAGCTCGGCGTCCGCCCACTCTTGCAGGGGCACCGGCAGGTCTTTCAGCTCCAATATCGACGCTTCGTAGAAACGTCGCAGCGTCGTACGTCTCGGGGTCGTCCTGCCGGACGAGCACCTTGGCGAGCGCCCGAGCGACACCCCCCTCGTGCTCGGCGCTGATTCCAGCCCGACTGCTCAGCTCCTCGAGCACGAGCAGCGACAGCTCCACCACCTTGTCGGTGTCGAGCGCCCGGAGCACCACCCGCCGAATGTCGACCTTCGCGAGGTGGGTCAAGGTCGTGGCGGAGCCGCGCGCCAGATCCAGGTTCGATAGCACGGCGCGGAGCTCGGTGAGGGTCAGCGCGCTCGTCACGTCGAGGACGCTGGAGCGCAGCGGGCCTTCGTCCCTGCCGGCGAGCGCGGCACCTGGCGCGCCGCTCAGATCGAACGCGATGCGTGTGACCGCCAGATCCACGTTGCGCGGGACACCGCGATGCCTCGCGACGAGGTCGTTCGCCGTCAGGACCATCAGCCCGCGCCCCGTTCGCTCTCGCAGTCGACCGATCACGGCCTGAGGTGAGAACGCGGTCTCGAACGCCGAGATCAGATCGGCGAGCTCTGCACGACCGACTCCCTCCTTGAGCGCGACGCACGCGAGGTCGTGCTCGGCACACACGTCCGCGAGGCGGCGCACGTAGGGCTCCGATGCGGAACCCACGAGCGCTCGTAGCTCGTAGCTCTCACCCGTGCCGCTCTCCACGCGCAGATCCCGGCCCTCGACCGAGCGGGACAGGAAGCGCACCTCGCCGCGCCCAGCGATGGCCGTACGTGTGGCGGTGGACAGTCGATCGATGGTGCGTTCCCGCTCGACGTCGTCGCGAACGCTCGTGGGGGACAGGCCCGTGGTGAGCGCGATGAACAGCTCCAGGAACCCGGACTCCGGGCTGTCGAGCGGGACACTGGTCCGCTGCACGTCGCGCACCACCGAGCGGGCGTCGAGCAGCGCGCGGAGATCTGCCCGGAGCTCCCGCGCGCTCGGGTAGCGCGCGTCGCGGTTCTTCGCCAGGGAGCGCAGGATGATCTTCTCCAGCCTGGGATCCACCCGCGGGTCGAGGCCCCGAGGGCGCGGGGGCTCCCGGTAGAGCTGCATCTGCACGACGTCCATCACACTCTCGGCGTCGAACGGCAGGTGCCTCGTTGCCACCTCGAACAGCATGACCCCGAGCGCGTACACGTCAGCGCGGCCGTCCAGCCGTTCACCGCGGATCTGCTCGGGCGACATGTACTGCGGGGTGCCAGCAACCAGGTTCACGGCGGAGGCAGCCAGCGAGTTGTCGTCTTTCCCGGCCCGCGGGGACTGCACCGTGGCGAGCCCGAAGTCGCACACCTTCACCACGTCCACCGGGCTGCCGTCCTCGTCCGTGCCCAGCGCGATGATCACGTTCTCGGGCTTGATGTCCCGGTGCACGATGCCCTGCTCGTGCGCGGCAATCAGCGCGGAGCAGACCTGCACGATGACCTCGAGCTCGCGATCCCGACCCAAGCTACGCTCGTTCAAGAGCGCCCTGAGCTCCTTGCCGGAGGCGAGCTCCATCACCAGGTAGAGCAGCCCGTCCGCTTCTTCACCGAAGTCGAGCACCCGCAGCACGTTGGCGTGGTCGAGCTTGCTCGCGGCGAGAGCCTCGGCGTGAAAGCGTTTGTCGAAGCCCGGTGCGGCGCGAAAGTGCGCGTGCATCACCTTCACCGCGACACTGCGCCGGAGCGCGACCTGTTGCGCGCGATAGACGATGCCGGTCGCGCCGGCGCCGAGCGCGACCTCGATGGTGTACTTTCCAGCCAGCGTGCGCCCGACCATGGGGTCGGTGGTGTCGTAGCGAGGCGGCGCGGACAGCGCTTCGCCCATGCCGTTGACGTGGGGAACGGTCGAGAGCTTGCGGTACACCCGCGCCGACGACGGCGGCATGTCCAGCTCGAGGCTGTCGATGCGATCGACGCCGTCCTCGAGCTCGAGGCGGTCGACGGCCGACAACATCTCCCAGCGCCCCGGCGCATACTTCTCACCGACGCCCGCCGCCGGGTCCTCCGGCTGAGAGCAGGCGAGCACCAACAATTGCCCCGCGTGTGCGTCGTCGAAGGGGCGAAGACGCACAGGCAACATGCCGCCGGAAGCCTCGCCGTCCGGATCGCCGAGCAACACGACCGAACGCAGGCCCGGCACACGCAGCTCGAACGCGTGGGGACGCAGGCGCACGACTTGCTCTCCGATGGGCACCAGCGCCACGTCGGTGTTCAGCGCCGCCTGCACGAGACCGACGAGCTCGGCGTGATCGAAGAGGTCGACGAAGACGACGGGGAGCAAGAGAACTCCGATACTAGAACGGAATCAGTTTCCAGGTGAGCAATCAGGCGCCTTCGCGCCGGAACACCAGAGTGTAGGTCACGTGGTGATTCCCCGGGAGTCGCAGGTTGATGACCCGGTCGCTGGCCCCCTCGATGGCGGCGCCGTAGCGCGTGCCGCCACCGGTCATGGGGAAGTTGGTCTGGAACTCGTTCTGGGGTTTCGAGTCGAGGGACAAGGACTCGGTGGGGCCGTCCAGGATGGTCTTTTCGATGCGGATCTCTGGGTTGGTGGTGACGTTCAGCACCTTGTCGTTCTGATCGACGATCTGTACGTAAACGTTGATCCTGCCGCCAGACTCACCAAGACCGGCAAAAGTTGCTGGCGTCTTCCAGAAGTCGACAGACAACGGATCGTTCGCGCCGTTCTTGTTTAAGTCCTCGTCGGTCTCGAATCCGGCTGCCACGAGTCGGTAGAAAGGCTGACCCGCAACCTTGGTGCCGGGACAGAAGCCGACGAGTCCCTTGCCGTCGTCGTGACCGTGACCGCCGAGGGTGTTCGGACCGGTCGCGGTGAACGCCGCGGGCCAGCGCACGCCCGAGGTCGGTGGCGCAGGCGAGGCGAAGTCACACACGACCGGTGGCGCATCGCTCGCAGCATCGGCGATCTCACCCGCGCTGCCGCCGGTGCCGGTTGCACCCGAACCGCCCGAGCCGCCCGTACCTCCGCTCGCGCCGGAGCCACCGCTACCGCCAACTGCAGCACTGCCCCCCGTACCTGGTTGCACCGAGCCCGCGCTGCCGCCGGTCGCCGAAGCAGTGCTCGACGAGTCATCACCACAGCCGGCGACCAACATGGCTGCGAGGAGGAGCCAGCGCATGGCTGTGAGCATCGCACGCTTGGCACGCCCGGAGGGACTCGAACCCCCGACCACCGGATTAGAAATCCAGCGCTCTATCCAGCTGAGCTACGGGCGCAGGCGGCACTGACCTGTCACATTCGGAGACCGATTTCAAAGAGAACCGAGGGCGACGTCCAGGTCGAAGCTGGCCCGCGGCCCAAAGCTCACGGAGAGACTTCCCGGGCCGGCGGCGTTGGAATCGCGCTTTGTGCGCCGAACGACGCCCGTTAGGCTGGCTCGATGAATCCAGACTCGGCACGCGCTCTCGCGCTCGCGGCGGCTCTGGGTCTGATCGCCGGCGCCACCATCGCTTGTTCACCGTCCACACCCGCGACCGCGCCGGCGAGCCCGAACACCCTCGCGACGGTCGAGGTCCCCGAGCAATCGCCGAGTGCATCCGACGTTGGCGAAAGTGAGGCGCTACCCGAGGCCGCCGAGCGCCACGGTGCGCCGAACTGCTGCATGGGCAAGAACGAGTGCAAGGGGCAAGGCCGCTGCGCGGGCGCGAGCAATTGCCGCGGCTTGAACGAGTGCAAAGGGCAAGGCGGTTGCAAGACCGGCTGCCCCGAGGCCGCCGAAGAGAAGAGCTGCTGCAAGGGCATGAACGATTGCAAGGGCAAGGGTGAGTGCAAGACCGCAGAGAACGAGTGCAAAGGCCTGAACGATTGCAAAGGCCATGGCGGCTGCGCCGGTCACTGCCCGCGCTGAGCTTCGGGGACTGATGACGGAAGAGAAGAGAATCATCCTGGCGCGCCGGGCGCAGCTCATCGCTGCTGCGCTGGCGGGGGCGGGCCTGGGTGCGGGAGCCCAGAGCTGCACGGCAGATCAGCGCTCGGGCGTGAACCCGGAGAGCCCGAGGCAGCCCGTCACGGAGATCATCGTGCCCGGGTCGGACGCGAGCGGCACCGAACCGGAAGCGACGGACGAGGACGGTGGACTCCCCGGTCGGACGCCGACCCCCGAGCCGACTCCACCGCCCAGACCCACCCGACCGCAGATCTGTCTGAGTGAGTACTGAGCGACACTCGCGAAGATCTTTTTTTGCGGTCCCCAAAATAGTTCCACCCGCTCGGGCCCCACCCTTCCACAGGAAGGCATGCGGTCAGTCCAGCTCGTGGCGTGGGGAATTGTGATCTCGTTGGCAGCGGGTTGCGCTGCAAGCTCCGGACTCGGGGCCGAAGAGGGTGCGGCCGGCTTCGGCAACAGCGCCGGCACCGGCACGGCCAAACCCGGGGGTGGGAGCGGCGGTTCCGGGGGCAAGTCGAGTGGCCCGGGCCTGAACCTCGATGCCGGCGGCGACGCCGAGTCCGACGCCAAGGTCTTCGTCGGTGATCCAAAGACCTGCGCCGACGCGGCGAGTCAAAAGAGCTACGTCGGCTGTGAGTTCTGGCCCACGGTCACCGCGAACTCGGTCTGGCCAATCTTCGATTTCACCGTCGTCGTCGCCAACACCCAGGACGTGCCAGCTCAGGTCGAGATCAAGAAGGGAGGCAGCGTGGTGGGCAGCGGCACCGTGCCGCCCAATGGCCTGTCGAAGTTCTACCTGCCCTGGGTCGACGAGCTGAAGGGTCCCGCGGTGACGGAGTGCGGCAGCTTGAACGACACACTGAAGAGCAGCGTGCGCGTCAAGGACGGCGCCTACAACCTGACCACCAGCGTCCCGGTCACCGTCTATCAATTCAGCGCCCTCGAGTACAAAGGTCAGGGCGGCCCGAGCGGCAAGGACTGGAGCAAGTGTCCGGCAAACCAGTGTCCTGGCGGCCTGAACGGCTGCCTCTCGTACTCGAATGACGCGTCGCTGCTCTTGCCGAGCACGGTGCTCACCGGCAACTACCGCATCCCCGGCATGAAGGGCTGGCAGCTGGGCAACGTGCCGCCCTACTTCAGCGTCACCGGCACTGCGAACGGGACGCAGGTCAAGGTGAAAGTCGGCCAGGGTGGCGCGGTTGCCGCGGGCGGCGGGATCTGGGCAGTGAGCGCCGGCGGACTGCTCGAGTTCTCACTCGATCGCGGTGAGGTCGTGCAGGTGATGGGGACACCGACCACCGATCTCAGCGGTTCGTTGGTGCAAGCGTCGGCGCCCGTGCAGGTGATCACCGGCATGGCCTGTGTGTACTTGCCGGACAACAAACAAGCCTGTGATCACATCGAGGAGAGTGTGTTCCCCGCCGAGACGCTGGGCCGCCACTACTTCGTTCCGATGCCCACGGGCCCGAACGGTGACGCGCCGGGGCACATCGTGCGCTTGTACGGCAACGTGGACGGGACTCACTTGATCTACGCCCCGTCCAAACCGCTGGGCGCGCCAGATTCACTCAACGCCGGCGACGTGGTCGACCTCGGCATCGTGACCCAGAGCTTCGAGGTGAGCGCGGACCACGAGCTCGCGGTTGCGTCGTTCCAGCTCGGCGCGACAGTGGTCGATCCTTACACGCAGCTCGACAAACAGAAGGGAGACCCGGCCCAGAGTCTGCTCACCGCGGTCGAGCAGTATCGGAAGAAGTACGTCTTCCTGGCGCCCGACGACTACGACGTGAGCTACGTGGACGTGGTGCTGCAGAACGGCACGTCTCTGACCCTCGACGGAGCCCCGGTCAGTGTGACGGCGCAGGCCATGTCGAACGGCTACGGCATCGCCCGCATCAAGCTCGGCCCGGGCCAAAACGGCACCCATGTGCTCGAGAGCAGCGAACCCGTCGGCATCCAGGTCATGGGGTACGGCCTGCAGACGAGCTATCAGTATCCCGGCGGCTCGAACCTGATGTTGATCGCCCCGCCACCGCCGCAGATCAAATAGACCGACGCCGCGCGGTCATGCTTCGCGGTGCATCGCTCAACGTCGACGCGGCGGCGCTCCAGCGCGCGGCGCAGGCGAAAATCGCAGCCGCCATTTGCCGTGGCGCAGACGACGTCGCCCCACGACGCGCGCTTCCGGCATCACGTAGGCGTCGGCCTCGCGACCGTCGGCGAGGCGCACGGTCTGACGCTCGAACAGCACCGGAACCTCTTTGTGAACGTCGAGCCGACGCCGGAGCTCGCGCGAGATTTCGTACAGCTCACCATCGACGGAGCCAGGGCCACCGCGGATCATCGCCGCGTAGACCTCGAGATCTACCAGCCGATACCCCGGCACCGTCTGCGCCAAGCCAAGCGCCGTTGCCTCGGCCATCAACGCGTGGTCGCGCTCGCCGCGCATCAAGGACCCGTAATCGAACAAGAGCAGGCGCTCGCCATCGTCCGTCGCCACGCGCATAGGATACACCGCTCCCGCAGCCGGATTTCGGCTAGACTGCCGAGGTGGCAGCTTGGAGCGCGCTGGGAACCCGCAAGGTCGCCACGCTTTCCGCGTTGGCTCTCGCTGCAGCATGTTCGGTCGATGCGCTGGATCTGTCTGGAAAGCGCTGTCCCTGCGCGGATGGTTGGGTGTGCGACCCCGGCAGTAATACCTGCGTCGCGGTGGGAAGCTCCGGCGGAGCTGACGGGGGCGACGGGGGAGGCACCGGCGGCAGCGGCGGGTCCGACGGCGGCGGCGCGGCCGGCACGGGAGCCGTAGCCGGCAGCGGCGGAGGCGCCGGGGCGAGCGGCAGCGGCGGAGCCGCGGGCACGGGCGGAGCCACGGATGCTGGCGCGGACAGCGGCGACGGTTGGACGGGCTGTGGCGCGTCGATGAAGGTCTGCAATGGAACCTGTGTCCCCACGAACGTGGCGAACGGGTGCGCGGGCACGAGCTGCGATCCCTGCGCGAGCCACCCAAACTCGGTTCCGGCCTGCATCTTCGGCGGTTGCAGCGCCCTCTGCACGTCCGCGTTCGGAGACTGCGATGCCGACCTGAGCAACGGCTGCGAAACCCCGGTCAGCGTCAGTGATGCCAGCAACTGCGGGAAGTGCGCCCGCACTTGCGCCACCAACCACGCGGCCTCCACGAGCTGTTCGGGCGCAGCGTGCCAACCGATCTGCAGCGCCGGCTACGGCAACTGCAACGAGAGCAGCAAGCTCGTCCCCGATGATGGCTGCGAGACCGCCTTGACAACCAGCACCTCCCACTGCGGTCGGTGTGGCTACTCGTGCAGCGCCCAGGGCGGGGTCTCGTCCAAGTTCACATGTTTCTCGGGTGAATGTGGCTGCAGCACGGCCGCACAGTGTTTGACCGAAGCGACACTGACCGGAGTCTCCTGTGACGCCGCCCTACACCGCTGCGTCTGCGGGGCCGGCACGTGCGGCGTGGGCGAGGTGTGCATCAAGCAGGGCGGGAGCTCGACCTGCGCCTGCAACGGCGTCTCCAAGTGCACCGGCTCGACGACGTGTTGCTCGACGGGCTGCAAGAATCTCAGCAGCGACCCGGCCAACTGCGGCGTGTGTGGTCTGATCTGCTCCTCGAGTACGACCTGTCAGGCCGGAAAATGCGTCTGAACCGCCGCCGAGCTGACTCGAGCTTGTACACCACGATCAGAGACGGCACCGCGTACGTGCCCTGCTGATCGTCGGCGCCGAGCACGTTCAGATAGAGCAGCCCCTTGGCAGCGTCGAAGGCTCCACCGCCGGCGCCGCCTCCGCTTTACCACCGCCGCCGTCACTCTCGCTACAGCCCCAGACGAGCGCGGCCGACGCCAAGAGGAAGAGCGAACATCTCAGCGGCAGCGGCATGGGCTCGCCGGCTCGCGCAGCAAAGCGACGCGACCGAGCCCGAGCGGGGCACACGGTGCGCGTTGGGACCGCGCTTCCGGTGGCTGCTCCCAGGCGACGAGACGCGACGTCCGCGCGGGCATCGACTCGCCCTGCGCCGCAGAGTGACTACTTCGTCTTCCTTGCTTTCTTCTCTCCGCCGCTGCCTTCGCCGACCGCTCGGTCGTCGGCGCTGGCCTTCCAGCTCTCGCTGACGCCTTCCCCCCCGCGGCGACCCGCAGGCCGCGAGAGCGGCCGAGGACCGACGCTTGGGGGGGAACGACCGCCACGAGGCCGCGACAGCGGCCGAGAGCCGGGCGAGGCGGGGGCAGCTCAGTCGCGTTCAACTCTCGAATTTGCGCTCTCCCCGCTTGCCCGCCCCAACCACGGCTCAACAGATCAAGAACGCTTCTTTGCTGCTGACCGGCCCGACTACCATCAGGGCTGGTGTTACCCTGTCGCAGTCACACAGGATCGGAGCTCGTTTGGTATCGCGACCCAGAACACTACCGCGTCTTTCATGGCGCGAGCTCTGTCTGCTGCTGGCCGCCTTGCTCGGTTGCGGATTGGGAGGGGGGAGCAAGAACAAGTGTGCGGCCGCGCTCGAGCGGGGCGGAATGCGTCATTCCTCGATTGGCACGGGTTCGTCGGAGCAAGCCGCCAGGACCAGCGCCCAGACGGGCACGTGCATCGCGTACTGTGAGCACGGCGATGCGACCGTCGAGGCGCTCTACAAGACCTGGCGCGCGAGCCCGGCCGGGCAGGTCGCCGGCTCGCCCCGCGACAAGGGCGTCGCACTGGGTTTTGTCCCCGACCTGACGCAGGCCAACAAGAAGTGTCAGGCGGACTGCGCGGCAGCCGTCGCCTCCGGGCTATCCGCGGTGAGGACCACGTGCCTGTGACGCGAGTGCAATCGAGGCCGGGCGCGGGCGGTCTCGCCCTGTTGCTGCTCGTGGCGGCTCTCCTGGCGTGTGGCGGCGGCAACGAGGAGCGCTGCACTTCGACGCTCGACTATCAAGGCAAACGCAGCCAGGGCAAGGGAGTGGACAAGCTCGCAGCTCAGCACAACGCCTGTCGCGCCTGGTGTCAGACCCACGCTTCGGAGGTCACATCGGCAAGCGAACGCGATCGAAACCACGCCCTCGTGGGCTGCGCGAGTCGCTGCGGCGGAGATCTGCTGTTCGGAACGGGCGCGGCGACGACCAGCTGCCCGTAGCGGCGCTCAGCGCGGGCAATCCGCGCGGCGGCCGTACTTGCGGCAGACCTCGTCCTGCCAGAACGTGCAGCAGGCGCTCTTGATGTCGGAGATTGCGCGGGTCGTCGCGGCGGAGTCATCGCCGGCGAGGGCAAGGGTGCCAACACACGCCGCCAGCTCTTTGCGCTTGGAGCAGCGATGGTGCAGCAGCGTGCGGGCCGTCTCGGGGTTCCGGTCCACGTCGAACGGGCTGCCGCCTCGGCCGCAGACCACGAGCGCGTCGCCTTCGAGACAGCCAACGCCGTTGTCGTAGGCGCTGAACAGCGCACCACAAGGTCCCTCGCGGGTGACGGCCTCGGGACTCGACGAGAGCGGTCCGTCGAGCATGCACGCCGCGTGCGCCGCGCGGATCGTCGAGGTGAGCAAGGCATCGCGTGTGAGCATGTGGATCCCGACGAACATCGTGACGGCGGAGGTCTTCAGTCCGAAGCCGACGAACAGGCCGACGGCCCTCTTCCGCGACGACCAGAAGTAGAGCGACGCGAGCAGCGGTCCGAGCAGCAGCGCGGCGAGCAGATGAAATTTCAGATTGGGTCCCTTGGGGACCACACCCGTCTCCGGATCGGGCTCACGCCGCCCACGCATTCGGCGGGCCTCCAGCAGATAGACCGTGGCGACCAGGGCGTACATGCACAGCCATGGCACGACCACCGGGACGAGCACCCGCATGCCGGGGAGTATGCCCGGGTTTCGAGCGAGATGGAGCGCCTGCGAGCGGGTCAGAACCAGGTCTTGTCGCGGTAGGCGCGGTACTCGTCGCCGAAGTGTTGCTCGAGCACGCGATCTTCGCGGCGCGCCCGCACGAGCTGAGCGAGCGCGATGACCGGCACGACTGCCAGGAGCGTGAGCTCGCCGAAGTACAGAATCAGACCGCTGATGCCGAGCAACGAAAAGACGTAGACCGGGTGGCGCAGGCGCGCGTAGAGCCCAGTGGTCACCAGCTTCGACGCGCGCGGCGAGAGCGAGAAGGCCGAACCAAGCTGGAGCCGCGCCAAGGTCAAGAGCGCGAACCCCACGACGCTCGCGCCGAGTCCGAGCGCGCGCAGAGCGGTCCACTCGCCACCGCCGAACACGAACACGAGCGTGGCCACTCCGATGAGTGGCAAGAGTGTGACGATCCAAGCGCGAAGCGTCATGTGTTCTTCACCCACACGAATAACGCTTCACGAACCAGTGTCGCATGCGCGCCATGCTCCCTCTCTGCGCGTCGGGCGCGCGCCGGCGACAGCTCCTGAGCTCGGCGCTGCCCTCGGCGGCGCCCCAGCGCAGCTCCGGACAGTCATTCGGGTTGTAAGCCGCCTCGAACGCCGCGCGGCGTCGGATGACCTCAGCCAAGCTGAGACGTTGTTTGCCGGCGTCCGAACGCGTGTACTCGATTGCCTTCGACTCGCTCTCGGTGCGCAGCACCGCCTCGAGCTCGCGTCGCAGCGCTTCGCCGCGCGTGGCGTCTGCCTCGGCGCGGGCAGCCTGCTCGGGAAACGAGAGTACCGAGTCGATGCCGACCAGGAGCCGAAGATCCCGACAGGGTGTGCTCACCGCCTCCCAGGGTCCGGTTGAGCGGAACATGGCGCGACCCTCCGGCATCTCGATGGGAGTCTTGCGCGCGCCGACGATCTGTTCGGCAATGTCGACCTCGGCGACGCGTCGCTCCAGCTGGGCAAGGAGCGCACCCACGAGATCTTGAAGCTCTTGTCTTGCCGGTTTGGGCTCGGGGCTGATCATGCGGGACATCTGGGCGTAGAAGTCCGCAGCGTCGATCCGGGAAGGTTCCAGGGAAAACCCGCGGTAACCGTCCGCGATCGTGAGCTCGTCGTTGCTCAGGAGGCGCATTTCACCCTTGTCGCGCACGATGGGCCGGAACGCCTTGAAGCCGAAACCCTCGGTGGTGTGCTGGTCCGCGAACAAGAACGTGCCCCGCCAGAAACGGCGCATCCCGATCGTGCCATCGGGTTCAGCGTCGACCGCCAAGAGCTGTCCGGGTCGGGCCGCGGTCTGCGGTACCCACTTCACGAGCGTGAGGGTGTGTCCGTACGGATCTGCGAACACGACCCCCGGACGCAGGTGCTCGCGGTGCAGGGCGACCGGGTACAGATCGGTCACCTCGTCGGTTGCCACCGTGCGCAGGCTGCGCGCCGTCGTGACACCCAGCAGCCGCTCGGCGAAGTCGCGGAACGACGCTCGCGATGCCAAGCGTGGTGTCGCGGGCATCGTCTCGCCCGGGTCACGGGTCTCCACCGGAGGCGTCTCGTTGGTCGTCCAGTCGCCGCAGCGTGGCGGACCGTCGAGCTGCCCGTAGCCGCAGCGGTGGTGACCGAATGGCAAGCCGAGCTTCCACGCGAAGTAAGCGCGCATCACGTGGGGTGCATCGGCGCAGTCCGGATGCAGCGCAAGCTGTTCGGAGTCGGCGTCTTCACCGAGCCCGAGGTGACCGTGCAGGAAGTTGCGCGAGGCATCGGTCAACACGGCACCGATGCCGTTCCAGCGTTTGCCCTCCGGCGCGCTGAAGAGCGCCGCGATCCAGGCGGAATACAGGTTCTCTGCGGCTCGATCCCAGCCGCGCTCGGTCTTCCAGACGCCCGCCCCGGCGGTGCGCCGCCGCCGCCGCTCCGCGACCGTGAAACGTTGGCACGCGATCACGTTCGCGCCTTGCTTGACGACGACGCGGTGAACACCGCGCTCGACCGCCCCGAGTCCGAGCACCCGGTACCAGGGCGGCCCGTCGCCGCGCTCACGCTCGGTGACGGTGAGCGGCCGGCTCCCTTCGGCAGTGATCTCCACCCGAGCGTCGAGGGCGCGATCACTCGCCACCACGACCCGCGGCTGATCTCCAGCCACCAGCGAGGCGGGAGACACGAGCACCGCGGTATCGTTGGACGCTCGACAGTCGTCAGGCTCGCCCCGATGGCGGGCGCGCTCGTCCCGCGCGACGATGGCGCGCATGCGGTCTCGCGTCGCGGTCACCTGAACACGCTGGCGACACTCCGAGCAATTTGCGAGGTAGGCCTCTGCACGCATCAGCACACCGCGCGCCACGAGAGGGTGCGCCTTGTCGCAAGTCGCGCGCAGACCCGCGCATGGCATCAGCTCGCTGTCGCTCAACCTCGGGGGTGCGGAGGCTGGTGTGGGTGTCGGTGCGGCGTCGGCGACAGAAGAGGTTGGTGAGGGTGCGGCCACTGCGGGCGCGCCAGGGCTGAGCCGGGCGGCGCTGCCTGGCGGTGCTGGCCGGTCCTCGGCGCGCGCCCGTCCGCAGGCGAGCGCGCCGCAGGCGAGCAGCACGAAGATCGGGGGCGGGAGCCGGGGCGCCACGACCCGGATTCTATCCCGATGACGCCGCGACCGGCCTCGACTACCTTCTCCCCTCCTGGGAGATCGTCATGCCGCTGTTCAAGCTCTCTTTCGCCGGGTTCTCCGTCGCCGCCTTCGTGTTCGCACTCAGCTCGTGGTCGGCGCCCCGACCCCCGGCGGTTCCCCTCGAGTCCCCGGACGAGGCGGAGTGCTTCGAGTGGAAGTACCCGAAGAACAAAGCCTGCGGTGACCTGAGCGGGAAGACCGAGTGCAAGGCCTCGTCCACCATCTCGGCCTCGGACGACGACGACAAGAAAGACAAGTGCAAGCCCAAGAAGGGCGACACCTGTAACTGCGAGTGAGCGAGCGCGCGTGTTCGTGCGCTGAGCTCGAAGAGCTACTCGTCGATCGAGCGCGTGCCCGCCCGGGTGGCGCTGAACTCGATCAATCGACCCACGCTGGCGGCCAGCGCCGAGGGAGTCGCCGCGTCGAAACCGGCGCGCTCGACTCGGGTGTCCGGCGGCAGTGCCTCGATGCGCGCCTGGAGCTCCCGGAGCGCGTCACAGGCGGTGCTCTTCGGTGCGTAGTCTTGCCCGAGCAAGCGCCAAGCTGCGGCCAACTCCTCGTCGAACCGACGCCACTGCCCGGCGTCCGCGGCCAGCCGCAGACGAGACAGCACTTCTTCCATCAGCCGGTCTCGATCACACGCCCGAAGCAAGCGTTGCCGGGCCTCCGGAGGCATCTCGATGGCACGTTTGGCGCCGAGCAGTCGCCCGAGGTCGGGTAACCAGCGGCGGTCCTCGAGCAGGCGCGGCGCGAGCAACCCCTCGGCGTCCTTCATCACGAACCCTCCGTCGAGAGCGATCAGCGCTCTCAGGAGCGCCAGCTTCAGCTCACCGACGGCGCGCGCGTCTGCCAGCCGTTCGAGCAACAGGTCGGCGTGTGCCTGGGTTGCGGCGGGATTTGCCGCGCGAAGTGCGCTGAGCACGTCCGCCCCACCCCACACCGTCAGCTCGGTCAGAGGTTCGGCGAACATCCACGAGTCGAGCACGGCGGCGGCCGGATCGGCTGACAGGAACCAGGCGTCCGATGCCGAATCGAGCCGCGCGAAGTTCGTAACCTGCTCTCGCGGATCTTCACTGACCGAGTGCACCGAGCCACACTGCCGGCACAGGAACAAATGCTGGAGCGGTTTGCACCACGCGGGCCCGAGCTCGCTGGCCGCGGACCAGATGGACGGCAACGGATGCTCCCCGCGCATGCCGTAGCCACCCCGAGATTGGTCGCACTCTGCACAAGCACTCATGTTTGACCTCAAATGGCGTAGTCCTCCAGGAACACCTTCGCCGCCAGCAGATCGACGTGCACGTTGTCGCCGAGCCGCAGGCCCAGGTCGTCGCTCTCCTTCTGGCTCAGGTGCACGCTGATGGGATCCCCGCTCGGCAACTCGAGCGTGACCTTCACCGTGCTGCCAACCCGCGTCAGCCGCTGCACCCGGGCCAACGACACGGAGGTCTCCGCCGCGTCGGCCACGCGCAGCACCCGCACGTCCCGCGGCCGGACGAAGGCGTTGAAGCGTGCCCCTTCCGGCGCGTCGCTCGGTGCGCCGATGCTGTGCTCCGCCACCCGCGCCCGCCCGCCATCGACTTGACCTTTGAGCACGTTCGCTCCCCCCAAAAATTCTGCGACGAACGCGCTCGCAGGATGATCGTACAGCTCGTTGGGTGCGCCGGCCTGAGCGACCTTGCCCGCCTCGAGCAGGACGACGTGCGCCGCGAGATCGAAGGCCTCTTCTTGGTCGTGGGTGACGAGCAGCGTGGTCACACCGGTCTTCTCGTGGAGCTCGAGCAGTCGGTCACGGAGCTCCACTCGCACCTTGGTGTCGAGGGCGCCGAACGGCTCGTCCAGGAGGAGCAGTCGCGGTTCGGTCGCGAGCGCCCGGGCCAAGGCCACGCGTTGCCGCTGTCCACCCGACAGCTGGATCGGGTAGCGATCCGCATACGCCTCGAGCTGCACGAGCCTGAGCAGCTCCCCGACCCGCGCGTGGATCTCGGCCTTGGGGCGTTTGCGCAGCCGCAGCCCGAAACCGATGTTGTCGTGCACCGTCATGTGTCCGAAGAGCGCGTAGCTCTGAAACACCAGGCCCACCCCCCGCTCGCGCGCGCTCATTCGTGTCACGTCTCGGCCGGCTATTTCGATGCTGCCCGCGTCCGGCAGCTCGAGTCCGGCGATCAGGCGCAGCAGGGTGGACTTGCCCGAGCCCGACGGCCCAAGCAGCGCGGTGATCGCGCCCGTCTTGGCTTCGAAGCTCACGCCCGCCACCGCCGGCGGCGCATCCGGCCCCGAGAACTGCTTCACGAGCCCCCTCACGACCACACTCATCGGGCCGCCTCCGCGCGAGCGCTGGCGTCGGCGCGCGTGAGTCGCCACTCGAGCGCGCGCTTGGCACCCAGCGTCACCAAGGCCAGGAGCGCGAGCAAGGAAGCGACAGCAAACGCGCCGACGAAGTCGTACTCGTTGTAGAGCACCTCGACGTGCAGGGGCAGCGTGTTCGTCTGACCGCGAATGTGCCCTGACACCACTGACACGGCACCGAACTCACCCATCGCGCGCGCGTTGCACAGCACCACGCCGTAAAAGAGCCCCCAGCGGATCTTCGGCAACGTGACGTGCCAGAAGACCTGCCATCCGCTCGCGCCCAGGGTCAGTGCCGACTCCTCTTCATCGCTGCCTTGAGCCTGCATGACCGAGAGCACCTCTCTGGCCACTAGCGGAAACGTGACAAAACAGGTCGCCAGCACGATGGCCGGGAGTGCAAAGATGATGCGCACGTCGTGGGCAGCGAGCCAGGGGCCGAACACACCGCGCGCTCCGAACAAGAGCACGAACAAGAGCCCGGCGATCACCGGTGACACACTGAACGGCACGTCGATCAAAGTCAGCACCAGTGTCTTGCCGCGAAAATCGTACTTTGCGAGCAGCCAGGCCGCCGCAATGCCGAAGACCGTGTTGAGGGGCACGGCGATCAGTGCGGTCACGAGCGTGAGCCATGCCGCGGACAGCGTCGCGGGTGTGAGCAGGGCCTCGAAATAACGCGACATGCCCCGGGCAAACGCCGAATAGAAGACCGTGGCCAGGGGCACGAGCAAGAACGAGCCGAGAAATCCGAGTGCCACCAGCCGCACGCCGAGGGCGCGGGCGCTGACCCGGCGCGGTCGAGGACGGCCAGCAACGCCGCGCGCTGCGATCAACCCGGCCATCACACTCTCCCGCGGCGCAACCAGCGCCCGAGCAGGTTCACGCTCGCGAGCACCGTGAGGCTGAGCGCCAGCATCACCGTCGCCAGGGCCGTGGCCGCGGCGTAGTCGTACTGCTCGAGCTTGGTTGCGATGAGCAGCGGCACGATCTCGGTGCGGAGCGGCATGTTGCCGGAGATGAAGACCACCGAACCGTACTCACCGAGAGCGCGCGCAAACGCCAGCCCGAAGCCCGTGAGCATGGCCGGGGCGAGGGCCGGAAAGACGACCAGTCGAAAGGTCTGAAACGGCGTCGCACCGAGAGTCGCAGCCGCCTCCTCCAGCGCCGGGTCGAGCTCTTCGAGGACCGGCTGCACGGTGCGGACGACGAACGGGAGACCGACGAAGGTCAGCGCGATCACCACACCGAGCTCGCTGAAGGCCGCTTTCACACCCAGCGCTCTGAGCGGTGCACCGAACACACCGTGGGGTGAATAGACCTGCGTCAACGCGATGCCGGCGACCGCCGTTGGCAGCGCGAAGGGCAGATCGACCAGGGCGTTGACCAGCGCGTGGCCGAAGAAGCGCTGCCTCACCAGGACCCACGCCACGACCACACCGAAGAAGGCGTTCAGCGTCGCGCTGGTGAGGGCGGCCCCGAAGCTCAAGCGGAAGGCGGCGAGAGCGCGAGCGTCCGTGGTGATTTCCCATAGCCCCCGCCAACCCACGCTGCTGGTTCTCAGCATCAGCGCGCCGAGGGGCACGAGCACGAGCAGGCCGAGGTAGGCGCCGACAGTGCCGAAGGAGAGGCCAAACCCCGGGAGCAGGCCCGAACGACGCAGTGAGACGCCTGCCATCTAACCCTTGGGTTGGTAGACGCGATCGAAGATCGCGCCCTCCGCGAAGTGGGTCTTCTGGGCCGTCCGCCAGTCGCCCGCGATCTCGGCGACGGTGAACAGTCGCAGGGGACGGAATTGGTCCGCATGCCGCGCCAGCACCGCCGAGTCCCGCGGTCGAAAGTGGTGCCTGGCGGCCAGCTCTTGTCCCTCCGGGGTGTAGAGGAACTTCAGGTACGCCTCGGCGATCTCCCGTGTGCCGTGTTTGTCGGCGTACACATCGACCACTGCGACCGGCGGCTCCGCGAGGATGCTCTCGGATGGCACGACGAGCTCGAGCTCGTTCTCACCAAAACGCTCGACCGCCAAGAGCGCCTCACTCTCCCAGGCGATCAGCACGTCCCCGATCCCGCGCTCGGCGAAGGTGGTGGTCGAACCCCGCGCGCCCGAGTCCAGCACCGGAACCCGGCGATACAACTTCTCCACTAGCTCCCGGGCTCTTGCAGGGCTGCCGTCGGGCCGATGCAGCGCGTAGCCCCACGCCGCCAGATAGTTCCAACGCGCGCCACCCGAGGTCTTCGGGTTCGGGGTGATCACCTCGACGTCTTCGCGCACGAGGTCATCCCAGTCCCGGATCTGTTTCGGGTTCCCGCGCCGCACCATGAACACGATGGTGGAGGTGTACGGCGCGCTATTCATCGGCAGGCGCGCCTGCCAGGTCTTGGGCAGAAGCTGTGCCTGATCGTGCAGCGCGTCGACGTCGTAACCGAGGGCCAGGGTGACCACGTCCGCATCGAGGCCCTCGATCACCGAGCGCGCTTGTTTGCCCGAGCCGCCGTGGGACTGCGCAAACTTCACCTTCACACCGCGCGCGTCGAACCAGTGTCGAGCGAAGGCTTGGTTCACGTCGGTGTAGAAACGCCAGGTCGGGTCGTACGAGACGTTGAGCAGCGTGACCTCGCGAGGTTTCTGGCCGCAACCGCAGGCCAACCATGCCGCCGACAAGGCCGCGAAGAGCACAAACCGGGCGCGCAGGCGTGTCATGCCGGAACCGACGTAATAACGTCACCATGGCACAACATAACGGATGCTTCAACCGGCCTGTCCGTTATCACGGATGGGCGGAACCCCCGGAAATCACTGCCGGGCGTAGGTCATGACCAGGTAGATCACGACCTCGGAGGCCCCGGTGTTGCGATACACGTGGGGTGAATCGGCGCGAAAGAAGATGGCGTCGCCTGGGCGCAAGAGCCGGCGCTCCGAGCCGATCAGCAGCTCGAGATTCCCGCTGGCGACCACGAGGTTCTCCATAATGCCCGAGGCGTGCGCCTCGGCGTGCTCGGCCGAGCGCGGCGCGAGGCGCAACTCGTAGAACTCGACGTTGCGCGGATGGTCCGCCGGGAACAGCGCGCGCGACGCGAACTTCCCGTCGCGGGAGCGCAAGATGCGGGCTTGATTTCTCGGCAGCACCGTCAGCGTGGCCGACTCGGACTGGCTCAAGAGGGCAGAGAAGGGAACCGCGAGCGCGCTCGCGATCTTCCACAGCACGTTGATGGTCGGGGCGCTGCGCTCGAGCTCGATCTGACCGAGCATGGCTCGACTCACACCGCTCTCATCGGCGAGCCGTTGCAGCGACCAACCGCGCTCGGCGCGGAAGCGTTTCAGGTTGCCGGCCACGGTCGGCGTCAGATCTGCAACCGCCGGCGCCTCCTCGCGGCCCTCGGGGCCTGCCGGTGCGGGGCGTTTCGAGCGGGCGACGGTCGCGGGGCGGGCGCGCGCCTTTCTGCCGAGGGCCATCGGGCGAGTCATCCGCCATCCCGTGGGGGCCGTCAATCATCAGCAGATGTCCGTCCGCTGGAACGGACGCTGGAGTTTTCGAGGAGACCGCTGCGGGCCGGGCCGGCCTCGCTCCCCGGAAACGGCGGCGCCTTCTGCCTGCCCACTCCGGCCGCCGGGTACTCAACTCTCTGACACCGAAGGACGGGAGCAACACACATGGTAGGCAAGTGGCTTGTCTTGGGCTCGTTTGGAGCATTTGGGCTGTTGGCGGTTGCCTGCGGGGGCAATGACTCGACGGATCTCGGAACCGGCGGCGCGGGAGCAGGTGGGAGCTCCGGCAGCGGCGGCGCCGGCACGGGTGCCAGCACCGGCACGGGTGCCAGCGCCGGCGTCGGGGGAGCGACTACCAGTTGCAAGAACGCCGGCGAGTGCGCCATCCCGACGCCGTACTGCGGCACGAAGGGTTACTGCATCCAGTGCCTGGCCGATGGCAACTGCTCCGGCGACACACCGTATTGCAACCCGAACACCAACGCCTGCGCGGAGTGCGTCGGCAATGGCAACTGCTCCGGCCAGCAGCCGTACTGCAACACCGCGTCGGGTCGCTGCGTCGAGTGTCTGGCACCCGCCAACTGTGGCGGGGCCAACGAAGTTTGCAACACCGCCACGCACCAGTGCGCAACAGGCTGCAAGGGTGACGGCGACTGCAGCGCGTCGCAAGGAACACCTTACTGCAACACCCAGCTGGGCGTCTGCGTCAGGTGTTTGAGTGACGGCAACTGCAGCGGCGGAGACAACCCGTATTGTGAGGTCGGTTCGGGACGCTGCGTCGAGTGCCTGTCGGACGGCAACTGCGGTGGCGGCGGGCAGCCGTACTGCCACCCGGAGCGGCTGCGCTGCGTCGAGTGCCTGACCAGCGCGCAGTGCGACCCGGGCCAGACCTGCTCGCAGAACGATTTCCAGTGTGACGGAGGGTGAACGACGAAAGTTGATTGGCTGAGATTCCGCGCCCCGGTCGATCTCTGTATCCTGCGGCGCGGCGAGTCTGGAAGAACCCGCACAAGCCCATGCGCGAGCCCATTTATCTGGACCACAACGCCACGACGCCGATCGCCCCGGAGGTCCGGGACGCGATGCTGCCGTACCTGTCCGAGCACTTCGGCAATCCGTCGAGCGGCCACGTCTACGGACAGCGCGCTCGGGCTGCGGTTGAGCACGCTCGCAGCCAGGTTGCCCGCCTGATCGAGTGCGACGCCGACGAGATCGTGTTCACCTCCGGCGGCACCGAAGCCAACAATCTGGCGATCTTCGGCGCCATCGAGGCGGCTCCCAGGCGGCGTGGCGTCGTCACGAGCGTGATCGAACACCCGGCCACGTCGGCGCCTTGTGACTGGCTCGAACAGCATGGGCACGCGGTCACTCGGCTCCCCGTCGACGCCCACGGTCGCACGCTACTGCCAGCCGCTGAGGGCGCCATCGGAGCCGAGACCTGCATCGTCACGGTCATGCACTCCCACAACGAGACCGGCGTGCTGCAGCCCATCGATGAGCTCACTCGGCTCACCAAACGCGCCGGCGCGCTGATGCACACCGACGCGGCACAATCGGTTGGCAAGGTCCCCGTCTCGGTTCGCGCGCTGGGTGTCGATCTGCTCTCGATCGCAGGCCACAAACTCTACGCACCGAAGGGGGTCGGCGCTCTGTTCGTGAAGCAGGGCACAGCGCTGGCACCGCTGTCACTCGGCGCCTCCCACGAGCGCGGGCTTCGACCCGGGACCGAGAACGTCCCCGGCATCGTCGCCCTGGGCAGAGCCGCGGAGCTGGCAGGCAGCTCTCTCGGCGAGGCCGAAGCGCGCACGCGCGGCCTTCGCGACGAGCTGTTCACACGCCTGGTTTCCGCCATCCCGGGCCTCGTGCTCTACGGCCACCCGGCGCTCCGCCTGCCCAACACCCTCTTCCTGCGGTTCCCCGCTGTCAGCGGGCCGGCCCTGCTCGCGGCAACACCCGACGTGGCGGCTTCAACCGGCTCCGCATGCCACGACGGGCAGACCGCCGGGGCGCAAGTACTGCTCGAAATGGGCGTGCTGCCCGCCGACGCGGTGGGCACGGTGCGGCTGACTCTGGGGCGCTCCACGCGCATCGAGGACGTGACCCGCGCCGCCGACGCCCTGACCTTGGCGTGGCGAAGTCTCGCGTCCAGTGGCCGCTCTGGGCCATGATTGCCGACTCGTGGACGAACAGACCCTCGCCCCCGGCACGGTGATCGGGAACCGTTATCGGCTCGAGGCACTCATTGGACAGGGTGCGTTCAGTGAGGTGTATCGCGCGACGGATCTGAAAGACGGCGCGGGCGTGGCCTTGAAGGTGCTGTCGCGAGAGAGCGTCGACGCCGCTGGGCTCGATCGATTTCGCCGGGAAGCGGAGCTCGCGACCCGGCTCAAACACGAGAACACGATCCGTTTGCTCGCCTTCAACCTGCGCACGGGACCGGTGCCCTTCATCGTCTATGAGCTGCTTGATGGAGAGACGCTCCAGAGTCTCATGAAGCGCGAGGGTCCGCTCGGCGAAGCGCGGGCCGCAAACATCACCATGCGCGTGCTGAACAGTCTTCTGGAAGCGCACGAGGTGGGCATCATCCACCGGGACATCAAACCCGAGAACGTGTTCGTGTGCTCCGCCGAGAGCCGAACGGGCAGCGTCAAGGTCCTCGACTTTGGCATCGCAAAGAGCGTCGAGGCGGCGGAGGTGCAGGTCACCGCCGCGGGCATCTTGATCGGCACACCCCGCTACATGCCGCCCGAGCAGATCCGCGGCGCCGATCCGATCCCCGCGATGGACATCTATGCAACGGGAGTGATGCTCGCCGAGATGCTGAGCGGCGAGCCGGTGCTCACGTGTTCGGCGGCCGAGGCCTGCCTCGAGCAACTTCGAGCGGAGCGCCTGCCTTTTCCCGCGTTTCTCGGGCCCTCGCGCCTCGGTGAGGTGATCTGGCGCGCCACCGACAAGGAGCTCGCAACCCGCTACTCGACCGTGAACGAGATGCTCGGTGAGCTCGAGCGTGTCTACCCGCTGCTCTCGCCGGCACCCCTGGTCACGCGCACGGCGCCGGACGAAGGCGCACGCGTCTCGTACGTGCCGACGACGGTGATGGAAAATCCCGAGCGGCAGACCGACGACCGCCACCTGCCGACCGACCCCGGGCCGGCGCCGGCGCCCGCCCGGCGCTCCGCCAGCTGGCTGGTCGCTGCGGCCCTGCTCTTCCTGAGCGCGATCGCCCTCACCGCCTACGGCATCTACTGGGTGAGGACCACGGGAGCGCTCTGATTGAAGCGCGTGCCGTGCGCTGTTCAACCGAAACATCTGGGGTACGCTGCAGCAACGGAGCGACTCGAAGACGAATGCCCCCCAGCCTCGACCGACCAGACACCAGACCAGGGATGAACGACGCACCGCCTGTTTGGATTCGCCAGCTTGCCAGCCGCAGGTCCGCGCAGACTCTGGCTGTGATCACTGCAGCAGTGCTCGTGTGTTCGTGTAACACCAAACAGCCGGAGCCGACCGCGACCACCGCGGCGAGTGCAACCACCGCGGCGAGCGCAACCACCGCGGCGCCCTCCGCGAGTGAGGCTCCGGCCCTGCCACCCACGCTGAGGGTCGAGCGAAAACAGGCAGGCGGGCACAACTATCAGGTGTTCTTGCCCCTCGACGCGGAGTTCGCGCTGCGGCTCGATCGTCCGAGCCAGAAGGAAAAACACGTGACGCTGTGTGTCGCCGGCACGTACACCAGCCCGTCCGATCAAGTGGAGGGGGTGGTGCTGATCGACGGCAAGGTCGTGCAGAAGACACCGCAGAAGTGGGGCGGACTCCTCATCATCGAGGCCGGAGCCATCCGCGTCGAGCCCGCCTCGAAGACGAGCTTCTCCGACGCCTCGTTCGCGCTGTACGCCGAGAGACGCGCCTCGCTCCTCCAGGGGCACCTGCTGGTCGGCGGCGACGGCAAGGTGACCGCGCTCAAACCGAGCCCGGCGCTTCAGCGGCGTGCGATCGCGAGCATCGGGGCGGGATGGGGAAAACACCGTTCCTTCCTGGTCGAATCCGTCGAACCCGTCGAGCTCGCCGCCTTCGCAGCCGATCTGGTCACGCTCGGGGCAAAAGCCGCGCTGAATCTGGACATGGGTGGCTGGAGCGAGGGTTGGTATCGCGACAGCGAAGGCGCGGTGCACTCCATGGGCACCGACAAATCGTCCACCGCGCGCCAATCAAACTGGTTGGTCTTGATGGGGCGCGCGGAGTGACGAGGGCACGCGCTTTCATGACCACGCGGGCAATGTCCGCCGTGCGCTCGCCATGGCCGCTGGTGGGCTCAACGCTCCTGCTCTTTGCCTGCGGCGGCGCGCGGGAACAACCGCCAGACACGGCCCCGGCGAGTGCGCCCCGGCCGAGTGCCGTGCCGGACGCAGGGGTCGAACCGCTGGGCGATGCGGGCGTCGAAGCCGCCGCTCCACCCGTTTCACCCGGACCTCCCGCACCCCAGCTGTCCGACGAGCGCGCGGCACTGGCTGAAAAACTCGGGCGCGCCCGCTGGGTGGTGCGCGGCCGCGTGCGCGAAGGCAAAGAGGTGGTGGAGCAGAGAGCGACAGGCGCGGTGCGCTACCAGTACGCCATCGTCGACGTGCTCGAGTGGGTCGTCGGCGACGCCAAGAACGTCCACAAGGCGTACGCCAAGAGCTTCCCGGTATGGAACATTCCGATCCCGGTGAGCGTCAACAAGTCACCCGCCGCAGGCCACCGCGATCCGGCCCTCGAGCTCTCGGCCCGCGTCGGAGAAGAGCGATTGTTCCTGGTCACATTTCCCAGTGAGGCGCACCTGACCTCGGCTGAGCCCGGGCCGCCACCCTTCGTCGTGAAGCGCTGGGGGAAGTACACGGTCGCCGTGCAAGATCACCTGCCGCTCAGCGAACGCGACGAAGTCATGGCTACGCTGCGAGATCTCGAGCAGCGCGCTCGGTGGCTCGAACAAAACGCCGAACGCCTGGAGGTGCGGGATCGTTTCCGGAGGGCAGCTCCGGAAGCAGTGGCCAAGGCCGCCGCCGGATTCGTCGTCGCGCAGCTCCGCGAGCGGGCGAAGCTGAAGGTCGACCTCGGTCCGCCTGAGCAGCTCGACGGCCCGACGAAGGTCTTCACTTTTCCGCTGACTGGTGATGCCGACGCCTCCGGCAAGCTGACCGTCTCGATCACTCCAGCCACGGGCCGCGTGCGCTCGCTGCAGGTCGACGTGCCCTTCGTGAAGAAGGCAGCGGCCGAGCAAGGGACAACCCGCGCGGAAGCGCTGGCAAATACCAAGTCGGCGCTAGGGATCGAGAGCAGCGGGGGCGAGATGTTCGAGCAAGCCACCGCCAGCGTGCGGGGCGACGGGGTCAGCTTCTGGCGCATCGTGCTGCATGCGGGTCACCTGTACGGGGCGAAGCTGGGTGATCCAGGGCGGATCGCCATCATCTTGGTCACCCCCCGGTCGGGCATCGTGTTCGAGTACAAGAACGCGTTTGCGGAGCCCGTACGGCGCGCGCCAGCGGGCACTCCAGACTCACCCTGAGCGCCGCGTCCCGCATTGCGAGCGCGTCGCTCTCGAGCCGAAGCCTCACTTCGCCAGCGCGTGGAAGCGTTCGTGGACTGCGATCAAGCGCGCCTCGAACTCGGGGCGGCCGGCTTTTTCGCACTCCGCCGCCAGCGCCGCGGTGGCGTCGATCAGCTCTTTGTCGGTCGTTGCGGTCGCCTTGTCCTGCAACGTCTTGGCTGCCGCGCAGGTCTTGTCGGTGCGCGCCGGGCCCTTCTCGGCATGCCAGAGCGGCTTCATCACGTCGTGGAACTCCCGCAGCGGCGCGGGGAGCTCGCCGTGTTCGCCATGCTCGCCGTGCTCGCCGTGCTCGCCGTGCTCACCATGTTCGCCGTGCTCACCGTGCTCACCGTGCTCACCGTGCTCACCGTGCTCACCGTGCTCGTGCGCTCCGTCAGCAGGTGATGCAGCGGGCGGCGAGCCACAAGCCGAGAGCACGAACAGCGCGATGGGAGCCAGAGTGCGTAGCGATTTCACGCCGCGGAATCTAGTCGAACCGGGGGTGGTTCCCGCAAGTCAGATCGAACGCGGCATCACATCGCCACGATCGGCGGCGGTGACGCGGCCTCCGCACCGGCGTCCGGTGCTTCGCGTTCCCCCGGCCCGGGGTCGGGGCGGGCTGCGTCCGGCACGCTGGCCAAGTTGGAATCGTCCGGCGCGTACTCCGCGGGATCGTCGTCCCCCGGCTCGGATGCCTTACCGGCAAAGTCTCCGGAGGTTGCTCCGGGCGCGCCCGCGGCGCCCGCGGCGCCCTCGGGCTCGGTGTCGCCGGGCACTTCGGGCTGCGGGTTCAAATCGCAGCCGGTGATGAGACTCAGGGCTAAGAAAATGAGGACTAGCCAGCGCACGGCGCACCTCTTCCAGGTAAGACGCGGCTGCTCCCGCGAGCCGCCCGGAGAGTGGGCCATGGAACCGGGACCCGTGCAACCAGAGCCCGGTTCGGCTGCCACGACGC
Source organism: Myxococcales bacterium (assembly GCA_016706225.1). Lineage (NCBI taxonomy): Bacteria > Pseudomonadati > Myxococcota > Myxococcia > Myxococcales > Myxococcales bacterium. The sequence continues at coordinate 1,096,387 of JADJKB010000003.1, forward strand.
GCCGCTTCCCGGCACGCGCTAGGTCGGGTACCTGAGAAGGCGCTCCGTTAGAAGCCCCGGGGCTGCCGGTACTTCGCGCGGGCGGCGCCGCATGAAAGAGGTCGATTTCTACGGATTGCCCCGGCCGGTTCAGGACCGGCTGCTGGACTCGCTCGGCGGGCGCTTCGAGCCACGTCCGCTCCTTCACCAGCTCGGGACTCGCTCGACCGCGCTCGGCTGGATGGGGGTCGCCGCCGCAGCCGCCATCGTGGTCGCCATCGTGGCCGCGGTCGGCCTCGGCAATGCCCAGAGCTCCCTCGCGCTGCATCCCCTGCCCGTCGTCGCCGTGTACGCACTCTTGCTCTCGACCGTCGCGGTGGGGTTGCTCTCGGCGCTCCAGCTCAAATCGCGCATCGGAGACTTGCCGTTCAAACCCGGCATCTACCTCTACGACTCGGCGCTGATCGACGCGCGTCAAGACCGGTTCCGCGTCTATGCCCTCGACACGCTCACCCGAGTCCAGATCGGTCCTCCGGGCAAGGTGACGCTTTCGTTCGGCAGCAACCAGTTCACTCTGCCGCTCGCGGATCCCGCACGCGCGCGAGAGGCTGTCGAGTTGATCGAAGCCACCAAGACGCGCCTGGCAACCCTCGACACCAAGGCACGCTTCGAGATTGATCCGCTCGAACCGCCGGCGGTGATCAGCCCGCTCGCACCCACCACACCCCGCGGACGCAAGGCCCCGCTCTGGGAGAGCCAGCGCTGGGTGCTCGGGCTCGCGGTCGGTTGTGCTCTCGGCGGCGTGCTGTTCTGGCTGCGCAACACCGCCAGCGACAACCGCATGCTGGGCGCCGCCCAGGTCGAGAACACCGTGGCGGGTTATCAGGCCTATTTGAGCCGAGGGAAACGCCACCGCGAGCTCGTTGCGGACGTGCTCTTGCCTCGCGCACTGCTGCGCCAGGCGGTCGAGGCCGGAACCGTCGCCGCCATCGACACCTTCATCCACGACAACCCGAAGACCGGGATCCAGCCGGAGGTCGACGCAGCGAGGACCAACGCCATGGCGGCCGAGCTCGAGCGCGCCAAGGCGCCCGGCACCCTGTCCGCGCTCCTCGACTTTGCCGATGCACATCCCGACCACGGCTTGAAGGAAGTATTCGAACAGGCGCGCCACGCGGCCTTCCTGCGCGCCCGCGCCCGTTTCAAACAAGAGATGGCCGAGGGTGCAGCGGAGCAGGTCGAGTTCGTCAATCGCCTGCTCGAGTACGCGGAGAAGGTAGGCGCCAAGAAGACCGCGCAAGGTTACCGCGGCCCGACCGTCGAGATCCGGTTTCAGCGCTTGGCCTCGAAGACGCTCGGCAGGGCCGACTCCGCGATTCGCAAGAATCCCATGTTCAGCGGCGCGCCGAGCTACCCCGCGCAGTACTTCCAGCCCAAACGCATGGAACCTCACGAGCTAGTGATGGCGCGCGCGTTGGCGGAGCGCTTCGCCAAGGTCTTCGAACCGGAAATTCTTACCTTCGCCCCGGGCGCGCCGCTCGACGGCGAGTCCGAAGACACACCACCGGTCACGAACCCCTCGTTGTTCATCACCCACCGCCTCGAATGGTCCGGCGGGGCGATCGCGCGGGACAAACCCCGGGGCGTGTTCATCGGCCTGCTGTTGTTCTTCCGCTCCGCGTTCGTGATTCCAGGCGACGACCGCGCGCTGAAATTCAAGTATACCGCGGGCGAGAACGTCTCCCTCGAGCTGATCGCAAAACACGCCGACAAACCCTCGGCCGGAGCCCTGGAGGCGGCGGTGTATTCGAGCATGACCGACAGCTCGTTCGAACAATTCCGTAGCCGCTACCTGGCCAAGTGGTTCAAGAAGCCGTGACGGGCGAGCGTCGCTGTTTTCCCGTGGCGCGGCCGGAACAAAGCTGCGAAAAGATGCCCCGGTGTTGCGCATCCAGTACGTGAAGCGCGGGAATCATCGCATCGCGTTCTCCCTGCGCGGCGAGCCCAGCTCGGCGCCGCTGTTGATGATCCGCGGGCTTGCCCGCACCAGTCGTCACTGGGGCCGCATCGTGGGCGAGCTGGAGCAGCGCTTCCGCCTGGTGCTCATCGACAATCGCGGCGTCGGCAAGAGTGACGTCCCGCTGCGCCCGTTCACCACAGCCGACATGGCCGACGACGCGGCGACCGTGCTCGACACGCTCGGGCTCGAGCAGAGCAACGTGCTCGGCATCTCGCTCGGCGGCATGATCGCGCAGGAGCTCGCCTTACGCCACCCAGAGCGGGTTCGGCGCTTGGTGCTCGGATGCACACGCGCCGGCGGCGGCACGGGCAAGTCCGTCCCCTGGCGCACCGCGCTCGAGCTCGTCCGAGTCATGCGCCTGCCAGCCGAACGAGCGATCCGCGAGTCGGCCAAGCTGATCTTGTCCCGAGATTTTCTGGACCAACACCCCGAGGTGCTCGACGAGTGGCTGGAGATCGCGAGGCAATCGCCGCCCAGTCGGCGTGGGGTGATCTTTCAGCTGCTGGCCGCCGCGCGGCACGACACGAGTCAGCGCATCTCGGGCCTCCGTGTGCCGACACTGCTCATCACGGGCGACGCTGACCGCCTGCTGGACGCCGAGAACTCACGCTATTTGTCGCGCAAGATCCCCGGCGCCCGCCTCGAATTTCTACCCGGCGCCGGGCACGATTTCCCGACCGAGCGCGCCACGGAGACCGCCGCGCTGCTCGCGACGTTCTGCTTGGACGCTTGAGCCGCCGCCGGCCGGCGCGCGTCCGCACGGGATTTTGCGCGTCACTTTCGCCCGCCGGAGTCCGGGATCGCGATCTGATCGTGGCAACACCGCCCCGGTCGAGTCTAGAGTCCGCGCATGGCACAGACGGTCGTTCTCGAAACCAATCTCGGCAGCATCACCCTCTCACTGGACGAGGCTCGCGCTCCAAAATCGGTGGCGAACTTCCTGCACTACGTCGACTCGGGGCACTTCAGCGGCACCATCTTTCATCGTGTCATCGATGGTTTCATGGTGCAGGGCGGCGGTTACACGGAGAGCTACGAGCGCAAACCGACGATCGCGCCGGTGGAGAACGAGGCGGACAATGGCCTCAAGAATCTGCGCGGCACGCTGGCCATGGCGCGCACGAGTGATCCGCACTCGGCGACGGCCCAGTTCTTCATCAACGTGAAGGACAACGCATCGCTCGACCACAAGGGCAAGACCGACGCCGGCTGGGGATACACCGTGTTCGGTGAGGTGAGCGCCGGCATGGACGTGGTCGAACGGATGAAGGCCGTGAAGACGGGCGCGCGCGGTCCGTTCACCAAAGACGCGCCGCTCGAGGCCATCGTCATCACCGGCGCCAAGCGCGCCTGAGCGTCACACACCCAGGTCGAGGCCATCCTTGGCCAGCACCGCTCGGGCGCGGTCCGTGCGCTGGCAGACTCCAATCGAGAGCGCGGCCATCAGACCGCCAACGAGCGCGGCCAGCTCCACCATGACCGAGAGCAACGAGAAGTAACCCCAGGTCAGCGCGACCACGGTGAAGGCTCCGACCAGCAGCGCCGTCAGCGCAGCGAGCACGAAGCCGGCGATGGCCGCCCAACCCCGGGCGCGGGACAATTTCCAGCCGACGGCGGCGCTGGCAGCTCCAACCGGCAAGAGCAGTGCAGGCATCACCCAGTGCCAGGAGAAGAACCGCAGATTACTCAGGGACTGCACGGCGTAGAGCAACGTGAACACGCCCAGGAGCAGCACGATGCGCCCCGCCATGACTGCCACGAGGGGGGGCGCCGCTGCGGCGATCTCGGCGTCGATGCGAGCAGAATCCGTCGCTGGGGGTTGCATCCGTGACCGGGTCGCTGACGACCGCTCCGGACCCTGCTACGCAGGCGGCGCACGCGACCTTCCCCGCGTTCTCGTGGCCCACCCCATGTCCCTCGCTCAAATCGCGCCGACCGCGCACTACACCGCCTACGTCTGGCACCGGCTTGGGTTTCCGCACGCCGAGCACTTCGCCACGTCCAGGGGCCGCCGGCTCTTCTGGTCGTTTCGCGCCGCGGGTGAATGGGTCGCGGTGGTTCACCCGACGCTGCCCTCGATGTCGCAGTACCTGGAGCTGCGCCACCGCTGCATCGAGCACGCCCTCGACGAAGAGCGGCCCGATCGCATCGTGGAGATCGGCGCGGGCCTGTCCCGCCGAGGCCTCACCTGGTCCGCGGATCGGGGCGTCGACTACATCGAGCTCGACCTGCCCCACATGGTCGCAGCCAAACGCGAGCTGATCGCCGCGCGGGTGCCGGCCTCCGTCCGCAACCGCGCGAGCGGGCGCCTGCGTCACGAGGCCGTCGACGTGCTCGGGTCGGACTTCGAAGCTTGGCTGAAAAAGGCTCTGCACGGCGCACAGCGACCGATCGTGATCGCCGAGGGAGTGCTCGGCTACTTCGAGCTGCCGGAGCGGGCGCGCGTGGCCCGGAGCATCTGCAACGCGCTCGACGGGCGCGGCGCGTTTTTGTGTGATCTGCGTGCCGCCGAGGGAGGGAGCTCGGTAGCCGCTGCTGCCAAGCTCTTGCGCGGCGGGATCTGGCTCGTCACCCGCGGGCGCGGCATCCGAGAGGATTTTTCGAGCACTGGCGCGGTCGAGCAGTATTTTGCGGAGGCAAGCTTCGGCGAGGCCGTGTCCATCTCCGTGGAGCGCGCGGCCCCGCACCTTGCGGCTCTGCGCTCACCCGGGCGTGTCTGGCGTGCGAGCGGCCGCGTGGCGGCAGGCGAGCGGTGATCGCGGCGATGGCGATCACGCGCCGGTCGAGCGCGGTGCTCGCGGCCACGCTGCTGTTCGCCTGTGGTAGCAACGACGACGGACAGGCACAGACCGAACCCGGCCGGGTTTGCGCAACCGACGACGACTGCGGGGTAACCGAGGTTTGCGCGGTCGGACGCGTGCGAGAGCTCGAGCTCGAAGCCGGCGATGACGCGCGTTGCCTGGCACGGGACCAAGCGATCGGCAGCGCACCAGCGAGTTACCGTTTCGTCGGAGGCGGTCGCCCGCTCGCTGAACGGTTGTGCGTCGCCGGCGGGCTCAACCGCGGCGCGGGGGCCGCGGCCGATGCCGTTCGCAAGCGCCAGCTCGAGCTCTTGGTGTCGGCGGGAGTCCGGGTGATCCGTCTCGATTTTCCCTGGGCCGAAATCGAAAAACAGAAGGGCTCCTTCGACTTCAGCGCCCTCGACCCGGCGGTCGATGCCGCGCGCGCGGCAGGGCTCGAAGTGCTCGGCATCATCGCCTACGGCACACCCTGGGCTTCTTCCCTCACCACGGCCGACACCCGCTACCCACCGGACGACCCGAACGACTACGCCACCTACGCCCGCGCCTTGGCGTCCCACTTTGCCGGCCGCGTGAGGCGCTGGGAGTTGTGGAACGAACCCAACGCTGGCTGGCGGTTCTTCCGGCCCAAGCTCAACGGCGACGCAGCGAAATACGCGGTGATGATGGCCAGCGCCGCGGCGGCCCTGCATGCCGAGTGCGCCGACTGTCAGGTTGTGTCGGCAGGTCTGTTCTTTCATTCGCAGGTCCTGAACGGCGCCCTCGAGTTCACCTCCGACATGCTCAGCGCGACGCCGAGCGCCTTCTCGGGTGTGGACGCGTTCGGCATCCACCCGTATCCACGTTACCCGCCCGTTGCGGCGCCGGAGGTGGACACGCCCCCGGAGCGCGGCTTCGGCGGAATGTTCGCAGATCTCCACGCGGTGCTCGATGGCTACGCGGTGAACCCGTTACCGTACGCGGTCACCGAGCTTGGTTGGCCCTCGTTCGGAGCGGTCGACGAGGGCGTGCAAGCCGCGTTTCTCGCCCGGTCGGTGTTGCTCGGCGCGGCCGTCGGCGCCGATCCGTTGTGCTGGTTCAACCTGGCGGATGGGCCGAACCACGGCACGTTTCCACCGGAGGATGATTTCGGCCTGTATCGCTTCGGCTCCGACGACCCGAACGGAGTGATCGCAAACAAACCCGCTCGAGATGCCCTCGCGCGGCTCGCAACCCTGGGCGCAGACGTGTTGCCGCTCGGGGCGTCGCAGGTCGGCGCATTTCATGACCCCAGCGCGGGGCAGTTTGCGCTCGACTTCGAGGGTCCGAGCGGGCGCGTGACTGCGCTGTGGCAGCTGGCGAACGAACCGACCTCGCTGCAACTGTCGGCTGAGACTCGACATGCCGAGGACCTGTTCGGAGCGACGGTCGCGGTGCCTGTGGGGGGCGCGCTGTCGGTGTCCGTCGGGTCGTCGCCGCTCTACCTGGTGCCGTGAGCTTGGGCGCGTGGCCCACGCGAAATCGACCCCAGGCCCCTTGCGCGGCGTTCGATGACTTGCTATCACTGACTGCGTGTCACCCAAAGAACTGGTCAACTCCCGGCAAAAGCGCAAGCTAGAGACCCGAGCGGCTCTCAAGCGGGCGGCCCTCGATTGCTTTGCGGATCAGGGATTCCGGGCCACCCAGGTCGGTGACATCGCGCGGCGCGCCGGGGTCGCGCACGGCACCTTCTACGTACACTTCGAGACGAAGGAAGCCCTCGTCGACGACCTGCTCGCGGAGTTCAATCACCAGCTCGTGCTGCGCCTCGAGCGCGCCTACCACGAGCGAGAGTCGTCAGGCCCCGACGCGATCGCCCGCCGCCTCGCCGAGGTTTGCCTCGATCACTGGAAGCGTGAGCGGGAGTTGCTCGGGGCGCTGACCGAGCGCGTGGGCGATGGCGGTGGGCTGCCAGCACTGCGCGACGGCATCAGCCCACCCGTCGCACAGTTCCTGGCAGACCGCTTGACGGCCTTCGCTGCCGCCCATGGCACGGTCCTGTCCGAGCCCGAGCTCGTGGCCCACGCCCTGCTCGGCATGTGGATGCGCGTCGGGCTTCGCTACGTGTTCGGCGAAAAGCTGAAGCGCGCGGACGCCGTGGAGCTGCTCACCAAACTATCGCTCGGCGCCCTCGGCGCGGTCTTGCCGATTCAAAAAGCAGAGGTGCTCTCATGAACAGCCTCGTCTCGTTGTCCACAAAACGCTCATCGGACCCCTGGCGCGAGTACGCCGCCGCAACTCCGGAGCAGCTACCGGACTTTCGACGCTATCAGCCGAAGCCAGGCCATCCGACCTGGGGGCGGCTGGCCCGCGAAGCCCGGGCGCTCGCAGCGAGCCTTGGTCCGACCCTCACCGCGCCGGTACGAGGCCCGGAAGAGTGGCGACGCCGCGCGCTGTCCTACGCCACCGCCGCGCGTAGCTACGTCGAGAACCGCTCGCGGGCGCGGGCGGGGCGCGAAGACTTGCTGCCGCTCTATTTCATCTGGACGACCCTGCGTCCGTGCAATTTTTCCTGCAGTTATTGCGACGATCACCGGGGCGCGCGCTATCCGGAGCTCGACGGACACGGCAAGCTCGATACCCAGCGCGGCGAGCGTCTGCTGTCGGTGATGCGCACCCGAGCGAGCAGCGTCTACTTCGCCGGCGGCGAGCCGACGCTGCGAAAGGACCTGCCGCGGCTCGCGCGCCGCGCACGGGAGCTCGCGTTCTATCCGATCGTGGTCAACACCAACGGCAGCCTCTTGCACCGCTTGCTGGCAAAACCCGAATGGGCCACGTTCCTGGCCGACGTCGACATTCTGGTCGTCAGCCTCGACGCCCTCGACCTCGGGCTACTCGCCGACATGTGGCGGACCCCACACCCGGAGGACGTGATCCGAAATCTGCTCATGCTCCGAGAGCTCGCGGAGGGCGCTGGGGTGAAGCTGATGGTGAACGCCGTGCTGCAACCGGGTCGGCTCGCCGAAGCGCGCGCGGTGCTCGACCTCTGCCAAGATCTCGGCATCTGGTTCTGTCCCGTCCCGAAGAACGCCGGTCCGCGCGTCGACGGCGCCGTGCTCGCGGACCCGGAATACTCCGAGCTCGTCGCCCACATCCTGGCCGAGAAGCGCGGTGGCGCGAAGATCAGCGGTTCGCTTCGCATGCTCGAGCGCCTGCTCCGGGCCGAACCCTTCGAGTGTCGTAACACGCTCAAACCCCACGTCGACCACGACGGGCGGCTGGCGTGGCCGTGCAAAGCGGCGGTCAACGTGGAGCCGGAGTGGATTGACGTGCTGGCGTTCGACCACGTCGACGCGCTCTGGGACGAGGCGACCCGCCGCCACGACCCGCGGGATTTCCACGGTCCAGGGCCCGAACAGTGTGGCGGTGACTGCGCCTGGGCGCAGAACTACACGACGGACGAATACCTGCATGGGTTGATGCACCCACGCAGCCTGCTGGGTGCGGTGCGGGATTTTCTGAGGGCCTGAGCATGCGCACGCTCGGCGATCGCGCGTTCTTCATCGACACCGCCGCCATCGTCGCGGTGAGTGTCGCGATCTGCCTCGCGAGCCAGGACCTCGCGCTGATGAGCTGGCTCGTGCCGCTCGTGCTCGCAACCCGCCTCGCGCTCTGGATGGCGCTACCGGACCGCGAGCGAGACATCACCCGGCGCGGTGAGGTGCTCTTCTACGCTGTGTGCACGGTGGTGGGCGCGTTCAACGACTGGAGCTCCGTCACGCGCTACCGCATCTACGACTACACTGTGCCCACCGACCTGCCCGGGGTCAGTCACATCCCGATCTGGATGCTGCTCTTCTGGGGCATGATCTTGCGCTTCTTCGTGAGTGTATTCCATTACCACCGCCTCGAACTCGCGCCCGCCAACGGCGCGCTGTTCGTCGGTCGGCGGCGCTTCGAAGGGGGCGCTCTCCGACTCACGTTCTTGGTCGCGCTGGTGGTGCTCACACGGCAGTCCATCTATCGCTCCTTCGCGCACCCGCTGTGGTCTTGGCTGCCGTTCGCAGTCGCCCTGCTGGCGGTGCTGGTGTTTGCCCGTCCAGACCGCCGACGCATCACCCTGGTCGGAGCGGTGATGCTGCTCGGGCCCCTGGTCGAAGCGCTCTACATCAACGTCGGGCACCTCCACGCCTACCGGCTCGGTTGGTTCGGGGGTGTGCCCCTGTGGATCGCCCTCTGGTGGGGCCTGGCAGCGTTGCTCTGGGAAGACATCGGGACGCGCGTGCAACGCCTCGTCGAGAGTGTGACCGGCTGCACTCCGACTCGCGTGCCTGCGTGAGGCGCCGCTCACCGCGGCCGCGAGCCGCTTACTCGGCTGCCTCTCGATACACCTCCAGGTGCAGCGCGGCAGAGCGATCCCAGGAAAAACTCCGAGCGCGCTCGATGCCGCGTGCTCCCAGCTCCGCCCGCAGCACGTCGTCGTTCGACAAACGACGCAGCCCACGCGCGAGCTCGGACACGTTCAGGGGCACGTGCAGGGCCGCCCGTCCGAGCACCTCGACCAGCGGCGGGGGCGAGGGTTCACCGGTGATCTCGACAAGCGGCTCCAAGCGCGTACGCTCGGCTTGGTGGAATTTTGCAATTCGTTTGCCCAACGCGCGTCTCCCCTGACGTCCACGGGCTCGCCTGCCGCTGGTGGACACTCGCTGCCAGAGGCCCGCGGCGCGCGAGAGCATCTCTCGGGGGCCGGCTCGTGAGCGAGGGTCTCGTTGACATCGGCGATGCCGCCGCCACCGTTGCCCACGCCGTCCTCGACGTTCGCCCTCAGCGGTTCGTTGGAGCGTGGAAGCCCACGCATGCGTGACGGCGCAAGCATGTCCCGGTCGACGCGCACGAACTTCCGGCGCGCGCTGGTCTTCGTCGATCATATCGGGGAGCCGACCCATGTACTCTCGGCGCTCGCGAGCGTGGCGCCCACGCTCAGTAGCATCGTCATCGTGGCCGGCGAGCGAGTGCTCGAATCGCTGGCTGGATGGCGAGAAGTGGCGAACTCCTTCGCGCCGCAGGTGGCCGCGTACCACGCGCCACACCTCCCGTTGGAAGCGCTCGCGGAGCTGGCAAGGACCGAGTCCGCCGATCTGTTGGTCGTAGGAGGGGCGTCGCTGGCCTGCGCGCGCCTCGTCGCGGCCGCGGCGCAACGCGCCGGCGTCGCGCTGCTCTGGCCCGCCGGCGGAAACCACGCTGGTGTGACGCATGTCTTTTGCGCCGCGCTCGGTCGGCGATCTCGATCCGCAATCGCCGCGTTCTTGCGCGAGCAGGCCTCGCCGTCGTGGACGCTCTCGATCGCCGGTGCGCCGGAGATGGGAGTTGGCGAGATTGCGTCCGCTCTGGACGTGCTGGGCGTTCGGGCGCGCGCGACGTTGATACCTCACGCCGCAACTTCGCTGCGCAGCGCGCTGGCGGTCGCCGCGAGCGCCGGGCGGGTCGATCTGATCGTGCTCGCGCGGGTCCCAGCCCCGCTGCTCATCGCGTACGATTGGCCCGCGCCCGTGCTGGTCGTTCCCACGCCCGCGGGACCCAGAGGTCCCTCGCTCGACGTGTGCGACGCGATCGAGCTCCGGGGACGGGTCCGAGTCCACGTCGACGAGGTCACCGTGGGAGGCGGGCTGTCGCCGGCCGCCGGCCGCCGGCTCGCATTGGTCACGGGCGGGCAGACCATCGAGACGCTCCTCACGACGAACGATGGCGAGCTCGACGCTCTCGTCGTGCCGTCCACCGCGACGCTCGGCATCGCGTCCATCGACGACGGCGTTGCGGTCGACGCCATGACAGTGATCGACCAGCGCTTCGCCATCCTCCGCCCCGTACGTCGGGTTGCGCTCTTCGACGCGGAGCTGAGTCGCGAGAAACTCGAGCGACAGCGTGAAGTCGCCAGCGTTTCCGATCTCGAGCCGCTCGGCGTGCGCATGAGGCCGACGCGACGCGTCTCCGCGATCCGCGAACGCCTTCGCGCCGTAGACTTGCCGACGTGTGTCATCGACGCGCGCGCCGTGCTCGATGAGGGCGTTGCATTCGACGTCGCCGAAGCCAACGACGCGGTTCGCCTGGGTCGGGTCGGCGCGCGGCTGCGCTCGGCAGGCTACGACGTGGTCTCGCTCTTCCATCCGGGTCTTCCAGCCCCCGAAGCGCTGGTGCGCGATGACCCCAGCGTGGCGGTTGCGGGCAATCGTGTCGACATCGAGCTCGACAACAAGCTCGCTCGCGCGCGGCTTCTGGACGCTATCGCGCAGAGCGACGATTCGGTGAACGTGCAGGTGTACATGGCACAGGGTGACGAGGTCGGCGCTGCGATCGAATCGGCGATCGCCGACGCGGGAGCCCGGGGGGTCGTCGTACGCGTCCTCGTCGACTCGCTGCACGGCATGCATGGCTCGTTCGGGAGCGAGAACCCTCTCCTCGCTCGCATGGCCCAACGCCGTGGCGTCGAGGTGCGCGCCTCGCGACCCGTCGCGAGCGTGCCGACCATGGCGGACATCAAACAGCGCGACCATCGTAAGCTCGTCGTCGTCGACGAACGGGTTGCGCTCGTGGGCGGACGCAACTTGGGGAACGAGTACTACACCGGCTTCGACGAAGTCTCGCTCGAAACTACGACGTCGTGGCGCCGGGTGCCTTGGCTGGACGGGGGCGTGCGCATCGAGGGGCCCGCGGTGACGCCCATCGCGGAGTCGTTCCTCCAGGCGTGGACGAGCGCCGGCGGCGCGCCGTTCGCCCTGCTCCCCTGTTCGCCCGCGGGAACGGTCCAAGTTCGGGTCGTCGACCACCACGGCCTACGCGACGCGCGCACTCTCGAGGCGTACCTCGAGCTCATCGACGGCGCGCGCTCGCAGATCCGCGCCGTGAATGGCTTCCCGTACGTGCTCGAGCTCCAGCACGCGCTCGTGCGTGCGATTCGCCGAGGCGTTCGCGTGCGCGCGCTGACCGGTCATGTCATCCCGCGCCACAACGAGACGCCGTTCACGGGCCCGTGGTCGTTCGCGCGAGCAACGGTCACGGAGTTCGTGCATTCGCGATTGGATCCGATCGTTGAAGCAGGCGGTGAGGCTTTCTTCTTTGCGCTCGAAGGGGTAGCGGGTTGGCACCCCGCGCTCGGCCGGGTCTTCCCGCACGTTCATGCGAAAATCATGTCCATCGATGGCGCGCGATGCGCCGTCGGCAGTGCAAATCTCGACGTGACCTCGGCCTATTGGGAGAGCGAGCTGATGGTCATCGTCGAGGACGCGCAGGTCGTGCAGCAGCTCGAGGCACGCATCGACGAACTCATCGCCGGCTCGGCGCGGATCGAGCGTGACGATTCGAATTGGCGCGAACGTGCACGACGCCGTAGCTGGATGCGACGTTGGCCCGGACCGATCGCCATCTGAGCCGCCTGGGGCGGTTGCGCGTAGGTCGTCGCTGAGCCCCGCGTCGGCGTACAATCGCCTGGTGCAACGGGCAACCAAGGTGCGACCGTGGAAACAGCAGGGGACCGCCAGCGTGGTGGAGCTGCGACCGATGCTCCAGTACGCTCGCACGAGGGGCGTGGACGTCGATGGGATCCTCCGTGACATCGGCGTGTCGGCGTCCAAGCTCGACGATTTCGATCTCCGTATCCCCGAGGCGAGCCGCTCTCATGCTTGGATCCAGGCCGACCTGCAGGCGCGCGACCCGTACTTCGGCTTGAACGTCGCCGAACAGGCAAAGATGGGAGCGTACGACGTCCTCGATTATGCGTGGTGCTTCAGCAGCACCCTCGGCGAGGCGCTGGACCAACTGGTCCGTTTTCATCGCGTGCTGTCGGATGCATGGGCAATCAGCCACGAGGTCGTCGGGCGTAGTGCTCGGTTGCGACGCATCCATCGAACACCTGCCCCCGAAGTCGAGGCGGCCCTCGCATTCCTGCACCTCCGTGCGCGCGAGCTCACCGGCCGCGACCTCGCGCCGAGCGAGGTCAGTTTCGCGCACGCCGCACAAACTGATACGACACGCCACCGAGCGGTGTTCGGCTGTCCGGTGCGCTTCGGCCGCCCATTCTCGCAGCTCACTTTTTCCGTGACCGACCTTGCGATTCCCATCGGGACAGCCAACCCCGGCGTTCTCGCGGTCCTGGAACGCTACATGAGCGAGATCCTATCGCGTGTTCCGGCCGCGGGATCCTTCGTCGAAACGGTCCGGGCGGCCGTCTCCCGGACGCTCCGTGCGGGTGCTCCGCCGAGCTTGCGTACGACCTCTCTCGCGCTTCATGCATCGGCCCGCACCATCCAGCGCAGGCTCGCCGAGAACGGCACGACTCACCAAGAGATCGTGGACGCCGGGCGCCAGGAGCTTGCCGAACATCTGCTCGCCGAGGGGCGGCTCTCGATCACGGAGATCGCCTTCCTTGTCGGCTTCTCCGACGTCAGCGGCTTCCAGCGCATGTACAAGCGTTCGACCGGCGTGAATCCGTCCCAACGGCAGCGGCCGGACTGACCGGCCGGCCGTGTGGCGCCGGAGGCCTCGCGTTCTGGCGTGTTCGGCGCGGCCGGAACCCGAAAACGCAGCAAATAGACTGGCGTGCCGACACGGATCGTTCTCTTCGATGCCCCATCCTCGGACGAGAGGACCGCCTACGTCGAGGCGCTGACTGCGAACGGACTGGTGGTCGCTGATGACGCCGATGCGCACGACGATTGCATCGTGGTTGGGCGTGACGAGACCTCGATTCTCGTTCACTTGTCGTATCCGGTGAGCGTGCGCCTGTCCCGAGGCATCAGCCCCGGAGATCTGGCGGCGTTTCTCCGGGTCGCAGTCGAGTTCGAGGAGCTGCAGCGCCGCGTGGGTCTTGGCGCGGAGGAGTCTAGCTCAAAGATCGAGAGAGACCTGCAGAGCACGACTGCATTTCTCGACTCGATCGTCGAGAACATCCCGCTGATGATCTTCGTGAAAGAGGCACAGCAGCTGCGATTCGAGCGCATCAACAAGGCAGGCGAGGAGCTGCTGGGGATCGGGCGGGAAGTGCTGCTCGGAAGGACCGACCGCGATTTCTTCACGGAGGAGCAAGCCGACTTCTTCCAGGCGAAGGATCGCGAGGCCTTGGCGGTGAGCTCACCCATCTGCGTGGCCGAGGAGGCGATCGTGACCCCGCAAGGTGAACGCTACCTCCGGACAATCAAGATCGCGATCCGTGACCGACGAGGCACGCCGACGCACCTTCTGGGGATCTCGGAGGACATAACCCCACGGAAGAAGATGGCCGAGGCACTTCGCCGGACGGAGGACCAGTTCCGCCAGGCGCAGAAACTCGAGGCCGTCGGGCGACTCGCAGGTGGCATTGCGCACGACTTCAACAACCTCTTGTCCGTCATCCTGAGCTACGCGGACATGATTCTGGAGGACGTGAAACCCGGCGATCCGCTCCGGGACGATCTCGGGGAAATGCGAAGTGCGGCGGAACGCGCCAGCTTGCTCACACGTCAGCTCCTCGCGTTCAGTCGAAAGCAGGTGCTCGCACCACGCGTCCTTGACCTGAATGAAACCCTCATGGGACTGCGGAGGCTTCTGGGTCGCCTGATCCGGGAAGACATCGAGCTCACGCTGGGCACGTCGCCAGGCCTTGGCTACGTCCTGGCCGACGTCGGGCAGATTGAGCAGGTGCTCATGAATCTGGTGGTCAATTCGCGTGACGCCATGCCCGAGGGAGGAAAGCTCACGATCGAGACTTCGAACGTGGACTTGGACGCCGAGTTCGCTGCGAAACACCTCGGCGTCGCGCCCGGACGCTACGTCATGCTCGCAGTCACCGACACAGGCATCGGCATGGACACGGCGACACGCGCGCGGATTTTCGAGCCGTTCTACACTACGAAGGAGCAGGGCAAGGGCACGGGGCTGGGGCTGGTCATAGTCTTCGGCATCGTGCATTAGATCGGCGGTACGATCTGGGTCTATAGCGAGCCGGGGCACGGGACCACGTTCAAGATCTATCTGCCGCGCGCGGCGGCTTTCGCGACCACCGCCCAGCCACCGAATCCCAAAGAGCCGGCACGCGGCGGTTCGGAGACGATTCTACTCGTGGAGGACGAGGACGCGGTGCGCGGGCTCGTGCGCACCATCTTGCGGCGCGCGGGTTACACGGTGCTCGACGCGGAGAACGCAGGCGCAGCGCTATTGGTGTGCGAAGCGCACCGCGAGCGCATTCATCTGCTACTCACGGACGTTGTCATGCCACGCATGAGCGGGCGCCAGCTAGCCGAGCGGCTCCTGTCAGTGCGCTCCGACATGACCGTGATGTACATGTCTGGCTACACGGACCACTCGATCGTGAATCATGGCGTGCTCGCTGCCGGCGTCGCCTTCGTTCAGAAGCCAATCACGCCGGGGCTGCTGCTGCGCAAGGTGCGGGAAGCGCTCGATCGTTGAAGGGGAGGGAACCCAGGTGCGACCCGGAGCTCAGAAGCTGCCGGCGCTCTGCTTTGACGAGCCCTGAGCCAGCCGAACACCAGCGCCGGGAAGAACACCGCGTCGCCACCGAGGCCATCCACGCGCCGTACGCCTCGTGGACGATCCCGGCGATGTGGACTCGCCTTGTCTCGAGATCCATGAGCTGCGGAGGGAGCCTCATTGCCCCAAAATCGGCGGCGATTTCGTGGGCTGGGTCCTCGAACACTACGCCTTGCTCAACTCTGTACTCCTGTGGATCGCCCCCTGGTGGGGCCTGGCAGCGTTGCTCTGGGAAGACATCCGGACGCGCGTGCAACGCCTCGTCGAGGGTGTGACCGGCAGCACTCCGACTCGCGTGCCTGCGTGAGGCGCCACCGCGAGCCGCTTACTCGGCTGCCTCTCGGTACACCTCCAGGTGCAGCGCGGCAGAGCGATCCCAGGAAAAACTCCGAGCGCGCTCGATGCCACGTGCTCCCAGCTCCGCCCGCAGCACGTCGTCGTTCGACAAACGACGCAGCCCCCGCGCGAGCTCGGACACGTTCAGGGGCACGTGCAGGGCCGCCCGTCCGAGCACCTCGACCAGCGGCGGGATGTCACTCGCGACGACCGGCGTGCCGCAGGCCAACGCTTCCAATGCCGGCATACCGAAACCCTCGTGTTTGGAGAACTGCACCAGCGCCTCCGCTCCCTGCAGGATCTCGAGCAGCGCGCCGTCGGAGAGGCGCTCGGGAAACACGACACGAGCGCCGATCCCGAGCGCTTCGGCGCGCTCGTCGAGCGGGGTCGAACGGAGCACCCCAAAACGCCGCCCGCGGTACAGGCGCTGCAACATCACCAGGTGCACGTCGCTGGGCAGACACGCCGCGGCGAACGCTTCGAGCACTGCCCGGTGGTTCTTGCTGGGAGTGTTCTGACCCACGACCAGCAGATATCGGCCGCGGATGCCCAGGCTTGCGAGCGCGCGAGCCCGCGCCGTCTCGCGGCACGCCGGGGGTTGAAAGCGCGACTCGACCCCGTGGTGAATCACACGAGTCCGCGTCCGAGCCGCAGGCTCGACGCGCGCGATGGCGAGCGCGGTGGCTTCGGAGATTGCGATCAGCCGCGTCGCGCTCCTGAGCGCACGCAGGATCCCGTCTCGATAGAACGCGGCTTTGAACGGCGTGACCGCGGACAGCCCCTCGGCATCCGCCGGCGACTCCAGCCACATGAGATCATGAACCGTCACCACGGTGGGGCATTGCACCCCGCGGCCCAGAATGTTGAAGGGTGCGTGCAGCACATCCGAGTCGTCCAGGTTCACCAGACGTGACGGCATGGTGAGCGTCATCAGACCGTTGGCCGGGGCCGCTACGACACTCTCACCGACGTTCGCTTCGGCCGACAGCGGGCGCGCCGCGCGTGGGTCGACCCACAGCTGGAAGCGCGAGCCCGGCGCGAGCCTCGGCACACGGTCCACGAGCGCCTGCACGTACGCACCAATGCCACTCGGCCGTTCGCGCACGTAACGGCAGTCGATGGACACCGCGAGGTTCGGCGGCGCACTCACACCCGGTTCGGGCACGAGTCGCAGCGCGGACGCAGGGGAGCTCCGACGAGCACGCTGCCCGAGCATCACGCCACCACCTTCAGGCGACGAGGTTCGGGACGAGCGGGGTCTTCGCCGACATCGACCCCGAGGGGCGGCAGCATGTGTCCGACCCGCCCTCCCCAGGCGTAGTTCTCCTCGACCACGCGGGCGCACCAGCACTGCCCGCAGCCACCACGCTTCAACTGCTCGAACGCCGCCCGCGCACCGAGCTCGACCACGTTCGGCGCGGTGCTTCGGCGCAGCACTTGCCCGCAGTGAAACAGGTTGCCCTCAGGGTCGAGCGTCGCGTTGATGATGCCGGCGGCGCAGGGCAGGCTCGCGTCCTCGGGGAAGGCCCGAAAATGGCGCAGGCTCGCCCAGCCATTGGCGACGGCTGCGGTGCCCGCGAGCTTGCGCGCTTCCAGCTGACGAAAGGCGCGCCGGAGCGCGTTGGTGTCCGACGCCCAGGCGCTCCCATCCCGAGCACTCTCCAGGAACAGACTGTTGCGCGCCGGCTGAAAGACCACCGGAAACTCCAGCTCTTCGGCCAGCGAGACCAGCTCGCCGACATGACCGACGTTGTGGCTACCAACGACACAGGTCAGCTCGACCCGGACGCCGGCGTCACGCGCCGCGAGCGCACCCTCCAGGGCCTTGTCGAACGCACCGTCGCCCCGCATGGCGTCGTGACACTCGCGCGGACCGTCCAGGCTGATCTTCAGCTTCGACAGCAGGCGGATGGTAGCCATTTTTTTCGGCACCAGGATGCCGTTGCTGTTCATGTAGACGCGCACACGCCGCTGTACGAGGAACGCCGTGACCTCGTCGATGCAGCGGTGGGTGAGCGGCTCACCGCCGTCGAGTGAGACGTGGCGCATACCCAGCTGGTGAAGCTCGTCGAGCGCGCGAAAGATCTGTGGCTTGGTCATTTCCCGCGGCCGCGGCGTGTGTCGATCGCAGTACTGGCAGTCGAGGTTGCACAGATGGGTGATCTCGAAGCCGACGGAAATCGGGGCGGGTTTGAGCCCAGAGCGCGCAGAAATCCCCCGCGCGAGAGTGGTCAAGTCCATCGGAAGCTCCTTGGGTCATGCAAAGGAACTGCAACGGGCGTGCCGCGCGTGTTTCCGCGCGCTGTCGGCGATCCGCAACCCGCGACGCGCCATCGCTGTGACTCACGCGCTCCAGTCGGGCGGAAACTCGACCACGCCTGTGAGCGCGCGGCACACCCGACATCGTCCCGGGGTGCGCCGCTGTGACTCGTAGGCGAGCCCGCCGGGGCGACCGAGGCAGGTAACTCGTTTCGTATCCCAAGCATTTTCCCGGGCTCGCCACGTCTCGCTGTACCAAACGAGCCCCTGCGCCGTATCCTGAAGGACGACGGATGCGGTGAGGGCTCTCGCAGCTGCACCCGCGCCCGCGCTCGGAGGTCCAGGTCTTGAATTCACGATGCACGCTTCTCACGACGACGTTGGCGCTCGTTGCGCTGAGCCCGACCCTCGCGCTGGCCGAGCCGAGCGCGAACGACAAGGCGATGGCGACCCAGCTGTACGACGACGCGCAGAAGTCGATGGCGGACAAGGCGTACGCGGTCGCCTGTCCGAAGTTTCGCGAGAGCCAGCGCCTCGATCCCCAGCTCGGCACGCTGTTGCATCTGGCCGACTGCTACGAGAAGGCCGGCAAGACGGCCAGCGCATGGGCGGCGTTCAAGGAGGGGGCGGAGATCGCCCATGCCCGCGCTGACGCGAGGGAGCGTGTGGCTCGCGAGCGAGCAGTGGCGCTCGAAACCGGCCTGGCACGACTGACCATCTCGGTGCCCGACGGCAGCTCGGCCGGGTTCCGAGTGGTGCTCGACGGGCAGGCCATCGGGCAGCCGCTCTGGGGCACGGCCGCACCCATCGATCCCGGCGCGCATGTGATCGTGGTGTCCGCCGACGGCCGAGAAGACCGGAAGTACCCTGTGACCGTCGCCCCGGGCGCGCTGGAGAGCGTATCCGTCGAGCCAGGCGCGGTGAGCCGGGCGGCCCCAGCCGCGAAACCCCTGCCGACGCCTGTCGAGACGCGGCCCGAGGCGCCGACACCCAGCGCCGCAGATCGAGCTCAGCGCGACAGGGCATCGAAGCGTCCAGTGCTCGGCTACGTCGGCATTGGCGTCGGCGTGGTCGGTGTCGGGGTGGGCGCGGTCGCCGGCGCCATGGTGTTCAGCAAAAAGAGCACGATCGACTCGCACTGCGACGCGAGCAAAGCCTGCGACGCCGAGGGCCTCGATGCGGCCTCGTCGGCCCGAACGTTGTCCACGGTGAGCACCGTCGGCTTCGTAGTCGGCGCGGTGGGCCTTGGCGCCGGCCTGTACTTCCTGCTCTCGGGAAGTGGCGGCGCCGCGCCACGCACTGCGCTGTCGACCCGCGTCGGTCCGGGGGGCGGCGGCCTGGCGTTGGTACGGGAGTTCTGAGCTTGAGTCGCTGGGGAATCGACGCTCTCGCGCTCCTCGTCGCCGCCACGGGGTGCGCGTCCATCGCAGGTCTCGACCTGGATGGCTTGCACGCGCGAGATGACGCGGGGACGACGGGCGGAGGTGCCGGGTCGGGCGCGAGCAGTGGGACCGGCGCATTCGGCGGCGGAGGAGCGAGCGGCGGCAGCGGGGCCTCGGGCGGCGCCTCCGGCGGCGGCGGCGGCACCAGTGGCAACGGTGGCAACGGTGGCACGAGTGGCAACGGCGGCAGCGGCGGCGGTGGGGGCAGCGGCGGGAGCTGCACGCCCAATGCATTGCAGTGCAACGGCGACCAGCCGCAGAAATGCAATGGCAGTGGCGTGTGGCAGGACGACGGTCTGGCGTGCACCGGTGACGGCAATTGCTCCGCCGGCGTTTGCGTCGCGACCAGCTGCAAATCGAGCGGTGTTGGCGTCACCGATTGCGGCCCCGGTGAGAGCTGTTGCACGAGCCTGCCGGTGCAAGGCGGGACGTTCAAGCGAAGCTACGACAACGTCACGTTCGTGGACGGTACGCATCCAGCGAAGGTCAGCGACTTCCGTCTCGACAAATACGAGGTCAGCGTGGGTCGCTTCCGGAAGTTTGTCGAGGCGTCGGTCGCAGGCTGGGCTCCTGCCGACGGGTCCGGCAAGCACATCCACGTGAACGACGGCAAGGGCTTGCTGGTCGCGCCCACGACCAACGCCTGGGAATACGGCTGGCGCGCGGCGTGGTCGAACAAACTGGCCAAGTCCACGACCGACTGGAACACGAACCTCAGTCAGAGTACGGCGTACCAGACGTGGACGACGAGCGCAGGGCCCCACGAGAAGCGGCCCATCAATTACGTGACCTGGTACGAGGCCTATGCGTTCTGCATCTGGGACGGCGGGTTTCTCCCGAGTGAGGCGGAGTGGAACTACGCCGCGGCCGGCGGCACCGAACAGCGCGTGTACCCGTGGGGCAAGACGGTGCCCGGTCCGGACACGAACCTGGCCATCTACGGTTGCTACCTCAACGGTCCTGCCTGTTCCGGCGTGACGGAAATCGCGACGGTCGGCTCCCTCCCCACGATCGTCGGCA
Organism: Myxococcales bacterium; assembly: GCA_016706225.1. Taxonomy (NCBI): domain Bacteria; kingdom Pseudomonadati; phylum Myxococcota; class Myxococcia; order Myxococcales; species Myxococcales bacterium. The sequence goes on from JADJKB010000003.1 coordinate 1,116,720, forward strand.
AGTACGGTCAGCTCGACCTTGCCGGAAATGTGACCGAATGGAACCTGGACACGTTCCCAACCCCCTTCCAGGCGACCTCGGGCTACGCCACGCCGTGCACTGACTGCGCCGAGCTCTCCACCCCAGGGCGGTGCATGACCCGGGGCGGCTACTTCCAGCCGACGTCGACGACGGAAATCACCAACTCGCTTCGCGTCGGATACGCTCCGACGGATCGCAAGTTCGGCGTCGGATTTCGCTGTGCGAGGACGCCATGACGGCCTCTCACGCGTGGCCCTGGCTCGTCCTGGCCATCGCAACGACCGGTTGCGCGTCGCTTGCCGGCCTCGACCTGGACGGCTTGCACGAGCGAGCCGCCGACGGCGGCGTGACGGGGGGCAGCGGCGGCGCGGGCGGCGGCCAGGGTGGGACCATCGGTACCGGAGCGGCCGGCGGAAGCGGAGGCAGCGTGCCCACGGGGGGCGCGGCGGGAAGCGCCGGGCAGGGCGGCATCGCGGGCAGCGGAGGCACGGCGGGCAGCGGCGGCGGCGGCGGGTGTACCCCGGACGAGAAGCGCTGCAACGTGAACGCACCCGAGCAGTGCGACGCGCAGGGCACGTGGAAGAAGTTGCCGCAAGCTTGCGCTTCGCCGACGCCCACTTGCCTTGCCGGGGCTTGCGTCACGAAGCCGAGCTGTGCGGGGACGGGCGCGGGGATCGATGACTGCGGCTCGGGCGGGGGTAGCTGCTGTGACAGCCCGAAGCTGCCGGCCGGAACTTTCAAGCGCAGCTACGACGGCGGCAACTTCACCAACGCCACGTATACGGCCAGCGTGAGCGAGGTCCGCCTCGATCGGTACGAGGTCAGCGTGGCGCGTTTCCGGAAGTTCGCCGAAGCGTGGCTAGGCGGCTGGCGCCCCGATGACGGCGCCGGCAAGCACGACCACCTCAACGGCGGGAGCGGGCTGAAGGACGGCGCTGCGGGGGGCGCCTACGAGGTCGGCTGGGAAAAGGCGAGCTGGGACGCCAAGCTTCCGACGACGATTCAGGCCTGGGACGCGGCGCTCGCCTGCGACGCAAAACACAGTTGGGCCTCGGCGCCGGGGTCGACCGACCGGAGCGCGATCAATTGCGTGACCTGGTACGACGCGTCTGCATTCTGCATCTGGGACGGCGGCTTTCTGCCGAGCGAAGCCGAGTGGAACTACGCCGCCGCCGGCGGCAGTGAGCAGCGCGTGTACCCGTTCTCGAGCCCGGCGTCATCGAGCACGATCGACTGCAGCTACGCCAACTTCGCCGGGTGCATCCCGACGACGGGCATCGCCGGGGTGGACGCGCTGTCGCCGAAGGGTGACGGCAAGTGGACACACGCCAACCTGGCCGGGAACGTCCGCGAGTGGACGCAGGATTGGTACTCCGAGACCTATCCTCTGCCGTGTACCAACTGCGGGCACCTGTCTCCGATGACGGAGCGCGCGGCTCGCGGCAGCGACTTCCTGAACAACACCTTCACCGCCCAGAGCTCGGTTCGCTTGCATGGGGTGCCAGAGAAGCGCGAGGGCGGCTACGGGATTCGTTGCGCGAGGGTACCGTGAGCGAAGCGGAGAACACCTCGGCGGGCGTGCGCGAAGGCGACGTGCTCGCGGGGAAGTATCGAGTCGAGCGTGTGCTCGGAGTCGGTGGCATGGGAGTGGTGGTCGCCGCGCACCACATTCAGCTCGACGAGAAGGTCGCGCTCAAGTTCTTGCTACCCGCGGCGCTGACCAACCAACAGGCCGTGGTGCGCTTCGAGCGCGAGGCGCGGGCCGCGGTCAAGATCAAGAGCGAGCACGTCGCGCGCGTGACCGACGTGGGTCAGCTCGAGAACGGCGCGCCCTACATGGTCATGGAGTTCCTCGACGGGGGTGACCTGGCCGGTTGGCTCGAGCAACGCGGCGCGCTCTCCGTCGAGCAGGCCTGCGAGTTCGTGCTGCAAGCGTGCGAGGCCATCGCCGAGGCCCACGCCATCGGCATCGTGCATCGCGATCTGAAACCGGCCAACCTGTTCTGCATCCTCAGACGGGACGGCTTGCTCTCGGTGAAGGTGCTCGACTTCGGGATTTCCAAGCTGACGGTCCCGAGTGGCTCCGGCGCCGACCTCGGGTTCACCACGACACAAGCCGTGATGGGGTCGCCCTACTACATGTCGCCCGAGCAGATGACGTCGGCGAAGGACGTCGATGCCCGCACCGACATCTGGTCATTGGGTGTGGTCCTGTTCGAGCTCGTCACTGGGCGTGTCCCGTTCAAGGGGGATGCGCTCCCCGAGCTCGTGCTGAAGATCGCAGGGCACGAGCCTCCGTCGCTCCGCGACCTTCGTCCGGACACCCCTCTTGGGTTCGAGGCCGTCGTGCGCCGCTGCCTCACCAAGGATCGTCGAGACCGCTACCAGAACGTCGCTGAGCTCGCGCTCGCGCTCGCGCCGTTCGCGCCCAAACGAGCCAGCGTTTCTGTCGAGCGAGTGTCCCGCGTGATCTCCACCGCGGGCATCGCCTCCACCGTGCTGGTGCTGCCGCCCTCAACCGACGAGGGATCGCCGCCGGCGACTCCGGCCAGCACCGTCGATCCGACGGCGATTCCGCTGGGGGAGGCGACAGGACGCGTTTCGAGGCGGTCGCGGCTCCCGTACGTCGCACTCGGCGCTCTGGCTGTGCTCGGCGCTGGCGGGTGGGCGGTCTTCGCGCGGCACGACGCGGCGCCGACGACGGACGCGAGCGCGGCGGCGACCGGTGGAGCGAGCGCGGAACCCACTGTCGCGTCGTCCGTGGTGCCGCCGCGGCCGGCGGAAGAGCCAGCCGTGAGCTCGATCGAACCGGCCGCGGCCGCGCCGAGCGCAGAGCCTCGGACGGTGCCGGTCGCGAAGGGCGCCGCGCCGCCCAGACCAGCGCCCATCGAGAGGACAGCTGCCTCCGTCAAGCCGCCACCGAGCGCAGCGCCAGTACCGAGCGCAGCACCAGTCACGAAGCCACCTTCCGCACCTGTGACGGGTGCTGGTGGCTCGGATAGTCTCGGCGGTCGAATGTGACTTCAACTCGCCAGCAGCGCCGGCGGAGCGTGGGGAGAGGCATCCAGGGCCGGGACATGCGGGGTGTCCTCGAGGGCTAGGGCGAGCACCTCGCGCATGTCACTCACCAACACCAGCTCCAGATCGGCACGCACCGCCTCGGGCACGTCCTCGAAGTCGCGCCGGTTCTTCTCGGGCAAGATCACCCGGCGGATGCCGGCCCGATGCGCCGCGAGCACCTTGGCCTTGATGCCACCGACGGGCAGCACCCGACCGCGCAGCGTCACTTCGCCGGTCATCGCGGTATCGGCCCGCACCGTGCGCCCCGACAGGAGCGAGGCCAGCGCGGTGAAGATGGTGATGCCGGCGCTCGGTCCGTCCTTGGGCACGGCGCCCTGCGGTACATGCAGGTGCAAGTCACTCTCATCCAAGCCTTCCAGATCGAGCTCCAGCTCGGCCGCGTGGCTGCGCAGGTAAGAGAGCGCCGCGCGGGCCGACTCCTTCATCACGTCGCCGAGCTTGCCGGTCGTCTCGAGCCGACCCTTGCCGGGCATACGCGAGGTCTCGATGAACAGGATGTCGCCACCCACCGGCGTCCACGCGAGGCCCGTGGCCACACCTGGCACCGAGGTACGCTCGGCGACATCGCTGGAAAACCGGGGACGCCCCAGGTAGCGCTCGACGTCGTCAGCCCCAACCCGAACCGCGACCGGCGCCGAGTCTTCCGCGCGGGCCACGTCCAGGGCGACCGAGCGGAGCAAGCGGGTGAGCTCCCGGTCGAGCTGCCGTACGCCGGCCTCACGGGTGAAGTCCCGCACCACCGCGCCGAGCGCCGCGTCCGTCAGCTCGAGCACACCCTCGGCCAGGCCGACCTCGCGCAGCCGCTTGGGCAGCAGGTGCCTGCGAGCAATGCCCAGCTTCTCGGGTTCGGTGTAACCGCTGAGCTCCACGATCTCCAGTCGGTCGCGCAGTGGCGCCGAGATCGTCTCGAGTGTGTTCGCCGTGCAGACGAAGAGCACCTCGGAGAGATCGAAGGGCACCTCGAGGTAGTGATCGGTGAAGGCTTTGTTCTGTTCCGGATCGAGCACCTCGAGCAGCGCCGCCTCTGGCGAGCCGCCCCAGCCGGAGAAGAGCTTGTCGATCTCGTCGAGCAAGATCACTGGATTCTTCTGGCCTGCCTTGCGCAGGGCATGGGCAATGCGACCCGGCAGCGCACCGATGTACGTACGCCGGTGTCCTCGGATCTCGGCCTCGTCCCGCACGCCACCGAGCGCAATGCGAACGAAGGGGCGACCGGTCGCGTCGGCGATGCTCTGACCGAGCGACGTCTTGCCGACGCCGGGCGGCCCAACCAGGCACAGGATGGTGCCGCGGGGGTTACCCGAGAGTTTGTGCACCGCCATGTGTTCGAGGATGCGTTTCTTCACGTCATCGAGCCCTGCGTGGTCGGCCTCGAGCTTGGCCGAGATCCCGCTCAGATCGAGGCTGGCCTCGGCGCGGCGATTCCACGGCAAGTCCGCCAGCCACTCCAGGTAGTTGCGGATCACGTTGGCCTCGGGCCCTTGACCCCCTTGGGCGTCGAGGCGGCGCAGCTCCCGCTCCGCGACCTTCGCCACCTCTTCCGGCAGCTCGGCCTCGGCGATGCGCTTGCGCAGGCGCTCGCTGTCACTCTCACCGTCCTCGTCACCCAGCTCACGCCGGATTGCCGAGATCTGCTCGCGCAGCACGACCTCGCGCTGTTTCTTCCCGAACTGCTCGCGCACGTCCCGATCGATCTTGAGTTTGAGCTCGTTGAGAGTCTTGGCGCGGGCCAAGAGTTGAATCACCCGCTCGAGTCGCGTGACCACATCCGAGGTCGCCAGGAGCTCGACGGCGTCATCGGCGTCCGGAAACAGCCCCGCAGCGACCCGGTCCGCAAACAGACCCGGGCTGCCATCGATGCTCGGGAGTTTGTCCAGCGCCCCACCGGACTCCTTGACCATCTGTTCGACTTGTTTCGCGAGCGCCTCGGCGAGCAAGCGCGCTTCGGGCTCGTCTTCTCGCGACTCTTCGACGAGCTTCGCGTGTCCCTTCCAGAACGGCTCGGTCGTCTCCAGATCGCTGAGCTCGAAGCGGTCGAGACCCTCGAGGGTGAGCTGGTAGGCGCGGTCGTTCTGGCGCTCGACGCCGATGACCTTTGCAACGGTTCCGTGGGGATGCAGGTCGGTGAACGCGGGATCACGCATCTGCCCCTGGCGCTGACTGACCACCAGCACCAGATCTCCGGCGTGGAGGGACAATGCCAGCGCCAGCGAACGCGGCCGCCCGACGTTGAAGCTGAAGGTGGTGCCGGGAAACAGCGCCCCGGAGCGCAGGGGCAGGACGGGCAGCGAGGAATTTGGGAGCAAGGCTCCGGATCGCAGGGTTTTCAAGGGACCTCCGTGATGAGCAGTGAACGGAAAGTAAATTCGTTCACGAGTTCGTCAACCCGTCCCCGGACAGATCATTCGCGAGCGGCGGCGCTCGGTCCGCGCGCGCGGCTCAGGCCCCGCGTCTTCGACCCGTCGTGTTTTCCGCCCGCACCAGCAGCCCACGCACGAGCAGCTCGTTCATCTCCTGGCACAGCGCGAGTGCATCGTTGCGGCGAAGGTCGAAGATCCACGGCGGACTCAAGCTGGTGTGAGCGCGCTGAATGAGCTGCGCCACCCGCGCCGGATCGTCCACGGAGAACTCACCCGCCTGTCTGCCTTTTTCGATCAGCTCGGTGACGTACGCCAGCTCGTCATTCCTGAACCGACCGTGCGCGCTCTTGACTGCAGCCGCGCTGCACAGCACCAGATCGCAGGAGTGAGCGCCCTGTCGCGAGAGCTCGAACAGCGCGACGACCCGCGCTTCGAGCGCTCGGCAGATGCGCTCGGCAAAGGCGCCTCGCGCGCCGGCGCGCTGCATCTCGGAGAGCACGTGGTGTTGGCGCCTGCCGGACAGCTCCCCCACGATGTCGTCCTTGGAGCCAAACTCGAGGTAGACGCTGCCGACACCAATGCCCGCCTCCCTCGCGATCTCGCCGATCGTGGTCTTCAGCGGACCGTAGTGGCGAAACAGCCGCTCCGCTGCCGCGAGGATGCCCGCACGGCGCTCCGGGTCAGCGCCGCGGGATTTCGCCGAAATCTTGTCTCGTTTTTGACGCATGCCGAACCCGTGAACGAAATCCTCGACCGCTCACAAGATAGCTTGGCTCGCGGATAAAAGGGAACGCCGGAGGGAGCGCGGCCGGCAAGAGCCGGGAGCGCTGCGGAGCGCTGCGCATGGCTCCGCGGGCCCGCCAGGCGCTCACGACGCCCGCGACTTTTCGCGCCTTGCGCCGGGTGTTTGCCGACCGGGCGGCGTAGACTCGGAGCCTGGACATGGGAGTCCCTGCTCCCCACAAACGCGCGCGCCACGGAGTTGCGCCACTGCTCGTCGCGGGTCTGCTCGCCGCGACCGCGCTGCGCTGCGGCTCCGGGAGCCCACCCCCCGCAAACGTGGGCCACCCCACCGCGGATGCCGGCATGCCACGGGCCCCCGAGGCCAAGGCGATGCCGCCCGTCACCCCGCCCCAAGCGCAGCCCACGTGCGCTGCGCTGCGGGTCGAGCTACCGGCGCTGATCGAAACGAAGCTCGACGTCCCGGTTCCGACAATCGTCGACGCGGCGCAGGCGTTGGCGCCGTTCCGCGAGCGCGTGGCCAGTCTGCTCCGCGGCCGCGCGAAGGATCACGTCCGCATCGCGGTGTTCGGCGACTCGAACATGACGATGGATTGGATCACCGGAGAGATGCGGCGCACGCTGCAGCAGAAGTACGGCGACGCTGGGCATGGATACATTGCGCTGGGGCGGCCCTGGAACTGGTACCGGCACATGGACGTCCGCAGCGGGCACCAACGGCTCGACTGGACACCCTTCGCCGTCTCCACCCATCCTTCGCATGACGCGGCCTACGGCTTCGCTGGGATCGCGGCGCGTAGCGAGCGGCGCGGCGCGGTCACCTGGGTCGCCACGGCGGACAGCTCGTCCCCGATCGGAACACGCGCCAGCCGCTTCGACGTCTACTACTTGAAAAAACCCAACGCCGGCGCGTTCGAGATCCGGGTGGACGGCAGCTCCGTCGCCCAGGTGGACACCGACGGCGCGACTCGCGAGGCCGGATTCGCGCCGTTTTCGCTGCCGGACACTGCCCACAAACTCGAGTTCGTCGCCACCACGGTCAAGCCGGTGACGCTGTTTGGCGTGACGCTGGAGCGGGGCGACCCGAGCTTCGTCGTGGACTCGTTGGGTGTCGGTGCGGTCAGCGGACCGCTGCTCTTGCGACAGAACAAGGACGTGATGGTCGCGGCCTTGCGTCACCGAAAGTACGATCTGATCGCGCTGCTGCTGGGCAGCAATCAGGTCTGGCCGGTGAAGTACGAAGCCTGGATGGCCGAGCTCATCGCGCGCTTCCGCGAAGCACAGCCCGACGTGCCAGTCTTGGTCATGAGCCCCGTCGATCAAGTGACGTCGGTCAAGGCAGTGCGCTCCGTCCCGGACATCCGCTTGGTGGCTCATCAGAACGAGAAGATCGCGCGCGACAACCACTGCGCCTTCTGGGATTTCCGCGGGGCCATGGGGGGCGAGGCCTCCATGGTGCGTTTCATCGCCTCGGGCCTGGGCCAGGCCGACGGAATCCACCTGACACAGCACGGCGCAAGTTACATGGCGCGGCGACTGCTCTACGCGCTGATGCGGGATACCGACCAGTGGCTCGAGAGCCATCCGGCGGCGGCGTGCTCGACGGAGCCTCCGCAGTCTCCGGGGCAGTCGCCCGCCGCCGCGAACCAAGAAGCCGGCGCGGCCGCAGCCGAAACACCGCCCAAACGCGCCTACTACCGGGTCGCGGCGATCGGCGATTCGCTGACTGCGGTGCGTTCGCGCGGCGGCAGGTACCTCGAAGATCAGCGCAAGAAGTGTCGCAAGAGCCGCTTCGACAACTACGGAGTGGGCGGCGAAAACGTCGCGCAGATGCGGCGGCGGTTTCAGCGTGAAGTGGTGGGCGATCCGCGCGCCAAGCGCCGGCCGAGGTACAGCCATGTGATCGTCTTTGGCGGCGTCAACGATCTGATGAACGACGTGAGCGGGGGTCGTTCGACCGCCAAGATCATCGCCGACCTCGACGCGATGTACACGATGGCGCGTCGGGCAGGGGCGCGGGTCGTGGGGATCACGGTCGCCCCCTGGGGCGGACTCGAGAGCCACTACAACCCGCGTCGGGCCGGAGCCATGCGCGAGGTCAACGACTGGATCCTCGCGCAGGCTCAGGCGGGCAAGATCGATCTGGCGCTCGACTCGGTGCAGTTGCTCGGCTGCGATGACGGCGAAAAGCTATGCGAGAGCTTCGAGTTGCCCTGGATCCGAGACGGTCTCCATTTCAACGAGGCCGCCCACGACAAACTCGGTCAGGCGCTGTACGACGCGAAGTTCTCTGACTGTCGCTGAACGCCGCCGGACGTGACGCACGCGGAGCGCACTTCATGAAGTGTGCGCCGCGCACGCGACCAGAGGTTCGCCGGAAATTGCGGCTGAAAACCCGCCGAATGTTAGCGTTCTCCGACGCCCATTCCGATGGATCTTCGCCGCTTCTTCTCGAACGCACTCTTGCTCGCGAGCGGCCTCGCGGTCGCGCTGTCAGGGCGCGAGGCGCGGGCGGAGGAAACACGACGGAGTGCCGGGAGCGAGGGCAAGTGCGCCTCCGTCGTGCACATTGGCGATAGCCTGACTGCGTACACCCAAAGAGCGCTCACCGACGCCTACGCCGCGGTCGGGGTGCGGGCCGTGGTCGACGCCCACGGCGGACGCGCGACCTTGCAGAAGCTCCGTGCGGATCCGAAGACGGGCAAACAAGCGGCGCGGGCCATGAGAGAGTCCGGCTTCGGCGGTTGTTGGGTGGTGGCGCTGGGAACCAACGACACCGCCAACGTCGCCGTCGGGGCGGGCTACACCCGCGCCAAGGCCATCGACGAGATGATGAAGGCGATCGATCCGACCGGAAGCGTCCGCGTCATGTGGGTGAGCTCGTTCACGACCGTGACCACCGGCCCTTGGTCCAACACCAACATGCAGCTCTGGAACACGGCGCTGAACCAGGCGCGCGAGCGCTGGCCCAACCTGCGGGTCTTCGACTGGGCGACCACCGCGGCCTCGGGTGTCGCGCCATTCGCCGACGGAATCCATCACACCCGCGCCGGGTACCAGGTGCGCAACAAGGCCATCGCCGAGGGCCTCGTGGCGAGCTTCGGGCCGGAGCCCAAGCGGTAACAGGCCGCTGCTTGGGCGTTCTTGATCGCCCCAGCTAGCCGAGCCCCAGCAGCTCCGTCGCACGTTCGTGCGCAATGCCGCGCGCGGGATCGAGCGCGAAGGCCGTCGCCCAGTCCATCGTGAAGCGGGCGTTGATCTCGCTCAGCGGGTTCAAGATCGTGCGCCCGGTGCCGTCGAGGGCACGGTGCCGGTAGGCGTCGATTCCGAACGGACCGAAGTAACCGGCCCGGACCAGCGCGTCGCCCACGATGCTCATCGTCTCTTCGAGACGTGCGTCGTCCTCCCGCGGGACCTCGCTCGCTCCGGCACAATCGGTGCGCGTCCATACACCGTGCGGGGTCGTCTGTTGAAAGCACGGTCGCGAGATCGAGACGTGACCGGAAACGTCCACCCATCCGGACCGCGTGTACTCCCGCACCACCTCGACCCACGGTTCGACGACCAGCGGTCCCCTGCGCAAGCTCGCCTCGAGCCACATGCGCTCAGCGTCGGATGGGCGCCCCGCATAGATGCGCCGCCGCCCGCGACCCGCGGCGCCAAACGTTCGGCGTACGAGCCAGCCGTTCGGCGCCGGGTGCGCGAGGCTCGCGAGCACCTGTTCGAGATTGTCCACGACCTGTTTGCCGAAGCTCGCACCTGCGATCGGGGTGCGCAGCTGCGCCGCGAAGGGCCGAGCATTGACCCGACGGAGGGTCTCGATGCTCGGCGCACGCACGGGATTCGCCCCTGCGGCCAGCAGGATCTTCTGTGCGCGGCGCGTCGGACACCAGGCAACCCCGGGGAGCCCACGCGCCAGCTTCGCCCGCTCGGTTCCGTGAAGGACCTCCTCTTCGGTCAGCACGATATCGCCTGGGGCAACCAGAGTTCCGATCAGCCGAGGGCTCTCGCGCGCGACGATCGCACGCAGGTGCGCCGAGGGCGTGTAGCTCTTGGCAATCTCGAGCTCGTGCTCCGCGTCGAGATTCAGGACCCATGCCCGCGGTCGCTCGCTCACTTGGGCCTCTTGCCCCCCACCGGCGGGACGGCCGCGAGGGCATCCAGAAACCCTGCGTCGAAACCGGCGCGTGTCCGCGAGTCGCGATTGAGTGGGCGCCCCTGGAGCACCGCAGGTGTCAGGGGTGCGGGCAGCGCCGCGCGCCAAGCTTCGAACGTGAGCGGGGCCCCGCTGAAATGCTCGAACCACTTCTTTGCAAACAGCACGTGTCCAATCTCGTCTCGGTCGACGTGCTCCAGGATGCGCGCGCCGCGTTCGTCGCCGGCCGCGCGGAACTGGCTCGCGAAACGCTGGGTATGATCCAGGTTCGCGCCCTCCAAGCCGAGACCCTGCAGCGCAACGAACGCGGCGGGGCTCGCGCAGGCCGGGACACGATCCCAGAACCAGTCGCGGACGGGGTACGCGCCGAACTCCGTTCCGAGCTCGCGCATGTGCCCCAAGTACAACTTGAGGTGCGTCAACTCCTCGGCGCACAAGCGCACGAGGCCAGCACGAAACGCTCGCGGTGCAGTCGGAAACCTGAGCAGCGCCCACGCAAAGAGCTCGGCCGCCTGCAGCTCGTGGTGGGCAAAGAGGTGGAACAATTTGCCGCGCGAGCGCGCCTCCGCCAGCGCTTCGGGGTGGGGCGTCCCGCGACTCTTTTCGATCAGGCGCAGTGCCGCGGGGCGCCCCGGGCGCTCGATGCAGCGCTCCTTGGGAGTGGACTCCCAGGAGCGCTCGTCGTCGAGCGCGGGCGGGCGGGCCGGAGAGAGCTTGGTGGACAGGTCCGTGCTCACGATGAAGTCGAAACACCAACGCTCGATGGTCCCATCGGGCGGAGCTCGCCCCGGTGCGGTCCAACCGTCGGCGCTGGTGGTTGCGCTGTTCATCGCGGGACAATGCTACTTCAGGCCGGCGCGAACGCCTCGACGCGGCGGTGAACGAGCGGTTCTGGCGTGTGCCGGCCGACGCCCGCGCGCCCCAAAGGCGGGTTTTGCGCTCGAAACGCCGAGGCTGGGCTTGGCGTGCCCAAGGCGGCCTGCACTAACGTGGGGACATGCGAGCTGCGCGGACCTGGGCGAGTGGACTCTTCCTCGGTGCGCTTGGCTGCGGACCCGCCGCCGCGCCGACCACGGCGCCAGAAGCGAGCGACCGAAGAGCTCCGTCGGGCGAACGCTCCGCCGCCCAGTGCCGCTCGCAGACGAGCCAATGGGTCGCTCGCGTGCATGAGCTGCGAGACGCTGGCCGTCTGGAGGACGCACTCTCTGCATCGAGACCCAAGCTCGACGGCTGCGCGAGCGCGGAAACAGAGCTCGCCGACGCGCGGCTGCGGGTGCTGCAAGAGCTGAAAGATCAGCGGGGCATACACGAGACCGCCCTCTGGCTCAGCCAGGCCAACGATGCGTCTCCGCTCGCGCGGGAACACGCCAAACAGGCGCTGAGCCAGGCCGGCGCTCCGATCGACGATCTACGGCTTGCGCGCGACGCCACGACCAGAGGCCTGCAGCTCACCTGGGACCAGCGCCGAGCGGCCCTCGACACGGCGCTCTTGGCGTACGAGCGCGCCACGGGTGAGCGCGCCGAGGCCGTCGCGCTGTCTCCGAGCAATAACCTGCAAGTCCTCGACGAAGGCACGCTGGTGGCACTGGCGCGGCCGACGCCGGGGCGCGGGTTTCAGCCCGTGGTGCTCGACCTCGTGGGCGAGCAAGGCAAAGTTCCGGTGGGAACCGCGAGGCGTGTGCTGCCAGCGACGGCCGGCGAGGTGCCGCGGATCTCCGTCGCTCCGAGCGGGCTGATCGTCACGAGCGCGGGCGGCAACGGGTTTGTTTACGCTTCGCCCAGCTCCGCGGGGCGGCCGCTGCCAAAAGCTGCCACGCATCAGGCGTTGAGCGGAGATCGCGTGGTCGTGGCGAACCCCGATTGGGTGCTGGTCGTCGCGGGCAATACCGGAGGCGAAGTCCTGTCGAAGACCCGCGTGTCCGTGAGCAGCGCGGCGCTCACTCGCGCGCGGCGCAGCCGGGACCGCAAGTTCTGGGTGGCCTGTGCAGCCGCCGGTGAGGAGCCCAGTGGCGTCGTGGCACTCGCCGCTCCGAGCGGTGTGCTCGCGGTGAACCTTCCGCCGGTTGCTGGCTGCGCGTTCGACGACAAACGCTCGAAGCTCGCCGTGCTGCACTCCACTCGACCCGCAGTGCTCGAGATCTTCGACTTGAGCGCGGGCACGTCGTCGCGCGTCCAGCTCCCCAAGCTAGGCGCGCCGGGGGAGACCCGCCTGGGAATCACCAGCAGCGAGCCAGCAGCCGTGTCGGTGAGCACCGACGACAAACACGTGTTCGTGAACCTGGCGAGCGGGCGAATGACAACCCGGCTTCCTGCCTCGAGACCCGTCGGCCCCCCCGCACTTCGCTCGGTCAGCGTCGGGTCCGCAGGTGAAACTCCCAGCTCGGTTCGGGGCCTGGAGCGGTTGGCGGTCGCCCCTCGGCGAGTGATCCGGCCCGCGTTCGCCACACTGCAGGCGTGGACCGCCAATGGCGTGATGAGCTTCGACGGCAAGACGGTCGCCGCTTACACGTCCGACCCGAAGTCCGGTGGCATCGAGCTCGTGGTGGCAGACGCTGCGTCGTTGAAAGTGCGTCACCGCATCGCGCTGGAGTATGGCGAGAACTGGCTCACCGCTTTCTTCATCGACAATCGTTTGTTGGTCGCCCAGTCATACCCAAATCACCAGGTGTTCGACGCGAACACCGGCGAGTATCTGGCCAGCATCGAGAACCAAGAGCCCGAGCTGCACTTCGATCGCTTCTTGCTCGAGGCCGGTGTGCTCTGGGACACCTCCCCGAACGTCAAAGCCGAGAGCCGCAAGCTGGATCTGGGATTCGTCGACGACGGTGAGTGGACCGGCAAACCGGAGCCGCGGACCTGGCAGGTCAAAGGCAAACCAGGCCGCCTCACCTTCGCTGACGACGGCGGCGTCCAGCTCGAGGGCATGGATGCACCGCGCTGGCTCTACTGCCGCTTCGGCGAGTGGTTGGCACCCTGGCCGGTGTGTGAGCATCGGCTCCAGCGCTGAGGGCGGCGCGGCGCGCGCACAAAAAAGAAGGGCGACCGCGAACGGTCGCCCTTCAAAGTTTGGAACGGTGCAACCCCTCAGGCGGGCTGCGCCCTTCTCCTCACTTCGCTTCTTCCTTCTTCTCCGCCGGAGCTTCTTCCTTCTTCTCCTCGGCCGCCGGGGTCTCCGGGGTCGCGGGGGTCTCCGGGGGCGTCGCCTCCGGGGCTGCGGGGGTCTCCGGGGCCTTCGCCTCGGGGGTCGCGGGCGCGCCGCCGCAAGCAATGCCGAAGGCGCTGAGGCAAACGAGCGAAACGAGAGCAGTGGCCATACGCAGATTCATCGAGGATCCTCCTGTGACGGGCCGACTTCGGCCCAGCATTCGAGCAGACGCGCGACTTTACTGAATCGGCTCGTGGGGGACCAAATCTGCGCTCACTGGGTGGTCTATCCGGTCCCGGGGCCTGCGCGGGCGAGCAGGGGAGCCGTCTAGAGCACCGAACAGGTTGAACGTCGCTTGTTTTCCGGGACTTGCAAGGTGTTCGGCGCTCGCGCTCGGAGCGCGCACGGCCGAAGGCCGGGGGTTTGGGCGCAGCCCCAACGTAAAGGTCCTAGAACACGAGCAGCGCAAGCTGATCGGTGTTCTAGGGGGCGAGGACTTCGTGCCGCCACCCGGCGGCATCCTTCCGGTACTGATGCCGAAAATGCAAGCGGTCCGGATCCGCGATCCAGAACTCGAACAGCGCTGGCTTCAGCGCAAACCCACCCCAGTGGACCGGTCGGGGCACGGGCGCTCCGGCCAGCCGCGCTTCGGCTTCGGAGCGCCGGGCGAGCAGCTCGTCTCGGGTGGTCGGGCGACTCTGCGCCGATACCAGAGCGGAGAGCTGGCTCGCACGGGGGCGGGTCGCGAAGTAGGCGTCCGCGTCCGAATCCGAGACCCGCGTGACACTGCCCTCGATGCGAACCTGACGTCCGAGTGCGGACCAGAAGAAGAGCAGCGCCGCTTGCGGGTTGTCGGCCAGCTCTCGGCCCTTGCGACTCTCGAGGTTGGTGAAAAAACGATACTCGCCGTCGACCACGCCCTTGAGCAGGACGGCCCGCACCGAAGGTTGGCCAGTCGCGGAAGCCGTAGCGAGCAACATCGCGTCCGGATGTTTCGGTGCGGTTGCCTCGTGCTCCACGTACCAGGCTGCGAAGACCGACAGCGGATCGGCGTGCGGTCCGAGGTTCACGCAGCCCTCGACATTTCCCGTAGCTCCTCGGCCAGGATCTCGAGCCCGCCGTGCAGCGTCTCGCTTCGAAGGTAGGCGTACCCGATGGGGAAGCCGTGCAGGTGCGGCTCACCCTGAAACGCCCGTGACATCAGGCCGATGCGCACCTTGCGCGCGAGCAGGCGCTCGGCAAGCGCTTGAAGCCCGAACTGGCGCGGCAACTCGAGCCAGATGAGCGGACCACCCCCGGGTGAGGTCCAGCGCACTCCCGCCGGCATCAGAGCTTCGAGCGCCGACAGGCAGCTCGCGTAACGCAGGTCGAGCTCGGCTTGCAGCTGGGCGAGGTGTGTATCGAAGTAACCTCGCTCGAGGAACTCACACAGCGCCGCTTCGATCAGCGTTGGGTTGCCGAGGGTCGCGACCCGTTTGGCGGCAACCAAGGCCGGAACCGTCTCCTCGTTGCCTGCGACGAAACCCAGGCGCAGCGACGGCAGCAGCTTCTTGGTGAACGAGTTGACGTACATCACGTTGCGCCCACCCAGCGCTCGCAGGGTGGGCCGGTATTCATCACACGACAGCATGTCGGAGCCCCAGTCGTCCTCCAGCAGCGCAAACGAAAACTCGTTCGCCAGCTCCAGCAAGCGTACGAGCTCGTGCGTCGAGTACGAGCGCCCGGTGGGGTTGTGAAAGCTCGTTACGGCGTACAATAGCTCCGGCCGCGCTCTTGCCAGCACCTCGCGCCACTCGTCGAACGGCACCGGTCCGAACGGATCGAGTCGCAGACCCGAGAGCTCCGCCCCCAACGAGGCGAACAGAGCCTGCGCCTGCTGATAGACCGGATTCTCGGTGGCGATGCGGCGTTTGGCCAGCGCCCTACACACGGCGTCCAGCGCTTGCTGCGAACCCGTCGTGATCACGATGTCCCCCGCGACGACGTCCATGCCCCGCGCGTGCAGGCGCTTGGCGATCACGTCCCGAAGCGGCGCGTGCCCCTGAGGGTCGTACAGCGAGTGGAGACCCGGCGTGTTCAGCACGCTGCGGATGCACTCGGAGACGCGCTCGCGCGGCAAGAGCTCGGGGTCGATGAAGACCATGCTGAGCTGCAGCACGTCGGGCTCGGGCGCGCGGGGCCGGTCGATCGCCTGCTCGAGCAGCCGTGCCCTCGGCGCATTTGTCACAGCAGACGCTGGTGTCTGGGCGGTACTCACGGCCACGAACACCCCGTCACGCTCTCGCGACACGAGCACTCCGCGCGCACACAGCTCGTCGTAGGCGGACTGCACCGTGTTCTTGGAGATGCCGAGCTCGTGTTCGAGCGCCCGCACGGGGGGCAAGCGTGAGCCGGCGGGTAATCGCCCCTCGGCCACCTCTTCGACCAGCGTGCGCACGATGTCTTCGGCGTTGACCTTGCGACGGCCGCCGGAGGGTCGGATGTTCACGCGCACGAACGGGGCTTTGGCCATGACGGGGCGAGCCTAACGAAAGTCGGGGAGAGACCCGAGGGACAGCCGCGAGAAATCCCCTGGGACAGCAGCCAGACATGGCTACGCCCGCTCAGGTTTGCAGTGAGAACGGCGTGAACTTGGTCTTGGTGTCGAAATAGTCCTCTCGCTCGGCGATCTTGAGCGCGCGCACCACCCGGTAGGTCAGCGGAGTCGCAAGGACCTCCCAACCGACCTTGATGCAGTAGTTGGCGATCATCACCGCAACGAGCAGCTCGTTCGACCACGTTCCATAAAAAGCGAGGGGGTAGAACACGAGCGTGTCGCAGGCCTCGCCGACGATGGTCGAGCCGATGGTACGCGCCCAGAGCATGCGCCCTCGGGTCATGACCTTCATCTTGGCCAACGTGAACGAGTTGGTGAACTCACCGCAGAAGTAACCGATGAGCGACGCCAGCGCGATGCGCCAGGTGGAGCCGAAGGCGGCCTCGATCACCGGCTGCCCCGTCCAACCCGCGGCCGGCGGCAGGTGGACGACGACCCAGCTCATGAAGGACGCAAACGCCAGCGCACCAAAACCCGCCCACACTACCTTGCGCGAGCGGGCGTAGCCGTAGACCTCGGTCAACACGTCACCGAAGAGATACGACAGCGGGAAGAACAGGTTCCCGGCACCGAACGCGAAGCTCTTGCCGAAGAGGTGAACCTCCGTGACCTTGCTCACGCCGATCAGGTTTGCGCACAAGAGCACGCACACGAACGACGCCATGATGAGATCGTAGTAGCGGTAGCTCTTCGCCCCCGGGTCGGTCACCCCCGCATTCGTCGCAGAGGTCGGCGCCGGCGCCAACGGGATTCGCGCTGGGGTCGCGGCCAAAGCGCGCGCAGAAGGCCGAGCTCAGCGCTTGCAAGTCGCGGTCTTGCCGGGTCCGCAGCCACAATCGCCACTGGTGAACTCGGCGGTCTGGCTGTAGCCGGCGGGGCAGTCATCGCCGCACTCGTTTCCGCAGCACACGTCGTGTTTCGGCGCGCAGACCCGCTCACACACCGTACCGTTGACGCAGAACACGGGGTTACACGCACCGCATTCGCTCAAGCACGTCAGCTTGCGCACGAAGTAGCCCGCCGGACAGATGACGGAGCCGCACTGGAGGATGACGGGCGCGGGGCTGGTCTGCATGCTGTGGGACACCCCCTTCACGGGGTCACAGCTGTCGTCGGTGCAGGTGTTTCCGTCGTCGACCACGAGCGGTTTGCCCGGCGCGCATTTCCCGCTCTGGTCGCAGGCCTCATCGCCGTTGCAGACGTTGCCGTCCGAGCACGAGGTTCCCGGCGCGGGGGTGTGCGTGCAAAGGTCACCCCAGCAGCCGTCGAGAGTGCAAGGGTTGGAGTCGTCGCAGTCATCGGCGGTCGCGCACTGGGCATCGGTCGTATTGGCGTCCCCCGCCTGACCCCCGGCACCGCCTGCGTCACTGCTTGCGGCCCCGTCGGGCTGCGAAGTCGGCCCGGCGAAACCATCGAGCGGGTCCAGAAAACTGCACGCCGTGAACGTGAGGGCGAGGAGCCCACCAACGAGAGCGCGCCGGATCAGCATCGAGAACTGGAAGTGTAGCAGGTTGGGTTGGCGTCCTCCGACGCTCGACCGATGCACACGACGTCGCGCGGGTTCCACGAGCGGGCCTGTGATAGGCTGGCGGCCGTGCGCCACTGGATCATTCCGCACCTCTTCGCGCTGACCTGCGGTTGTGCGAGTGATACCAGAGTGGTTCCCATCGTCGGACCGGATGGCTCGCCCATGTTCCACGTGAGCTGCGGCGCCAACGAAGCCCGCTGTTACCAGCTAGCGGGAGAGCGCTGCCCGGGCGGCTACGATCTGGGCCGCACGGCAGCGGGTCGCGGGAACTTTCTGCTTCGCTGCCGTCCACCGGGTTCTCCGCCGGGCAACGCGAACAGCTGGGTGACCGAGCTCGATCTCGCGCCCACGCCGTACGGTTCGACGGTCCAGGGGCCGTACAACGTGCCGGTCCCCGTCACGACTGTGCCTCCAGGTTATCCGCCGCTCGGTGGCGGCGGGCCACCCGCGCCGAAGCCGACCCCCGGCGACGTGGGGTACTGACCGCCGCTCTGGCTGCGAGCGCGCCCCGCGACCAAGCGAGCGCGCCACTCCGAGCAGCAGCTGGTGTCCACGCCGGGACGATGTATCGTCGGCGCATGCCGGCGAAGGAACCGAAGGCCGCGACGACACGACGCCAACTCCGCACCATTCGCCAGGTGCTCGGGCGACTCCAGACGAAGTGCAAGGAGCGCTACGACGCCGAGGAGGAGACCAACTTCTTTTCCATCGTCGTCGACGAGGGCGATCCGCTCGCCGAGGCTCACCTCGTGCACTACCCCGGGCTGGTGGCCATCTACGGGGTTTTTGCGATCAAACCAGCGAAGCGCCACCGCGCCGAGCTGCTGGCTTTTGCGAATGCGTTCAACGCTGCCTTGCATCAGGGCACCGCGGTCGTCCGAAGTGACGGCCGTCTCGTGTACCGAGCCGCCGTCAGTTATCGGAAGGTCAAGGACCTCGACCCCGGCTACGTGGCGGGGTTGATCGCCGACCTGTTCAGTGTCATCGATCTGATCGACCTGCCGCTGATCCTGGTGGCCAAGGGCAAGACCGCGCGCGCTGCCATCAAGGCGACCTGGGACGGGTCCGAAGAGGCGCGCTTCGCGCTGCCGAGCTGATACGGAGCGAGATCCATGCGGCTCGGCATCGACCTCGGCACGACGCGCACCATCGTGGCGATCCACGACCGCGGGAACTTCCCCGTCGTCACCTTCGCCGGACCCGACGGGGACAGCCTCGACTATTTCCCCACGGTCACGGCGGAAGAGAACGGGCGGCTCGTGCATGGGCCCCGAGCCGAGGCGCTCGAACAAACCGGCGCGCCCACGCTTCGTTCGTGGAAACGGCTGCTCGCGCGCGCCCATCAAGACGCACGCATTCAGATCGGCACGGTCGTGGTGTCACCGGCCGAGCTCGTCGCCGGCTTCCTCGCGGCCCTGAAGCACGACCTGTGCTCGAGCTCGAACGTCGCTTCGCTGCTCGAAGAGCCCCTGGAGGCGGTCATCAGTGTGCCCGCGAACGCCCACTCCACTCAGCGCTTTCTGACCCTGGATGCCTTTCGCCGGGCAGGTTTCGAGGTGCGTGCGGTGATCAACGAACCGTCCGCGGCTGGCATCGAGTACGCACACCGGCACGCGAGTACGCTGTCGTCTCGACGCGAGCACGTGTTGGTCTACGACCTCGGGGGCGGAACCTTCGACGCCGCACTGGTGCACCTGCACGGCGACCATCACGACGTCGCCGTGACCGCGGGTGTCGCAGAGCTCGGTGGCGACGACTTCGATCACATCCTGTGCACGATGGCCCTCGAACGCGCGGGCCGGCCGCGGTCCACGACACCCACAGCCGAGCTGCTGGCCGAGTGCCGCGCCGCGAAGGAGTCGATCCACGCGAACACTCGGAAGCTCGTGCTCGAGCTCGGCGCCCTGGGCGACGACGCACCGGAAGACCCGGTGGTCATCCCCATCGCAGATTTCTACGAACGCTGCCGCCCGCTCCTGGACAGAACCCTCGACGCGCTCACGCCGATCGTCGCTGCTCTCGAAGAAGACGAGGCCAGTGGCGACCTGGCCGGCATCTACATGGTCGGCGGCGCGAGCGGCCTGCCGGTGGTTCAGCGCGTGGTCCGCGAGCGATACGGAAGGCGAGTCCATCGTTCGCCGCATCCGGCGGCGGCGACCGCCATGGGTTGTGCAATCTTCGCCGCCGAGGCATCCGGCGCCATGGTCCTCAGCGAGCGTCTGGCTCGCTATTTCGGGGTCTTCCGCGAGGCCGAGGCCGGACAGCGCGCGGTGTTCGATCCGGTCTTCGAGAAAGGAACGCCGATGCCGGCGGAAGGCCGCGAACCCGTGATCACCACCCGGCGCTACCGCGCGGCCCACGACGTCGGCCACTTTCGCTTCGTCGAGTCAGCCGATGTTGACGCCGCCGGCGAGCCGAGCGGCGACATGACCCCTCACGCCGACGTGCGTTTCGCCTTCGACCCGCGACTCGATCCCACTGCCCTGCCGTCGGCGCCCGTGAGCCGGCTCGTGGAGGGTGGCCCGCTGATCGAAGAGCGTTACGAGCTGGACGCCGCCGGGGTGGTCGCCGTCACCATCACGGATCTGGACCGCGGCCGAAGCGCACGTTTCGTGCTCTGAGCGTCCTCAGTACAGCGGGATCGCTGCGTCGATCAACGACTGGATCTCGTTCAGCTCCGCGTCCACGCCGCCTGGGTTCGCGGCGAGCGCAAGCTGCTTGGCCTTCGCCAGGTCGACCTTCGCCGTGGCCGGGTGCCTAAGGGCCTCGGCGAACGCGATGATGGCCTTCGCCTTTCCGAGATAGACCGGTGTGCTCGCCTGCAGCGCACCCAAAGTGGTGTTGACGGACTTCTCCATCTTCTGATGCGAGATCGGCGTCTGCCAGCGCACGACGACCTCGACGGGATCGGCTGCGTCCAGCGCGGTGGGCGAACAGGGTGCGACGATCTGGTTGAACACCATGGCGTCGTTCGGCGCCAGATGTTGCGGCTCGATCTGCTCGGGATCCGTCGAGTACTCCTCACCGAAAAACTGCTGAATGCCCATGTACCAGGGCATACGAAGCTCGACCCCCACTGCTCGCGCGGCGACATCCATGGTCTCGTCGAAGCGCTTGCCGAACATCTTCTGAGCCTCGGCGGCCGTGTCCAGGTAGACGTAGGCACCTCGGCCGGCATCGGTCACGGTGTTCATCAGCGTGTCATTGATGCCAGCACCGACCCCGACGCCGACCAGGTAGATACCGTCGCCATCGTTGAGCTGCGCGCCATCGCCGATGAGCTTCTCGTCCGTGATGCCGACGTTGGCCATGCCATCACTGATGACCACGACGCGGTTGAGCTTGCCCGGGTCGAAGCTCTTCTGCGCGAGCGCGTAACCCTTGGCCAGGCCGCCCTGCAGATCCGTGCCCCCGCCCGCGCTGATGCCCTCTGCGAGCGCCACCACCTTCGGGTCATTCGGCCCCGAGGCGACGTGGTTGGACAGCAGCACTTGCTGCGCGGTGTTCCAGGTCACCATGCTGATCAGATCTCCAGGTGCGAGCTGCGCGGCAATGGCCTTCACCGCGGCGCGCTCGAGGATGATGGGCTCGCCCGCCATCGAGCCCGAGGTGTCGAGCACGAAGGTGAGCACCATCGGCCGGCGCGGTTTGCTCGCCGCCGGTGAGGCGACCCCGATCTGAAGATCATAGCTCCCGGGCGTGTCGCCAGCCCCAAGCTCGGTCACGACGGACAGCGAGCCGCTGGGGGCCGCGGGATAGCCCACATTGTAGTAGTTCAGGAACTCGTAGGTCCTCAGCATCCACGCCGGCGGCGCTTGATGATCGTGGATCAGACGGCGGGCGATCACCGGGGACGCCATCGAGTTGGAGTCGTCCGCGGACAGGAAGAACACCGCTTGTTTGCTGGCGTCGAGCGCTGCGCAGAGGTCCGCGTCCGCGGCGTCCGGGGCGCCGCCGTCGTTCAGATCGGTGGGCGGAGCCCCTGCCTGCCCGCCCGAGCCTCCGCTCGCCGCGCCGGCGTCGAAGAAACCGCCGCCGCCGCCGCCATATCCAGCCCCCGCAGCGCCGGACCAGCCGCCGGACGAACCGCCGAAACCGCTCGAGTAACCGCCTGCGCCGCCCGCACTCGCGGCTCCGAACCCACCCGTAGCGTGCGGTCCGATCTCACCAGCCCCGCCGTCGTCCGAGCTCGAACAGGCGACCAGCCCCAGCGCCAAACTCAAGACTCCCACTCCTCCGACGGCCAGTGTTCGCATGAGAACCTCCACCCGGTCGGATTAGCAGCATGCGTGCCGTCGGCCGTGGCACAGCCTGGCACGCGCGCCCATGACGCAAGTGTGACCAAGAAAGCTTCGAGATGGGCGTGACAGCGGCGCGGCGTGAGCCAAACTAGGTTTGGGTATTCCTTGCCTGCGGCCCAGCACAACCTCCTCGTCCTCTCCGACGTTCACCTCGGCAGTGATCTCGTGCAGCACTTGCAGCCCGACGCGCCGATGCGGAGCGCCGCGAGCCTGCGCCGCGATCGTGATCTGTCTGCCCTGCTCGACTGGTACCGCGAGCGTCCGGAGCGCGACCGCCCTTGGCGCCTGGTGATCGCCGGTGATCTGGTGGACTTCGTCGGCATGAGTGTCTCGGGCGATGGGGAGGAGCTCTCCACCGAACCCAACGAGGACGAGCGCGAGCACGGCCTCGGCAGCGCCGTCGATCACACCCTGGCCAAGCTGCGCCGCGTCGCCGAGCACCATCGCGACGTGTTCGCGGCCCTCGGGCGGTTCGTCGCCGCGGGAAACACCCTGGTCGTGGTGCGCGGCAACCACGACGTCGATTTCCACTGGGAGCCGGTGCAGGCGGCCTTCCGCCGAGTCCTGGCGAAACACGGCGCGCCGACCGCCGCGATCGAGTTCGCGGAGTGGTTCTACTACGAAGAGGGCGCCGTCTACATCGAGCACGGCCACCAGTACGACACCTTCTGTTCCTACGAACACGTGCTCTTCCCCGTCGAGCCCTCGGATCCCAAACGCTCCGCGCGTTCACTCTCGGACGTGTTGCTTCGCTACGTCGTGCGTCCCACCCGCGGCATGCGTGAGTCCGGACACGACACCGCCAGCGCCATCGACTACGTGCGCTTCGGTCTGCGCCTGGGAGTCCGCGGCATCCTCGGCCTTGGGGCACGCTTTGCGGTCGCCGTTGCGATGCTCGTGGGCCAGTGGCGCGAGCACATGAGCGACGCGACCGGCTGGGTGCGAGCGGAGCACGAGCGCAAGATGGCGCTCCTGGCCGAGGCCCGACAGCTCAGCCTGGTGAAGCTGAAGGCGCTGGCCAAACTCCAGCGTCCGCCGATCACGCAGAGTGTGATCCGACTCCTGGCCGGGGTGATGGTCGACCGCGTCGCGATGAGCGTTGCGGCAAGCGTGGCTCTGATCTGGTTCCTGGTAGCCCGCTGGACCGTAACCCTCGGCATCGCCACGGCAGCGAGCCTCGCGCTCATTGGTCTCGTGAGCTTTCTCTGGCGTCGAGCCCGCGGCAACATCGACGCAAGCACCGCCCTCCGAGACGGAGCGGCGCGGGTCGGGAGTGTGTTTCCGGCAGCGTTCATCGTGATGGGGCACACCCACCTGCCCGAGCTCCGCCCGACGAGCCACGACTCCACCTACGTCAACCTCGGCGCGTGGGCCGAGGAAGAGATGGGGGATGGCGAGGCGACCAGCCTCCCGGCGACCCGTACGCACCTGGTCGTGAATCTGTCCGACGAACAGCCCACCGCCGCGCTCTTGTCCTGGGACAACGAGCGTGGGCCGCGGCGTTACTAGAGAAAATCGCAGTGCCTGGGTGGTCGGCCTCTTCGACGTGCCCGCGCCCGCCTGCTTAAGAACCGCCAAGAGCTGCCGTTGAGGCACGCAAATGGCTGAAGTGGTGCGCGCGAATCCCCCGGACGAGGCAAGAAGACCAGACAGCGGGGCCCAGGACTTCTCCCTGCAGCACCTGATGCGCCGCGCGCTCGACGCCGCCAGCACCCTCGAGCTCCGAGCGCGAGAAGACCAGGTCTTTCGCTCCGTGACGGAGCAGATCAACTCCGGCGTCTACCTCGACGAGGTGGCGAACCACATCTACGAGTCGTTCCGGGACCTGATCCCCTACGACCGCATCGGACTGGCGTTGCTCGAGCAGGACGACCGCGTGCTCCGCGCGCGCTGGGCACGAGCCGAGTACGCACCCGGTGGGATTGGCCGTGGCTTCGCCGCGCCGATGAAGGGCAGCAGCCTCCAGCGCATCCTCGAGACCCGGCAGCCACGCATCATCAACGACCTCGAGGCCTATCTCGCGGCCAACCCCCATTCGGTATCCACGGCCAAGATCCGAACGGAGGGCGTGCAGTCGAGCTTGACTTGTCCCCTCGTCGCTGCCGGCCGTCCAGTTGGCTTCTTGTTCTTCTCCAGCCTGCAACGCGCCACCTACGAGGCGGTACACGTCGAGCTGTTTCAGGGGATCGCCAACTTGCTCTCGGTGGTCGTGGAGCGCGCCCACACGCTGGAAAATCTGGCCAGCCTGAACCAGGAGCTGGCGACGAAGAACCGGGAGCTGCGCCGCGCCAACGCCCGGGTTCGCCACATGACCGTCACCGATCCGCTGACCCGGATCGCCAATCGCCGAGGACTGACGACCGCCCTGAAGATGGCGGCTTCGTTCTCGGACCGCCGCGGGGTCCCACTATCCGTCGTCAGCTTCGACGTCGACCACTTCAAACGAGTGAACGACACCCACGGACACGACGTCGGCGACCGCGTGCTCAAACACGTCGCGCAACTGACCCAGCGCACTTGCCGCCGAGAAGATCTGGCGGGGCGCGCCGGCGGCGAGGAGTTTCTGGTGGTGTTACCGGCGACCAACGAAGAGCAGGCGAAGGTCGTCGCGGAGCGTCTGCGAACCAGCCTGGCAGGCTCGCCGGTGAAGGGCGCAGACGTCAGCGTGACCGCGAGCTTCGGCGTCGCCGAGCGCGCGACCGGCGAGAGCCTCGACTCACTCCTGCATCGGGTGGATCGCGCGCTGTATGCGGCAAAACACGGCGGACGGAATCGGACCGAGCTCGCGTCGTGCCTCGACCCGGAGGCGTCGGAGGAACCCGCTCTCGCCCAGCCGGTAACCTCGGCTGCGAGCGCAGACGGTCCGTGACCGCCGCGCCGTGATATTCCTCGCTGATGCGACCCTGGCGCGCGTTTCTCCTTGGCTCGTCCATCGCGGCGTTTGCTTCGACCCTCAGCGTAGGTGCAGCAGCCTACGACGCCGACCACGTCTTCATCACCAATCGCGGTGGGAACAACGTGCTCGAGCTCGACGCGAGCCTGAACTACGTGAAGAGCTGGTTCGACGGCGCCGGGCTCAGTGTGCCAAATGGGATGGCGTTCGATCCTTCGGATCGCATCTACGTCGCCGACACCGGTAACAATCGCATCGTGGTGTTCAACGCCGCCGGCGCTCAGGTGACGAGCTGGGACACCGGAGCGCTCCTGGCCCCACAGGTCGAGAGCCTGAACTTCAACGCCGCCGGCCGACTCTTCGCCAGCGCGAACGCGGGCAACGGTACGGTCGCGAGCTGGAAGAGTGACGGCAGCGATCCGCAAGTGTTCGTCAAGGACAACGCTTACCTGAACCTCGGCAACGTGAACTTCTCGGCAACCGGCAACGTGTTGCTCGCCGATTTTTCCGGCTCGCATGGCGTGCGCGAGCTGCACCCGACGACCGGCGCGTTGCTCAAGGAGTTCGGCCTGGGCACGAGCAAACACGAGGACATGGTGCTCGACGCCGACGACAACATCTTCGTCTCCGCGTTCACGCAGAACAAGGTCCTGAAGTTCGACGCGACCCGCACTCAAGTTGGAACGTACTCGCCCCCCGGCCTGGTGCAGCCCACCGGCATCGTGCTCACGGCCGCTTGCAAGCTGCTCGTGGCGTCGTTCGGCACGGACGAGATCTTCGAGCTCGACTACGACGGCAGCTTCATCAAGAAGTTCAAGGTCCCGGGACTCTCGCTGCCCGAGAGTCTGGTGATCGCCAAGCTGTCGGTCGCGGGCTCGATCTCCATCGGCAATCCGGTGCCCAAATGCTCGGGGCTCGACGCCGGTGTCGGCGGCGCGGGCGGCTCGGGGGGCGGCGGCCCGAGCGGAGGGGCGGCCGGCAGCGGTGGGGCCGGTGGCACGAGCGGAGGCTCGGGGGGCGTCAGCGGCAGCGCGGGCGCGAGCGGCGGAACGACGAGCGGCGGCGGCGCGGGTGGCGGCGCAAGTGGCGGGGCGAGCGGGTCGGGCGCTGCTCCACCCAAGGGCGGAACGACCTCCGGCGACGACGGCGGCTGCGGTTGCCGCACGACCGGCCGCGAGACGAATGACACCGCTTTCGCGTGGCTCACGCTGCTCGGTTTCGCAATTCGGTTGCGAATTGCGGATTCACGACACTAGGAGCCGCGGCTACTCTACGAGGACTCACATGAAAGTGAACCTGTCGCTTCTGCTTGCCGTGCTCTCGACCACCGCATCTGCCTCGCTCGTCGTGGGCGGCTGCTCGTCCGATGGCTCGAGCTCGAGCCCGACGTCCGATGCGGGGAACGACGCCTCCGGCGGCAGCGCAGGCACTGGCGGAACGGGCGCTGACGCCTGCGCAAACTGTCCGCCGCTTCCGGATCCGATCTGCACCGCGGGCTCGCGCTGGAAACCCGGCACCCAAGCCTTCGTGGAGAAGACGGCGGAGTGGGGGCTGACTGGCGTCGAGGGCTCCCGACTGAGTGTGACGGACATCGACGGAGACGGCGCGCCAGATCTCGTGGTTCGACAGGCGGCGATCGCGTCGGACGATTTTGCGTCGGGGGGCAAACGCTACGTCTGGTTGTTGCGCAACACCGGCGCCAAGAAGTTCGAAGACGTGACGAAGACGTCCGGCTTTCTGGCCATGCGCACCGACTCGAGCGGAGCCAAGGGGCGTCCCGGACAGATCATCGTGTTCGGCGACGTCGACAACGATGGTGATCTCGACGGCTACGATGCGCTGGACACCTCGAATCCCACGAACTCCTTGGGGGAGCACAGTGAGCTCATGCTGAACGACGGCGCGGGGCACTTCGCGTTCGGCCCTGACGCGAGCGACGCGCTCAGCGCGAATCGACCTGAGAGCCCGTCGGGAGCTTCGTTCGTCGACTTCGACCGGGATGGCAACCTGGATCTGTGGGTCACGCAGTACTCGTACGCGGACACCGGACAGCTCAACGCTTCGCCGCAGCAGGACCGGCTCTACCGCGGAGATGGCAAGGGCGGCTTCGTCGAGGTGACGAACGACGTCGGCCTGACCACGTTGCCCTGGGGAAACATCGGCGATTTGAACAACGCCCTCGCTCACAGCCAAGCCTGGGCGTCGCTCGCCTGCGATCTGAACGGCGACGGCGCCCCCGAGCTCTTGGCCGCCTCCTACGGCCGCGCGCCGAATCATCTGTGGCAAGGTTCGATGAACGGCGCGAGCGCCAGCTTCACGAACCGCTCGTTGGCCTCAGGCTACGCCTACGACGGCGACATGAGCTGGCAAGACAACCAATTCGCGCGTTGTTTCTGCCAGGCGAACCCCACGGCAACCGACTGCGCCGGCGTGCCAGCCCCGCTCATCACCTGCACCCAACCCAACTGGAACCACAAGCAAGATCGCGAGCCCTTCCGGCTCGGGGGCAACAGCGGCAGCACGACCTGCGCCGACATCGACAACGACGGCGACATGGATCTCCTGACCAGCGAGATCAAACACTGGTGGGCCGGCAAGGGCGCCGACGGCAGCGAGGTGCTCGTGAACACCGGTGCCAAGGACCTGAAGTTCGACCGCCCGGGCGACACCGCGCTCGGCCTCGAGGTCAAACACGGCACCACCAGCTGGGACGAGGGTCACATGACCAACGCCGTCTTCGACTTCGACAACGACGGCTGGCCCGACCTCTACGTGGGTGCCTCCGACTACGCGGGCAACCACGGCCTGCTCTACCACCAGGAGTCGAAGCTCTCGTTCATGGACGTCCCGATCGCCGAGGGCATCGACCACCATCGGAGCCACGGCGTGGTCTTCGCCGACTTCGACGCTGATGGCGATCTCGACGTGGTCGTCGGACACTCCCGGGCGCGCTGCGACGCGACGGCCCCGGACGACTGTTACGCGACGGCGAACGTGCGGTTCTTCGAGAACGTGATCGGCCAGAACGGCAACTTCGTTCAGATGCGGTTGGTCGGCGGCCCGGGCACGAACCGCGCGGCGATCGGCGCGCGGGTCAGCGTCGAAGCGGGGGGGGTGACCCAGACTCAGGAGGTCGGAGGTGGCCACGGTCACTACGGCTCCCAGCATCAACTGGCGCTGTCGTTTGGCCTGGGCACGGCTTGCACCGCCAAGGTCAGCGTGCGCTGGCCCGACGCGGCCCTCACGACCGAGAGCTTCGAGCTGCCATCCGGCTACCGCTTTGTCCTCGAGCAAGGCAAACCGCCGGTAGTGCTGCCACCCTCGACCAACAAGTGACGACCCGCCGGGCGCGCCGCAGCGCGGCTCACGTTCGCAGCCTGAGCTTGAACAGGTGACGAAGCGTCACCCGCGCCGGCTGGAGCGCACACGCTCGACGTGCAATCATCAGCCTCGATGAAGACCGTCAGAAGACTCTGGCAGGCAGCGGCGCTCCTTGGCCTGTTCATACCCGCCTTCGTGAGCTGCGGTGACGACTCGAGCGGCGGAACGGCGTCGAACGCGGGTGGCTCCGGCGGCGGCGGCACCGGTGGCAGCGCGACCGGCGGGCAAGCTGGAGATGCTTCGGTCAACTTCGACTCGAGCAGCTGCCAGACCGGCAACGCGTGTGGCGACGGTGGCATCTGTGCCGGCGGTGTGTGCTGCGACAAGGCCAACGCCTGTGGCAACGACTGCTGCTCCGGTAGTGAGCTGTGCTCGTTTCAGAAGTGCGTCACACCGGGCAAGACCTGCACCGAGACCTCCGACTGCGCAGCGGGTGAGTACTGCGAGCTCGCCCTTGGCAGCGGCTCCGATGGCGGAACGGCTCCGGACGCCGCGAGCTGCACGACTGGTTTCATCGTCGCCGAGGGCAAGTGTCTGCCGCAGCCGCCCGAATGCACCGGTGCGGAGCCCGGCCTCGATTGTCTGCCCAAGTGCGAGCTGCCACCGAGCACGGCGGGCTTCGATCCGGAGATCACCTACACCTGGGGTGGCGTCACGAGCTCACCCTTCTCGAGCGACGTGATGATGACCCCGATCGTGATTCAGCTCGACGACGACAACTGCGACGGCAAGATCAGCGAGCAAGACATCCCCGAGATCGTATTTTTGACCTTCGCCGGTGGCGCGTACACCGGTCTCGGGACGCTGCACGCGATCTCCGTCGTCAACGGGCAGGTCGTGGAGAAGTTCGCCACGCCCGGCATCCTGAATGCGATGAGTGAGCTCGCCGGCGGCAACATCGACGGCAAACCCGGCAACGAGGTCGTCGGTTGTTCGTCGGGCAGCGTCTCTGCGTTCGATGGCAAGGGGCAGAAGCTCTGGACGAGCCCACCGATCGGCTGCCGTGCACCGGCCCTCGCTGACCTGGAAGGCGACGGCACGGTCGAGGTCGTCGTCGAAGGCGGCATCCTGAACGGCGCAGACGGCACGCTGAAACACGCCTTCGCGGTCGGCGTCTCCGTCCCCTCCGTGTCCGACCTGGACGGGGATGGCAAGCTCGACATCGCGGACGGCCGGCGCGCGTATCGGGCTGACGGCACCCTGCTCGCCGACTGCGGCGTGGACTCGGCCTGGGCCGCCGTCGGAGATCTCGACAAGGATGGCAAGCCCGAGATCGTCGGCATCAACCCGGCCAACGGCAGCCGCAAGATGCACGTGTGGCGCGTCAAGAGCGGCACGCCCAACTTCGAGGTCGTGCGCGCGCCCTTCGACATCCACGAGACCGCCGTCTCGAACCCGTGCGGGCACAACTCCGGCGGCGGACCGCCGACCATCGCCGACTTCAACGGGGACACGGTGCCCGACGTGGCCCTGGCCGGCTCCATCGCCTACGTGATCTTCGACGGCAAGAAGCTGATGGACCCAACGGCGCCGAGCAACACGACCCTACTCTGGCAGAGCATCACCCAGGACTGTTCATCTGCGGCGACCGGCAGCTCGGTGTTCGACTTCAACGGCGACGGCAAGGCCGAGGCGGTCTACTCGGACGAGATCTACCTGCGGGTCTACGACGGGGCCACCGGCAACGAGCTCTGGAAGACCTGTAACACCACCGGAACTCTGATCGAGTACCCGGTCGTCGCCGACGTCGACAACGACGGACAGGCCGACATCGTCGTGGCGTCGAACGCCTACGCCTTCAACTGCGGCGGCACGAAACAGAGCGGCATTCGTATCATCCAGAGCAAGAGTAAGTCTTGGGTGCGCACGCGCCGCGTCTGGAACCAGCACACCTATCACATCACCAACGTCGATGAGGACGGGACCATCCCCACCAAAGAGGTCCCGAACTGGACGGTCCCCGGTCTGAACAACTTCCGCCAGAACAAACAACCCGGTAACGAGTTCGCCGCGCCGGACGCCGTCGTCACGCTCAAACCACGCTGCGCCGGCGCGTTCGGGGTGCTGGTCGAGGTCCGCAATCTGGGCCAGGCTCCCTTGCCCAAGGGCGTCAAGGTCGAGGTGTTCTCGGGAACCCCGCCAAGTGGCACGTCGCTCGCGATCACCGCGACCACCATCCCGCTCTACGCCGCGCAGGCCGAGCTGCTCTCGCTCGATCTGCCGAACGCCCCCGCCGACGTGAAGAGCGGCGCCACGCAGGTGTACGCGACGGTCACCCCACCCGCTGGCGTGATCGAGTGCCGCACCGACAACAACAGCTCGAATCCGGTAGCCGCCGTGTGTAATCAGCCGCGCTGAGGCTGCGGTTTGCGCTCGCCGCCTGGCTCGTGTTACGCGGGCCGGCTTTGGGAGGCGGCATGACGACGGTCACGCGAGAAGAAGATCTGCACACCGGACCGCCGGAGGTCCGCAATCAAGGGCAGATGTTCGAGGTCGTGGGCACCATCGAGTCGCCCTACAACAACCACGATCTGGCGCCGGTGATGCTGTCGGAGCGCAAGTGGGCCACGAAGGACATCGCCGCGCTCTGGATCTCGATGTCGGCGTGTGTACCGACCTACATGCTGGCGTCCAGCGTGATCGCCGAAGGCATGAGCTGGTGGCAGGCCGTGCTCACGATCTTCCTCGGCAACACCATCGTGCTCGTGCCGATGTTGCTCAACGCCCACGCCGGCACGAAGTACGGCATCCCGTTTCCAGTCTACTGCCGCTCCTCGTTCGGCATCCTGGGCGCCAACGTGCCCGCCATCCTGCGCGCGCTGGTTGCCTGCGGCTGGTTCGGCATCCAGGCCTGGATTGGTGGCTGGGCCATCTACAAGATCCTCAGCGTGTGGATCCCGAGCTGGGAGCAGCTCGGCAACCTGCCGTTCATCGGCATCAACACGCCGCAGCTGGTGTGTTTCTTGTTCTTCTGGGCGATCAACATGTGGGTCATCTACAAGGGGATCGAGTCGATCCGGATCCTCTTGAACATCAAGGCGCCGCTCTTGATCGCGCTGGGCTTGTTGTTGCTCTACTGGGCCTACTCCAAGGCCGGCGGGTTCGGCCCGATGCTGGAAAAGCCGAGCGCCTTCGACGCGGGCCAGCCCAAGGCAGGACAGTTCTGGTCCTTCTTCTTCCCGGCCCTCACCGGCATGGTCGGCTTCTGGGCGACGCTCTCGCTCAACATTCCCGACTTCACGCGTTACGCCTATTCACAGCGTGATCAGGTAGCGGGCCAGGCGCTCGGCCTGCCGACCACGATGGGGTTGTTCTCGTTCATCGGTGTGGCGGTGACCAGCGCAACCGTGGTGATTTACGGCGAAACCATCTGGGATCCGGTGGTGCTGATGACCCGCTTCAAGAACCCGGTGCTCTTGGTGGTTGCGCTCGCGGCGCTCTGCATCGCGACCTTGGCCACCAACATCGCCGCCAACGTGGTGAGCCCCGCCAACGATTTTGCCAACATCTCCCCCACCAAGATCTCGTTCCGCACCGGCGGGCTGATCACCGGCGTGATCGGCATCGTGATCCAACCCTGGCGTCTGGTGTCCGATCCCAGCGGCTACATCTTCACCTGGCTCGTGGGTTACTCCGCGCTGCTCGGAGCCATCGGCGGCGTGCTCATCGCCGACTACTACGTGATCCGGAAGACGAAGCTGGACCTGATCCGCCTGTACGAAAAGGACGGGCCCTACTGGTACAAGGGCGGCTGGAACCCCATCGCCATCATCGCGCTGCTCGCCGGCATCCTACCCAACCTGCCGGGCTTCCTCGGTGTGGTGAAGTGGGCCAAGGTCAGCCCGTTCTGGACCGAGCTCTACCACTACGCCTGGTTCGTGGGTTTTGGTCTGTCGTTCCTGGTGTACACGGTACTCACGCTGGCAACGAAGCCATCGACTGCGGATGGGGAACGCGCGCAAACCGAGCCCGCAAACGGCTGAACAACGCCTACTTCAACGCAATCAGCGCGTTGACGTCGAACAGCCCGCCGTCTATTTGCGCCACGGACGAGCCGCGGGCGTAGACGTCGAAGCCGGCGTAACCGGCCTTCTTGTAGTGCTCGAAGTCCTGCGCCCAGGTGTTCGAGGTGCTCATCTGCAAGTTCAGTCGCACGTCGGCGGCGCTGGGCGGCGTGAGCGCGAGCAGCGCGTACAAGACCGGCTGCTCGGCGTGAGGGTCGAAGCCGTCCGCCAGCTTCACCAGGTTGTCGAACAGCGTCTGCGCTTCTCGCGCGCGCGCCTGGCTCAGAGAAGCCGCAGTCGCTTTGTCGTAGTCCGGTCGGTTGGAGGCATCGACCGGGAAGCGGATCTCGACGGTGCGCGGGCCCACGGTCCCGACGTTCTGAATCACTGCGCGCTCGGCCGCCGATAGCTTTTCGTAGCTCAGCGCGTGGAGTTTGTACTCCGCCGCCATTGCCTCGAGCACCGCGGAATCCTTGGCGCTCGGGATCGACGCCCGCTTCGTGGCAATCTCGGAGTCCGAGGCGCCGCGGTCGATCATCACCGCTCGCAGGTACGCGGTCAGCGCGTTCTTCAGCTCGAACTCGCTCTTGTTCGCGAACAGGCTGCCGAGCGCTTTGTCATCGAGACGAAGATCGACCACGACCGAGGTCGGCGGCCCCACGAGCGATGCGGCCGGCTCCAGGGTTGCCTGCGCCGTGAGGCGCAGCGCGCCGGCCTTCGTGACCAGATCCTTGGCAGCGGGCTCGACTCCGGCCATGGCCTGGTCCAGCGCCGCCGCGCCGTCCGCCCGCAGCTTGACCACCTGCGGGTCATCGAGCACCGAGAGCCGACACGGATCAAAAGCCTTGCTGTTCGGACACGCCTTGACCACGTAGCGCTGAAGCTCGTTGCCCGGCTTCTCGATGGCAGTGAGCGCGGCGTTGCCGCCCAGGCTCTGGATCACGGCGTCGAGGTGATCGAGGAGCTTGTCGCGCTCCATGTAGTCGTCGCCCTCTTCCGCCTGGAGAAACAGATTGGCCTCGCCCTGGGCAGGCACACTCGGATTCGCCGGGTCGAACACCAGCCCACTCATGCCAACACGGGTGTGGCCGTGGGACGAAAAGAGCCAGCCGCTCTGTTTGTGGAGGCCGTCGAAGAGCAGCGTCCGTGCGCCGCCCGGCGTCTGGATCACCACCGAGCCCTGAGTCTCCTCGATGCTCTTGAAGAAGCTCATGCCGAAGATGTCGATGCCTGCGTACGACGTCGCCGCCACGCCGGAGCGCGACAGATCGAACTCGGCAATCACGCTCGGATCACCCTGAGCCGAGAGCGCCTGTGCCAACCGGATGTCACCGCGCAGCGCCTGGGCGAGCGCCTGTTCGATCGCGGCCGGATCGGAACCGCCATCCAGCTTGAAGCGCAGCCGCGCTACCGACAATCGCGTCTCTTTCTTGGTCTTCTCGGCGCGCGCGGCGATGAAGTTGAGCTTGGCGTTCATCTGGTTCTGGAGCGCTTTTTCCACCAGACGGCCCAGATCGACATCGATCCCTCCGATGCTGACCTTGCTCTTCACGAGTCCCTGGATGCCCCAGCCATCCGTCAGCGCAATGCTCGCGCTCTTGACCGATGCGCTCGACACACCCACGTCCACGACGACCTCGTCACCCGCGAGGCGCACGAGCTGCACGTCCATCTGCCCGGACAGGTGCGCGCGCAGACCGCCCGAGAGCACGAGGTTGTAGCTGACGCCGGCGGCCGGTGTCGCAACCAACAGCGGGACACCGACACCCAGGTTCAGACCGACACTGCCCGCGCCGCTGAGGGCCATGAGCTCCCCAGGTTTCATGGCGCGCACGTCGGACGCGCTGCGAGGAACGACGAATCCGCGCGTGCTCTTGATCGCTGCGAGCGGTGCGCCCCCGAGGGCCGCGGCCTCGCTGCCGAAAGGTGCGATCACCCGAGCCGCGAGGTTCCCGTTCGCGGCGAAGCCGACCGACACACTTGCCCCACCCAGCCCGCCCGCGGTCAGCCCCCAGTTGTGACCGAGCGACGCCCCAATCTGGAAGGCAAACTCGCCGTAGACGCTGTCGTTCGAGGCATGAAGGTGCTCGCGTCGCAGCCGGTTGACCTCGGTGGTCAGCTCACGCTCGCCGTACGCAACCGCCAGGCCCGTGGCCAGGTTGTCGAGGTTGCCCAGCGTCAGGTCGTTCTTCGCCTTGTCGGCGGTCGCGTACACCTTGGGCTCGCCCAGCTTGATGCCGGCATAGGTGCTGACCGTCAGCGCGTCGTTCAATTGGTCCGACGCGAGGCCCGCGCCCACACTCATCAGATCACCCAGGTCGAGTTTCTTGGCGTCGCGCCAGAGCGAGGTGATCGAACCCCAGCCATCACATTTGCCGTCACAACTGACACCGAGCTGCTCACCGGGATCCGTGGAGCCGCCGCCCGCGCTGTCCGAGGTACTGCACGCGCTGAGGGCGACCGCACCGAGCGCCATGGCGCCCGTGAGATTGATGAAACGAAGCCGTCGGGACATGGGGGGCAGCGTAGCGCGTGTGTGTCGCGTTGCGAACCCCAGTCGGCAAATTTCCGGCACAGGCTGGCAGGGTCGCGCGAAACGCTCGCCGCTAGCGGCACGCGAGCTGTCTCTGCATACTATCGGTCGTGACTGCTGCTGCGCGTGACCGCGTCCTCGAAGCAGTTCGAGGGGCGACGGATGAGCTGATCGAGCTGACCTGTGCACTCGTGCGTGTGCCCACCGTCAACCCACCGGGCGAGAACTATCGCGACGCCGCCGAGCTGCTCGGCAAGCAGCTCGCACAGAGTGGCTACGAGATCAGTTATCACGACGCCGAGGGGCGCCCGGAGCACACGGTCGCCCACCCACGCGTGAACGTGCTCGGTCGTCTGGGTGGGAACGCTCACCCCGCCGTGCACCTGAACGGTCATCTCGACGTGGTTCCGGCCAATCGGGGCTGGAGCGTCGAGCCATTCGCCGCCGTGGTGAAGAACGGCAAGATCTACGGGCGTGGCACCGCCGACATGAAGGCCGGCATCGCCGCCGCGGTGTACGCAGTCGAAGCCCTGCGGCGCGCCGACCTCACGCTCCGCGGCAGCGTCGAAATCTCCGGCACCATCGACGAAGAGAGCGGGGGGCAGGCCGGGGTGGCGTGGCTGTGTGAGCGAGGGGTGATCCGCCGCGAGCGGGTCGATCACGTGATCATCCCGGAGCCACTCAACCCGGACCGCATCTGCATCGGACACCGCGGGGTGTACTGGTTCAAGGTGACCGCCGAGGGTCGCGTCGCCCACGGCAGCATGCCGTTCCTCGGCGTGAGCGCCATCGACCACCTGGCTCACCTCGTGGAAAGAATGCGGACCGAGCTTCAGCCGGTGCTGGCCAGCCGCACCACCGCCGTCCCCGTGGTGCCCGAGGGCGCGCGCCACGCAACGCTCAACGTCAACGCCATCCTGGGCGGGCAGGCGGGACGCGAACCGCAGACACCGTGCGTGGCGGACCGCGCCGAAGCCATCTTCGACCGGCGCTTCTTGTTCGAGGAGGGCTTCGACGCCGCGCGCGCGGAGATCGTCGAGCTCTTGGCCCGCGCGACGCGAGAAGACGCGGCGCGGCGCTACACGCTGGAAGATCTCCTGGTGTTCCACCCCGTGCGCACGCCGGAGGGCTCGCCATTGGTCGCGGCGCTCGAGCGCGCTGTCGCCTCGGTGTACGCACGCCCCGCCACCCTGGTCGCTAGCCCCGGCACCTACGACCACAAACACTTCGCGCGCCTCGGTGACATCGAAGACTGTGTGGCGTACGGGCCCGGCATCCTCGAGCTGGCGCACCAACCTGACGAATACGTCGCCATCGAAGATCTGGTGCGCGCGACGGAGGTCATCGCGCTGTCGCTGATCGAGCTCGGTGTGTTCGCCTGAGCCTCAGTCCGCGCCACCACGAGTCATTTCCAGCAAGGTCGGCCGAAAACCAGCTGCGGCAAACAACGCCTGCGCCGCCGTGTTGTTCACCATCGTCGACAGCAGGATGCGGGGCGCGCCCAGGGTCTCGAGCTCGCGGATCAGCGCTTCGACCAACAGCCGACCGGCGCCCGTTCGACGCGCCGAGCTCTCGACAAACACGTCGTGGATTGCGCCGTGAGCATCCAAGAGCAGGTTCCAGTCGCGCCCTTCGAGGGTTCCGTAGGCGTACCCGATGATGTGTGCGTCGAGCTCCGCCACCAAGATGCGAGCGTGCTCACGTGCGAGCTCGCGTCGGAACCAGCTTTCGTAACCTTCCTCGACACCGTCGACGAGCAGGAAGCGTCCGGGATCGACGGCGTGGTGCATGCGCACCAGCTCCGCCGCCAGCACCGCTGCGCGCGGCAAGTCGCTCGGCGTAGCTCGGCGAATCACCGGCGCGGTGGGCATGCAGTCTTCACTTGGGCGGCGGCGGCGCGCCGTACAGCGTGCGCACTTCGCCCGGATCCTTGATGGCTTCGGGCGGAGGTTCGTCCGGTGCCATGCCGTACATCGGCGCGGGGTTGCCCTCGTCCTCGCCCGCACCGAGTCCAGCGTCGGGGCCCTGTTCGTCCGGCGGCGGTCCACCGTAGACCGGCGCTGGCCCGGGGCCAGGGCCAGGACCTGCACCCGGGCTGCCCGCACAAGCCGTTGCAAGCGCTGCACCGAAAGCGATTCGCGCTGCGCGCGAGAGACGGGAGACATCGGGAACTTCCCTCGGCGCCTCGAGCGGCAGCGCCGCCGAACAAAATGGGCAGGCCGCTTCGGTGTACCGGACGTGTCGTTCACACTCCGGGCAGGGTCGTAGGGTGGCGAGCATGGTTCTTCCGATCGGTTGAGTCCCCGAGAATAACTCGATCGATGCTTTGAACGCACTGAACATCGGAGCGCCAGCGAAACTCGCCGGATCCTCGTGCGTCCGCGCCGTCGCCGCTCCGCGCGATTAAGTCGCTGGTGCTCGGCTCGGGCCTGCGTATTCTACGCGCCAATTCACTTCTCGGAGTCCACTCCGAGGGAGGACGCGAGCCATGCCCCAGATTGTTCGTTGCGGTTTGATTCAGTGTGCCAACGCCCTCAACGACGAGAGCGCACCGGTCAAGAAGATCCAGGAGGCGATGCTCGCCAAACACATGCCGTTCATCGAAGAGGCGGCGAAGAAGGGCGTGCAGATCCTGGGACTGCAGGAGATCTTCAACGGTCCGTACTTCTGTCCGAGCCAGGACAAACGCTGGTACGAGGCCGCCGAGTCCATTCCGGGCCCGAGCACCGAGATGTTCCAGGCCATCGCCAAGAAACACGGCATGGCCATCGTGCTGCCGCTGTACGAACAAGAGATGCGCGGCGTGTTCTACAACACCGCTGCCGTGATCGACGCCGACGGCAAGTACCTCGGCAAGTATCGCAAACAGCACATCCCGCAGGTCTCGGGCTTCTGGGAGAAGTACTTCTTCCGTCCCGGCAACGGCGGCTACCCGGTGTTCCAGACGGCGTTCGCCAAGGTCGGCGTCTACATCTGTTACGATCGCCACTTCCCCGAGGGTGCGCGCTGCCTCGGCCTGAACGGCGCCGAGATCGTCTTCAACCCGAGCGCGACCGTGGCCGGCCTCTCGCAGTACCTGTGGAAGATCGAGCAGCCCGCCCACGCGGTGGCGAACGGGTACTACGTCGCCGCGTCGAACCGCGTCGGCACCGAGGCGCCCTGGAACATCGGCAAGTTCTACGGCAACTCGTACTTCGTCAACCCGCGCGGCGAGATCATCGCCGAGGCGAGCGAGGACATGGACGAGCTGGTCGTTGCCGATCTCGATCTGAACCTCATCGAGGAGGTCCGCCAGACCTGGCAGTTCTTCCGCGATCGCCGCCCGGACGCTTACGAAGAGCTCGTTCGGCCCTGAGTGCGGCCGAGCCCGAGAGCTTCGGGTTCTCGGGCTCGTCGCCTCGAGCGCGTGAGACTCGGATGATTCGTCCGAGTCTGGGCAGAGCGCGCTGTTATGCTTTCCAGGTGGCGATTCTGGATTGGCTGACGAGCCCGGAGGTGGCCCGCCTCGACGGCGCGGCCTTCATCGGCGCGGTGGGCGAACACCTGGGAGAGCTCGGCGTGCCGGCCTGGCGCATCAGCTCGAGCTTCTCGTCCATCCACCCCGAAGTCGCCTTCTACAACGTGCGCTGGGAGGCAGGTGGCGTGGCGGTGCTGGGACTCAGGTCGCAGTCCATCGTGACCTCGCCGTTCTACACGGATAGCCCCGTCGCCCGCGTCTACCAGGATCGAATTGCGGAGCTGCGCCGTCGCTTGACCGGACCCGAGGCTCAGCTCGACTTCCCGATCTGCCGCGAGCTGGCCGAGCTCGGCGCCACCGACTACCTGGTGCAACACCTGCGCATCGGCGGGGGCCGGCGCGGATACATCTCGTACGCCACGCGTGAGCCCGGCGGGTTCCCGGACTCGGCTCTCGAGCTCCTGCGCGAGCTGCTCGCCCCGCTGTCCCTCGCTGTGGAGGTTCGCTGCCTGGAGTTCACGATGCAGAGTCTGCTCCAAGTATACCTGGGAGGTAGCGCGTCCGAGCGCGTCCTGTCAGGAGCAGTCACTCGGGGCTCGGGTGTGCCCATCGAGGCTGCCATTTGGTACTGCGACCTGCGCGGTTTCACGACGCTCTCCGATCGCCAGCCTGCGGCCCAGGTGGTGGCGATCCTGGATCGATACTTCGAGGTCGTGGCGGGCCCGATCGACGGCCACGGCGGGGAGATCTTGAAGTTCATCGGTGACGCGGTGCTCGCGATCTTTCCGGTGACCACGGACCGCGGCGAGGCCTGCCGGCGCGCTCTGGCCGCGGCGCGGGCGGCGCTGGACGGGATCCGGGCGCTCGACGAACCCATCGAAATGGGGCTGGCCCTGCACGTGGGCGAGGTCCTGTTCGGAAACATCGGCGCCCGGGAGCGCCTCGACTTCACCGCGATCGGCGCCGCCGTCAACGAGGTTTGCCGGGTCGAACCCCTGTGCAAACAGCTGAACCGCTCGCTGCTCCTGACCGGCGCCTTTGCTCAGGCCTGTCCCGATCCCGACTTCGTATCCCTCGGCCCACACCAGCTGCGCGGCGTCGCCAGCCCACAAGAGATTTTCGCGCCGCGGTCCTGATGGAAGCCCGGACGCATCTGCGTCCGAGCACTGAACGGTCTCTCGGGCTTGAAGGACGCGGGGGCTCGCGTCATGCTTCGCGCCTCGCCCGGGCGCGTGTCAGTTGACCGCGAGCCCGAGTCACCGATCCGGTTCGGTCGCACCACCCCACGCGCACCGTTCCCTTGTGAGGAGTAAAGCGTCATGAGTACGAGCAAGCTGCCGGCATTTTCCGCCCGTTCCTACGATTTCGTCGAGTACGTTCCGGTCAAGAACTGGATCGGCGGCGAGTGGCGCGACGCCACCACGCAGAAGACCATCCCGGTGGAGAACCCGCGGCACGGCAAGGCCATGTCCAACGTGCCCATCTCGGGTGCGGAAGACGTCGACCTCGCGGTGAAGGCCGCCGAGCGCGCGCAGAAGAGCTGGCGTGAGGTTCCGATGCGTGAGCGCGCGCAGGTGTTCTACCGGCTCAAAGCGCTGATGGAGCGCGACCTCGAAGAGCTCGCGTGGCTCGTGACCCACGAGAACGGCAAACCCATCGAAGAGGCGCGGGCGAGCGTCGAGAAGGGCATCGAGTGCGCGGAGTTCGGCGCCGCGCTGCCGAACGGTGGCGGCGCGGGCGAACAGCTCGAGGTGAGCCGTGGTGTCTTGTGCAAGGAGATCCACGAGCCCCTCGGCGTGGTGGCGGGCATCACGCCCTTCAACTTCCCGATCATGGTCCCCCTGTGGATGCTGCCGCAGGCCATCGTCGGCGGAAACGCCTTCGTGCTGAAGCCGAGTGAGCAGGTGCCCATGGGCAGCATGAAGCTCGCCGAGCTACTCAAGGAAGCCGGGCTCCCGGACGGTGTGTTCAACATCGTGAACGGCTCCGTGGACGTGGTGAACGCCCTGTGTGATCACCCGACCATCCGCGCCATCGGCTTCGTGGGTTCGACCAAGGTCGCGAAGCTCGTGTACGGCCGCGGCGCCACCTCCGGCAAGGCCATGCTCTGCCTGGGCGGCGCGAAGAACCACCTGATCGTGGCTCCGGACGCCGATCCGAAGGTGAGCGTCGACAACATCGTTGCCTCCTTCACCGGCTGCACGGGCCAGCGTTGCATGGCGGCCAGTGTGCTCGTTGCGGTCGGCGACGTGGACCACGTGCTCGGACCCATCATCGAGAAGGCGAAACTACTCGCCCCGGGCAAACAGCTCGGGCCCGTGATCAGCAGCGCGGCGGTGGAGCGCATCGAGCGCTACGTGACCGAGGCGGAGAAGGCGGGCGCCAAGGTCGTGGTCGATGGCCGCGGTCAGAAGGGCGGCAAGGACGGCTACTGGACCGGCGCCTCCATCATCGACGGGGTGACGCCTGAGATGGGCGCGTGGCAGGACGAGATCTTCGGGCCGGTGCTGTCCATCTTGCGAGTGAAGAACCTCGACGAGGCCATCGCCATCGAGAACAAGCACCCCTACGGCAACGCCGCGGCGATCTTCACCACCAGCGGCGCCGTCGCCGACTACGTCACCCACCGGGTCGAGGCCGGCATGGTCGGCGTCAACGTCGGGGTGCCCGTGCCCCGCGAGCCCTTTGGTTTCGGCGGCTGGAACCACAGCAAGTTCGGGCACGGCAACCTGACGGGCCTCGACGGCTTCCACTTCTGGACGCGACCCCGCAAGGTCACCATGAAGTGGGATCTGCAACCCGACACGACCTGGATGGGCTGAGATCGCCTACCGCACGTAGAGATAGCAGTACGCCGGCAGCACCTGCGGCGACGACGGCATCTTCGGGATCACTTTGTCCACCAGGCCCCCGGCGTAGTTGCCACAGGAGATGCCGTACTGCGCGAGGCCGATGCCCACCGCGGTATCCGGCGTCGAGCACGAGTTGGCGTCGCCCGTGTTCGGCTCGTTCATGATCAAACCCAGCCGCACCGCCGCGCCGCTCACCGACCGGCTGAAGCCTTGCAGGTTGCACAGGTCCTGGTGATAGAGCGGC
Organism: Myxococcales bacterium; assembly: GCA_016706225.1. Lineage (NCBI taxonomy): Bacteria > Pseudomonadati > Myxococcota > Myxococcia > Myxococcales > Myxococcales bacterium. Next base: position 1,158,013 of record JADJKB010000003.1, read on the forward strand.
TGCGCCATCAGAGACAGCCAGTCGTTCTTGTTGACTGAGGTCGCGCTGCCGTTCTGGACGGCGGAGAGCAGCGAGGGCGCGGACTTGCCAACCTTGACGGCGCGCAGCTTCGAGTCGCGCGGATCCCAGGTCTCGAACCGGAGCTCCGCGAAGGGGAGCGAAGCGTAGCCAGCGAGTTTGGCCTCGGTGAACTTGGAGTGGTCGTTTCCCGGCGGGGGAGCCGGCGAGGTCTCGTTCAACGGCGTGGCATTCGTCCACAGCGAGCTTCCCCACTCGAATGTCTTCAGTTTGCCATTTGCTTTCAGCAGCAGCGTCCAGCCTCCGCCGTCCGCGTCCATGTTGCAGTACGCCTGGTAAGGCGGGGCGTTCGCCGAGGCGAGGCTGTACACACCGCTCGGGGCGCCGGAGCCGACCAGCTCCTTGCACGACGCCAGGAAACGGCACTGGCCGGCGGTACAGGGTATTTGCGCGCCCGCGTCCGACTTGGGGCACGCCGTCCCGCAAGCTCCACAGCTCGCCACGTCTTTCGTGAGCTCGGTCTCGCAGCCGTTGCCGGGATCGCCATCACAATCGGAAAACCCTGAGTCGCAGCTGAACGCACAATTCCCCTCGACGCACTTCGTGCTCGATGCGTGCTCTCCCTTACACTCGCTCCCGCAGGCTCCGCAGTTCTCGAGGCTCTGGTTAATGTCCGTCTCGCACTTGTTCGACGGGTCGAGATCACAATCTCGGAACGCTCCGCTGCAGCTCACCTCACACGCGCCCTTGGAGCAGGCCACCGTCGCTCCGGGCACGTTCAAACACGCATTGCCACACGTGCCGCAGTGCTGTTTGTTGGTCGCGAGCGTCGTCTCGCAGCCGTTGCTCCCGTCGTTGTCGCAGTCGGCCTTGCCCGGTCCGCACGCTCCGGCGTCGTCTTCGGTGACATCCGAGATCCCGAGACACGCGGCGAGCAGCAGCGTCGAGCCCAGCGCGGCCAACAGGCGCGAAGCCTGGCGACTTCGGCTGGAAGCACCCGGCTGGCCCATCCGCGAAGGATACGCCCTCCGGGGACGGACTCCGCAAACTTCTGCTGGTCGCACCTCTTTGGTGCCGCCCGCCGTCGCGGTCCGGAGCCGCACGCGGCGCGGAGAGCCGCGCTCAGTAGCCCGGCAACGGTTCACCAGCGTCGGTTCGCAGATGATTCATGCAGACGACCGTGGCTCCATCACACGCGATGGCGTTGGGATTCGCTGGGTCCGGGCTCGCCTCGACCTTGGCTCGATCCCCGTCTTCGGGACCCCAGTTGAGCTTGAGCTGACGCGCGGATGAATCGAGGGAGAAGCTCACCTTCTGGTAGAGCTCGATCTCGGAGACAACACCGAGCTGTAGTCCTCCGTATCCGCTTCGTCGAATAGCCAGAGGTCCGCCTCTGCCTTCCACATCCACGCGAAGAAGCCCATCTGCGAGTACATCCTCGACTGCGGGTCCTGCATCTCGCGCTGGAGGATTTGCCGCAGGGCCGCCGGCTTGGCTACGCCGCTGCGACGCGATCTCGCCGCATTTTTCGCCAGTTGATCAGTGGCACCGCGTTCGGCAGGTAGTTCATCTCGACCTCCGTGCGCTCACCCGCGAGATCGCCGCCGATCTCGAAGGGCACCGGGCGGTCGAACTCGAAGCGACAGCGGGTGACCAGGAAGTGGTGGTCGTTCGGCAGCGGGTGTGCGCCACGCCAGAGCCACGGGATGCGCGCCGTCGCCTGCAGCGCCGACGCCGCATAGACGCGCACGTGCATGCGCCCGGGCGTGAGGTGCGCGAACGGGAACGCGCGGAAACCCAGGCCCAGCTCCTCGGTGGTCGCGGCGCCTCCGACGCTGACCGGGCCCTCGTAGAGCACCGCACCGGGCCCCGCGTCGTCGAGCGGCACGGCGTGACCTGTGGGGCTCACGGCAAGCGCGGGCTCACCCAGGTTCACGACGCGCACGTTCGGCGGCGTGAAGCCGAACAGGTGGCGCGGGATGGTGCGGGTGAACAGGCTCTGCATGTAGCCTGCCCGCGCGCTCACGCCGCGCTTGGTGCGCAGCGCCGACTCGCGCGTGGCCTTGTAGTCCGCGAGCACCTCGGCGTCCCAGCCAGTGCCGGCGAAGGGAGTGATCCGACCTTCGGTCTCGACCAGACCGAAGGGAACGAGCGGCGGCGCCGCGTGTTCGTTCAGATGCGACAGCCCGCGGAGCGCGGCGCGTTTGCCGACGTCGCCGGTTGCTCGAGCCCAGCCGTTGCCGGTGCCTAGCGGCAGCAGACCAAAGGCGGGAACGGTGAGGCCGTGATCACGCAGCTCGTTCAAGAGCGCGACCGCGGTGCCGTCACCGCCGCCGGAGATGAGCACCTCCGGGCGCAACGTAGTGAGCTCGTCGCGCACGAAGTCTCGCGCTTCGTCCAGGGTGCTGGTCACCTCGACGCGCGCTCGCGGCAAGATCTGACGAATGCGCTTGCCGATGGCTTCGGAGCCATGCCGCGCTCGGAGGTTGACCAGCACCGCGACCGTCATGTCGAGGTTAACCTAGCGCCGCGCCAGACCCCGAACCGTCAGATTTTGGTCACACCTGTTCTCCAGGGCGCGCGAAAGGTGCGCAGTGCCATTCGCAGCGGCACCGGGCGCCGCCGCGCAGCCACCGGACCGTGGTGAGCATGCGAATCTGCCATCGAGCAGGACGACTGCGGCGGCCGCCACAAACCTCGGCATGAACCCCGCTCGCATCGCGCGTCCTCTAGCGCCGCACCTTGCACGGTCGTAGCATCGCCGCCCGGAAATTGCTGAAGCCGCGGAGAGCGGACGAAAGGGACGCCGATGGACACCCAGGAGATGATCGACCTCTGCAAGCGCCACACCCTGTACACCTGGGCCGCCACCGACGCCGTGAATCCCCTGCCCATCGCCCGCGCGGAGGGGGTCTACCTGTACACTCCCGAGGGCAAGCGCATCCTGGACTTCAACAGTCAGCTGATGAGTGTGCTCATCGGTCACAGCCACCCAAAGGTGGTGGCGGCGATGAAGAAAGCGGCGGACGGTTTGATCTACGTCTACCCGCAGACCGCCACCGAGGTGCGCGCGCGCTACAGCAAGAGGTTGGCCGACCTGACGCCGGGCAACATCAACACGTTCTACTACACCCTCGGCGGGGCCGAGGCGAACGAGAACGCCATCCGCGCGGCCAAGCAGTTCACCGGGCGCCAGAAGATCTTGACGCGGCACCGCGCGTATCACGGCGGCACCAACGCGACGATGCAGCTCACGGGTGATCCGCGCCGCTGGCCGAACGAACCGGGCATGCCCGGCGTCGTGCGGGTGATGGACCCGACGCCGTACTACTACAGCTTCGGCAAGACCGAGGCCGAGATCACCGCCAACAACCTGCAGTACCTGGAGGAGATCATCATGTACGAGGGGCCGCAGACGATTGCGGCGATGATCCTCGAGACGGTGACGGGGACGAACGGGGTGCTCGTGCCGCCGAAGGGCTACATGCAGGGACTGCGCGCGCTCTTGCAGAAGCACGGCATCTTGATGATCTGCGACGAGGTGATGGCGGGCATGGGTCGCACCGGCAAACTCTACGCCTTCGAGCACTTCGACATCGTGCCGGACATGGTCACGATGGCGAAGGGGCTGACCAGCTCGTACGTGCCGCTGGGAGCGCTCGGTGTGTCCGACGAAATCCGGGATTATTTCCACAAGAACGTGTTCTGGGGCGGCCTCACCTACAACTCGCATCCGTTCTGTCTCGAGGTGGCGGACGCAGTGCTCGACGTGATGGTGGACGAGGGCTTGGTGGCGAACGCCGCGCGGCTGGAGAAGGTCGTGCGCCGCGAGATGGATCGGCTGACGGCGAAACATCCGAGCTTGAAGGAAGGTCGGGTGATTGGGCTGTTCGGCATGATGGACGTGCAGAAGAACAGCAAGGGCGAGTTGATCGCGCCCTACAACGGCACCCACCCCGCCATGGGCAAGCTCGCCAAGTTCTTCGAGCAAGAGGGGCTGTTCACCTTCGTGCGCTGGTCCAGCTTCACCTGCAACCCGCCGCTCAACATCACGGAAGAGCAGCTGATGGAGGGGTTTGCGATCGTGGATCGCGGGCTGGAGATCACGGACGAGGTGTTCGAGGGGTAGGCCGCGGTCCCCGACCGGGGGGTCTCTGGAGCTGGCGACTGCGCGCTGCCGAAGAGCATGCGACCCCGCGCCGCCGACCCACGCGCTTGCGCTGGAGCAAGCGGCCCCGCGCTGCCGACCCCCGTGCTTGCGTCGGAGCAGGCCACCCGGCACTCGTGCCCGTGCGCGCGCGGCAGGCACGTCGAATTGGAGCGCACGGTGGGCGATGTTCGCACGAGAAAACATGCCTCTTGATCACGATTGTGCTTGACCGATTTCCGGAGCACCTCTGCGCTCGCACGACAACCTCCGTTCGAACGGCGCACTGTCGTCACGCATTCGTCGCCTGACGCGCTCTCGCGACGAAAACACTTCGAGCATCGTCCGACGCTAGGAACGCCGCACCTGGTGCGAGCAGCGCGGACAAAAATCTCCGTGGTACGAGAGCTTCATGACTCACGTGCCTCTCCACCAACTGAGCGACGACGCGCTCGTCGAAGCAACCCACTCCCTCGTCGTGGCCGGTCGCCGGGTCACCGCCAAGTTCATCTACTACCTCGCCGAGGTCGAAGACCGCCGGCTGCACCTGCGCGCCGCATCGCCATCCCTCTTCGACTTTTGCACCCGCCGCCTCGGCATGAGCGAAGGCGAGGCCTACCGGCGCATCGTCGCCGCGCGTCTGGCGCGGAAGTTCCCCGTGATCTACGAGCTGGTGGCGTCGGGCAAAGTGCACCTGTCGGCGCTGGCCTTGCTCCGTCCCCACCTGACTGCGGAAAATCACGTGGAGCTGCTCGGCGAGATCTCCGGAAAAACCAAGCGCGAGGTCGAGGCCGTCGTCGCGCGCCTCGCGCCCAAACCGGACGTGCCTTCCCGGATCCGCAAGCTGCCGTCGCCGCGTGGCACGGCGTCGTCCGGTCGAACCACCGCATTCGCGAAGCAACTTCAGACAGACCGCCACAAGATCCAGTTCACCGCCAGCACGGAGTTGCGCGCCAAACTCGAGCGTGCGCTCGATCTGATGAGCCACTCGAATCCGCAGCGAGACATCGCGTTGGTCGTGGAGCGAGCCGTTGAGCTTCTGCTGCACGACCTCGAAAAGAAGAAGCTCGGCAAGGCCCAACGAGCCGCCCGCCCCCAGCGCTCCCGCGCCGAGCGCGTGAGCAACAAGACCCGGCGCGAGGTGTTCGCCCGTGATGGTGAGCGCTGCTCGTACACGAGCGCTAACGGCGAACGCTGCCCGGCGCGTGCGTTCCTCGAGCTCGACCACCGTCAGCCGCGGGCCCTCGGCGGCAGCTCCGAACCCGAGAACGTGCGTGTGCTTTGTCGAGCGCACAACCTTCTCGCAGGGGAGGACGTCTTCGGACGCCAGCTCATGAGCAAACAAGTCCACGTGCGCGAGCGGCGCGCAGCGTACGAGCGTGCGAGCCACGGCGGAGGCGCTTGCGCTGACGAAAGCGCTCGCGTTGTGCCGAATACCCGCCGCGGCGGGGGGCACTTTCGCTGGAGAAGGCACCCGCGCAACGCGGGCGCCGGCATTACTTCGGCACGTAAATCGTGTCGCAGCCGAACTGCACTTCGATCTGCCCATTCGGATCCGATTGGATGCTCTGGCAGGTGCTATCGCAGACCTTCACCTGGGTCGGGGCCTGATCGTTGTCGTAGTACCAGCCGCCGTTCGGGCCGCATTCCGCGGCCGAGCCGACCTTGCCGATGGGCGAGCCCGTGCCGCCACCCGGCGTGAAGATCACGTTCACCTTGCCCGGGTTGAACTGCTCGCCTGCGGGCGGCGGCGGAATGCCCCACGCGCAGTCGAGCTTCGCCGCACCGACCACACCCTGGGCCAGCTGGTTGAACACCGGGTCGAAGTTCTGCAGACACATGTCGCTCGACACCCCGCCGGTCTGCGTCACGAGCTCCTGATAAACGGTGCCGGGTTTCGCGGCGCTCGGGCACTTCGTGTAGCAATACACGCCGTACATCTTCCACTGCGCCGGCTTGATCATCGTCGGATCGACGGCGTTGATCTGCGTCGTGAACTGCGCCGCCGGCAACGACGAGTTGTCGTCGGTGACGACCGCGAAGATCTTCACGGCCTCGGGCCGCAGCATGTTCTTGTAGGACTGATACTGGTCCAGGTACTTCTGCAGCGCGTCGGTGCTGCTCACCGTCTCGTACACGTGGGCGTAGAGCGGGAAGTTGGTGTCGTTCGGGCACTGGCCCGAGCCGAGCGGTTTGTCGATGCACACACCCTCTTCGGGAATGATCCCCGGGAACGGCGATGGCGCCCACTGCTCGGCGACCAGCACGATGTGAACGTCGACCCCGGCGTTGGAGATCAGCTGCGAGAACTTGTTCATGTTGGCCTTCACGGCCGCGGTCTCTTCGCTCATGCTGCACGACGTATCGACGGCCCAGATCACGTCGACCGGCAGCGTGCCCGCCGCCGTCTGCTTCACGCCCGCGCAAGCATTGCCGACACCACCACCCCCGCCGGTTCCCGTGCCGGCTCCCGTGTTGAGCCCGCCGCTGCCCGTACCGCCGAAGCCGATGGTCCCTCCCCCGCCCGTCGCGGAGCTGCCAGCACCGTTCCCACCACCGCCGGAACTGCTGTCGTTGCTCGCTGCCGAGCACCCGAGCGCGAAGAAAACCAAGCCGGTAGCTACTCCCCGGAAGTGCCGCATGCACCGAAGTGTGCCGTCGATGGGGGAAACTGGCCATGGCAATCAAGACGCCTGCTCCATCGAGCGACAAATTGCCGCGGCACGTCATGCCCCGACCGCCCCCACGAGGTTCGAGTCAAACGCGAGAAAGCCCGCCGATCCCCTCAATCTTCGCCGGTCCGCTCGCCACGAAACCGCTCGCGGACACCCCGGACGTTCAGCGCTTCAGACAGAACGCCAGCGGGTCCCACTCGTTGCAGTTTCCGGGAGCGGTCTCCACGGCGCGGGCCGGGTCGCCAACAGTCGGCCTTCCCACAACCTCACTGCCCGTCTCGCGCACAGCGCGCGCGCTCGAGCGAGTCATGATGCCGCTGGGCTCGAACACCGGCGCCGAAGCCAGCGCGTCTCCGTCATGCGACAGCGACGGCCCACCCGAGAACATCGACGCTGCCACGAGCGACACCACGGCGAGCACACCGACACACGAGCTCGCGATCCACGTCCGCTTCAGCGAACTCGCTGCACCCGTTTGTGCGCGGCTGAGCTCTTCCGCTTGTTCACGCTTGATGCGCTCGAGCTCGACCGCTGCCTTGGCTTGAATCGCAGCGCACTCGGCAGCAGCCTCGAGCCGCGCCTGGGCACGAGCGGTCATCGAGGTGGGGGCGGCTTCGAGGTCGAGGGCGGGGACGTGGCTCATGGTGTTCGTGTGACTCCGGTTTGATTGCTTGGGAGCTCACTCAGCAATGCGTGTGCCAGCACCCCGTCAGGCGGTTTTCCCGCAGTTCTGCCGCCGACGCCCCGCCCAGGCGCCGCACGTCAGCGTCACGCTGTTACAGCCCACTCCGGCGACGTTACTGCGGGGACCTCGCAGCTTGTCCCACCCACGGCTCAGCCGCGAGGGCGTCGACGCCGACGACCGAACGCCCCCAACGTCAGGGCGATCAGCGCGAGCATTCCGAGCTTCGAGTCAGCGCCCGCCGCCCGACAACCACAGCCGCCATCGTCGCCCGATCCGGAGCCGCCGCCCTTGCCGCCGCTCGCCGCACCAGCGCCTCCCGTGCTCGAGCCACCCGTGCCGCCGCTCGTCGAAGCGCCCGTGCCGCCGCTTCCTCCCGGCCCCGCGTCGTTGCCCGCCGCGCCACCGCTCGCGCCGACACCACCGACTCCAGCGCTGCCGCCCACGCCCGCGTCGGGCGGATCCGGCTGCACGTCGTTGGTGTAGCTGCCCGTGGCGTCGATCGCGACCAGCGTGCCGTCGTCGACCGCACACAGGAGCTCGACCTTGTCGTCCTTGTCGAGATCTGCCGCGATCACGTGGACGACCGGTGCACCCAGCGAAAGCGACCAAACCAGCGCGCCGGTCGCGCCATCGAGTGCGTACAAGTATCCGTCGTCCGAACCGAGCACGAGCTCGTCGTCCCCGTCGCCGTCGAGGTCGACCGCGATCGGCGCATACAGCGCCGAGCGTTTTGCGGGCGGGGATGCCTTCGCGTAGACCGCGCCGCCCGCCAGATAGTCGAACCAGACCTCGGTCATCGTTGCACCGCCCACGCGCGCCACGGCACCCAGGGCGTTTCCCGCCATGCCCGACCAGACCAGATCCTCTGCGCCGACCACCCCAGGACGCCGCATCAAGGCCGCCGTGTTGGCGTCCGATCCGGCCACCACCTGCGTCGGGGGCGTGTAACTCGCTTCGACCACACCCGCGAGCGAGCGTCGTTCGTAAGCACCGAACGCGTTCTGCGACGCCACCCGCACGATGTCGATCTCCGTGTCCGCGTCGAGTTGACCGAACATCGCCTGACCATTCGGCCCGTTGCCAGTGCGGAACAGCTGCACGAAACCCTGGCTGGGCGTGCCTGTGCCGGCCTTCGAGACGTCGATACCCACGAACCACGAGCCGTGCAGCGCCGACACGATGTCGAGCTTACCGTCACCATTGATGTCCGCCGCGGCGTGCCCCTGCAGATACACCCCGCTCGGTGGGAAAAGATCGCCGACCGGCCGCGTGACCATCGAGCTGCCGTCGGTGCCCTTTCGGATCACCAGCTGCTGCTCACTCTTGGCGTCGAGCTCGGTCAGGAAAAAATCCTGCGTGCCGTCGCCATCGAGATCGTCGAGCAGCTCGAAGTTGTCGAACCCGGCCACGCTCCGCCCGGCACCGATGTCCTTGCGCCAGGCCTCGGAGCCGCTCGCTTCGAGCGCCACCAGCGCCGTCTCCTCGTAGCTGGCGGTGGAGTGACCCCGCACCACGAGCCGCGCGCCACCGCCGGTCTTTGGCAACAGCATGCCCGGAGCGTTGACGTAACCCCGGGACTCGGGCTGCGCGGCGTCCGGCAGGCGCCAGGTCGTCACCGGCACCCCCTTGGTGTCGAGCAACGTGCCGTCGATGGCAACCAGCGCGTCCGAAGACTCGACGGCGAATACTTTGTTGCTCGTCCCATCCAAGCTCGCGACGCTGACGAGCTTGGAGTGATTGCCCGGCCTGAGCTCGTTCTTTTGCAACAGCTGATTGTCGAGCACCCGCAGCCCGCCATCCGTTAGCATCACCAGCGACTGCGCCGCCGCCCCCGCCGCGCTGATGCCCGAGTCGAGCAGGTGCACGGCCCCGGTGATGCCGTCCGGGAACGCATACTTGAACAAGATGAGCCCGTTCGAGCCGTGCACTGCCAGGAGCGCACCGGGCCGCGCGTCGGTGATCGAAGCCGCGAGCGCCTTCTGGAACACGTACGCCTCCGCCGCCGCGTCGGCCGCACCGTTGACGTTCTGCCGCGCGAGGACCTGCCCCGCGCCTCCGGTCACGAGCATCGAGCGGCGCGCGCTGACCGTCGCGGCGCGCGCACCATCCAGCGCCCAACCCTTGTCGACGAGCGCGCTGCCCGAAAACGAGTACGCCCGCAGCTTGCTGAAAAAAGGCTTCGGAAAGCTGCCGACGCCGCTCGCTTCGCGCAACAGCACGTCCGGCTTGCCGTCGTCGTCGACGTCCGCGACGCCTTCGAGCACCTCGCCGCTCTTGGACGCGAGCGTCGCGCCGCTGGCAGCGTTCTTGACGACCGTGGTCCAGGTGGAGCTTGCCGCGTCCCACACCGAGTAGACGATCTCGGCGCTGCCGGCGCCGTCCAGGTTGGCCACGGCGTCACCGAGATACCGCACCTGTTTCACCTCGACGTCGTTGCCCGAGCCCGGCGTCGTGTCGGTGACGTACTGGTCCTTCCAGCGCAGGGTCGGCGTCAGCGTTGCGCCGGCGCCGTTGCACGACACCACGAACACTCCAGCGTCCTCGCTGTAGTAGTAGCTGTAGTCGTAGAGCACGACCTCGGCTCGATTGTCTCCATCCACGTCGACCGCCGAGAACGCCGGAAAATACGTGGGAGCGATGGTGCCGGTGACCAGGCCCGCCTGATCACAGCGCACGCCGCCCGTGGCGGCGTCGTAGGCCACGAAGCCGCGATCGTAACCGCGGATCAACTCCAGCTTGCCGTCGCCGTCGAGATCCCCCGCCGCCATGTCGATGGACCACGGGGCGCCCGCGGCTTGCCAGATCTGATTTTGCGCCGGCGTCGTCACGCCGCTCGAGAACGCGTAGCCAATCAGCGCGCCGAGTTGTTCGCTGAGAAACAAGCGCTGGCCGCCGGAAGGATTCGGCACCACGAGGGCATCGATGGCGATTGTTCCCGTGGCTTTGTACCAGAGCGTCGCGCCGGTCTGAGCGTTCAGCACGTACAGCCCGAGCGGGCTCGCGCCGGTGGCGATGACCTCCGGCGGGCCCTGACCATCCAGATCGGCGACGGCGATCACCCGCCGCGCGCCGATGTTCTCACTCTTCCAGAGCTGAGTGTCGTTGGCGCGGCGAGCGACGACGGAGCCGGACGAGACCATCACGACGTCCTTCGCGCCATCGCCGTCGATGTCGTGGGTGACGACCTGATTCTCCGCGAGCGCGCCACCGACGGATCGCTTCCACGCCACGCTGGGCGTCGCGCTGATGGCGCCGACTCCGCTCGAGCGCGCGCTGCGCTTCTGGTCGTGAGCCATGGCGGGCCAGCCGTCACCGCCGGTAGCAAGAGCCGACTGGCTGACGAGCGCAGCCGTAAAAATCACCGAGACCGAGAGAGTGCGCGGGGACATTCACAGAGCCTACGCGGTCTTTGGGGCGCCGCCGAGGGGGCGGGCGGTGCGGCCATAGGGTCGGCAGATACTGGGAGTAGAATGACTTCCACCTCGTGTCGGACTGCGAGGCGAGGACGTACACGTTACCGTAAGCGTCGGAACCGAAGAGGTTCGCCGTGATTGGGCTTGCCGTTTCAAGCCAGCGCGACGCCGTGCCCCGGTTCTGCACACTTTGAAAGTGTCACCCGGAGGGGTGAGCCTGCACTCCTGGGCAACCCGCGTGGTTGCGCGCTAGCATCGGCTGCCTCGCGCCCCGCCCCGATGCCAAAGCGCATCTTTTTTCTCATCCGCCGCAGCCCCTTCGAGACCTGGATCTCGCTCGCGGCTCTCGTCGCCGCGTTCGTCATGTTCGGACGCGAGCTGGCGTTCTTTCAGCGCCATCCCGGCCCCGTCGCGTTCGACGACGGGTACACTGTCGCGTTCGCCGAGCGGATCATCGATCGATCGTGGCTGCCGTACGTGGATGCGTGCAGCCATCGCGGACCGCTCTTGTACTGGTTGACCGCTGTGTTCCAGAACCTGTTCGGTCGGTTCAGCTGGGTGGGGTCGCGCAATCTGTCGTTCGTGCTCTGGTTCGCGACCATCACCGCGGTTTACGTCACTGCCATGGCAGCAAAGCGGCGCGTGGCGGCCGGGGTTGGAGTGCTCCTCTTGGTGTGGTTCGCGGCCGTTTACGACGTGCCGGCCACTTTCGGCGTGGGAGGGGAGAGCATTGCGTCCCCGCTCACGGTCTTCGCGCTCGCCTTGGTGACGATCGCCCTCGAGCGGTTGGAGAGGCTCCGCGGCCGCGCTGTGCTGCTGTTTCTGGCCGGATCCCTGGCAGCCCTTGCCGGCCTCGCGAAACAGACCGCACTGCCGACCATTGCCCCATTGGCGCTCTGGACGGCCGCCGTGTGGTGGAGCGATCGCGCCGAGCCCGGCCGGCGTAGCGGCTATCTTCTGCTGGCCCTCGGCGCGGGTTTCGTGCTGCCCATCGTGGCGGTGCTGGCTCGCTACGCCGTCGCGGGTCACCTTGGCTCGTTCTGGTACTGGTACTATGTCTACAACGCCGAAGTGTACATGGCGCCGCACCGGGCCGACTCTTTCCGAACGGTGTTCGATCGCCTCTTCGATCATCGGAGCTACGCACTGCTTGGCCTCGCGGTGCTCGTCATCGGGAGTCTGCTCGCGCGAATCGCAGCCCTCGGGCCCAGGCCTTGGCAGCCCGCGCGCGAGTACACTAAGGGTGGGTTCGAGCTCACGCTGGTCTGGCTCACCTTGCTCGCACTGCTGGGCGCGCTCGCCCCGTTGCGCTTCTTCTTCCACTACTTCCTACCGCTCTTTCCACTGGCCGCGCTCCTCGTCGGCGTCGGCATCGAGCGGACGTTCATGCAAGCGGGAGGCAGCCGCGCCGCGTTCGCTGCGGCGTCCGCGCTCGTCGTCGTGTCCCTGTTTGCGATCACCCTCTTCGCCCACGATCGCCTGATGCGCGGTCTGCGCGAGTCGCGCAAGGCCGGGGACTGGTCGGGGGTCTACCCCGAGCCGGTCTGTGACTTCATCGATGCACACAGTAAGCCCGGCTCGCCCCTATTCATCTGGGGCTTCGATGCTGACGTCTACGTCACCTGCCGGCGCAAACCCGCTTCGCGCTTCGTTTACCTGACCCTCGTGGCCGGCGTCGTGCCAGACAGCTCGTGGCACGAGCCCAATCCGCAGCGAGTCGCTCGGGACTCGCGCGCACAACTTCTGTCAGATCTCGAGGAGGCCAAGCCAGATGTCGTGTTGGAGATCCTCGAAAACATGAAAGGGGTGTCGATGAGTGTCGCGCCAGAGATCTTCCAGCACGTGGATGCGCGCTACTGTCGTGCCGCGGCTCTGAAGACCAAGGACGGGCGGGTGGTGACACCGTGGCTACTCAACAACGGACAGGCATGCCCGTAGCTCTCCGAGAATTCCCTTGGACTGATTTCGACAGTTTGTCGATACTCCCGGCCCAGTGAAACTCCGCGCCTGGCTCCCAGTGATCACTGCGGTGATGATCGCGATCCCAGCGCTCGTCATCGTCGTCAACCTTCACTGGTTCTTCCTGAAGAACGCCAGCTACGTCGGCTTCGACGACGGTTACACGGTGGCGCTGGCCGAGCGCATCATCGACGGCCAATGGTTGCCGTACGTGGACGGCTGCAGCCATCGCGGGCCAGTCCTCTATTGGCTGGTCGCCGTTGCGCAGAAGCTGTCCGGACGCTTCAACTGGATCGGCCCGCGCAGCCTGATGCTCGCGACGTCCATTATCACGCTGTTCACCATCGTCGGCACTGGCATGGCGGCTCGGGTGCCGCTCGCTGGCGCTGTCGGAGCTTTACTGTGGGTGTACCTAGGGCTCGTGGCCCACGAGGCCGACAGCGCGTTCGCGGTCACGGGCGAGGCCATCGCGGCCGCCTTCGGCTTGCTGGCACTCTTTTTCCTGGCGTGGGGGCTGATTCGTGCGACGCGGTACCGCAATCGCGTCCTCTTGGTTGCTCTCTCCGGCGCAGCAACCGCGATGGCAGGTTTCACCAAGCAGACGGCATTCCCCATCGCCGCACCACTCTTCGTGTGGGTGTTCTGCTCGGCGCTATCGATGGAAGGCCTCGCGAGACGGCAACGAATCGGCCTGCTCGGTGCATACATCGGCGGGCTGCTGGCGATCGTGGTCATCGTGCTTGGTCGTTACGCCATCGGCGGGCACTTGAAGACTTTTTGGTACTGGTTCTACACGTACAACCGCGAGGTCTACATGGCTCCCATGCGCGCGGTCCCGTTCCGCGACGACTTCGACCGTTGGGCGAAAGGCCAGCACTGGGCGGCCTTCGCGATTGCGCTCGCCGCGAGTTGGGGTCTTGCGCGTCCGCTCGCTGAGGTGCGTTCGTTCCGTGATCTACCTGGCGGCTACGCCCGGGCCGGGCTCGAGGTAACGACCTCGGCGCTGGTGTTGGTCGTGTTCGCTGCGATCGCGAGCCCGCAGCGCTTTTGGCCGCCGTATTTCATCATGGTGTTTCCGTTCTTGGCGATGGCGCTCGGCCTGCAGATCGGCCTGGCGATGGACCGCAGCGACGGCCACCCGTGGAGCCGTGCGGCCGGCGCGCTGCTCCTCGGCGCCGTTCTTTGCGGTTGGGTCGGATACACAGCGCGAAATCGCGTCAAGGAACTGGTAGCCGACTACAAGTCCGAAAAGCGAAGGCCTGCGCTACCCGAACCCGTGTGCGAGATGATCAACCAATACGGGAACAAGGACGACAGTTTGTTCGTCTGGGGCTTCGACGCGGACTACTACATCACTTGCAAGCGCCACCCCGCCGCAAGATTCACCTACCTGACGCTCGTCGCCGGCACCGTGCCCCCGGCATGGAACGACATTCGCCCGGAGCGTGAAGCCCGCAATGCGCGGCGTGATCTGATGCACGACTTGCAGGTCAGCAAACCCTCTGTAGTCCTGAACTCACCGGGGACCATGCATGACGTCGGAATTCACACGGTGCCCGCGCTGAGCGAGTGGCTGAAACGCGACTACTGCGCCCTCGCCCCCGTGACCAGCAAGACTGGTCGCCACGCCGACGTCTGGGTGCGCCGCGACCTGACCACATGTACCCATGGTGAGTAGGCGTTGCCCGACGAAGTCCCGCTCCTGACCCGCTTCGCACGCGTCGCGACGCTGGGCGCAGTCCTCTCCGTCGCGTTGACGACCGCGGCGCTGTTCGCCTTCGGCAAGGACTGGGTCCCGAAGTTCATCTCGGGCAACGAGCTCGAGATGGCGCACCGCATGCGCCTGATCCGCTGGACCCTCGGGGCCGCGGGTGTGGGTGCGCTGTTTGCCGTCATCGCCGAGCTCGTCGTCTGGCGACGACGCCTTCGCAGTGACGCCGTCGAGCGCGCGCTATTGCTGGTTAGCCCGCTCGTCGTCGTGGGCTTCCTGCCGCAGCTTCTCCGCGTCGAACCCTGGGTCAATCGCCACGAGATCTTGCTGCCGCTGGTGCTGGCGCTCGCGCTCGGGACCGAGGTCCTCGCCTATCACAGCCTGGGTTTGGTGCCGGGTCGCGTGCTCGAGTTGCTCGACCGGTTGCGCGGGAAGCTACCGGGCTTCTGGAAGAAACACGGCCCGCTCATCCTCGTCGTGCTTGCGGCCCTCGGCTACGCGGCGTTCATGAGCTTCTACAACATCCGCTGGCACCAGAAGCTCAGGACCCACAACTTCGATCTCTCGATCGACAACAACCTGATCTTCCGCGCGCTCCACGGCTACCACATGGAGAGCACGGTCACCCACGGCAACTCGCCCGGCGCGTACCTGGCAGCGCACGCCAAGCTCGGGCAGTACGTCATCTTGCCGGTCTACGCGCTCTTCCCCAGACCCGAGACGCTGATGGTGCTCCAGGGCACGCTGCTGGGGCTCGGCGCGCTGCCGCTCTACGGGTTTGCGCGGCGCCACGTCTCGGACTGGACGGCCGCCGCCGTGTCGCTGGCGTACCTCGTGTACTACCCGCTCCACTGCAACAACTTCGTGGAGTCGAAGTACCTGTCGCTGGCGTGTTTCTTCATCCTGGCCACGTTCTGGGCGGTCGAACGCAAGAAATGGCTGCTCTTCCCGCTGGCCTTCGTGGCCGCGCTCGTGATGCGCGAGGACATTCCGGTGGGGCTGGCGGTCGGCGGTGTGTTCCTGCTCCTCACCGGCCATCGTCCGAAGAGCGGCACTTTGATCGCGCTGATCTCCGTCGGCTGGTTTCTCTACCTGCGCTCGCGCATGGACAAGGCCGGCAGCTGGTGGTTTCCGGGCATGTACAAGGGCCTGTGGGCCACCGGCGAAGAGGGCTACAGCAGTGTGCTGAAGACGGTGCTGACGAACCCGCTGTTCGTCCTGAACGAGGTGCTCGAGAAGGAAAAGCTCGTGTACTTGATGCACATGCTGGTGCCGCTGGTGCTCTTGCCGGCGCGGCGCTGGCAGCTCTGGGCGGCCTTCATTCCCGGCACAGCCCTCACGCTCTTCGTCACCGATTACAAACCCATCCAGGGGTTCTCGTTCCAGTACGTCATGCACTGGATCCCGTATTTGTTCCTGGCGGCGCCCCTGGCCCTGGCCGCCATGACAAAGGACGGACCGACCGGGCCGCGGCGGGCTCACGCCGCCGTGGTGGCCATGGCGTTCGCGAGCTTGGTGCTCTCGTACCAGTACGGCGCGTTCGCGAGGCGCCCCAACAGCGTGCGAGGCGGGTACTTCCAGATCGATTTCACCTTCAGCGCGGAAGAACGCCAGCGTTACGCCGATCTGAAGCGGGTGATCGGCGACGTTCCCCCGCAGGCCTCGGTCGTCGCCAGCGAAAACGTCGGGCCCCACGTCTCTTCCCGCACTCACATGTACGCGATGCGGCGCGGGCTCTACGACGCGGAGTACATCGCAATCGCCCGCACCGAGCTCGACTTCGAACAGACCCGCAAGCTGCTGACGGAGGCGGCGAAGAGCGGCGCCTACGGTGTGGTCCAGCGTGCCGGTGACTTCGCGCTGCTGAAGAAGGGCGCGGACGCCAGCGGAAACGCGGCGTTGATTCAGGAGTGGAAGCTCTGATTGAAGCTCGGCGAGCCGGCGATCTTGCGCGCGAGCGCCTCGTTGTAGCTCAGCGCTCGACAGCGGGCCGAGAGCAGCGCCTGGGCGAGCGGAGCGTAGACCAATGCGAGCAAGCTCGTCGGAACCCGCACGGTCTCGAGAGACAGCTGCTCACCGGAGACGAGACATACAATCATGCCCTCGGCGTGCACGCTGGCCTTGACGATGTCGCGTCTCGGCACGACCCGCATGCCAAAACGGCTGCACAAGAAGAGCGCCGAGCTCGACGACTGCATGCGGGGTTGAATGAACGCGCGAGCGAATGGCAGCGCCGTCAGCCACGCCAGCGGCAGCGGGAGCCAGGGGGCGTTCCTGAGCGTGATCGCGGCGTCCCCGCATTTCGCGGCGCGAAAGTCGGCACCTTGAACGGTGTTCTCAGCCTGAACCCTCGACAGCACGGCGACGTACAAGAAGACCGCCAGAAAAAGACTGAGCACGCTGATGAGCCAGGCGATGGCCCAGTGAAAGGGCAGGTCTTCTTCACTGAGGAGATAGAGACCCACGCTGGCGCCGCCCACAATCGACACCTGGGCCAGGTAGACCCAGGCTCGGGCGGGTCTCGCGTGCGACTTCCGGGAACTCGAGTGTTCGGTTCATTTTCCTGTTCCTCTCAGCGGCGGCCCGCGCGCGTTGAATGGGCGGCTCATCGGTGTGGCGCGCAAGCGTTTGCGCGGTTTTTTCCAGAATGCCGGGCCCGGGAAATCACAGCGCAAAGCGGAGGTTCCTGGGTTAGATTCCCGCCCCCCTTCGAGCTCAGATGGCAAACACCGAGAACCTCGCGATCGTCACGGGCGCCGCCGGCTGGCTGGGTCGCCGGTTGACCGACGTCCTGGCCAACGGCCTCGAGTCCAAAGCCCACCGCGGGCGCTTCACACCACGCGACGTGCGCGCCCTGGTCTTGCCGGGCGAGGACGCCGACGGCGTGCGCAAGCTGTCGGACAAGATCCAGGTCGTCGTGGGCGACATCCAGAACCCCGACGACTGCAAGAAGCTGCTGGACGGCGCCAAGGGCGCCACCGTGTTCCACGCGGCGGGCATCATCCACCCGAAGCGCGTGAGCGAGTTCCGCGCGGTCAACGTCGTCGGCACCGGCAACGTGCTCGACGCCGCCATTGCGGCCGGCGTACGGCGCGCGGTGATCGTCTCGTCGAACTCCCCGATTGGTGTGAACCCGTCGAACGATCACCTGTTCGACGAGAGCTCTCCGTACAACCCCTACATGGGCTATGGGCGCTCGAAGATGGAGATGGAGCTCCAGGTGAAGGAGCTCCAGAAACAAGGTCGCATCGAGACGACGCTGATCCGTCCACCCTGGTTCTACGGTCCGTACCAGCCGCCGCGGCAGACGCTGTTCTTCGAGATGATCCGCGACGGCAAGGGTCCGGTGGTCGGCGGCGGCGAGAACCGGCGTTCGATGGCCTACATCGACAACCTCTGCCAGGGGCTCCTGCTCGCTGGAGAGGTCGAGCGCGCCAACGGCGAGACCTACTGGATCGCCGACGACAAACCCTATCGTATGAACGAGGTGCTCGACACCATCGAGCGTCTGCTCGAGAGCGAGTACTCGATCCCTTGCGCGCACAAACGCCTGCGCCTACCCGGGCTCGCCAGCAAGATTGCTTACCTGGTCGACTTTGCGCTGCAGAGTGTCGGGCTCTATCACCAGAAGTTCCACGTGCTCTCGGAGATGAACAAAACCATCGCGTGCAGCGTCGAGAAGGCCAAGAAAGAGCTCGGTTACGCTCCCGAGGTGGCGCTCGAAGAGGGCATGCGGCGCAGCCTCGGCTGGTGCATCGATCAAGGGCTGCTCGGCCCGCGCAAAGGCTGACCATGAAGACTCTCGTCACGGGCGGTTCGGGTTATTTCGGTGAGGTCGTCGTTCAGCGCTTGCTCGAGCGGGGTGACTCGGTGCGCGTGTTCGACCGCGTGGACAACAACGACCGTCCGAAACACGTGGAGCTGGTCCGGGGCGACGTGCGCGATCGGAGCGCCGTGCGGCGCGCCCTCGAAGGGGTCGAGGTGGTGCATCACAACGTGGCGCAGGTGCCGCTCGCCAAGGACCGCGACGAGTTCTGGTCGGTGAACGTCGACGGCACGCACATCGTGCTCGAAGAGGCGGTGCGGGCCGGAGCGCGCAAGGTCGTGCTCGTGTCGTCGAGCGCCATCTACGGCGTCCCGGCGCGGAACCCGGTGAATGAAGACACCGAGCCCAGTCCTCGGGAGGCCTACGGCCGCGCCAAGCTCGCGGGGGAGGACTACGCCAAGCGGGTCATCTCCCAGGGCCTCAGCGTGAGCATCGTGCGCCCGCGCACGATCTTGGGCCACGGCCGCCTGGGAATTTTCCAGATCTTGTTCGAGTGGGTGCGAAAGAGCCGTCCGCTCTACCTGCTGGGCGACGGGCACAATCGCTACCAGTTCGTGCACGCGGACGACCTGGCGGCGGCCTGCCTGTTGGCGGACGCGCGGACCGAGAACGACGTGCTGCTCTGCGGCACCGATCGTTTTGGCACGATGCGGGAGCTCTTGACGGGCCTGGTGCGACACGCGGGCTCGAACAGCCGTGTGCGCTCGCTGCCGTTTGGGCCGACGCAGCTCGCGATGAAGCTCACGAGCAAACTCGGTGTTTCGCCCCTCGGGGACTACCACTCGCTGATGTACGGCCGCGAGATGTACTTCGACATCACATCGACCTCGGAGCGCCTGAGCTGGACGCCCAAATACAGCAACGCCGAGATGATCGCCGAGAGTTACGACTGGTACGTCGAGCACCGCGAAGAGGTGCTGACTCGTGAGGGCGCCTCCCACCATCGGTCCCCGGTGAAGCTGGGAGTGTTGAAGCTGCTGGAGCGGCTGCCGTAGCGAACGGCCGCGCAGTGCACCGTCCGCGCGAGCGGGACACGACGTGGAAACGCCACCTCGATGCACGCCTCGATAGCCACCTGAACCCAGCGCTCCGCCGCGGCCCGCAGCGTGGCATTCTTGCGAAGCTCGCTGGCATGTCAGCCGCACTCCAGCCAGGCGAGGTGGCGCGTCGCGCGCACGGGCCCTTGCCCAGACAAGCGGCCGGCGTGTTGTCCGGCCAAAGCAAGACCAGCGACGTGATCGATGCCAGCGTTGCGCTGCTCGCTCGGCGGCATGCGGCTGCGGTTCTGACGAGTGATCCCGAGGATCTGAAGCGCATCGACCCAAAGCTCCCGCTCGTCGCTTGCTGAGGTCGAATGCGCCGAGAGCCTGGTGGGAGGCGACTCGAGCTGCCAGCGTCATCTCACACTGACTCGTCGACGCTCGCGATCGCTGCGAGCGCCTCTTCGAGGGCCGGGAGCACGGCGAGATCCTTGCTTCGACCCGTCGCCCGCTTGCCGCCGATTCTCGGGTCGGAGAGGTCTTCGAACCAGATGTCGATGTCACGGGTTCCGGTGTTAGCACCCTGCAGCACGGCCGCGCTCAGACCCACGAGCATGAAGCGCACGCCGCGGCGTTCGAGCGCGGCGAACACCGCCCGCTCACCGGGTGCGAGTGCGGAAAAGTCGTCCATGCGTCAGGGGAGTCGGGCGGTGATATTTCCGTGACACAGCCGGGTGAAGCTCCGGAGCGTGCTGCAACGCCCCAGCTCCCAGATCAGAACCCGCGATTTTGCGGCGCTCGGGCTCGCCGTCCTTTTACCGCTCGTGTTTGCCGCTCTGGTGGGGTACCGCGCGCTGGTCAACGAGTCCGCCGCCCGACAGCGTGAGGTCGAGGTCGAGATCGGCGCGACCGCGCGCCAGTTGCGCACGAAGCTGCTCGACGAGATCGATGCCTCGAGCGCACGCCTGTCCAAGGCCGAGCTTCCCGCGGAGCCCGGCACGGCTCTGCAGGAGATCGAGCGGGCAATGCCGACGTTCGCCGTGGCCTTTGTCATGGGCAGCGACGGCACGTTGCGGCTTCCAGCCCCCGCAGAGCTCAGTGAGCCCAACGCGGAGTGCGACGAGTCCGCACGCCGGATCTCGCTGCGTCTGGACGATGCCGAACGCGAGAAGCTCGCGCAGAAACTCGTGAACGACTGCCCGGACGTGCGCTCGGTGAGCGGCCGTTATCTGCTGCCGGCCCTCGTCTTCGATGGTCTGACCAACGTGGATGGCGCACGCTTCTCGAGTTGGCTCGAGAAACACGCCGCCTCGCTCAGCGCGGCCGAACGGAGCGCGACCGAACACGCACTCTCCACGGTGCCCTGGCTCGACGCGAACGGAAAGGCCCGCGCTCTGGACCTGCTGCGGGGCCAGAGCTCCGACCGTGACGAGCTCACGCGAAAGCTGGCGGACACCGCGGCGCGCCGCGCGGTCACTCAGCTCGACAGCGAGACCCCGATCAGCAAGTGGAACAGCGACGGCGCAGTCGGGGTTCTGCGTCGCATCGATGACAAACTGATCGCCGGGTTCCTCGTCACCCCGCGGGCGCTCGGCCGCGCAGCGCCCTCTTTCCCGCTCCCGGCACAGCTCGTCATCGCGCCGAGTGAGCCCAGCGGCCCGCACGCCGCCGCCGAGCTCGCCCAGGGACTCACGCTGGTGGTCGGGCTCGCCGATCCGCGCCACGTCGAACGATTGACGTCCGAGAGCCGGCGCTGGCTCGTTTCGTCGGCGCTGCTGCTGGCGGCGCTGGCCCTTGTGTTCGGGGGTGTGGCGCTATCACGAGTGCGAGCGGCGCGCCGCTTGAGCGAGCTGCGCACCGATTTCGTGTCCACCGTGTCGCACGAGCTACGCACCCCCATCGCGTCCGTCTCGATGCTGGCCGAGCTGCTCGAGCAGGGGCGCGTCGAAGAGTCCGAACGCGCCGAGGTCCACCAGGCGCTGGCCAAAGAAGCGCGTCGCCTGGGCGAGACCGTCGATCGACTGCTCGGCTTCAGTCGCATGTCCGCCGGCCGCTCGACCACCTCGCGCCGAGAGCTGCGCCTCGCGGATCCGGTCCGAGAGTCCCTCGCTGCCTTCGAAGAGCGTCACCCTGGGGTGGTAGTGGAGCGCGCAATCGACGGAGAGCTCTCTCTCGTCGCCGACGCGGATCAAATCCGGCTGGCGGTCGACAACCTGCTCGCCAACGCCATCAAGTACGCGCCCGACGGACAGCCCTACCGCGTTTCCGTCGAAGCTCGCGGGAAGGACGCCCTGATCTCGGTCGCGGATCGGGGGCCGGGCGTCGCGCCCCGGGATCGCAAACGTATCTTCGAGCCGTTCGAGCGGGCCGACGATCGGCTCAGTCGCGCCACCGAGGGCAGCGGCATCGGCCTCGGTCTCGTGCGACACGTCGCCGAGGCTCACGGCGGCCGCGCGTGGGTCGAGGCCAACCCGGATTCTGACCAGGGCGCACGTTTCGTTGTCGCGCTCCCACGAGGCGTGGCATGACCCGAAACGTGGGCATTCAAGAGTCGGTGCTCGTGGTCGAGGATGATGCGAGCCTGCGCCTGGGTCTGGAAAAAACGCTGCGCTCGGAGGGCTACCGGGTTCGCGTCGCGAGCACCGGTAGCGACGGCCTCGAGTCCGCCCTGGCAGAGCCGCCCGATCTCGTGCTGCTCGACCTGATGCTCCCGAACATGAACGGCTTCGAGGTCTTGCAGGAGCTGCGCGCGCGCAACGTCGAGCTCCCGGTCATCATCCTCACCGCCAAGGGCTCGGAAGAGGACAAGGTCCGCGGCCTGGCCCTCGGCGCCGACGACTACGTGGTCAAACCGTTCGGGGTGATGGAGCTGCTCGCCCGAGTCGACGCCCAGCTGCGCAGAAAACGCCTCGCTCGTTCGACGCTGAGCACCCTCACCCTGGATGAGGTGACCGTCGATTTTGCAGGCCATCGCGCAACCCGCGCTGGTGAACCGCTCGAGATGACCTCCCTCGAGCTCAAGCTGCTCGCGTACTTCGTCGAGCACGAAGGCGCGCTCTTGCCGCGGCAGCGCATCCTCGATGCGGTCTGGGGCGCGGACTACTTCGGCACCGATCGCACGGTCGACAACTTCATCAACCGTCTTCGGCAGAAACTGGAAGCCGATCCGAAAAACCCGCGCTTCTTGCACACACTCCGGGGTGCTGGTTACCGCTTCGAGCGCCCGGTGAAGAAACCATGAGCTGGCTTACACAGTACCAAGACATTCGAAGCGCAGGCTCTCTCTCGTCACGCCGCGAACCCGCGGCACCACGAGGAGAATGATCATGAACACGAACATCCGACTTATCACCGCCCTGTCCACCCTCGCCCTGGCCGCTTGCACCGCGCAAACCGACGGTGGCGGACAACGAAGCGAGTCCAAGGGCGAGCCTGTCCAGGTCAGCGAGCAGGCCCAGGCGGTCGAGACCGCTCAGCGCAGCCTCGACGTCGGCAAGGTGGCCCCGGGTAGCGAGGCCAGCCTCCAGGCAATCATCAAGTCCGGCACCGCCGACGAACGCGACGAGGCTGCCTTGGCTCTCAGCCGCACGTATCAGCTGCAGGGCAAGACCGAGGCTGCCATCACGACGCTCGAAGACTTGCTCGCATCTCACCGTGAAGACGACCGCTGGGAACGAGAAGAAGAGGTCGGCAACAAACTGGCGGAGCTGGTGACCGGGAGAGCTGCGCCCGTCCGCCCCGAAGCCCAGGAAAGAGACCGGATCTCGGCCTTTGCCCGCGCCCTCATGCCGAGCTTCCACCCCGATGCCAAGGGCGCCTACGAGCTGGACGTGATGCTGGTCGGTGGAAGCGGTACGGCCTCCAATCGCCTCGGCACCTTCAACGTGGGCGACGCAATCCACGACCGCGCCCTCGAGCAGTGCCCGCTGTGTGAGAAGCGCCCGAAGGTCCACACCCACCAGAGCCGAATCGGAACCTGGCTCTCCGTCCCCAAGTACCGTGAGCGCTTCGACACGGCGTTGACGGTCTTCTTCTACGACAAAACCGCAAACCGTATCCCGGCGCGATACGAGCAGTACCTGCCGATGTCGGTCAAAGAAATCGACGAGCGGCTGGCGTCGGGGCAGGGCTTGATCGCGGTCAAACAACGAGAGTCGGCGCCGCCCGTCATCTTGATCGCGGCACCACGTTTTGGACAGATCACCGACGTGGAGACGGCGCTCTCGGAGATGTCGAAACTTCCCGAGGGACCGGTCAGCGTGAAGCTCGCGGGAGGATTGCGGCGCGACGAGATCCAGAGTGTCATCCGCGGCGCGCGCAAGGAGTTCAAAGCCTGTTACGAGGCGCTGTTGACGCGAGCCGCGAGCGCAGCCGGCAAGGTCACGCTGGAGTTTTCGATCGACGCGGAGGGGACGGTCCGGTCGCCGCTCGCGAAAGCGGACGGAGACGCCTTGTCGGAGCCGCAGTTCCTGTCGTGTTTCAGCCAGGCGACCCAGGCGCTGACATTCCCCGCGGCGGGCGTCTCGACCACGGTGAAGTATCCACTCGAGCTGTCTCCGTGAGCGAAGGGTGGGTGAGGTCCCGCCCACCGGGCGGGGCCTGGCTCGCGCCAATCGTCACATGAAGTTTCTCGTGTGCAGCGCCGACAGCGTCTCCGCTTCGGAATCGGAGAACCCCAATCGCTCGAGGCGACGCCGGCGTCCGGCATGCATCTCGACCTGAAGCTCGACGACGCGGTTGAAACCTTGCCGGATGGCGGTTGGTGTCCAAGCACCGGCGGCGAGCACGATCAACGCGTCGTACACGAGCTCGTTGAGACCGGCGGAGGTGGCAAGGGAGTCGTGGCGGGCCTGAATGCCGCTCCGCAGGCGACCGAGCAGCGCTGGCTCCTGTTCGAGATGACGTTCCAGATGTGCCATGCCAAACGCAACGTGACGTGCCTCGTCCCGCGCCGCCAGGAGCGCAACTTGTCGTGTGATCGGGTCGGGACCGTGGGTGCTCAGGAACGAGAGCAAGCTGAGAAAACTGCCCTCACCCAGCACGCCGAGCAGGAGCGACGAGAGCGCGAAGTCGGTCTCGTCGAGCAGGGTCTTCAGGGATGCCTGGCCACCCACGGTCGAGAGCCCGAGCTCGGTGCGGTTGAGGAGCGCCCGCCGAGTGAAGACCTCGATGTGCCGGGCCTCGTCGGCGGTCTGGAGAGCCAGGAGCTGCATCACTTCACGGAAGTGTGGGTGCAGCTGCGAGAGAAACCGCGCCGGCACGAGCAACGCGGCGGTCTCGTTCTCGATCAGATAGGTCATGACCTGCACCACGGCGTCCTCGACCTCGGCGGGCAAGTCAGCGACCGCGGTCCAGTCGATGGCGGTGTTCGGATCCCACTGCGCCGCCACTCCTTGTTGGTACAGACGCGCCGCTTCCTCGGCCCACACCCCGCGTTTTTCGGACAACACAAACCCGAGCTCCGGCCCGCCACTCTCCACGCTGGCGCCGCGTGCGGCCAATCCCCAGCTGGCCTTCGGGTGTTCGACCACACCGTCGATGCCGGCGCCTCCAGCGCGCTCCGCGCCGCTGAAACGCCCGGCTTCCGCGCCGCCGCGCTGGACTCGCACGACCTCGCCCTCTCCGGGCTCGAGCGCGACGTGCCCTTCTCCACGGCACCACGCGGAGATGTGAATGAGCAGCGCCGGCGCGGTGCCACGAACCGCCACGAAATCGCCGACCGCCACCTGACGGAGTGCGTGACGAAGCAGCACGTGGCCGCCTTCGGCGAACCCGAGGTCCAGGAGGTCGAGACGCTGCAGGGTGCTCAAGCGAGGCCAAATTCTGCGAGAAACACCGCGAGCGTGTCGAAGCGTTTCACCGCGCGCTCGAGCAGCGCGTAGCCCTCGACGCGCCCGGGCTTCCACTGTTTGAGGCCCTCGAGGTCGAGCAGCGGTCGCACGCGAGGGTCGTCGTAGGACATCTCGAACAGCAGCGAGACGAACTGCTCGACGAGGGCATTGGGCGCGTCGTCGAGGACCGTGAAGTTGCAGTGGTCGTACTTCTCCGTGTGCGCCAGGATGTGCGTCGTGTTCGGCGGCAGGGTGCCTTCCTTGGAAAAGAGCAGGTGATTGCCGTCGATCATGCAACAGGCGTGCACCTCACCTTCCATCAGGGCCTTGGCCGCATCACGCTCGCCGCCGATGTGATCCCCGTGTTTGCCGACGAGCTTGTCGAAGCGCCGAACCTCGAAATCGCGCCCCGGCTCCAGACCCTGTTCGGCGATGTGGAGCAGCGGGAGCAAGGTCGCTTGCGGTGAATCCGAGGCACCGACACCCACGACCTTGCCAGCGAGGTCCGCGACCGATTTGATCGCACCGCCTGCCTTGACCACGACGAGGCTTCGGAGATCCTGATCCGAGTCGCGCATCGCCACGGCTCGCGCCGTGCGCCCTTTCCGCGTTGCGATCGCCTCCGCTTGCAGCCACGCGAGCGGCGAGTTCCACGCCACGTGGTACTGCCCTTGAAAGTGCCCGCGCACCTGCTGCTCGTAGTTGGAGTAGAGCAGGTAGTCGAAGCGCAGGCCGTGTTCTTCGAAGTACGCTTTGAAGCCGTCCCAGATGGTGACGACCTTGGGATCGTAGGCCACGGCGCCAAGGAGCAGCGTCGTGGGGGCTGACGTTTCGACCGAGGCGGATTCTTGTCTCGACATGTTCGCTCCAAACGGCCGGTCCCCGGCCGCGCGAGCGAACGCGCTTACCGGCGAAAGGCCGCAGTCATGACCCGGCGCCGCCGGGTCGATTGGACGGCTCAGAGGGTCTGCGGGAGGGTCGTCTTCACGATGGAGCGAAGCTTGGGTGACTCTCGCTTTCGCGTAAAGGGCTTTCATCCGTGATCGTTTGAGCGAAGGCCAGCGCGCCATCCTGTGAGAGGGTGGTCGTCATCGAGCTGTGAGGCGCGGGCTCGCCTCGCACGCGCCTGCTACTCTGAGCTCGGGATGCGGCGTGCAGCTGGAGCGCTCTGGGTTTCCATCGCGGCCTCGGGCTGTGGCGCCTCCGTCAGGCACGAGGCCACCATGGTCGGTCAGCGCGAGATCCGGCTCGGGGAGCGGGTCGCGCCACCCGCGCTCGCGGTTCGCTCGGTCGCGGGCGGAGTGCTCCTGCGCGTAGTGCGCAACCCACCCTGCCTCGCGATGGTGCAGGACGAGATCGCGGTGAACGAGCGCGTGATCCGCGAGGCGCGGCTCGGTCCGATCATCACAGGCGGCGCGCTGATAGCGTCCGGCGGCTGGCTCTTCTTCAGCGGCGATTCGGAGAGAGCCGACGGTCGGCGCGCCAGCGGGCTCCTGCTTGGAGTTGCCGGGTTCATCGTCGCCATGACCCAGGGGTCCGACTCCGAGGAGAGCTACCGGACCACTCGGCTCCTTCCGCCACGCGAGCGCGCGAGCGAGTGTCGCACCGTCGACGAGGAGGTCCGGTCGGTCGCGCTACTCCTGCCCGACCGCAGCATGCTCCAGGCCGAGCGGACCGGGACCGGGCTCTGGCGTGCCGACGTGCCGGACGAGACGTGGGAACGGTGGGGGAATCACGTCAGCGTGTGGGTCATAGTCGACGGAGCCAACACCCACCGTGTTCAGATTCTGCGACCGTAGTCGAGCTCGGGGACGCTGAAGCGGGGCGCACCCGGCGAGCAGTGAGATGGAGAGCGTGAGCGTGAGGCCCAGCAGGCAGCGTGTCATGGGCTGTACGTGACTCAGCTGACACGCGGCGGCAAGCACGCGCGGTGACGGGGGAGCGCGCGGGTGTGGCGGCTCGAGCGCACGCGCGCTGCGCTCACTTCTTCAGCAGCTTGAACGCGTGGGTCCAGCCGCCACCACGCAGGCCCGGAATGCACCAGAGCATGCACAGGGGTTCGACTGCGCGGGCGCCGGCGGCGGTGCCCATGTCGGCGGTCTCCCAGCCGAACGACTCGAGGATCTTCGTGGCCTCGGCTTTGGCCGTCGCGTCGTTGCCGCATATGAACATCGTCGGCTTCGTACCGCCGAAGTCGGGATCGACCATGAACGCGTTACCGACGCAGGAGAACGCTTTGACGAGGCGCGCCTTCGGTGCGCGCTTCTGGAGCCGCTCCATCAGCGACTCGTTGGGGCCGGTGAAGAACTTGATGACGCCATCTTCGGGCGGCTCGGCGGCGATGGGGTTGGTTGCATCGAGGATCAGCTTGCCAGCAAGGTTCTCGGGCCCCGCGAGGTCGATGACCGACTCCGCGGCGCTGCCCTTCACTGCCAGGACGACGAGCTCACCAAAGGCCGCCGCCTCTCCGAAGGTCCCGATCGACGCGTTCGCGCCGGCCTTGGCCTTCCAGTCGGCCAGCTTCGACGCGTCGCGTGAACCACGCATCGCTGCGTAGCCATGTTTCAGGAAGCCGTTCGCCAGAACCTCGCCCACCTGACCCGAACCGAGAATCGCAACCTTCTGCATGCGAGGGACGATGCCACGCTGGGAAGGCCGAGTCGACTCATCCGGGCGCGCCGTTAGTCTCGATCGGTTCTTCCCAGTCCGCGCGCGATCGTCCACCATCAGCTCGGAGCGGCGGCCCGAGTCGAGGCGGGGGAAGGGCCTGCCAGCCGCCTAGGGCGCATGCGCCGCGCCTCGGCGATGCGTTTCTGCAGCATGCCGATGAGCCTCTGCCTGGTGCGTCCCCTTCGAGTCATGATGCGAGCCTCTGACTCGCTCGCATTGGTGCCCACGACGCTGCCGCTGCCGAGACCACGAGCACCTGCCGGCACACCCTGTCCCGGACACTGTTGATAACTCCGTCTGCGCGGGCTCGGGCGCCATCGTGGTCAAGGTGGTCGGCACGTCCGGCTGCGGAGACCAGCGGGCGATGAGCTCTTCGAGCTGACGCTTCGACTTCCCTCGTGCCTCGGCGAGGAGCTGCTCGACGTTGTCCTCTGTGAGGTGCCTGGAGAGGAGGAACAGCCCAGTCAGGTGCACGTTGCCGGACGCGAGCTCGTCGAGGATCTGAGGAAAGCGCTGTGCCAGCCTGGCGACCCGAACGCGCTTGTTGGCTCCGTCCTCGGAGTACCCCAGGCGCTCCACGCAGCGAGTGGTGAGCGAAGAGCACGCGACCAAATAGACAGTCCGGCCGAGCCGGATGAACTCGCTTCGGGCCTGCCGCAGTCGCGGAATCGCTGCCGGTCGCGTGGCGTGAGAATGGAAAATGAAGACGACGTCCGTCGATGCGGCGCGCTCGCTGCTGACGGCAGCCGAGAGACGTTCGCGGAGCTCGAGATCGGAGACCGAAGAGAGGAGAGGCATGCTTTCTCGCATACCACGCGATTTTCCGCCCTCACCGCTGCCACCAGGCGCGACGCTCACGACATGGAACGTTTCGAACGTCACCGCGATGCGCGAAGCGCGCACAGCCCTCTTCCTCGTGGCAGCGCGCGATGGTTTTCTCGTGACTCGTCGGAAGCGCACGCTGCGCGCCCGGTAACCGGTCAAGAAGAATCGTGCTCGCGTCGCGCTCGACATGCTCTTTTCAAGCACGCGCTTCGGCGCAGCGCAGAGCTCGGAACCACGCCTCTCGCACCCCTCGAACAAAGAGGGGTGCACGGATTGCCCTCGGTGGTCTTGGCAGCGGCAGCGTCATGGGCTCGCGCGCTCGCGCGGAGTGCGAATCGCTGGCGGTTCCACGCATGCGACGGCAGTGCGCGACGCACACGCTAACGACGCGCGATCGCGCGGACGTCACTCGGCGTGCCGCACCGGACGCGCTGGTGCCGCACCGGGCGCGCTGGTGCCGCATCGGACGCGCTCACGCCCGCACCCCGCTCTCCTCGCGGCCCGCGCACCCCATCCCTGCGCCGCAGAGTGACTACTTCGTCTTCCTCGTTCTCTTCTCTCCGCCGCTGCCTTCGCCGACCGCTCGGTCCTCGGCGCTGGCCTTCCAGCTCTCGCTGACGCCTTCCCCCCCGCGGCGACCCGCAGGCCGCGGAGCGGCCGAGGACCGACGCTTGGGGGGGAACGACCGCCACGAGGCCGCGAAGCGGCCGAGGGCCGGGCGAGGCGGGGGCACCTCGGCCGGACTCGAGCTGCGAATTTGTGCTTCGCTCCCCAGCCCTCCCCCGAGGCAGCGCAACTGATCGAAGACGCGTCGCTCTTCCCAACCCGTCCGGCCTGACTACCAATCAGGGCTGGGCGCGCCGTCGTCTACTCGCAGCACCAGCCGCGGACGGTTCCCGCTATGAGAGAGTCGCCAGTGCAGACCGTATCGCTCCAGTTCTTGGCGAGCGTACTGTTGATGAGGACGCAGCCCTGGCCTGGAGGCGCGGACGGCTCGTTCGCCCCCCATGACTGGTAGTCGGACCCGAGCAGGGGAGTCTTGTCGACCCACTGGAAGGGGTTGGTACCCGTTCGCTTCAGGCCGATCCATTTGTTGGCGTTGCCGTTCAAGTTCTTGAGCGCGTCGTTCGTGGCGTCGTCCCCCACCTTGACCAGGTCGAGGCACTTGGCTTGACAGCTCGAGCGTGCGGCGTCCCAGCTGACGAACGACGTGGCGGAGCCAGTCTGGCAACAGGTGTACTTCTTGCCGGACCCCGTCGTGCTGGTGCACTGTTCGCTGACGACGGGGTCGCCGACACAAGCGCCCCCGCTGCCAGCGACTCCGCCAGTGCCGCTGCTCGCCGCGACTCCTCCACTGCCCGCTGCACCGCCCGTCGCGACTCCGCCGCTGCCCGCGGCCCCGCCGCCGACGCCGGCGCTGCCGGCAACTCCGCCGCTTCCGCTGCCCCCACTGGAGCCAGCGTTGCCGCCCGTGCTCGAGCCCCCGCTGCCGCCGCTCGAGCCCGCGCTGCCACCGTTGCCCCCGGCACTGGTGTTGGTCGATTCCGAGGTGCAGCCCGAGGCGGCGCCGAGACAGCCCAAGACCAGAGCAAGAGCCAATCCACGCATGGTCCTCGATGTTAGCGCAATTCGTTCGGAGGCGGGCGGCGCCTCGACTGCGATGGGCCGTCGGACCGAGGAAATCCGTCGGCAACGCGTGCACTTCCCTCACGTCCCTGGAGGCGGCAGGTCGACTGGCTCGCGCCAGCGATCTCGCGCCTCGGACCGCCCCTGTTCAAAGCGGGTTTGGACCGCCCAGGGTCCGTGTCATCCTTCGTTCCACCAATGAGCCATCTGCACTTGTCGGTCTCCATCGCGCTCGGGAGCGCACTCGTGACCCTTGCCCCTGCCGCCGGCGCCGCAACGCTCACGGTCGGCCCGGGCAAACAATACGCCGCACCCTGCGCGGCCTTCGCTGCCGCGGGCCAGGGCGACACCATCGACATCGACGCGGCGGGCAGCTACGCGGGCGACGTCTGCGCCGTCAGCAAGAACAACCTGCTGATCCGCGGGGTCGGCGGCGGACGCGCGAAGATCGACGCGGCGGGCAAGAACGCCCAGGGCAAGGGCATCTGGGTCATCACGGGCAACGATGTGACCGTGATGAACATCGAGTTCTCGGGGGCGAAGGTACCCGATCAGAACGGTGCGGGCATCCGTCAGGAGGGCACGAATCTGACGGTCCAGAACTGCTCGTTTCACGACAACGAGAACGGCATCCTGGCGGGGGACAAACCGGGTAGCCAGATCTTGATCGAGTTCACGGAGTTCAATCACAACGGCGCAGGCGACGGGTACTCACACAACCTCTACATCAATCACGTCGCCAAGCTCGTGTTCCGCCACAACTGGTCACACCGTGCTCAGATTGGACATCTGCTCAAGTCGCGGGCGGCGGAGACCCACGTACTCTACAATCGACTGACCGGAGAGAGCGACGGTACCCAGAGTTACGAAATTGACGTGCCTAACGGCGGCAAGACCTACGTCATCGGCAACTTGATCGAGCAGGGGACGAAGACCGACAACCCGTCGATGCTCGCGTATCGAGAAGAGGGACCGAACGCCGCCAACCCCAGCGACGCGCTGTTTGTCATCAACAACACCTTCGTGAACGACAAGGGCAGCGGCACGTTCGTCAACGTGGGTTCGACCACGTCCACGCCCGCCGTGATCAAGAACAACATCTTTTTTGGCGGCGGCACCCTGACCAATCAGGCCAGCGCGGTGCTGGCCAACAACGAAAAGGGAACGGTGAGCTGCCTCGTCGACCCGAAGAACTTCGACTACCACCTGACGCCCGCTTCGGTCTGCGTCGATGCCGGAGCACCCCCGGGCAACGATGGCGCCTTCGCGCTCTTGCCGGCCTTCCAGTACGTGCACCCCAACTCCACGGAGAATCGCGCGAGCGTCGGCAACATCGACGTCGGCGCGTACGAGCTGGGCGGGGGCAGCGCGGGCGCCGCGGGAAGCGGCGGCGGCGGGGGCACCGCGGGGGCGACGGGTTCGGGCGGCGCCGCGGGCGGCGGAGCTACCGGCACGGGCGCGACCGCCGGCACCGGGGCGACCGCCGGCACCGGCGGCGCAACCAGCACTGGCGGCGCAACGAGCACTGGCGGCGCCACGGCAACTGGCGGCGCAACGGGCTCCGGGGGCAAGAAGGCGTCGACATCGAGCGACGACGGCGGCTGCGGCTGTCGTACGAGCAAACGCCGGGACCCGGGCGGTGTGCTGCTCGTGCTGGCGGGCGGGCTATTCGCGCTGGTGAAACGGCGAGATCTGCGCACCCGGTCGCGGGCGAGCTGAACCGACGGCAACAGCTCTCACTTCCCTCGCGTCCCAGGCGGAGTTAGACCTGCCGCATGGGGATGCAAAAAGCTTTCGGTGTCGTCGCGCTTGGTTCGCTGCTGATCGCCTGCGGCGGCGCGACCCCGCCGCCCGAAGCCGCAAAGCCAGAGCCCGCACCGGCACCCAAGCCCGTGGTCGAAGAGCACAAGGCCGAGGAGCCGAAGCAGGAAGAGCCGAAGAAGGAGGAAGCCCCTCCTCCTCCAGCCGCGCCCGAGGTCCCCAAGAGCGCCGCCACCATCGGCGGAGTCAGCATCAGTGAGATCGATCCGAAAGCGCTCGTGGCCGCGCTGCAGAAAGCAGGCTGGGCGCCGGAGGAAGTCGAGATCAACCACGGCACCGTCGGCAAATACGAGAACATCGAGTTCGGCATCGCCAAGGGCACTGACAAGGGCACGTTCGAAATCGTGCGCCGCGCGGCGCAGCCGACCGGAGCCTCGGGCAGCATGATGGGCCCGAAGGATCAGGCCGCCATGCACGAAAACCTCGGGGCGGTGTTCCTCGACAGCAAGTCCGAGGTTGTGGTGATCGTGGTGGTCGAGGGCAAACAAGCCGTGGCGAAGAAGGTCCTCGAGCTCGTGATCAAGAAGAACTGAGCGGCGGGCGCCATCAGTACTGCGTGACGATCTCGAAGCTGGGCGGCGGTCTGGGGACTCGAATGAACCCGACACGGTCTCCCGCGATGGGAAAACGCTCGATCACACAGTCGGGGCGACACACCAGGGGCTCGAACCAGTGAAAGCGCAGCACGACTTCGTCGCCCGTGACGTCCTCGACTTTGATGCGATTCATGGCTTGCTCGGTGACACGCCCGGCCCCGCGTAGAAAGTAACTCGGCGCCTGGCGCACGCGGTAGATGCGGTGCTCGGCCACCGTCGCAACTAGCTCGAGCACGTCCTGCCGGTAGTCGAGGAAACCGTACTCACCTGCCAGCACCACCCAGCCGACCGCGTAGTCGTCGAAGTAGGCCTGCAGCTCCGCACCCAGGAGATTCCCCGCGCGCGCACGACGAAACAGGTGGGCGTCGGCGTGGTGCACGTTGCGGTGTTCGAGCCCACCCAAGATCGGCAGGCGCGTGGAGGCCGCCAGGTACTCCGCCAGCACCCAGTGCGTGGGGTAGACGCCGCGCACTACGATGCGCCCGCTGCCCTCGGCGTGTTCGATGAGCCAAGCCCGGAGCTCCTGCGCTTCGGGGCTCGCGTGCGAGAGCCGCGCGCCGAACGGCTTGGGTTCGTTCAGCACGATCTCTGCCGTGGGCATGATCGGCAAGAGTCCCGGCATGAAGAACAGGACCGTGCGCACGAAGCGCGGCACGATCAACACCAGCGCCAGAGCCAGCGTGAGCTTGGCCGCCTTGTCCATGCGCCGGAGTGACTCACGGGAGAACAACTCCGAGAGCAACGCGCCGGCGGGGATCGCCGCGGCGAGCATGGCAGGAGCAATCTGCCGATAGGGCTGCGTCTGGCGCCCCGCGTTCGTATAGCTCGCGAGGTAGGCGTAGGTGATGCCCCACAAACACAGCGACGCCAGCGGGAGCACCCGGCGATCTCCGAGCTTGTGCCAGCGCCAGAGCGTCACACCACCGGCGGCAAAACACAGCGTGCGCACCAGCGTCCGCACCGGCGCACCCGTGTGATCGGAGTTCTTCAAGAGGTCGAAGAGGTCGTAGAGCAGGTACTCGAGGCGCGCGTTGAAGTAGGAGTCCGCGGTATCGACGTAGTGTTTGAAGCGATAGGCGGGGAAGATCCAGATCAGCGCCGTCGCCGCCCCCGCGGCGAAGGCCAGCCAGACCAGAGCGTGCTCCCGAGCCCCGAGGGTTTTGCGCGCGCGGAAGTACATCAACCCGCCCGGGACCAGGAGCGCGATCCCGGCGAAGGGATGCACGATGGCCAAGGCCGGCGTGAGCGCCACGAGCGCCGCGAACCACTTGGTCTCGTGTTCCTCCAGCGCGCGATGAAAGAGCGCAACGAACAACACAGCGCCGTAGGCGGCAAACGACCAGGAGATCATGCCGATCCACCAGGTCCAGTGCAGAAGTGAGTCGAAGTACCAGAGCAGGATCCAGAGTGCGACGCTGATTCCCGAGCTTCGGCGGTCGAGGCCAAACAGCCGCGCCGATGCGTAACCCACGAACGGAACCAGGCTCATCACGAGCACGATGAACAGGTTGAAGCCGAGCCCCGCGTGGATGCCGAGGGCGCGCAACCCGATCACGAACAGCTCGGTGCCCTTGCTGGTCAGGTCTTCGGCCACACCGGCGGGTTGCCCCGCCAAGACCAGCGGGTCCCAACCCCAGAGGGCGCCGGAGCCGCGGAACGCCGTCAGCGCACGATCGACCTGATAGGCGTGGAGCGCGTAGTCGACGACGACCACGGGTTCTTTCGAGAACAGCACGCGCGGTGGCGCGAACCACGCCAGCAGAGCAAAATGGAAACCGAAGACGGCGACGAGCGCGGCGGGCAGGGTCCACGGCCGCCCCTTCGACGTGCTCGGCTCGCTCACTTCCGGGTCAATCTACCATCAGTCGCGAGCGCGGCCGTCAATCTTGGCTGTGGGCGTGCGCTGCGCCGACCTTCGGCTGATACGCACACAACGGATCTTCGGCGAGCATGCTGCCGGTCGCAGCCAGGGCGCGGGAGCGCGAGCCGCCGCAAGGGCCGCGGTACTCACAGATCCCGCAGCGCCCTTCGAAGGACTCCGCGCGCCGCAGCGCCACGAACATCTGCGAGCTTCGATAGATTTCGACTGGATCTTCGAGCTTCACGTTGCCCGCGACGAGCGGCAGAAATCCCGAAGGTGAGACGTCCCCGACGCTGGAGATGAACATGATGCCGTTGCCGTCGCGGATCCCGAGCCCGGGCACTGGGCCTTCTCCACCGTGGGGGTGACCGTGACCGTGGCCGTTGCCGTTGCCGCCTGCGTCCTTGGGTCGGGCCTTCACGCGCTCGAGCAGGATGCGGCGGTAGTGCGGCGCCTCGGTGGTGGTGACGATGGGCAAACCCTTGCCGCGCGGCAGACCAGCCAGCCACTGAAACAACGTCTCACACTCGTCGGCGGAGATCGGGTTCAAGACGGTGCCGCGTCCGACGGTGACCAGGAAGAACAGGCTCCAGCGCGCTGCGCCGATGGACTTCACGAGCGGATAGATGGCTTCGAGATCAGCCAGCGTCTCCTTGGCCACGAGCGTGTTGACCTGGAACATCAGGTCGACGTCGACCGCGGCCTTCGCTGCCTCGAGGGTGCGCGCGAAGCAGCCGGGCACCTGACGGATGTCGTCGTGGTGCTCCGGCGTGGCGCCATCGAGGCTGAGAGAGATCGCCTCGACGCCCGCTTGTTTCAACTGGGCGATGGCCTCGGCGGTGAGCAACGGCGTGCCGCTCGGAGAGACGGACACCGCGAGCCCGAGAGACTGGGCGTACGCAATGAGCTCGAATAGATCGTCGCGCTTGAGGGGATCGCCACCGGTGAGCACGACATGCGGCAGCGGATCGCCGAACGCGGCGAGTCGCTCGAGGAGCTTCTTGCCTTGGGCGTTCGACAGCTCGCGCGGATCGGCGTGCGGTGCGGCCTCGGCGCGGCAGTGACGGCACGCGAGATCACAGGCCTTGGTGGTCTCCCAGTAAGCGCGCGCGGGTGCGCGATCGAAGACGAAGCGATTCGGCATAGTGCGGAGCGTAGCGCGGAGGCCTGCGGACCGGAGCCCCCACGGCGGCCAGGAGGCGGCAGGCGCGGCGATTTGGGCGGAGTGAACGGGCGTTTTTGTGGCCCCGGGAAAGCCCGCCGCCCGCCGGACCGACCGCAAAAATTGCTCGGGCGAAGGCGTGCACCCGCTTCTTCCGGCAGAAGTGGGTTCGCCGGCGGCGGCGGGGAGTGGCGCAAGCCCGCGCGGACAACCCAAACCCAAAGCCTACTTCTGCCGGGTAGCCTTCAGCGTCGCGCTGCAGCTCCCGGTCGAGAACCCATCGCCGAAGTAGCTGTACTCGCCCGTCGCAGCGTCACCCGACACCGCCAACTTCAGCTGTTTCGACTCCGAACCCGTCTCGTAGTCGTCGTACGCGTAATAGTAGTCGAAGGCCAGCGAGCAACCATCGACCGAAGTGCTCAGATCCCAGTCCGAGTGAACGCTGCCACCTGGCATCAAGCTCACCGTCATGCTGTTCGGCGGCCCCGGAAAACAAGATACCGGCCCACTGGCGACGACCTCGATCACCCAGGTGCCGAACGGATCACAAAGCTCAGTCGAAGGTGCGCAGACCTGCGACGCTTCGGTCACCCACTGCCCACCGCTGCACAGCGCCTCGACCGGCGAAAACCCACAACCGGAGACGAACTCGGTGTAGCTGCACTTGCCCGACCCCGAGCAGGCTTGACCCGCGGCCGGCATGTCTTCGGGACACGCCGTGCTGACCGGCGGCGGATCCTTGGGTGGATCCACAGGCGGCTTGGTCGGCGGCGGCGGAGGGAACGGATCACAACCCGTCGAGCCAAACTCCGCCTTCCACTTGCCATCCTCACACCAGAGCTTCGCCCCGGGATCACACATCGTCCCTGGGTACGTGCAGGTCAGGCCCTCGTCACCGCAGGCGCTCCCGGCGGCGGCCTCCGTTTTCGGACAGCCGTCGCTCGACGTTTCGCCGGCACAGCCCCCGGAGAGAAGCGCCGAAACCGTGAAAATTGCCCAGAGAGGACGCAGCATGACCTCGACATTTGCAATCGCCGTGCCTCCATCGTTGGCCCAACTTGGCACTCCGCACGACCGCCTTCACGCGCCGCGCCCAGCCGTCGCTTTCGCCTCGCCAGACCCGTGCCCTCGTGCGAGCGTCGGTCGGCTCTTGGAGGTCCTGCATGCGCTCTCTCAACCTGTCATCAATCGTCGCTCTGACGCTCTTCTCCGTCATCGCTTGCAGCAGCGACGACTCCGGCGGTGGTAGCTCGTCGTCCTGTGCAAGCGCTCCACTCAGCTGCCCCACGGGCAAGACCTGCTGGGTCGTGACCACCGACGGCAAGTACGACTGCATCGACGCCCAGGCCACGCAGGTCGAGGGCTCACCGTGTCAGAACTCCGTCGGGCAAGCCCAGTGCAACACCGGCATGATGTGTTTCCCGGGAGCCCAAGGCAGCGCCAACGGAACCTGTCAGCCGTTCTGTGCAGCCGACAAGACCTGCGCCGGCGCCGGCCAGTGTGTGGGTGTCACGTTGATCAACGCACCCGGCGCAGCGACGGTGTACGCGTGCGCTCCGACCGGTACGGGCGGCACCGGAGGCATGGCGGGCAGCGGCGGCGCCGCGGGCAGTGCGAGCGGCGGCGCCGCGGGCAGCGGCGGGGCAGCCGGCAGCGCATCCGGCGGGGCAGCAGGAAGCGGCGGCGCGAGCGACGCGGGCGCGGACTGAAATCGGGTTACCATGCCGGATCCGTGGGGTGTGCCCCGGGGAGACCGTGCGCTGATAGAGGAGAGACTCATGAGCATTTTGATCAAAGGTGGGCGCGTCGTGACCTCCGCCGACGACTACATCGCGGACGTGTTCATCGACGGCGAGAAGGTACACACCATCGGCAAGGACCTCGCGGTCAAGGCCGACGAGGTGATCGACGCCAAGGGCAAGCTCGTGATCCCGGGTGGCATCGACCCGCACACCCACCTGGACATGCCGTTCGGCGGTACGAACAGCGCGGACGACTTCGAGAGCGGCACCATCGCCGCGGCGTTCGGCGGCACCACGTGTCTGGTCGACTTCGCCATCCAGTCGAAGGGTGAGAGCACGCTGAAGGGCCTCGATACCTGGCATGCCAAGGCCGAGGGCAAGGCCACCATCGACTACGGCTTCCACATGATCGTCACCGACATGCCCGACGAGCGGCTGCCGGAGATGCAGAAGCTCGCTGATGCCGGTGTCACCTCGTACAAACTCTTCATGGCGTACCCCGGCGTGCTGTACGTCGACGACGGCACGCTCTATCGCACGTTCCGCCAGGCCGGTGAAAACAGGACCCGCATCTGCATGCACGCCGAGAACGGCATCGTCATCGACGAGATCGTCAAGGCGGCGGTGAAGGACGGCAAGCTCGAGCCGAAGTACCACTCACTGACCCGGCCGACGCGCATGGAAGCGGAGGGTGTGCACCGCGCGATTGCCATCGCCGAGGTCGCCGACGTTCCGCTGCACATCGTGCATCTGTCGTGCGCCGACGCGCTCGAGCAGGTGAAGCTCGGCCGCATGCGCGGCGTCGACGTGCAAGCCGAGACCTGCCCGCAGTACCTGTTCCTCGACTACAGCTATTACGAGAAGCCGGACTTCGAGGGCGCGAAATGGGTCATGACCCCGGCACTGCGCGAGAAGTGGAATCAGGACGTGCTGTGGCAAGGCCTGCGCATGGGGCACCTCTCGCTCGTCGCCACCGATCACTGTCCCTTCTGCTTCAAAGGCCAGAAGGAGCTCGGGCGCGACAGTTTCACCAAGATCCCGAACGGCGCGCCGGGCGTCGAGAACCGCATGACGCTGCTCTACCAGGGTGTGCTGAAGGGCCACTACGATCTGAACCGCTTCGTCGAGATCAGCTCCACCGCCGCCGCCCGCACCTTCGGCATGTTCCCGAAGAAGGGCACCATCGCCGTCGGCAGCGACGCGGACATCGTGATCTTCGACCCGGACAAACGCGTCACCATCAGCGTGAACAACCCCGAGACCCACCACATGAAGGTGGACTACAGCGCCTACGAGGGCTTCGAGGTGCAGGGGTATCCGGACACGGTGCTCTCCCGCGGCCGAGTCATTGCCGAGCGCGGCAAACAGCGCACGCGCGGCGGCGGTCGTTTCATCAAACGCGCGCTGGCCGGCGAGCTCTTGCGCTGAGTCTGCCCGCGAGGCCGGGACGCGGCGGGCTCGCTCGCGTCCCGAACCGCCCTCCCCGGCGTCAGAGCGCTGCGTCCTTGCAGCGCTCGATGCCAGAGCGGAAGCTCTTTTCGACCACCGACCGCCGGTCCTTCTCCGAGAGTTTCTCCATCGCGCTCGGGAACTCGTCCCGGTAGACCTGAAAGGCCGCCTTGCAGTCACCGGCCCGCGCAAGGCACGACGCGCCGGTGTGGAAGAGTGCCTTCGGCGCCGAGGTCACCTGCGAGTCGTCCGGGCCAGTGGACGGAACACGCGGCAGCAGCTCCTTCACCAGCTTGACGTTGGCGGCGCAGTCATTGCGAGTGTTCATGTACGCGCCGTCGGTGAGCTCGCGCAGAGCGCGCAAGAGCCGATCGCGATCCGTCTCGTCGCCCCCACGGCAGCGCATCGAGGCGATGGCCTCGACGCTGGTCTTCGCCAGGCCCGGGCTCATGTTCATCTCGCGCACGTAGTAGTCGAGCAGGGCCAGCTTGCCGGCCTGACAGTTCCCCGTGAGCATCTCGCACTGCGCGCGGATCGCCGTCAGCGTGCTCTCCAGCTTGGCGTCGATCTGTTTCACCCGGTCGAGGTCCTCGAGGCACCCCTTGCCGTCGTCGTGCATCATCTTGCGACTGGCGGACTGCACCAGCACGGCGACGTCGCCCATGGCCGTCCCCGGCAGCTGCGACGGGCCCGCCCCCGTCGCCGGAACGGGTGGCGACGGCGGCAGCTCCGACGAGGCAATCTGCTGCGGATCGCCCTGCCCCACGCTCGCGGCGGGCCCGGGCGCGCGCGACTCGCGCTGGCACGCGAAGAGCCCGAGCGCGACGACGACCGAGAGCCCAGTCCGCTTCATACCGCTACTTCTTCTTGCACTTCTGGTTACTGGTCTCGAACCCCGAGCGCATGATCTGCTCTTTCAGATCGGCCTTGGTGTTCTTGAGCAGCTCGACGGGGTAACCATCCTTGTACAGCTTCCAGGCCAGGTCACAGTCGCCGGCCTTCACCGCGCAGCGCGCCGCGCTGTCGTAGAGCGTGCGCGGACCGTGAACGATCTGCGTGTCGTCCTCGTCCTTGGGTTTGACGGTCTTGAACAGGCGCTTGGCTGTGTCGTAGTTCGACTTGCAGTAAGCCGC
Organism: Myxococcales bacterium; assembly: GCA_016706225.1. NCBI lineage: Bacteria > Pseudomonadati > Myxococcota > Myxococcia > Myxococcales > Myxococcales bacterium. Next base: position 1,198,143 of record JADJKB010000003.1, read on the forward strand.
GTCTTTCTTGTTCACACCGGCCATGATCAGGTTGTTGACGGCTTGCAACAACGTGTCCCGGTCACCCATCTTGCCCTGACAATACAGCTTGGCGAGGGCCTCGACGTGCCCGTCGATCTGCCCCGGTGATTGGTCCCCCTGCATGACCGCGAGCCCCTTGGTGGCCATCGCCTTGCCTACGTCACACTTTCCCGAGACCATCACACACTGCGCGCGCAGGTAGTGCGGAAAGCCAGACTTCGGTTCCGTCGACTTGTCCTTCGGGTTCAGCTTGTCGTGCGCGTCGAGCTCCGCGAGGCATCCCTTCCCGTCTTTTGCAGCGAACTTCGTCTGGGCGCTCTTGAAGTGCTCCCCCGCTTCACCCGTGGCCTCGAACTTTGCCTCGAGCTTGCTCGCCTTGTTGAGCGAAGCGTCCGTCTCCGGGGCTTTTCGCGCCGTGACATCGGGGTTCTCGCCGCTCTCGATCTTGCGCAGGGTCAGGCGGATCGGGACCTTGCAGCCCTGGATCTCGGTGGCCGTGTCGCTCTTGCAGGTCGTGAGATCGCCGCCCTGTTTGTCGGCCTTCGAGCTCTTCTTGCTGCTGCCGCCAGCACCGAATCCGTACAGTGAACCCTCGGCGCTGACGCTCGTGTCCTTGGCCGAGCCCAGCGCGAAGGCCCCGAGGTTGAAGCCGTAGACGAAGTGCGTGGCGCCCTTGCAGCCGGGGACCTTGCTGACGTCGCCCGCGTACGCCGCGGGCCGCGTCGCCGAGCGTGTACCGGCCACGTAGTACTCCATGCGGAACTGCTCACCGCCGGAGACGCGCCCACCCAGGCTCGCCACCCCGAGCGGAAGGTTGGCGTAGAGCTCGGCTTCGCTCTTGATCTCCATCTTCTCGAGCGAGCCGCTGGTCCACTCGACGGGTTTGTACGAACCGAACGAACCGCGCACCGAGTCGTCCTTGCAGCTGTCGAGCACGGTGAGCTTGCAGCCTTCGTATTTGACGAACACGACATCGTTGGAGGCGATGGACTCGAACTGCGACATGTCCGTCGCGTCCCACTCGATGATGAACGGACGCTCGTGGTTCTCCGGGTTGCAAGCGTTCTTGCCGGCGAAGGTCTCACCCATCAATTTGCTCTGGCCGGACTCGCGGGAGCCGCCCGCCCCGGGTGCTCCACCGGGTCCGCAGGCGGCCGAGAGTGCGATCAAGCCGAAGACGCCGAGATAGGGGAGCTTGTTCATGACTTTCCTTCGATTTCTGCGCCGCGGAGACTTCCACTCTGTAGCCCGGGCTTCAAGGGCGGCCTCCCTACGCCCGAGATCGTGAGATACTTCCCTCCTTGGAGGTATCGCTGATGAGGGACGGCGCTCGGTGGGTGACGGCGGTGTTCGCAGCAAGTCTTGCGCTGAGCTGTGGAGGGGCCGGCGGCTCCGACGCCAAGGGGACCGGCGGCAGCGGCACGGGCGGCACCGGCTCGGGCGGAACCAGCGCCGGGGGCACGAGCTCGGGCGGAACCAACGCGGGAGGTACCAGCTCCGGCGGAACCAACGCCGGTGGCGCCGCGGGCACCAGCTCCGCCGCGGGCACCAGCGCCGGTGGCACGGGTTCCGGTGGAACGAGCGCAGGCGGCACGGGCGCAGGCGGCACGAGCGCAACCGGCGGCGCGACCGGAAGCGGCGGCAGCGGCGCGACCAGCTCACAGAGCGGCCCGCCCGCCGGCAACCCCGACCCAAAGAAATGCACTGACCCGCTGCCTGCGGACGCAAACGCGGAGAGCATTTCGTCGCCGACCACCGTCGTCGGCACCGGAACGCCGGCCAGTTGCACCTCGGCGGCATTCGTCGCGGCAGTCGCCAACGGTGGTGTCATCACCTTCAACTGCGGCAGCGCGCCGGTGACGATCACCCTCGACCAGACCGCCAAGATCTTCAACGACAAGGGTCCGAAGATCGTGATCGACGGTGGCGGCCTCGTCACACTGTCGGGCGGCGGCAAGGTGCGAATTCTCTACCAGAACACCTGCGACCAGGCGCAGAAGTGGACGACGTCCCACTGTCAGGACCAAGACCACCCGCAGCTTTCGCTGCAAAACCTCACCTTCATCGACGGCAACGCGAAGGGTGAAACGAAGGAAGGCGGCGGCGGCGGCGCAGTGTTCGTGCGCGGCGGTCGCGTGAAGATCCTCAACTCACGCTTCTTCAACAACGTCTGCGACGACACCGGCCCCGACGTCGGCGGTGCGGCGGTGCGTGTCTTGAGTCAATCCGGCGGACAACCCGTCTACGTCGTGAACAGTACGTTCGGGGGCGCGGCGGGCTACGGCAATACCTGCTCGAACGGCGCTGGGCTCTCGAGCATCGGCGTCTCGTACACGGTGATCAACAGCTTCTTCAGCCACAACAAAGCCATCGGCAACGGCGCGAACCCAGCCAAGGCGGGCACTCCCGGCGGCGGCAGCGGCGGCGCCATCTACAACGACGGCAACACCTTCACGTTGACCTTGTGTGGCACGAAGATCGTCGACAACACCGCGAACGAAGGCGGCGGAGCGATCTTCTTCGTGAGCAACGACAAGAGTGGCTCGCTGGTGATCAAGGACTCGTTCCTGAGCAAGAACCCGAGTGGCAAGTTCGAGACCCAAGGGTTCCCGGGCATCTTCGTGCTGGCGAAGGGTCCACCCACGGTCACGAACTCGACGATTCAGTGACGCGCGGCTCGGGATTTCTCCACAGAGCCACCCAGATTCTTGGCCCACGCGGCCGATATTGGCGATGCCGATCGCGGAGAGACCGCGTGAACGCCGCCAAGCAAAACACAGCTGCTGCTTTTGAGCTCGAAGTCGGGCGCGCGCCCGTCGTCATCGTCCGTGACGCCGCGTCCGCATCGACCGTGCCCCCACCCCCATCCACGCGCAGGCGCATGCGAATTCAGACGCTGCCTGGCCTCGGCGATGCGGACGGTTACCGCGCCTCGCTGATCGCCATCGACGGCGCCGAGTTCGCGGCCGTCGACGAGCTGCTCGCCCACAGCCTCGACGGCTTCGATCTGGACTGAGCGGAGCGCAAGTTTGGCGCGCAGCCCACTCGGGCCCTGCGGCGAGAGAGTCCCGGAATTCTTCGCGTCTCGGCCCAGCCTGGGCGGGTGTCGCTGAGCGCCGCGAGCTTTCTGAGACCCAGGCGGTCGCCCTCGGCCCGATATCGACTAGGGTGGTCGTGATGAGCGACGATCTCCAATCGCTCAAGCAGCGCATCCGTGTGCTCGAGGCGCAGGCCGAGCGCACGGGGCGAGACCAGGCGATGATGGGGCCGCTGCTCGAGGCGATCCCAGCCGTCGTGATGCGCATTGGGCTCGACGCGCGCCTGGAGTTCATCAACCGGGTGCTCCCAGAATACGTTGGCGTACCGCTGATCGGCGCGAGCATCTACGAGTTTGCCCCGTTCTCGTACCACGAGGTCATGCGCGCGGCCTTCGAGCTTGCGATTCGGGAACGCCGCGCGACCTCGTTCGAGTCGGAGGCGATGGCCCCCGACGGCACTCGCGACTGGTACGCCAGCACCTTCGCTCCCATCTTGGATGGAGAAGAGCTGGTGGGCTTGGTGCTGATCGCCACCAACGTGACCCGCACGCGCCGCAACGAAGCCGACCTCAAGGACCGAGAGGCGCGGCTCACGCTCGCCCTCGAGGCCGGCAACGTCGGCATCTGGCGCTGGGACGCCGTGAGCGACGTCGTGCAGTGGGACGAGAACCTGTGCTCGATGTTCGGCGTGCTCAAGGAGGCGGCACCCCGGACGGAGGCGGAGTTCATGCGGCTGATTTCGCCCGACCAGGCCGGGCGCATGGCGGCCCACATCAAGCGCGCTCTGGAGTCGGGAAACTACCCCGATTTCGAGCTGCGCGTGGACTCTCCGGAGGGAACCCGCTGGATGATGATCAAGGGCGGCGCCATCACGGACGACAACGACCGTGTGACGGCGCTGCTTGGGGGAGTGATCGACATCACCGAGCGGCGGCGGTTCGAACGACGGGTAACGGAGGCCCAAAAGCTGGAAGCTGTGGGGCAACTGGCAGCCGGGGTCGCACACAACTTCAACAACGTGCTGACCTCCATCGTGCTGACGCTGGAGCGCGGAAGGCTGCATGGCTCGCAGGAAGATCGCGCGTTGATGGCCGACGCCTTGGAGTCGGCATTTCACGCTGCCGGTTTGGTGCGCGACCTGCTGGCCTTCTCCCGGGGTCGCAGCGCGGCACCCGTGCGACACGAGCCACTGGTGGCCGCAGTACGCCGCGCCATCGTGCTCGGAAAGAGGACCTTCGACCGTCGGATCACGCTCGAGCTGACGGGGCTCGATGCGCCATCGCTCACTCGCGTCGCCGTCGATGGCAGCGCGGTGGAGCAGCTGCTGATGAACCTCCTCTTGAACGCCCGGGACGCCGTCGATGGGCTCGAGGCGGAGCGCTGCCACATCGACGTGTCGTTGCGGCGTGTTGCTGCTTCCGAGCTGCCCCAGGCACCTCCCGATGCAACGGAGGACTTCGTCGAGCTCCGCGTCGAGGATCGGGGAGTCGGCATGAACGAGGCAACTCGCCTGCGTTGTTTCGAACCCTTCTTCACGACCAAGGAGGTTGGCAAGGGCACCGGCCTCGGCCTCTCCACGGCCTGGGCCGCAGTGACCGCCCTTGGCGGCTTCGTGGAGTGTGAGTCCCGCCCGGGCGTCGGCACGACCTTCAGCGTTTACCTACCGGCGAGCGCTCCGGCCGAAAGCCGCGCCGCGCCGCTCGCTGATGCACCGGAGGCGAAGGGTTCAAGACACACCGTCTTGGTCGTCGATGACGAACCCGCAGTGCGTCGTGTCTGCATCGCGGTGCTGGAGCAACACGGGTTCGTCGTGATCGGCGCGGCGTCCGGTGAAGAGGCCGTTCAGGTCGCGGCGACCCACGCCGTGGACGCGGTGTTGCTCGACTACAGCATGCCGGGGATGTCCGCCGAGGAGACCCTGAGGCGCCTGCGGCAACTTCGCCCCGCTCTGCCCATCGTGTCTCACAGCGGGCTCTCGGTGCTGCTGGAAGGCGCATCGAGCCACCTGGCCAAGCCGGCCACCGCCGAGGGCATCGTCGATGCGATCCGGCGGGCGCTCGACGCTGACCGCCCTTGATTGTCGCCTCGCGTAACCGGCCGCCGTCGTCTCGCGTAGGCTCTGGTGGTGCGACCCGAGGAGTCCCCTGCCGCCGAGATCACGCCGCCAGCGGTCTACGCGGGCCGCCGCGATTTCATCAAACGCGCCCTGGCGTTTGGCGGCACGGCCGCAGCGCTCGGGACAGGGTTGACGCTGCTGTCGGGCCGCGGCCGCGGGGAGAGCCCGGCGCCACCGATGAAACCGACGAACCCGGAGTGGGCGCCGACCAAGAGCGACCGCTTCGGCATAGGCGACGAGCTGACCGCCTTCGACTCGATCACGACCTACAACAACTTCTACGAGCTCGGCCTCGACAAGGACACACCGAGCCGGCTCGGTCATCTGATCGAACCGCGCCCGTGGACCCTGCGCATCACCGGTGAGGTGAAGAAGGAGCTCACGCTCGACATCGACACCCTCGTGCGCTGGTTTGGTCTCGAGGAGCGCGTCTACCGAATGCGTTGCGTCGAGGCCTGGTCGATGGTGATTCCGTGGCTGGGCTTTCCACTCCAGAAGCTGATCCAGCGCGTCAAGGGGGGGGGGTCTGTAGGGCGCTGGGTCCCGGGCTCGGCATCATCCATTTCCTGCTGCGGGTGAAGGCCAGTCGGGTCGAACCCCTGACCTATGGCGCGGTGCTCGTCGTGCTGCTCGGAGTGCGTGGGGTAAGCTGGGCGTCGAAGCGCCGGAGGTGAAACGCTGCCGGGCGTTCTCCGCCGCGTCGCTGCGACGGCAGCGGGCTCCCCGTCGCGCAAAACCTGCACTGACGCCTGGCGTTCGCCGGTGCGGGGACTAGGCTGGGCGGCAATGACTCGCATCCGCTTGCTCCCGCTCGGTGTCGCGCTCGCATTGGCCGGGTGCGTGGACAAAAAAACCCCAGAAGCCAGCGCAGAACCGGCCTCTTCGGCCGCCCCCGCCGCGAGCTACAGCGAGGTGCCACGGCCGGCCGTCGGGGCGACGCCAATCACAATCAGCGGCACCATCGTCGAGAAGCTTTCGCATCCGATGTACACGTACCTGCTGCTCGATACCGGCAGCGCCAAGGAGTGGGCGGCCGTCCCGACCGCAAACGTGGAGGTCGGCCAGAAGGTGACGGTCGAGCAGGCGATGCTCATGCAGGGCTATCACAGCGCCGCGCTGAAACGAGACTTCGACCGGGTCTACTTCGGCACGTTGAGCGGCGCACCACGTCCCGCGTTGCCGTCCGCCGGAGCGTCGGACTCGGCGACACCGCACGCGACCCCTGCGCCGGAGCAACCGGCGCGAGACATTCACGTCAAGAAGGCTCCTGGAGCGGACGGCAAGCGCGTGGCGGAGGTCATCGCGCAGGCTGCGAAGCTCGCGGGCCAGACCGTGTCCGTGCGCGGCGTGGTGGTCAAAGCCATGCCGGCGATCTTGGGCAAGAACTGGATCCACCTTCAGGATGGAAGCGGCACGGCCGAGGCAAAGACCCACGACCTCACGGTGACGCTGCCGCCTGATCAGGCTCCCAAGCTCGGCGAAACGGTCCTCGTCCAGGGCAAAGTTGCGACGGACAAGGATCTCGGCAGCGGCTACCGGTTCAAGGTGCTGCTCGAGGCGGAGCGGATGCAGAAAGAGAAGTAGCGGGGACGGGGGCTCTTCAGGAGTGCCGACCGACAACTCGAACCTCGCGCCCGCGCAAATTCTGCGACGAGGCAACTTCTGCAAACATTGCACTTTTGGGCCGGAAATCATTGGGTTAGGGTGCCGAAGTCGTCCGTGTGCCTATCGCGTACACGATTCGGGCCTTCGCGCCCTTCGACATGAATTCCCGCCTCAGCCGAGGCACTTGCATCGGAGGTAATTATGAAGACGACCAGTTGCGGCATCGTACTATTGGGAGCACTGGGCTTATTGGTTGCGGCTTGCTCCGGCAGTGACGGCGCTGATGGCAAGGCGGGTCCCGCGGGAACCGCAGGCCCCGCAGGCACCGCGGCAGGACCGACTGGCCCAGCAGGACCCGCTGGCCCGACTGGACCAGCCGGACCGGAAGGACCCGCAGGCACCGGCGCGGACGGCGGCGTGCCCGAAGGCGGCCTCGTCACCGGTTGCCTTTCACCGTGTCACGGCTTCACGGGCATCGTGGAGCAGTGGAAGACGAGCACTCACTACTCCACGTACATCTCCAACCTCGGTGGTGAAGAAGTCGCCACCTGGACGGGAGCTTCGGCCTGCGGCAACTGCCACGCAGTCGATGGAATCGAACAGCGCGTCGCTGGCAACGTGAAGTACAGCGGCACCGCAGGCCCGACCGGCGTTGCCAAGGGTCAGCTCAACTACAAGAACAGCACCAGCAGCGCCATCGGCGAAGCCAACTACGGTGGCCAGGCGAAGGTCGCGCAGGTCGGCTGCATCACCTGTCACTCGGTCACCGCCGCCAACGATCCGCACATCAACGGTGGGCTGTATCAGGCTGGGACGTTTGCGCTGCGGGTTCCCACGGGCGCGAGCGACGAGGGCACCATCGAGAAGTCCTCGGCGGTGGGTACTTCCGACGGCACGGCTGCCGGCAAGTACGGCAAGGGCAATGCCTGTGTCTGGTGTCACAAGTCGCGCAAGGACGTGACGAACTACGTCAAGGCGACCGGCAACAACCTGACCAGCGCGTACTGGGGACCCCACGAGGGACCGCAGTCCGACATCTTCACCGGCAAGGGTGGCTACCACTACACGGGTCTGACGTACGACAACTCCGTGCACCAGGGTTTCGCCAACGGCTGCATCAACTGTCACATGTCGCCGGTCGCGTCGAACCAGAACATCGGCAACCACTCGTTCTACCCGCAGCTCAGCTCGTGCAAACAGACCGGCTGCCACACGACCGCCACCAGCTTCGACGCCTTCGGCAACGGCGCGCTCAAGAAGATGGAAGACGGCATTCAGGAGCTACGAGTGGCGCTCAACACCAAGGGCTGGCTGACCCGCAGCGAGGCAGCACCGTACGCGGTGCTGACCGCTACCGAGCTGGCGGACCGGGAGTTCAAGCTGGACAAGGTTCGCTCGGGCAGCAGCGGCCTCACCGGCGACGAAGCAGGCGCGCTCTACAACTACCTGCTCCTCGCCCGCGGTAGCGCCAGCGGCATCCACAACCCGAAGTACAGCCGCCAGCTGATCTTCGACTCGATCGTGGGCGTCGGCGGCACGAACACGACCTACCCAACACGCCCGTAACAACGCACAATCGCCGAACGCTTCGCGGGGTCGCAGGTTTCTGCGGCCCCGCTGGCGTTTTGTGACCGGACTCTCGGCATTCCGGCTCCGCGACGCATGGCCCGTCCCGCCACGGTTCCATTGGGGAGGAAGAAGCCGTAGCCTCGAAGCGTGAGATACGTCGTGCGCGCGCTCGTCCTCTTCACCCTCGCCCTCGGCATCATGCGCTGTGGCTCGTCGGACGACAGCTCCACCGTGTGTGAGTCCGGTCGACAGGTGACCTGTGCGTGCCTGAATGGAACCGGGTATCAGGTGTGCCGCGCAGATGGCACAGGGTACGGCGTCTGCCAGTGCGGCGACGCCGGCGGCGATGGCAGCGCGGGGACTGGCGGCGCCTCGGGGGCCGGTGGTAGCGGAGGTTCTTCCGGTGGCGGCGGCGTGAGCGGCGGCGGAGCCGGTGGGACCGCGCCGGGTGGCGGTGGCGGTGGCACAGGAGGCTCGTCCGGCAGTGGGGGCGCAGCAGGCGACGCGGGCGGCGTGTGTGCGCCGGGCACCGCGACCAACGTCACTGGCGCCTGTGATCTGGTCAAACAGGACTGCGCGGCCGGCCTCACCTGCAGGATCGAGGCATTGGACGGCGGGACCTATCAGAGCTCATGCCTCGATCTGGGCAATGGTGCGAAGAAGCTCGGCGAGAGCTGCAGCTCGCACAAGGACTGTCAGGCGCCCCTGAGCTGCGCGCTGTCGAAGTGTACGCGACCGTGCTGCCCGAACCTCGAAGCTCAGCTGTGCGGGTCGAGCGGCGCTTGTGACATGACGATCAACTACGGTTCGTCGGCGTTCGTGCAAGTGTGCACTTTCTCGGCCTCGTGCACGCCGTGGACGAAGGATTGCCCCTCGGGCCCGGAGTCGGACTGCCACGTCGGCTCCGGCGGCAAGCTGAAGTGCAGCTTTCCCAACTACACAATCGACGCTGGCTCGACCCTCGGTCTGCCGTGTAAATTCCTGAACGACTGCCAGAGCTCTCAGCAGTGTGATTTCGCGAGTGGCAGCGGCGTGTGTCGCTGGCTGTGCAAGGCAACCGCGAGCGGCGGGCCCGATGCCGGCGTGTCCGGCGGAACCCCCGGCAACGGAGGCTGCCCGAGCGGCGAGAAGTGTGTGGCGTACTCGAGCCCGAGCTGGCTCGGGGTGTGCCGACCCTGAGGCCTCAGGCCAGGTACTTCTTCAGCGGCTCCCAGTAGCGGGCGTGCCAGCCCGCGTCGAGGTGCTCCCGCGCGTCGGCCGGGACACCGGTGTGATCCATCACCAGGCGAGTCTTGCCGCCTTCGGCAACGAGGTCGAGCTTGACCAGCGAGTACACACCCTCGGGCCACTGTTTGACGCGCCACGCCTGAACGATGCGCTGATCCTTCACCAGCTCCAGCGTCCGCCCGAGGATCATGCCGCCGTGACACGAGAAAGGGGACCCGGGTTCGACCCCGATGTCCGCCGGTCCGCCGGTGAAGGCCGCATGCAGCTCGCTCTGCATGAGTGCGTCGAAGATTCGCGCGGGGGCGGCGTCGAAGACGATTTCTTGGTGGATCGATTCGGACATTGGGCCTCGTTCTTCTGGGTTCGAACGGCCGATTCGGTCGGCCGTTGCAATTGTTAACCAAATGGTTTACTTTTATCTCCCGATGCCGTCAAGGGCCGACATTCGCGCCAGCCGCCAGCTGGACCAGGTGTTCGGCGCGCTCTCGGATCACACGCGCCGCGCGCTGCTCGCGCGGTTGGCGAGTGGCCCCGCCAAGATCACCGATCTAGCCGAGCCTTTCGACATGTCGCTGCCGGCGGTGTCGAAGCACCTGAAGGTGCTGGAGCGTGCGGGCCTGGTGGAGCGGAACATCGACGGACGCGTACATCGCTGCTCGCTGAACGCGGCGCCGTTGGCCGACGCGGAGGCGTGGCTCGACTACTACCGGGGGTTCTGGCAGCAGAACCTCGACGCCTTGGCGCAGTACCTGGAGGGAGAAGACAAGTGACCGAAACGAGATCATCGTCAGCCGAGGTCGAAGCTCTGACCCTGGTCGTGCGGCGCACGCTCAGCGCGCCTCCCAAGCGGGTCTTCGAGGCGTGGACGCGGGCCGAGCTGCTCCAGAAGTGGTGGGGGCCGGGCCAGGTGACCTGCCCCGAGGCGGAGGTCGACCTCCGCGTCGGCGGCAGCTATCGCATTGCCAACCGCTTCCCCGACGGCAGGGTGATGTGGATTCACGGCGTGTTCGAGCAGATCGAGGCACCCAAAAAGCTCGTCTACACCTGGGGCCTGGGGGATGCCCCGAGCAGCGAGCGCGTCACCGTTCAGTTCGAGGAGCGCAGCGCCGACGGTACCGAGGTGATCATCACTCACGAACGCATCACCAGCCACGAAGCGCGGGTGCAGCATGAGCACGGGTGGTTCGGCTGTCTGGACGGTTTGGAGACGCTGGTCGGCGGGGGCTGACGCATTTCTGACTCGACCCACCGATTCGTTTGGGCTCTGCTGAGTTGAATCTGTGCCGCGGAGTCGACGACACCGCCGCACTGGGTCGGAGCCTAGTCATGGAAGACAGCTGCAAGGTCTGCGGGTCCGAAGCGCGGGGGCGGATCTGTCACTTCTGCGGGACGCTGGTCGGACGCCTCGAGTCGCCCGAGGCGGAGGCGGAAGTGATCGCGGAGCTGCATGTCGCCATCAGTGCGGCGAAGGACGACCCGGCGCGCGCCCGATTGCTCGCCAATGGTCCGCTTCCCGACGACCGGGACGTCCTGATCGACGCCGCGCTCCGAGCCAGCCATCTCGCCGACCCCAAGAGCTACGCCGACCAGACACCCCACGCGGCCGTCCGGCGCATCGAGGCCGTACGCATGAAGCTGCGTGTGCTTGCGCCCGGCGATCCGGTCGCGGAGCGGGCGGTCGCGGAGCTGGGCAAAAAGCTGGAGGCGTTCGAGGCGGATGAGGCGCGGGAACAGAGCGAGGGCAGCAAGTCCGTCCTGGTGTTCTTGGCTGTCGCCGTGGTGCTCTTCACCGGCGCTGGCGTCGTAGTTTGGCAGCTCTTGCGCTGAGCCTCAGGGCGGAGAGACACCCTTCGCCTGGTTCACGGCCTTGCGCGCGGCCACGCCGTTGGCCGCGCCCTGCGACGAAACGACGTCGAAGCCACCCTTGAACAGAGCCTCGAGCTCCGCCACCGAGGGCGCCGCAGCCTTGGTGTAGGTGAACGAGCGGACACCGGCTGGGTGCAGCTTGGAAGGTGTGAGCGTCGAGACGTCGACCGTCGGATCGAATTCGTACATGAACGCGCGGGGGTTCTTGATGGTGTTGATCAACGTGTCGACCTCGGTGAGGTTCGAGCCGATCTCGATCAAGTAGTAAATGCTGTCCGCGCCGGGGATGGTGGGGATCAACGTCTGGAGGTCGGACGTCGAGATCTCGAGGAACGCGTAGTCCTCGGCGCCCTGCGTGTGCACTTCGGTGATGGTGCGTGCGTAGTCCTTGCTCAGCTTCACGGTGAGCTGAACCACCATCTTGCCTTTCAGGTATTTCAGCACGTCGTCGAGACGCTGGAAGGTCTCGGTCGTCGACGGTAGGCGGTGACACCCGGTGATCTGAGCGGCGGTCATTTCCTCGATCTTCTTGCCGTAGCAGTCGATGGACTCGAAGATCTCGATCGGGCTCGAGTGGGCGATCACCGGCACGTTGTCCTTGCTGACCCGCACGTCGATCTTCACACCGTCCACGTCGGCCGCGTACGCGGCGGCGATGGCGGCGTTCGAGTCGTAGGGAGCACCGGTCAGGCTCCACGCGCCGCCGTGCGCGATCGCGAACACCCGCGGGCAGGTGGGATCCGTCCAGCAGATCTTGAGTGAGGTCTTGTGCGTGGCGGAGCCGCCGCCGGTACCGCCGCTGCCCGCTGCTCCACCCCCGGTGCCGCCCGTCGCGGAGCTGCCACCGCTCCCAGCGCCGCCCCCGGTGCCGCCGCCCACCGAGGCGTCGGGAGTCGAGCCTGCACTACCGCCGCTGCCCGAAGCGCCACCACTGGGGGTGCCCGCACTGCCTCCGCCACCCGCCGAGACGCCGCCGATGCCCGCGCTTCCTCCGCTCGCTGCGCCGCCAGTGCCGGGCGCAGTGTCTTCGTCCGCCGAGCCGCAGGCGGTGGCACACAGGATCAAACAAAACACGAGGGAGGGGCGCACGGCCCAAGGGTACCACGCACACGTGCACAGGCGACTCACGGCTCGCTGGCGAAAAACCGGACCGCGAACTATCCTGCTCGTCCGATGAGGGTGCTCGGGTCGGTGTTGGTTCTTGCGGCCGCGCTCGCGTATGGCTGCGGTGGCGACAGTGAAGGCGGCGGCAGCGGTGGCACCTCGACCGGCGGCAGCTCGACCGGCGGCAGCTCGACCGGTGGCAGCTCGACCGGCGGCAGCTCGACCGGCGGCGCCGCGGGCAGCGGCGGAGGCGCGAGCACGACCCCGTGTGGCACGTCGCTCGAGTGCAACGCGACGTCGGTCTGCATCGTGGACGAAATCGCGCCCGCTTGCACCGCGAAGCAGGGGGATGGTGGCGACGCTTGCCCACCAGGGCAGACCGAGAGCCAGTGCGGTGGCATCGGCTATCCGTGTTGTTGTGAGCCCCCACCTGCGCCCACGTATCACTGCGAAGACGCAGGCGGTTGCAGCTCGAAACCCGAGTGCGGCTGCCTGGGCTCCGTGTGTGTCAACGGTCAGATGTGTATTGGCATTGGCGGCAAGGAGCGCGAGTTCCACTGCATCGACCCGCCCGCGGCGTGAGGTCGATCGCATGTTGTCGGTCGTTGTTGGGTTCGTTTGGCGTCGCCGGCGTCCGGGCAGGCAGCGTATGAAAAGGAAACTCATGCTCCACTCCATCCGCCTCCGCGCGTCGACCCTGGGCTTGGTGCTCGCAGCCGCTCTCTTCAGCGCCGGCTGCGGCAAACGCGGCTTCGACAAACTCCCGGAGGAGCAGGTCGACGCAGCGCGGAAACACAGCGCCGAGGAAATGGGCACCAAGATCCTGAGCGCCTGGGCCAAGGACGAATACCCGCTGCTCGGCGAAGAGGCCGCGCCCGGTTTCCGCAGGGCCCACAACGAAGAGGACGCGCAGCGGGTGTCGGACAAGGCGCTCGAGAAGGACCTCGGCAACTTCAAGTCGATGACCTACGTCGAGACGGTCCGCTCGAAGGACGGAAAGTTCGAGGTCTACCGCTTCAAGGGCAGCTTCGAAAAATCCGAAGCGCCCAACGAAGTGCGGGTCGTGCTCGACACCCAGGGCAAACTCACGGGCTTCTGGATCAAACCCTGGAAAGATCAGATCTAGAAGCGAGGTGGAGGTGGGGAGTCCATTGACTGCGGCGCCGATCCAGATCGCGTACACGAATCTGTTTGCGGCGCTGCTGGTGCAGTACCCGCTGATGCTGCTCTTCCCGCTGGTGCTCGGCTTCCAGCTTCGAAAGCGCGTCGGCCCACGCCTGGCTCTGTTCTGGATCGGCGGCGCCACGTTCGTGGCGTCTCAGCTCGTGCATCTGCCGTTGAACTTCGCGCTCGGACTGCTCGGCCCGCCGCGCGGGGTGGCCCTCCTGCCGCTGCCGATCGTGGGGCTCACCGCCGGTCTGTCGGCGGGCTTGTGTGAAGAGCTCGCTCGCTACGCGGCGCTGCGCTGGGTGGTGAAGGACCGCGGCTGGCCCAGCGCTCTGCAGCTCGGTGCCGGCCACGGCGGGGTCGAATCCATCATCTTCGGCCTGCTCGCCCTCACCACCTTGCTCAACGTCCTGATCGCGCCCTACGCGGCCGCCCTCGGCTTGCCAGTGGACGATCAGGCGGTCTTGCGTCACGCGGCTCGCACCTACTGGGCGGCACCTTGGTTTCACCCGGTCCTGGCTGGCTGGGAACGGGTGTGTGCGATCACGTTCCACATCGGTGCCAACGTGCTGGTGATGCGCGCCGTGACCCGGCGACGCCTCGGTTACCTCGCCTTGGCGATCGTGCTGCACGCAGCCCTCGATGCGCCCGTGGTCTACGCGGGCGAGATGGGACTCTTCTGGCTCTACGCCCTGATCACGGCCGCGGCTGCGGGCATGTTGATGGTGAGCATCACGTTGCGAGACGACGGCGAGCACGGGCGCGCCCACGGCGGGAGCTTGAAACACCCGAAGAAGGCGCTTGCCCTGACCTTGACGGTCGTGGTTGCACTGCTTTTCGCCAACACCTTTCGCGCCGCGCCCCTGCCCGTCCCTGCGCCGCTGACTGGCCCCGCGCCGCCCGCGTCGCCGCCGGTGGGCATGACCATCCACCAACTGCCTACCGGGACCACACATCGTAACGCCGCGTTCGCCTATCGCGGCGGGTCCTTCGGCGACAAACGCGAGTTCGCGATGACCGCGGTGCTGGTCAAACATCCGCGCGGCGATCTGCTCGTCGACACGGGACTCGGGCGTAACGCCGACGCGCACCTTCGCACGATGCCGGCCTGGTTCCGGGCGATCACGCTTCATGTGCGCGAGCGCCCCGCCGCCGACCAACTCGCCGACGCGGGCTACGACAAGAAATCTCTGCGTGCGATCCTCATCACCCACGCGCACTGGGATCACGTGAGTGGCATCCCGGACTTTCCGGGCACACCCGTGTGGGTCACCGCGGAGGAGCGGCGATTCATCCAAGAGGGAGGCTGGATCTCCGCGCTCGCGCGCAGCTTCAGCGGGGTCCGGTACGAGGAGTATGACTTCGAGCGCGGCGCCTACCTGGGCTTTCCCCGCAGCCACGATGTCTACGGCGACGGCGCCATCGTGGTGGTGCCCGCACCGGGTCATACGCCGGGCTCAGTGATTGTGTTCCTGACGCTGCCTGAGGGCAGGCGCTACGCGCTGGTTGGGGATCTGGTGTGGCAGCTCGAGGGGATCTCGCTGCGTGAGGAACGACCCTGGCTCCAGCGGACGCTCGCGGACTCCGACGCAAGCCGCGTCCGCGAAACCCTGTCCAGAATGTCGGCGATCGCGGCGCGCTTCCCCGAGCTCGTGCTCGTGCCCGCGCACGACCAGCGCGGCTTTGCCGGGATGCCCAGGCTCGACAGCGCCAAGTGATGTGAACCAGCGGGCGTGACTCTGAGCCCCGGGCCCGCGATCCCATCAAGCAAAAAACAGCTTCAGGCTGACACGCTGTGACTTCTTCGGGGTGAGCCGGATGGTCAGCACTTCTCCGGCTCGGGTGACGACGGCATCACCGACCTCCGACTGGGTCAGGACGTCGCCGGTCGGCGCAAACACCCGGAACCGGTACTCGAACGGCACCGCGCCCGCCTCACCCTGATCCACATCGAAGACCAAGGTCAGGCTGCGCTCCGATGCGTCCCAGCTCTCCGAGACCAGATCCGTCGCGCCCTGAGTGAAGTGCCGGTTGTGTCCGAGAAACTGAGGGTGACCCGTCTTCTCTCGAAGGGCGACCAGCGCGTGTCCGTGTGCAGCGACCTCGACTTGAAGCGTGCCCTTCACCGTGCCCAGGAACTTCTCTCCCCAGAACTCGCTGGCGAGATACTCGCGCTCGGGTGACAGCCCGAGGTTCGTGAGGGGAACGCTGTTCGGTCGCGCGGCGTCCGGCATCTTCGTGGGTGTGCCGTCGCTCGTGTAATCGAAATTTCTTCCCCAGTTCAGGAGACCCAGTACCCACCAGCGGGCATCGGAGCCGGCCAGTGTGCCCTCGACAGGGAGCAACCACTGTTCCGGGTACATCCGCGTGAACAGGTCGAGCGGACGCGCTGAGGCCGGGTAGATGGGCAGCAGCTTGCGCCACACCTGGATCTGTTCCGGTGAGAGCCCGCGCAGATCCTCGCCGAACTTCACAATGGAGCCCGTGAGCCCGATGAACGAGCTGAGCGTGATGGCTTCGTCGAGCGTCACGAGCGGCTCCGGGTGGCCCGTGTCGGTCCGGAAGAACAGCAGGTCGTTGTGGGTGACCCAGACGCGATTGTGCAACCAGTAACGCCGCGCCGCGCTCTTCACCGACGACTTGAAATTGCCACCATCACCCAGCAGCGCAAACGGATCGCTCTCTTCCCAGCTTGGACCGGTATCCAGGGTCACCCGCATCGAGTCGACCACTCCGTAGTTCACCCCCATCAGTGCGATGCCCATGTAAAAGACGTCGTCACCGAGCACCTCGCGCACCTCGCGGATGGCGCGTTTGTACACCTCGATGCTGGTCAGCTTCGGGCTGTTGCGGGGGACGTAGGGCAGCGCTTGATAAGCAAAGTCGAGCTTCACCCAGCCCATGCCCCAGTCGTCTTTGTAACGGTGCAGGGTCTGGTTGAGCCACTCGACGCTGGCCGGGTTCGAGAGATCGAGCACGCGTTTGCCGGAACCCGGCGAGAGCAGCGCACCCACCACGTTGTCCTCGGGTTTGGCCAGCAGCTCCGGGCGCTCGGCGGCGAGGGTCGAGTCGAGAGCCACAGTGAACGCGCTGATCCAGAGCCCTGGGATCAGCCCCTTGCTCTTCACGCGCGCGGACCACGCGGGCATGCCCGAGGGGAAACGATCTGTGCGTGGGAACCAGTCACCGTCCGCGAGCTGATAACCGTCATCGACCTGGAAGTAGTCGACACCGAAGGGCGCAAACTCCCGGGCCATCACCTCGAGATTTTCGCCCATGCTGGTCTCGTCGATGTTGGTCCCGAGACCCCCGGTGCCGCTGGAGCCGGTCCAGCTGTTCCAGCCATTCGGGACACGGCGCCCCGCGCCGCGCTGGGTCCAGACCGTGAAACCCTGCCACGCAGCGATGGCATCGGCGTAGCGCTCGAGGCCGGTCTGTGGATCCGCCGCAAACGCGTCCAGGTAGAGCGGCTCGGAATCGACGGACTCTCCGGAGGACAGGAGCTTGCCGGTGAACTCGAGGGCGTTGTCGGCCCAGAGCTCGAGGCCTGCGCGCCCCTCGAACCTCGGCGCGTCGTCTTCGGTGTAACGCGTGCCCAGGGTCGGAAATGAACGCTCGACGCCGAGCGCCCCGGCAACGAACGAACGCCCGCTGTCGAGATCCAAGACCGCGTGGTTCCAGTTACTGACGACGTTCCCGCGGGACTCGATGGGGATGACGGCCGCAACCAGCGAGTTGCGATCCTCGTCCGGGTAGTGAAGCTTGACGTCGACGTCCGCCGCGACGTTCGCTCCATTGTCGAGGATGCGCAGGCGCGCCGGGTTGGCGCCGACGAAGAGCCCCGCGTCGGGCCCCGCGCTGACCAGCGGAGACAGCCGCAAGACCCGCAGCTCCGCGCCGGTTTCGTTGGTCAGTCGCAGCAGACTGAGGGCGATGTCACGCTCGGCGTCGAAGCCGAGGCGCCATTCCAGCACCACCCCCGAGTCCGCACAGCGGCGGCGAAACCCGCGCAGGTGAGCGAACTCGGGCGCGGTGCCGAACGCAGCCTCGTCGACCGCCCATTCCCCAGCGCAGCCCTGCGTCGTGACGGTGTGCTCTGCTCCACCGAGCTCGACCTGAGCCTCGGCCACCGCGCCGCGCAGGAGCATCGCGCCGCCCGACTCTCGCAGATCGAATGTGCCGTTGTGCCGTGGCCGCAAATCGAGGCGGCCTGAAGGCACGCCCACGTCGAGCCGCTCGTCTTCCCCGCAACCAGCCAGAGCCAGCGTGAAGATCAGGGCCGCGCGGCGCATGGGCATCCTCTCTCGGAGCAAGCGTGAGGGCTCGCCCGGTTTTGGCTTCCGCGAATCTACGCGAGATCGCCGAGCAGGTTCAACCGAGCCCCAGAGATACGCGCGTCTTTTCCCGGGCGATGAGCGGCGAGACATGCTGAGCTTCTCCCGATGAGACGACGACGTTTCCTGCTGCGAGCGGCGCTGACCGCCCTGCCGGCCCTGCTCGTCACCGCGTGCCCGACTACGGAACCGCAGAGCCCGCGCACGGTGAGTGGGGAGGCCGGCGTCGCGCCGACCCACACGGCCAGTGAACATCCATCCGAGCTCGACGCCTCGGGGTCGCCCGACGCCGACCCATCCGACGCGGGACTGTCCAAGTTGCCCGCGGCTTTCGCCAAGCTCGGCGGCAGCTGCTCGGTCAGCGACGCGGGCGGAAGCTCCGTCGAGCTGTGTGACGCTTCAGGTCAGGTCGTGGGGATCTCGGCCATGGTCGACACCGTCGATGGTGTGCCACCCGCAGGCGCCGAGGTGATCCGGGTGGAGCCGGAGCGCGAAATGAACCCAGGCCGCTCGCTAGTCGTCGCCCTCGAGCAGGATCGACTCTGGTTCCGCCTGGTCTCGTGCGGAGCGTGTCGCCGCATCATGGGCTGGTCATTCGTGGGTGAGCTGGCCAGGCTCTCCGACGCCCAGCTGCGGGACATCCAGCAACGCCTCGGGTTGCCGCTGAACGTCCCGGCGCTGCGCACGAGCCAGGCCTGGCGGGATGTTTATCGAGACCGTCCGCTGCCGGCCGTGCCGGACGGCTCCGCGCCGCACGCCAAACCCCTTTCGGCACCACCCGGCGTGCCGGGCGAATGCATGAATCCGCCACCTCACGTGCCTACGCCGGTGAAGTGCAAGAACCTGAAATGAAATGCAGTTGAGCCTAGCGCCCAAGACCCGTACCGGTGCGCCTCGCGATTGGCGGCCGAGCATCAACCACTGAACCACGTGGAGCGATCCGGCGCAGACCCGACTCGGGCATTGACCCGACCTCGAACTCTGCGAGTCGCCCCGCTGCGAACTCCAGATGTTTTGCGTGAGTGCCGAGGATCAAGAATCGTTGCTCGGAGCTGGTGGTCCAGATCGGCCCGTGTTCGTAGGCAACGTCGAAGGAACCCAGCTCGGATGCGGCGCCGACGAAGAAGGGATCGGCCTGCTCGTCATGGAAGATGATCCACGACGCTCTTGCCAGCCCGGGCACCGCCTCCTCGAGCACTCGCCGGGTTTGCAGGACGGCCAGCGCAAGGGGATTGGTTCGTGTCAACAGGACGAGCGGCGCGATCCCGTTGCCGGCCACCGCCGGCATGCGGCGGATGTGGTTCGTGAACCGTTCGACGGTCCAGTCTCGACCTTCGGTAATGCGTTGCAGATCTGCGCCGCAGCGGAGCAGGAGGTCCGTGCAGCGCTCGAGCACCGCGGAATGCGCAGGCAAACCGTGCGGGCACAGCGTGAGCCGAATTCGAGGCAGGGTCAGGCTTCAAGTATGTCGCAAAGCGGAGCAAGGTGAGCTGATGGGGATCAACTGGGTCCAGCAAAATTCGCGCCCGAGCGGCTCGCTCAGGGGCTCCTTGGGTCGGGTCTTCCGTCTGCAGCAACGGATCGAATCCGCAGTACTACCGCGCGCGTCGGAGTGGTAGGGGCCGCGCCGATCGAGTGCGACCCGATGTCACCGGCGAACTTCCGCAGCTATTTCAAAGTCTACCAGCGCTCCAGTGGCAAGGGCGCCAGGTGTCCGTGAGCGCGCCCTCGCAGCCCCGGACCACGAAGCTCAGTGCGCGCCCTTTTTTGGCCGCAGCGGCAACCCCTCGGTGACGTGCTGGTTCCAGGTCGCCGGGGCGAAGCCGTTGTCGACCGGCACCATGCTGATGCAGTCGGGCACCGGGCACACGATCTTGCACAGGTTGCAGCCCACACACTCACTCTCGTCGATGACCGGCACTCGCGTGGCGTCGCCGTTCGTCTCTTTGGACTGGTGAATGCACTGATGCGCGCCGTCGTGACACGCCACCACACACAGCTGGCAGCCGATGCACTTCTTGGCGTCGATCTTGGCGATGGTCTCGTAGTTGAGGTCCAGATCTCCCCACTCCGAGAAGGCCGGCACAGCTTTCCCCACCAGCTGATCCAGCGTGTCGAAGCCGTGGCTGGCCATGTACTCGTCGAGGCCTTCGATCATGTCCTCGACGATGCGGTAGCCCTTGAGCATGACCTCGGTGCAGACCTGCACGCTCGAGGCGCCGAGCAGCATGAACTCGACCGCGTCCCGCCAGTTGGTGATGCCGCCGATGCCGCTGACCGGGATCTTGAACTCGCCGGAGCGGGTGAGGCGCGCGAGCATGTGGAGTGCGATGGGTTTGACCGCAGCGCCACAGTAGCCGCCGTTGGTGCTGAGGGAGCCGACGCGCGGCTCCGGCACGAAGCGGTCGATGTCGACGGCGATGATGCTCTTGATGGTGTTGATCAGAGAGACGCCGTGCGCGCCGCCCTTCTGGGCCGCCAGGCCGTGGGGCAAGACATCCGAGACGTTGGGCGTCAGCTTCACGAGCACCGGCACCGTCGAGTACTCGACGGCCCAGGAGGTGATGCGCTCGTTGACCAGTGGTTCCTGGCCGACTGCGGAGCCCATGCCGCGCTCACACATGCCATGGGGGCAGCCAAAGTTGAGCTCGAGGCCGTCGGCGCCGGCGTCGATCGAGCGCTTGATGATGTCCTTCCACTCTTCCTGCGTCTCGACCATCAGCGAGACGACCACGGCGTGTTTCGGGAACTTCTTCTTGGTCTCGTAGATCTCGCGGAAGTTCACCTCCAACGAACGGTCGGTGATGAGCTCGATGTTGTTGAAACCGATGGCCCGCGTGCCCGAGTAGTTGATGGCACCGAAGCGGCTCGACACGTTCTGAATCGGCTGCCCCAGCGTCTTCCACACCGCGCCGCCCCAGCCCGCGTCGAACGCACGCTGCACCTGGCCGCCGGAGTTGGCTGGCGGCGCCGAGGCGAGCCAGAACGGATTCGGCGAGCGGATGCCCGCGCAGTTCGTGGTCAGATCAGGCATTTTTGCCTCCCAAGTGCGAGTGAATGGCCTGCGCCGCGGCCTTGCCTTCGGCCGCGGCGTTCACGACTTCTTTGCCACCGTTGCGACAGTCGCCGCCGGCGTACCAGCCCTTGCGCCCGGTGGCACCGTGTTCGTCGGTGACGACCCGACCCTTTTTGATCTCGATGCCCGAGTGAGGCAAGCTGCTCACCGAGCGTGGACTGACCGATGGCCATCAGCACGAGCTCCGCAGCCACGTTGAACTCACTGCCCGCGATTGGCTTCTTGTTTTCGTCCATGCGCACACACCGCGCGCGCTCGACCTTGCCGCTGCCCTCGAAGGCGACGGGCACGGCCTGGAACAACGCGGAGACCCCTGCCTCCCGCGCCGCGCTCCACTCGTGGCGGTACCCCGGCATCTTCGGCTCTTGTCCACGGTAGACGAGAGTGACGTTCGGCACACCGAGCACCATCAGCTCGCGCACACCATCGATTGCAGTATTGCCGCCGCCGATCACGAGCGCGTGTTTCACGCCTTGCAGCGGCAGCTTGCCGAGTTTCATGCGTTCGATCAGCTCGACGGCGCCGTGGATACCCGGCAGCTCTTCGCCTGGCACCCCGAGGCGGGTGTCCGGACCGAGCCCGACACCCACGAAGACGGCGTCGTGTTTCTTCTCGAGCTCTTCGAACGCGTGCGACTTGCCGATTTCGACGCCGGTTTTCACGTCGATGCCCCCGATGGCGAGCACCCACTCGGCCTCGTCGACCGAGCGATCTGCGCGCATTTTGTAGGGGGCGACACCGGTGGTGTTGAGGCCACCGATGACCTCTCGCTTTTCGTAGATGGTGCAGGCATGGCCCATACGCCGAAGCTCGTGGGCCGCCGCGAGGGAGGCCGGGCCTGCGCCGATCAGCCCCACACTCTTGCCGGTCGGCTTGCCAGCTTCGAAGAAGCGCCAGCCCTTCTCGTAGGCCTGGTCGGTGGCGTACCGCTGCAGCTTGCCGATCTGGATCGGCGGCACACCCATGGCGTTGTAGACGCAGTCGCCAACACACAGGACCTCGACCGGGCAGACCCGCGCGCAGCTCATGCCCAGGATGTTCGCGTCGAAGATGGTGCGGGCCGAACCCTTGACGTTCTCCGTGGCGATCTTGCGGATGAACTCCGGCACGTCGATGTGCGTGGGGCAGGCCTTGGTACAAGGCGCGTCAGAGCAGTAGAGGCATCGGTTCGCCTCGACCGCAGCCTGGTGCGGCGCGTACTCGTGCTTGAAGTCGCTGAAGACGCTCTCGCTCCGCTCGGTCGGTATCGGCTTCGACATCATTCCTCCCTAGTCGGAGATCCGCGCAGCATAGACGAAAAACATTTGCGCCATCATCCGCTGATCTTGCCCCACGGCAGCCCCTTCTTGGCGGCCACCTTGAAGCTGAAGACCCCCACGGTGATCAGCTCGAGGCGCTCCCGCAGGCACTCTTTGCAGGCAAATGCCGCGGCCCCGCTGCTCGACACCGAGGCAACGGCGTCAGCCTCGCCGCCGCACAGATCACAGCGGGCTACCACGCTCGGGTCCTCGGCCGCCTGCTCGTCGCGCAGCGTGCCGCGCGCGTGGACGCGGATCTCGATGGGGCTCTTCGGCATCAGTCTTCCTCCCGCACTCTTGCGCATAACACCACGAGAAAGCCGCCGCGCCGACGAAAATCCGGCCGGGACGGCTGGTGTGCTCGGGACCTGCGCGGCGAGCCGTGGGACAGCCCTTGTCCGGCGCCCGCATCGGTGGCATTGGGCGGCCACGGCTGCTCGGTCAGCCGGGAGGAGTGCGAGAGAGACCGTGCCTTGTGTCTGCGGAATTGGCGAGTCCACCGAAACCCACTGCTTGCCCGTGATCAAGGGCGAGAAGGGCGCCGACACGGCCGAAGCGCTGATGCGAGCGCGCTACGCGGCGTATGCCCTGGGCGAGGTGGACTTCGTTCTGAACTCCCACACGCCGGAGGCCGGCAAGGACGTCGACCGCGAGCAGACGGAGGCGTGGAGCAAGAGCGCCAAGTGGCTCGGGTTGGAGGTGCTGGCGACCGACGCCGGCGGACCGAGCGACGAGACGGGCACGGTCGAGTTCGTCGCTCGTTACAAGATCAAGAACGTCACGCTCGAGCACCGTGAGCGCGCCAAGTTCGAGAAGCGGGAAGGCAAGTGGTTGTTTGCTGACGCCGAGCAAATTGCCGGACCGCCCGTGAAGAACGAAGGCCCGCGCATCGGGCGCAACGATCCGTGCACCTGCGGCAGCGGCAAGAAGTTCAAGAAGTGTTGCGGCAAAGCCGCGTGACACCGGGACAGCTGGAGCAGATTGCGCTCTCGGTAGCGCGAGAGGCTGGAGCCGTGGCGCTGAGCGGGTTCCGCCGGCGCATGGACGTGGCGGAGAAGGGCATCCACGATCTGGTGACCGAGTTCGACCTGGCGTCGGAGCGGTTGATCCGCGCACGCCTCTCGGAGCTCACTCCCGACCTGGCAGTGGTCGGGGAAGAAGAGGGCGGTAACCGCGCCGGCGAGTGTGTCTGGTATTGCGACCCCATCGACGGCACGACGAACTACGCACACGGTCACCCGATCTGGTGCGTGAGCATCGGCCTGATCGAGGGGGAGCTTCCGGTTGCGGGGGCGGTGGTGGCCCCAGCCCTCGGCCTCGAATGGAGCGGGCACCGCGACGGACCGGCGCTCCGCAACGGAGAGCGGTGCAGCGTCAGCGATACCCGGTCCCTCGAACAGTCGCTGCTCGCCACGGGATTTCCGCGGGATCGCGGCCATGCGCCGGGCAACAACTTCGCAGCATTCACTCGGGTCAAGCAGGCTTGCCAGGGGGTCCGGCGCTGTGGCGCTGCAGCCATGGATCTGTGCTGGGTCGCTGACGGGACGTACGACGGATACTGGGAACGCAGCCTGAACCCATGGGATCTGGCGGCGGGATCGGCGATCGTTCTGGCGGCGGGTGGGCGCTTGTCCCACCTGAACGGCGGTCCGACGCGCTTGGCAGAAGGACACATGATCGCCAGCAACGGCCACATCCACGAGGCGCTCGCCGCCAGGGTGCTCGAACCCGCTTGAGCGCAGTTGCGCTCCCGTCATCTGGCCCCGGTCCTCAACCTCTGCGATCCTCTCGGTCTCGCGATGCCGGGTGGTAGCTCGAAAGACGGGTCTGACGACGACCCGATGGAGTCATCCAAACCCACTCGTGGGCCGCTGCCGCTATCGGACCACTATCGGCCGACGGTGCCCGCGCCCAAGGTCCCGCTGCCCGCCGCTGCGCACCAACCAAAACCGGCGCCGCGCCCGGATCGCGCCTCGTTCTCGGACGAAGATCCGACGGCGGTGTTTCCGAAAGCCGCGCGCTTGCCGGCAGAGGGCGACGCCTTGCATGGGCGCCGCGGGGCTCAGAGCGTGGAGACCAGAAAGCCGAGCTCTCCGCCTCCGAAGGTCTCCGCATCGCCGCCGCTGCGCGAACGGGGTCCCCCGCCGCCGTTCGGTGACGGCCCTCCTCCGATCCCACGCGACGACTCGCGCGCGTTCCGCATGAGTCAATTGCCACGCGGCGACGACTCGCGGCGCGACGACTCGCGCTCGTTCCGCATGAGTCAACTGCCGCGCGGCGACGACTCGCGCGCGTTTCGGATGAGCCAGCTCGCCCGGAAACGTCCAAAGGGGCGTCCTGGCGAACCCACGGTGCTCATGGTCGGTGCGCCAGAGACTCTGGGCGCGGCCATCGAGCCGGCCCTCGCGCGCCATCGAGTGCAGGTGATCCGCTGTCGCGCACAAGAGGTCTCCGACGCCGTCATCTATCTGGCCCCCGACCTCGTGGTCCTCGCCGGCGAAGCCGCGCAAGACTCGGGTCAACACATCTTGAGGGCGCTCTCGCTGTCCCCACAGAGCAGCGTGGTTCCGGTCGCGATCCTCGACGACAACACCGAGCTCGAGGCCCGGCTCCGCGCCTTTCGTCACGGCGCCGCGGCCGTGATCCCCCGCTCCGCCAGCATGGACGAGATGGCCGAGCGCATCGCGACCTTGGCGCGGGAGATCCCCGAACGCGAGACGGAGACCCTGGGCGACATCGGTGAAGCCACGCTGCAAGAGCTGGTCGAGGCGCTCGGGCACGAGCTGCGTACGGGCATCCTGAGTGTGCGTCCATCTGGCGACGGCTCGCAGGCCGTGCGCATCGTGCTCGGCGGCGGCCGCGCGTTGACGGATACCATCGACGACTTCGTGGCGCGCGTGAGGGAACACATCGTCACTGCCGAACCGCTGCAATACGAGTTCGACGAACGAGCTGCGGGCACCGTGCAGCTCCTGGGTTCGCTGGACGATGGACCTGTCGATGAACGTGTGGACGTCAAGGGCCTGCGCGTCGTGCTGGCCGATGACGATGCTGCGCGCGCCGATGCCGTGGCACAGGAGCTCCGCGAACGTGGCGTGGATGTGGTCGTCACCGATCTCGATCCGAGTGAAGTGCGCTTCCACCGCATTCGCACCATGGACCCCGCGGTGCTCTTGATCGGTGAACAGCAGGCCCACGGCGACGGCTACGAGCTGATGCGTCGCATGCGCCGCGACACACGCCTGCGCTGGGCGTCACTCCTGGTGGTGCGCTGGGAAGAGGTGTGGTCGGAGGAGCGCGCCGTGCCCGCCATCGAGCGCATCCTGGGCACACTCTCGGCGCTGGCCGAGCCCGAGCGTGCGTTGGCCGAGCGGGCCGACTCGCGCGCGGCCTTCGACACTCGCTTCGAGATCACCGGCCCTGCGCGCTTGATCCGCGGTCTTGCGGCGGCGACCACGGCCGTGCGCGCCACGATCCAGAATCCCCGCCTGCGCGTGCGCATCGACGTGTCGGAAGGACTGGTGGTGGGTGCCAGCGGCGAGGTGCTGCTGCCGGAGCAGCGGGATCTCTCGGGGCCCGTCGCACTCGCCGCGCTGATGGTGGTCTCCAGCGGTCGGGTCCACGTCGAACCAACGGAGCAGCCGGCAACGACCAACCTGATGACGACGCCGGACGTCGCGCTGAACATGGCGGACGCCGAGCCACCGCCGATTCCACCGAGCATGCCGATGCCGGCGGCGCAGGAGCGACCCCATCGCCGACGCTCCGAAAGGCCGCCGCTCTCGACGGCGAGCCGACGCAAGAGGAAGTCCCAGAATGCCCTCGGCACCTTGGGCTACGGCGCTGCGGGCCTGGTCGGCGTGCTCGTCGTCGGCCTGGTCGTCGCGCTCGCGATGAACAAGCGCGAGAGCCCGAAGCCGGCGAGCACGATGGTGGTGCGGGAGTTGGCACCCGCGACCAGTGCGAGCGCCGCGCCGAACTCCACGACCAAACGAGCCATGATCGCCAAACCGCCGCCGGTCACGATCCAGGAACCCGCCGCGATACCCCAGGAAGAAGCTGACGCGCTGACCCAGGCGCCGACCTGCGAGAAGCTGCTCGGCAACATGCCGCCGAGCCCCGGCGTCTACCCCGGTGCTGCCTACGACCAGGTTCGCGGCGCGCGCAAGGAGCTAGCCCGGGGCGACATGGACGCGGCAGCCGGCGCGTACTGTCGTGCGATTCGCTTCGACCCCAAGAACCAAGAGGCCCACGCCGGCCTCGCGCGGGTGTTACTGGGCCGTCGGGACGCAAAGGCCGCGGTGCAATGGGCGCGCGAGGCCGTGAAGCTGAAGCCCGAGGACTCGGGCGCACAACTCTTGCTCGGCGACGCCCTCGCATTGTCGGGTGATCTCGAGAAGGCCGCGGATCCCCTCCTGCTGGGCAACGGCATCGCCGTCTCGGACCAGGCCGGGCGCGAGAAGCTGGTCCAGGCCCAGCTGAAGCTCGGGACGGAAGCCGCGCGAAAGCAGGACAACGCCGCGGCCGAGCGCGCGTATCGGCGAGCCCTCGTTCTGTCACCGGAGCGTGGGGTGGCGGCAGCCGGCATCGCTCGGGCGCTGCTCGAGCAGGGACATTTCAAGGCCGCGGTCCAGTGGGGCAGTCGAGCGACTCAGCTCGATCCCAAGTCCGCGCTGGCGTTCGTGACGTTGGGCGATGCGCACTCGAAGAACGGCGACAAGAGTCAGGCGTCCGCGGCTTGGAAGAAGGCGGCGGAGCTCGATCCCAACGATCCGGCCGCACGCGCCCGGGCAATGACCAGCGAGTGACAGCGTCGAGCGCGCGACGCGCCGAACCAGCCTCAGCGATCTGGATCGCCAAGGTACTCGAAGTGCATGGTGTCTTCGAGCGAGTCGTGACCGAGCCAGTGAAACCCGTGCTGCTCGAACGCGCCGATCCAGCACGAGGTGAGCTCGGTCTTTTCGTAGACGCTCTTCTTCTGCCCCTGGCAGGCGCGATGGCTGGGCCACGGGTCGACGCACCCGCAGCACGGGTTGCGATCGGGATCGATGTCGATGGCGATCCCGAACATGTGGTTGGAGACCTCACCCCCACGATAGGTGTTCGCCTCGCGAAAGCCGCCGATGGCGCGGGGCACGTAGCGCCTGCCCTTACCGCTGCATTTCGTACGAATGGTGCGCTCGACACAGCGCAGCTTGGGTACGACCTTCTTGTGCAAGCGGATGCGCAGCCCCATGAAGGTCGTCTCCGCGGCCTGTGAGATGGCGCTGTGCTCGGCGTAGGCGTCCAGACCCGCACCTTCGACCCAGCCGTAGCGCTCCGCGCGGAAGCGCAGCGCCTTCTGGTGCACAGCCGGCCGGAGCTGGCCGTTCTTCATGAAATTCTTCCGCACCAAGAACGACCTGGGCTTCTCGCGCTTGCACGTCTTGCCGGACTTCTTCTTGCCGCTCGCACGTCGCGTCGCCTCGGCCCGGCGCGCGGTAGCGCCCTTCTTCGCCCCGGCCCACCCCGTTTCCGGTAGTGCGCTGACGAGCGCGGTGAGCACGAGGCCCCCGCACGCGAGGCGGCGAAAGATCGACATGGGCCGCAACACCTAGCGCAAAAGATCGCCGTCGGCCCAGGAAATCTGGTCCGAATTCTTGGCCCAATGCGCCTCAATCCGCCTAGACGGGGCAGGAGCCGAGCTGGGTGCTAGCGTTTCGCCGCGACGTGATGAAGCTTTACGAAGAGCTGGGGGAGGCGCGTCTGCGCGCCATCATCGATCGTTTCGTGGATCGAGTCGCCGACGACGTGATGATCGGCTTCTTCTTCAAGAACGTCGACCGCGCTCGGCTCAAACAGCGGGAATACGAACACGCGGCTCGGCATTTGGGTGCCGACGTCCCCTACACCGGACGCCCTCTGGACGTGGCTCACGCGCCACACCCGATCATGGGCGGGCAGTTCATGCGCCGGCTCGTACTGCTGAAGACCACACTCGAGGAGCACGCGGTGCCCGCTCACATCATCGAGCATTGGATCACTCACACCGAACGACTGCGCCCGCTGGTCACGCGCGACACGGACGGCGAGTGCCACCCCGGTGTCGCCGCCGAACGCGTGCGCGAGCACTACGCTTCTCTGGGACTCGAAAAGAAGGAAACGTCATGAAGAGAGCCATGCTGCTCGCGGGGATCTGTCTCTCTAGCGCCTGCACCACCGCCGGCTCCAACTGGATGGCGCAACCGCTGCCCGACGAAGAGTTTCCGCCGCCGTCCACCGGCGCGGGGGGCAAGGGTTCGAACCCGAAGAGCCCTGCGACGAGCCCTCGCGGCACGGAGATCCTGACGGGCGACGACTCGGAAAAAAGTGGAAAGAACCTGAGTGACGAGCCGCTGCGCGCCGTGCGCCAGCTGGGCGGCAAGCTCGAGGGCAAGGTCCTCGGCAAGTTCCGCAACACCTACTACGACTTCCCGAGCGAAGCCGATCACAGGGGGCCGTCCGTCGCGCTGAAGAACGCCAAGTGCGAGACGATCAAGGAAGTGCCCAAGGGCTTCTACGAGGCGGTCTGCGTGCAAGGCAGCGGAACCCTGACGGGAGGTCAGACGGTGAGTTTTGCCAAGCGCGACTGCGAGTGCGCGGCGGTGTGCAGCAAGACCAACCAGAAGATCTGCTTCGATGCCCTGGACCCGAAGCAGTTCCCCTACGGTCGCGGGGCCACGGGCGCGCCCATCACGCCGCTCTTCACGGTCGCCGTCGACAGCGACGTCATCCCACTCGGCACGACCATCTACATCCCGGAGCTCGACGGCATGCCCCGGGACGCGGAGTCGTCGGGGCTGCACGACGGCTGTTTCCTGGCTCAGGACCGCGGGCTGCGCGTGAAAGGGAAACACGTCGACGTGTTCACCGGCGGCACGGGCATGACCCGGCTGTGGAACAAACTCGCGCCCAGCAACGATGGCGTCACCGTGGTGCTCGAGAGCCCGAAGTGTGCTCGGGCCAGCAACGACACGCTCACGGCACCCGCGGCCGCGCCGGCTTCGGACTCCGATGACACAAAACGCGAGAAGAGACGCTCGAGGTCGAAATCGAAGAAGATCGGGACGGACGAGTGAGCTCAGTCCTTGCCGTAGATCTTCGCCTGCTGCGCCGCCAGCTCAGTGAAGGCTGACGCAAGCTCGGGGCTCTCTTCGTCCAGCGCCACCGCGACCTTGCTGCGCCAGAGGGTGTTCTCGTCCGCGGTCAGCGCGTCACGTCGCACCACCTTGCCCGACACCGAATGTGCGCCCCCTTCCATCAGGAAGACCGCAAGCTTCACGGCCTGACCGACCTCGAGCGACGCGCGGGTCAAGAGCAGAAGTCCCGTCGCGCTCCCGTCATGCGTGATGGCGGCTTTGACTGGCCCTTCGCCGGTGTCAATCTCGGCGCCAATGTAAGCGGAGTGTCGTTGGGCAATGCGACGTTCGTCGGTCATGGCTGGCGGCGAAACTAACACACTCGCGGTGCTCAAGCCGCGGTCCGTCTCAGCGCTCGGCGGAGCGCGCCACCCACGCGAACCAAGAAACGCACGACGGCGCCTCGCCGCTCGAGGGAGGCGGGCACCTGAAGCAGCACCGGGCGTGGGGGCTCGGTGCGCTCGTCGAAGAAACGCCCGACCTCGGCCGCAAAGGCTGTGGCGCGGTCCAGATGCGGGAAATGCCCGACCCCCGGGTAAGTCAGGAGCTCCGCACCCTCGAGGCATTGCCGAGCACGAATGCCATGGTGGAGCGGGATGATCGGGTCGTGCGTGCCCCAGTGCAGGGCGAGCGGTGGCAGGCGAGGCACCTCGTGGATGCGATCCCAGGTCGCGAGGTACTGACCGAATACGTCCACACAACCGGACACCGTGCGGGTGAAGGCCCGGGCGCTGCCGGGTGCGGAGTTCATCCAGGCGAGGCGGTCGATCTCCTCGGGCTCCGGGTTGCCCATCTCGCCCGCCGCGAAGTTCATCATCGCGCGCGTCCCGAGGTTCATGGCCACCGGTGCGATCAACGGCCCGAGCACCGGGAAAGCAGCCAGCCGCATGCCCACGCCCACTTCGCGCCCCAGACCTCCCGAGGCAACGAGCACCAGCCGCTCGATGCGCGGGGAGTTTTCCAGGAGCAGCCACTGCGCAATGCCCCCGCCAAACGAGTGCCCAACGACCCGCACCCGCTCGACTCCGAGGGAGTCCAGGAATCCGTCGAGGGTGCGGGCGTACCAGGCCAGTGTGTACGGGGCGTCGGGGCGACCCGACAGTCCGTGGCCCGGCAGATCCGGCATGAGGACCCGATGCCTTGCGGCGAGCAGGGGCACGACACGTCGCCAGGTGCGATGCGAGTCACCAAGCCCGTGCAGCATGAGCAGCGGTGGACCCGAGCCCAGCTCACCCCAGGCGATCGACGTGCCCCCCACGTTCGTTGTCCTCGCTACGCCCAGCATCCCAGTCGGGTCGACGTGCATCGGCATCACATTGTGATACATCGTGACACGTTCCCGCGCAAGCTCTGGGCCGGTAACCCGGTGGCAACTCTAGCTCCTGGACCGGAAAATGTACGGAAAACTCCCGCGAAATCGGGTGGCACCGGCTGTGCAAACTCCGGGGTCATGATGACCCGAGGATTGATCGTGCTGGTGATTGGAGCAGCGGGGTGTGGGGGACGAGCTTCCGAGGACAGCGGCCCTCCCGCGACCCCGACGACCGTTGCCCCGAGCCCCGACCGCGCACCCACGGAGCTGCACCCAGCCCCGCAGCGCTCCCTCATCTTCGGAAGTCAGCATTCGTGTCGGGTGGATGCCGAGCACGCGCTCTGGTGCTGGGGTGAGAACTACCAAGGGCAGCTCGGTGTCGGCACCGCGGGCCACGGCAAGCTCGGCGACGAACGCACACGCCCGACGCGGGTGCCCGGTCTCACCAATGTCGTGCGCGGTGACGCCAGCGCTCACCACACCTGCGTCGTGACCGACGACCACCGCGTGCAGTGTTTCGGTTTCAACGGTGAAGGGGAGCTCGGGCAAGGCGCTGCCACGGGACTCGAACAGGATCCGGCTGACTACTCACCGCGCGTCGTCCAGGGCTTCGACGACGTCGTTGACGTCGGGACGGGAAACGGTTTCACGTGCGTGCTCGCCAAGAGTGGCAAGACCCACTGTTGGGGCACCAACTCCGCGGGACAGCTGGGCGCGGGGTTCAGTTCACTCACGGACTCACTCCAGCCCGAGCTCGTGCTCGGCGTCGAAGCCAAGGCACTCGTCGCGGGTTGGGATCACACCTGCGCAGTCCAGTCGTCGGGAAAGCTCGTGTGCTGGGGTACCGGTGACGAGCTTGGTGCCGGCGTCGCGGTCGAGTCTTCTGCGCTGCCCCTCGACGTGAAACTCGACGCGGTGCTCTTCGCTGCGTCGGGAGTGAACCACGTGTGTGCGGTCACCGAAGACGGCGCGCTCTGGTGTTGGGGGTGGGGAGCCGACGGCCAGCTCGGGGTCGACACCGAGCCGGACACGACGCTGACGACGCCAGTGATGCTGCCGCTGACGGGCGTCACCCAGCTTGCGCTCGGGTTTCAGCACAGCTGCGCGCTGGACGCCGCGGGAGCCGTGCGGTGTTTCGGGCAGAATTCCCGAGGTCAGCTCGGAGTGGGCGCACAGCTCCAAAAGAGCGCCAAAGCGCTCCCGGTCTCGCTACCGGAGCCGGCGCTGGAGCTCGCCGCCGGTTGGGATCACACCTGCGCGCTCGGCGTGAGCGGGCGTCTGTATTGCTGGGGCGCAAACGACCGCGGGCAGCTGGGGATCGGCACGATGAGCGAGGGCGAGGCGATTCCGCTCGAAGTTCTGTTCGAGTGAGGGCCGACAACATGCGGCGGCAGCTGCGCCCATTCTGCGCACGGCGCTGGCACTGGCCCGCGTGCTAAACTTCGCGGCCCAACATGGACGCCGTGATCAAGAGCTCACTGCTGTTCGCCGGCCTCGCGCTGGTCTTTGCTGCTCCCTCCGCCAGGGCGCTGTCCCAGAGCAAACACCGCAGCCTCAGCGACAGCGCGTGCCGCGCCCAGAAGCTCCCGACCGAGTTCTGTGATCAGGTGGGCGCTGCCGCGTACAACGTCGACCACTACGAGTGGGAGGATCTCTCCGCACACGCGCAACCGGAGGTCGGTGAGTCCAAGTGTCAGGCCGCCAACGGGACGATGCTGCGCATTCAGGGCCTGGCTCAGGAACTCCGGACGCTCGCGGCGACCCAGACTCAGTACGACCCGGCCCTGGCCGTGGCACTCGGCCGTGCGCTCCACACGTTGCAAGACAACTGCGCGCACAGCGGCATGCCGAACAACGAACACGCTTGGTTCTCGCTGTCCGACTCGTGCCTCGATACCACGCTGAGCCCGGACGTGCAGGACGCGGCGCTGGCCTGCGCAAAGGAACAGACGAGCCTCGCGTTCCAGACCTTCAAGCAGAACATCAAGGTGCTCGAGCCTCCTCAGCCTGACAACGACCCGCCGAACAACAATCAGAACCCCGGATACTGGCCGCCGCGCGGCGGGGTCTGCGACTTCTTGAAGGGCGCACCGGACTGGGACGGTGTCGACCGGCGCTGGAACAACGCGGTGGTGGTGCCGGCACTTCTCGATCAGTTCGTGACGACCATCGCCATCGACCCTGCCGCGCCGGCAAAGGACGTCTGCGCGGGCGGCGAGGGCAGCCTGGAACCCACGCAGATGACGTCGGCCGTCGATACGTCGTCGCCGACCGAGTGGTGCACCCACATCAAGCTCTACTGCGCTGGCAAGGCGGATGGCACCGATGAGGCCCCGCCCTGGGAAGACGCCACGGCACCATCATCCAGCGCCAGTGACAGCTCTGGCGGCTGTTCGACGCAGGGCCAGGGCCCCGACAGCCCAGCGACGCTCGGCCTCCTCGCCGCTGCTTTCGCCCTGCTCAGCGCCCGCCGCCGCCGGCGCTGAGCCGCCTCACGGGTGGCCCTGCCACCAGTCGGTCTCGGAGCGCGGATCCATGAAGCTCCCGCTGTCGCGGACGGTCACCAAGGTCTCGGCGCCGCACGCACTACCGATGACGTCACCGCCATGCAGCGCGGGCATCTGTTTGCGCCCAGCCGCGTCGTCCGCGTCGTACTTGGCTCGCAACGCCGGGGCTGGGCACACACCAACCTCGCATGCTCCGGAGGGTGAGCGACGAGCAGTCAACGAGTCAAGCGCGCCGGTTCGTCACCCCGAGCTCGTCGAGCAAACGCCCGATGCGCCGAAACTTCTCGGCCCTGCCGAACTGCAAGAGGTGCCCGCCGTGCCAGCTCTCCATCGGCGCACCGAAGTGATGCGCGATGCGGCGGGCGTGGGCCACGGGGTGATGCGATCGGCCCGGGCGGCAACGACCAACATACGCTCCCGCGCCACCAGGGGCGGGCGTGCAAGCGGACTCACCACACGATGTGCGTCATCCAGCGCGCGGTGCTCGAGCTCGGTCTCGTGAGGCGAGGAGCCGAGGCGGCCCTGATCACGAGCGAAATCTGCCAGTGACGCCAGGGGGATGATGGGAACGGCAAACGCAAGCTGCGCCTCGACCGTCGCCAGCAGTGACGTCGTGTAACCACCCAGGCTCATCCCCATTACGCCGACCGAGGGATGCCCGCGCTCGAGGAGCCAAGCCACCAGGTCCCGCAGATCGCCCATCGCCTGACGAAACCCCTCATTCGAGAGCCGTGGATCGCTGCCCGGGAATGGCGGCGGTTGACCCAGGCGGCGCGCCGAGCCGCGCACCGCGTGGAACGGCAACACCGGGAGCACCGCGTCGACACCGATGCGATCGAGCCACTCGATGGGCCAGACTCGCTGCTCCAGATCGTATTGGCCCGCCATGTAACCGTGGATCAAGAGCGCGACCGGACGCGGCTCGGGGCCAAAGAACCCGCGGGCAGCCGCCACCCGATTTTCGGCGTGCCGCGCGAAGCGCTCCAGCATGCTCGCATCGAAGGGCTGATAGTCGCTCGGCCACGACAGATCGACGACTCGATGCCCGCCCGCGCTCCAGCGCACGACCCGCTCTGCAGGTGTGATGCTGCGCGGGTCGCGGAAGTACTCCGGGTGATCGTGCGGGTAGAGCTTCGTGATGGCGCCGAGGGCCTCCATCCGCTCGCGATGACCGAGGGACTCCGCCCGGCTCTTCCCTCGTGTGCTCTTCCTGCCGGCGGTCGCGGCGAGCGTCGCGGCGCGATCGACCGCAGCAGCGGCACCTCCGAGGAGGCGTTTGGCGGCCCGCTGGATCACGCCGGAAAGCTACACGACGACGGGGTTAGCGGCACCCCGGGGCCCGCTGGAGCCCGGGCGAGTCCGGGGATTTCCGCGCGTATTTCCCCAAACCCTGCCCGTGCCGAGGGAGCCATGCTACGGCGTGCCTCTCATTCGGGGTCCCCACCCTTTCGGGATCGCCATCACCCAACGGAGCTCCGAGGCAACCGGAGTTGGAGCATGTCTGACAGCGATAAGAAGCGACGCTCGGGTCGCAGCCGAGACAGCGAGAGCGCGGAGTCGAAGCCCAAGAAGAAGAAGGCCACGCAGGCCGAGCCCAGCGAGAAGCTACTCTCGCCGTGGGGCCCCCTGATCTGGCTGCTCATCCCGCTCATCAGCTGCATCGTGTACGGCGTCGCGACCCGCGGTCACTGAGCTGACTGCCTACGCTCTCCAGCCGAACCGCCGATAGACGAAGCTCGCCAGCGCTACCCAGCCGAGCGAGAGGAGGCCGGTGAAACCGAGCTCCAGCCAGGGACCGGTGCCGGTCACGCCGGAGAACGCGACGAGCAACAGCGTCGGACCGTGTCGTTCGAGCAAGAACCAGGTCACGGGCTCGAGCGCGTTGTCCTTCGCAGTGACCATCAGCACGCCGGTCGCGAACAGGTAGCAGAGCGCGGCGAGACTCGCACCGCGTTGGGTCTTGGACACTGAGGCCAGCGTGAACCCGATGGCGACGGAGCCGAGGGCGATCACCGCGACCACTGCCCAGAAGAAGGGGCGAACCCAGGCCGACGGCACCGCGATGCCGCCAACGAGCGTGGCCAGCCCGAACGCAAACACGAAATAGAAGCCGAGCCGTGCGAGCACGATCTCACTCGGTCTGGCTGGTGAGAGTGCGATGGCCGACGCCACGCCGCGCTCACGCTCTTCGGAGGTCATGCTCGGAAGCAGGAAGATGCCGACGAAGAACAGCGACAACAGCACCAGGCCCATGGCAACCGCCTCGCGTGCGCCGGCTCCGCTGATTGTGCGGAAAGGCGAGCGCTCCACATCGAAGCGCGGCACCCGGGTTCCGGTCGGATCGACTCGTTCGCGAAATCGCGCATGCGACTCCCGGAGCGCCCAGGCGTCGTCGGTCCCGTCGATCCCGTCGACCTCGCGTTCGACGAGGGCTCGCGTCGTCGCGTCGAGATCGGAGGCGGTCAGAAAGAACCGGCGTGACTCACGCCACACGAAGGACTCACACCACGCGGCCGCCGCGGGATCCCCCGATGGATGCCAGGTCCAGAGCTTGTAGCCACCGCTATTTTCGTCGGGCCGGAGCTGAATGCCGACCGAGCCGATGGGATAACGGATGAAGCCGGGTCGGTTCTGAAGCGAGCGGAAGCTGATGCGGTCGCGCAGCCCGCGCGGGACATGCGAGCGCAGATGCGCGACCCAAGCGTTCTCGTGCCAGACATCGATCACGCAGCGCGACGCCTGACCTCCTGGCATCACTCCCGAGAGTGCCCGGGCTCCGGCGAATGACATCAGCACTGCGGTCACCACGATCAGCAGCACCATGCCCACACTGCCGCGGTGGGCTGCGACCCGCCTCAGCTCCTTGAGCAGCAGCGCGCGGAGCACGATGACGCGCACGTCTCAGGCTCCCCCTCGGGCCACGATGTCGATGAAGGCCGCCTCGAGATCTTGAGCCTGGCTGCGCAATTCGACCACTCGACCGGCGCGGATCAGCTCGGCCAGCTCGGCGCGAGCCGCAGCATTGCCGAAGTCGAAGCTCCGCTTCTGTCCGTCGCCGAGCACGGCGTCGACCCTGTGCTCGGTGTACGCCTGTTTCAGCTCCGCGGGTGTGCCTTGCGCGATACAACGACCGCGGGAAATGACCGCCATTCGCGTGCAGATCTCGTCGACCTCCGCCATGTCGTGAGTCGTGAGCAGCACCGTCTTGCCGCTGGCGGACAGCTCTTGCAAGAGCCTCCTCACCAGCCGCGCGGAGTGAACGTCCAGGTTGGTCGTCGGTTCATCCAGGTAGATGAGCGTCGGCTCGTGCAGAAGAGCGCGCGCGATCAGCAAC
This sequence comes from Myxococcales bacterium, assembly GCA_016706225.1. Taxonomy (NCBI): domain Bacteria; kingdom Pseudomonadati; phylum Myxococcota; class Myxococcia; order Myxococcales; species Myxococcales bacterium. The sequence goes on from JADJKB010000003.1 coordinate 1,234,874, forward strand.
TTCTTGCGCATGCCCTGAGAAAACCCGCGCACCGCCAGGTCAGCGGCGTCGCCCAGCTCGACGCTCGAGAGCACCTCGTCGACGCGACGACGAGGGACACCGTACAGATCCGCGAACAGCTCCAGGTTCTGCCGCGCGCTGAGCTCTTCGAAGTGGTTGTCGCGATCCGGCACGTAGCCGAGCCGCGGCTTGACACTGGCAAGGTCACGCTCGAGGTCATGCCCGAGGGCAAACACCCGCCCGCTGCTCGGCCGCAGTTGGCCGGTGAGCACCCGCAGGGTCGTGCTCTTGCCCGCGCCGTTCGGGCCGAGCAGACCGAACAGCTCACCCTGAAGAACCTCGAGGTCGAGCGCGTCGACGGCGACGAAATCGCCGTAGCGAACCGTGAGCTGCTCGAGCCTGAGCGCCGTCACGCCCGCTTGGACTTTTTGCGCGGACGAGCTTCTTCTTCCTCGTCGTCCGCCTCGTCGTCCTCGTCGTCTTCCTCGACGACACGACGCTTCGCCTTCAGCTTCTTCCGCGGACGCTCGTCGCTGGCCTTCAGGCGCTTGGATTTCGCGTCGCCGCTGTCTGCGTCGCCGTCCTCGTCACCCTCGTTGCCCTCGACGCCCTTCTTGAAGTTGCGGATGCCCTGACCGAGGCCCTTGCCGACCTCGGACAGCCGCTTTGGCCCGAAGACCAAGAGCAGGATGACGATCACGACCACCCAGTGGACGAGGCTGAAAGATCCCATGAAGAGCTGCCTTCGTGTAGCAGCGGGGGGCCGCCCTGCCAAGAGGAGCTGCCCCGAAAGCCGCCCGACGCTCGGGTCAGCCCGCGCTGACCCTGCCCAGGCGTTCCTCGGCCATCATGTCGGCGATGATGTGTGTGGGTTTCATCGCGCTCTCGGCGCGCTCGGCGATCTCGTAGATGGTGTCGAAGATCTTGGTGACGCGGGCCCGGCTCTTCGCCGCATCGTAACCCTCGAGCTCGGTTGCGACGTTGATCAACCCGCCGGCGTTGATGGCGTAGTCCGGCGCGTAGAGGATGCCCCGCTGCATCAGATCGTCGCCGTGGCGTGGCTCGGCAAGCTGGTTGTTGGCGGCGCCCGCCACGATCTTGCAGCGCAGCTTGGGGATCGTCGTGTCGTTCAGGGCGCTGCCCAGGGCGCACGGGGCCAGCACGTCGCACTCGGAGCCGAACAGGGCGTCGAGCGGCACGATCGCCGCGCCGAACTCCCGCTCCGCGCGCTCACTCTTGAGCGGATCGACGTCGGCGACGGTCAGCTTGGCCCCGAGACCGTGCAGCTCTTTGCACAAGTGGTAGCCGACATGGCCGACACCCTGCACCGCCACGGAGAGGCCGCTGATGTCGTCGCGTTTCATCACGAACTTCACCGCGGCTTCGATGCCTCGGCGCACACCGAGCGCGGTGAACGGGCTCGGATCACCCGAACCGCCGTTCTTCGGAGCTACCCCCGTCACGTGTTTGGTGACCGTGCGGATGACCTCCATGTCCTCGAGGCTGGTCCCGCTGTCTTCGGCGGTGATGTAGTGACCCGAGAGCTCGTTCACGAACTTGCCGAACGCCTGGAACAGCGCGCCTCGATTGAAGTCCGTCCTGGGCTTGATGATCACACTCTTGCCGCCGCCGAGCGGCAGCCCCGTGATCGCCGCCTTGTACGTCATGCCACGCGCGAGCCGGAGTGCGTCGATGATCGCGGCCTGTTCGTCGTCGTAGTGAATGAATCGACAGCCACCGAGTGACGGGCCGAGCCGGGTGTCGTGTACCGCGATGATCGCGTTCATGCCGGTGGCGGCATCTCGCTTGAGGTGCAGCTCGCCGAAGCCGTGTTGAGACAGCAGGTCGAATACGCCCATGGGTGGCGGTCTCCTTCTCGAAAAAGGTCGGGGGGGGGCGCGCAGCCTAGCAAGACGACCCCGGGGCTCGAGCATGATTTCCGACCTGCTCCGCGGCTTCCCGCGGGAGCCGCCGAGGGCGCTAGATTTTCGCGAAATCGGCGGCTGACGGCGCTGCCGCGACCGCGCCGGGTTGCAGGCAGCGTTGGCGGAAGAACGAGCGACGCAGGCTCAGAATCGGCCGTTGATCAGGGCTCCCGCCACGTGGGGCCCGAGCGCGGGCGCGACACGGAGCGCGGTGGGCCGCTCTTTGGTCGGGGCAGACAGCAGCAGGTAACCGCCGGTCGCCAGCGCCGCCACTCCCACCCCCCAGAAGGCGACGCCGAGCGTGGTGTAGGTCTTCCCCTTCTTCTCCTTGCTGTCGACGTCGTCCGCGCGGTCCGCGGGGCACTCCGTCTGCGCCGGACAGATCGCGTCGAGGTCGTCGATCAGGTCCCCGCGCAGCTTCCACATGTAGAACCCTCCGGCGGTCGCCAGGACTCCGCCGCCAATGAAGAGCCAGGGCACGACGGACGCGCCGCCGGCGTCGTTCGTTGCATCCTTGTCTGGCGCCGGGCTCGGCGCCGGTGCCGCGGGAGTTGCGGGCGGAACGGGCGGACGAGTCGCTTCCGCGGGCGACCCCGGTGCGGTCAGCTCCACCCGCGCACGTTTCCCTTCGCTGGCGCTGAAGCTCTTTTCGAGCGGGCCCGTTGCGAACTCGGCGACGAGTTTGTGCTGACCCGGGTTCACGGGGATCGGCGCATCGAGAGCGACGACCGAGAGTGAATTGCCATCGAGGCTGAGTGTGGTGGGCTTGGCCGCCCCCTTGATGCTGATCTCCAACATCGGAAGTCGCGCCCGCAGGGCCGACAGCTCGTTCGCCGCGGCCGTCTCGACCTGCGTGTTGCCTTCGGCCTTGGCGCTCTCGACGGTGCGCTCCAGGCTGACCACGGCTTCCACCAACGCACCGGTCTTCATTTCACAAAGCCCGACGTGAAACGTGATGGCCGGCGTCCTCTTCACCTCGGCCGCCCGGCGGAAGCGCTCCAGCGCGGCTGCGAAGTCGGATTTCTCCTCGAGTGCCAGGCCTTCGGTGAACCACTGTTTTGCCGCGGCGATCTCCGAGGCGGACTGCGCCCCGACGGAACCGGGCCGCACGACCAGGAGGCCGAGCACGAGAAACGCTGCGGGGAATTTGCGCATGGGAGCCTGGCCGGGAGCTTACCGGAACCACGGCCGCGTTTCTGCGCTAGATTGGCGGTCTGTTGAAGGTCGGGGCCCTCGTCGCTGGCAAGTACCGGATCCTACGCCGCCTGGGCGAAGGCGGCATGGGCAGCGTGTGGCTTGCCAAGAACGAGGTGACGGAGCGCGACTTCGCCATCAAGTTCCTGCATCAGGTCGCCGACCGGCCCCACACCGCTGACCAGCTCAATCGCTTTTTCCAGGAAGCAAAGGTCGCGGGCAAGCTCCGCCATCCGAGCATCGTCGAGATCTTCGACGCCGGCACCGAGGCGAGTCTCGGGGACGCGCCGTATCTGGTGATGGAGGTCCTCGATGGCATGGGCCTCGATGAGGCAATCCAACGTGCGCACGCGCTCCCGTTGGGAGTCAGCCTCGAGATCATGGGTGAAGTGAGCCGGGGGCTGGCCCTCGCCCACCAGAAGGGCATCATCCACCGCGATCTCAAGCCCTCGAACGTCTACCTGCATCGGAGCGGCTCCGGGGCTGTGGTGGCCAAGGTGCTCGACTTCGGGATCAGCAAGGTGTTGGTCGACGACGCGGGGAAACACATCACGGCCATGACCCGCACCGGCGCCGTGCTCGGGTCGCCGCTCTACATGAGCCCGGAGCAGGCAGCAGGGGACCGGACCATCGACGCCCGCAGTGACGTACACGCCCTCGGGGTCATGCTGTGGGAGTGTCTGGTGGGCAGACCCCCGTTCACGGCCGACACGTACGGGCTCTTGCTGGTCGAGATCATTCAGGGCGAGCGCCCGGAGCTCTCCCGGGTGCTGCCTGCGGTGCCACCCGACGTGGCTGCGGTGGTCCGGCGCGCGTTGGCGCGCGACCGTAACCAGCGCTTCGAAAACGCTGGCGCCGTTGCCACCGCGCTCGAGGCCTCGCTGTCCGCGCTTGGGCATGTTCCCATGCTCTCGACGCGGGACGGCGCCGAACAGTTCTTCGCGCTGGTCGGCGAGGACACGGGCGCCACCGTGCAGGAGGGCACGACCACGACGGCTGCGCTCGAGGTGCCGTCGCAGATCGGAGGCGTCGAACCGACTCCGGCGGTGGCCGCGCAGAGTGAGCAGCGGGAGCCCGCGATCCTGCCCGCGGCTGCGCTGGAAGCGGCGCCGCTGTCACGAATTCCCGGAACGCGCTCGCCGCTGCCGGCAATCGCAGGGGTGATCGCCTTGGTCCTGGTGGCCGGCGGCGGGGTCTTCTTCGCAACCCGAGCGAGCTCGAACGGTGAGCCCGCGCTCGCAGAGCCCGGAGCGAGCGCGCCCAGCGTGGGTCTCGATCCGGGTGCGGGTTTGCTCACGGCGCCGAGCGGACCGCGCGAACCCGACGTGGCGCCCGTGGTGTCGAGCGAGACACCCGCTGCATCGGTGATCGCCTCCGCGCCCGTGGCGCCTGCGCCGCCGCCGAAACAAGCGGGCGTGGCGACCAAGATCAAGCCGGGGACGAAACCCGCCGAGACCAAACCCGCCGAGACCAAACCCGCCGAGACCAAACTGAAGCCCGGAACAAAACCGGATCCGGTTCATCACGGCGTGACGAGCTCGGGGCTCTGAGCCTTCGAGCGAGCTCAGCCGAGCTTGGTGAGCCGCTTCAGTAGCTCCGGCTTCACGACCTTGCCGACTGGGTTGCGGGGAAAGTCGTCGAGCACGATCACACGCTTTGGAACCTTGTACGACGCGATCCGCGCCTTGGCGAAGTCGCGCAGCGTCTCGCCGGCCAGCTCGGCGGCGCGGCCCTCCCGCGCGATGACCGCCGCCACGGCGATCTCACCCCAGGTCTCGTCGGGCAAGCCGACGACCGCCACGTCGGCGACCGCGTCGTGCTCGCGCAGCACTTCTTCGATCTCGAGCGCGGACAGTTTGTATCCGCCGCTCTTCAGGATGTCGACCGAGGTCCGACCCAGGATCTTGACGTACTCGGCCTCGAGAAATGTGGCGGTGTCTCCGCTGCGAAACCAGCCGTCGGAGAATGCCTCGCGGGTCGCCGCGACGTTGTCGTCGTATCCAAGGAACACACTCGGGCCCTTCAGCCAGATTTCACCGGATTCACCTCGAGGTGCGTCGCTGCCATCGTCCCTGACGATGCGCAGCAACATGCCGGGCAGCGCCGGTCCCGCACTGCCGGGAACCCGCTCGCCGTCGACCGGGTTGCTGCTGCCCACACCGATCTCGGTCATGCCGAAGCGTTCGAGCGGGTAGTTGCCGGTGAGCTCACGCCAGCGTTCGCCGACCGTGGCAGGCAGCGCCGCCGAGCCGCTGGTGACCAGACGCAGGTTGCGAGCGCTGTCCGCCCAGCGAGTCCGGGTCACGGAGTCCGCCGCGTCGAAGGTGTCGAGCAGCTTCTTGTGCATGGTCGGCACGCCCATCAACACACTGGCGTGCGCGAGCTCCTCCCACAGTCGGGGGCCGTCGAATTTCTCGAGCATGCGAGTGGTGCCGCCGCCCAGGAGCGACGTGAGGAGCGCAATGCCCAAGCCATGCAAGTGGTGGAGCGGCAGACAGTGCAGGAGCACGTCATCGGCCGACCACTGCCAAGCGCTGCCCAAGAGCCGCGCCGTCGACTCCAGGTTTTCCTGCGAGATGAGCGCACCCTTGGGTTTGCCCGTCGTTCCACTGGTGTAGAGGATGACGGCCGCGTCGACCTCGTGGCGCACCCCGTCGCCGGCGCCGTCTGCGCCGTCGCGGAGCGCTTCGATGTGCAGCACCGGCAGCTCACCCTGATAGCCCGCCACACGGGCGGCGGTCTCTTCGCTCACGAGCAGCGCAGCGGCACGGCTCACCTCGACGAACCACGCCTGCTCGGCGTCCGGGTGCAGGTGGCTGAGCGGTACCGCGGTGGCGTCCGCAGCGATGATGCCGAGAAATGCCTCGAGCCAGCGGGACCCCTGAGTGACGAGCAGGGCCACCCGTTTGCCCCCGAGCCCGCGCGCGCGCAGCTGGTTTGCGACGCGGGTCACACGCGCGCCGAGCAGTCCGAACGTCACCCGCTCCCGGTCATCGATGATCGCAAGGTGGGGTTCACGCTCACGTGCGAGCTCGAAGAGACGCTGTACCAGCGGGCCGGACATGCCAGGGCTCGTAGCACGACCCAGAGCTCAGCCGCAGCTGTACTGATTGAAGATGGCGTCGGTGACGCTCGTCACAGTTCAGGGACTGGACGTCAGTGAACGTCGGGGCGCTGATCCTGGCGTTGGGCGAGCATGAGTCGGCGCGTCACGCACTCCGCGATCGGCGCAGACGCCGCGCAAAATCCACTCGGTGCGCCGGCGCTTGACTCCGCCCCGCCCGAGCCTGTCCCCTGTGCCGATGCGCGTGAAGTTCGGCTCACTCTCGCTGCTCACCCTGCTCCTCACCGCGACCGGACCGGCCTTGGCTGCGCCGACGCTCGTGCTCGACGACCCGCTCACTCAAGCCAAGAGCAGCGGTCAGACCGTCAATGGTGGCAGCTTTGGCGCGGGAGGCTGGACGCGTGACAGCTTCGAATCACAGATCATCTACGATCTTGGCGCGAGCGTCACGGCGGGACGGCTCACGTTCGAGATGAACGGGGTCAACGGGACGAACCACGGTGCGGGAGGGTTCCCCGACTGCCGCGCGATCTTCGCGGCGGTCGACAACAACGGCAGCGGCAACATCGACGACCCGGGCAACGAGAGTGTGCAGTTCTTGTGGGCCTGGGCCATGGAGGAGACGGACTACTGCAACGGCGGCCCGGGCGGGCTCGAGCGCACGAACAAGATGAAGTTGCTCGTGCACACGGGCGGCTCCGACGAGCCCGGCGAGCCGATGAGTGACCCGCTGGTGTGGGACGAGACCAAGTTCTATTCGTACGAGATCGGTTGGGACACGAGCCACGCTTGGCTGTTTCGCGATGGCGTCACGGTGCTCGATCAGATCTATCCGGCGGCGCCGAACATCTTGGCCATGCGCTACATCTTCCTGGGCACGGTGAAGCGCTACAAGTCCGGGGTGAAGAACGCGACCTACCGCAACCTGAAGCTGTGGGACGACGGGGGCCCGAGCCCGACGGACGGCGGCGTCCCGACGGACGCCGGAACCGACGCTGGCGGCGCGTGCCTGACGGCGGGCGCGCTCTCTCCGACAAACGGCTCTGGCACGCAGGCGAAGCTCAGCGTCACGTATTCGAGCTGTGAGGGGGCGAGTGCTCTGCGCGTCGTGCAGCTGTGGGTAGGGGACGAGGTGAAGGGTGGCGCGCCGGCCGTGAGTGTGAGCTACGAGGCGGGGCAGCTGCGGCTCGACGGCAGCGCCGAGAGTTGTGCGCCCGGAGCGAGCCAGGTGCTCACTTCCAGCTACGGCTCCCTCGACTGCGCGACGACGAGTGTGAGCGCGCAAGGGAATGAGCTCCTGGTGTCCTGGGCTCTCAGCTTCGATGCCAGCAAGTTTTCCGGCAACCACCAGGTGTTCGTGGACGCGAAGGGCGGCAGCGGCACACCCGAACCGCGCCTCGGTTGGACGGCGCTGGGCACGTTCACCGTGGGCAACTCGTTGATCGACGGCGGCAAGCTCGACGGCGGGGCGGGTTCGAGCGGCGGAACCTCGCCGGCGGCGGAGGACTCGGGCTGCGGCTGTCGGTTACCGGGCAGCAGTGGGCGCGGCAGCGGCGCGCTGGGGTTGCTGGGAGTGTTCGGGGTTTGGTGGTTCGCGCGGCGCGGTCGGGGGTGAAGGGAAGTCGCCCGCATGAGCTGGCCCGGCGGCGGGCCGACCGGCGCGGGCGCTGTTCCTGGGAATGGCGCGTTGACGAGCGACTGCCGTCCCCCTCCGCAACCGAGCTGCTACGCCTTCCGCAGCGGAGCGCCGGGCACATCCCGATGCGGATCGTAGGTCCGCTCGGACCACTCGCTCACCTTCATCAGCGCCGAGACGTCGGCGTGATGGAAACTCGTAGGGTGCTCCTCCCAGCGCTGGCCACAGTGCCGGCACTCGAAGCGGTTCGCGGCCGAAGACGGCGGCAGCAGTTCGAGTGTCGCGGCGAGCTCTGGGCTGTCCTGCACCAAGCCGTGCTGCAAAAAGGCGCCGTGGTTCGCGCAAACGCAGGGCTTGGCGTCGGGCATGCTGTCCATTGTTTCCCAGGATTGCGGCGGTTTCAAAGCGTCTTTCTGGATCACCTGCGCCGAGCGCGAGACAATTCGCAGCATGCGTTGCATGGGATTCGCCGGGGCGGTCTTTGCCGTTGCCTGTGCGGCGAGTCACGACGCGGCGAAACCATCACCTGCGGCGGTGAACCCGACGCCTGCTCGAGCCACGGCAAGCGGCGCGCTAGCACCACGGATTGAGCGGGCAGAATCGACGGACGCGCCACGCCAGCTCGACGCCGCAGACTATTTCGGAGACGGCTACCCGCGAGGAGGGCTGCGTGCGCCAGGCAGCGGGGTGGGTTCGTTGGGTTACGGCACGTGGATCCAACCCAGGCCGCACTCGGGCACCCTGCCACTCGGCAGCATTCGTGTGGGTGGGAGCGTCGCGCTGCTCGATCCCGCGCCGGTGCGCGGCGGAGGCAAGTGCGCGCGCTTCGTTCGGGTCGAGCGCGGCTACGTGTGCGTGGGACCGCGCGCGACCTTCGACATGCAGTCGCCCTTCCTGCAAGCCAGCCTCTGGACGGAGCCCGCACCCGGCGTCATGCCGTACCAATATGCGTTGAGCGTGGGCACACCCATGTTCAGCCGGCCCGTGCCCGCCGAGAAGATGCGCTGGAAGCTCGGCGCGCGAGAGCGGCCGCGCATGTCCGGCGCCGAAGCCGGTCACGACGAGCTGGCCGAGCTGTCACCCATCCTGCCCAACGGACCCATGCCGGATTTCTTGAAGGACGGCGGCAAGGCGCCGGGGCCCCGCGGTGAGCCGGAGGGAACGTTCCTCCGAAACTTCCCGGCGGGGAACATGCTCGCGTTCACGCGTGCGTTCGAGGCCTTCGGCGAGACCTGGGTGCTCTCCACCGATCTCAGCGTGGTCCCCGCGCGCGGGCTCAAACGCTTTCGAGTCTCGGAGTTCCACGGCGTCGAGCTCGGCTCGGCGGTGGAGCTGCCGATCGCCTGGATCCGCAAGCGCGAGCGCCCCAAGTGGCGGAGAGGTACCGATGGTTTCGAACCGGCCGGCGAGAGCTGGCAGCCGAAGACTCACGTCGCGCTGACGGGCCGCGAGGAGGTCAGCAAGAAGCGACGATTCCTCGAGACCCGTGAGCCTGGGCTGTTCATCGAAGACGGTGACGCGACGCGGGTCGAGGTGCATCCGATGCCGCGCGGCGCGGAAAAGAGCCGCGGCAAGTGGATCCACGTACGAGTGAGCCTCGGCACATTGACCCTGTACGAGGGAGCGCGCCCGATCTTCAGCACGCTGATCTCACCCGGCAAGCTCAACCCGACGCCATTCGGCAGGTTCTACATCGAGAGCAAACACCACTATTCGAGCATGGGCAGCGGCCGGAGCGCCTTCTGGATCGCCGACGTGCCGTGGACGATCTACTTCAAGCGCCCGTTCGCGATTCACGCGACGTACTGGCACGAAGACTTCGGTCAGAGGAAGAGCGGCGGCTGCATCAACGTCTCGCCCCTCGACGCCAAGCGGGTCTTCGACTGGGTCGAGCCCCCACTGCCCGCCGGCTGGGACACGGTGCAAGGTCAGGGCATGGGCGGCGGGACGTTGGTGGTGGTGGAGAGCTGACGGTTCAATCTGTGCGCGCGCGCGGACTGCGCTACCCACACCGCTCCGAACCGCTATGCTCGGCCCCGTGCTGCCTGCCCATCTCGATCTCGCCGCGCGCAACGCTCGGGGTCTGGCCATCCACGGCCGCAGCCTCGGTCGCAACGCAGACGCCTCCGAGCGCATTGCCCGCGCTTGGCCGCACTATCGAGTGCTGAACCCACAGGGCGCCAGCGGCGCGCGCGCGGAGAAGGAGGCACTGAAGACCTTTCGACACATCGATCCACAGGGCTCGCCCGAGTGGCCGACGGAGGTCGCGGCGCGCTGGCTGCACGCGTTCGTTTCGGGAGTGAAACCGTTCGGGCCGGATGCGGAGATGAAACGCGCGCTGTCGGTCGCGACCGAACCGACCACGAAGAGCCTGACCGAGTTCGTCACGTCGACCTTCGCCACCACGCGCCCCTACGTGTTTCAGCACGCCGACGCGCTCTGGCTCCTCGAAGCGTTCCTGGGCACCGACGTCGTTGCGGCCGAGGTCGCGCGGGTCATCGCGAGCTCCAATGACGATCCCTGGGGGTTCACCAATCCAAACCAGCGCGCCATTGGCGTGCTCGGCGCGTATGGCTGGGTGCTGCTGCGCGCCACGCCGTCGGTCATTGAGGCGGCGATCGCCGCGATCCGTGCGCGACGCCGACAGGTGACCTGCATCACGCCGTTCACCCGTGCGGTCGACTTCCTGCTTGGTGACGCGGAGCCGGACGTCGCGGATGAAGCCGAGAGCAAGCAGCTGGTGGTGCACGCGAGTGAGAGCTTGGCGCGGGCGCGCATCGCCTTGCCGTGGGTGCTGTACGTCACGAGCCCGCAAGACACCTGGGCGACGGGCGTCGCGCCGCACGCGCGCGCGCTCGCTCGACTGCCGGCCGAACCGCGCTGGCTCATGGGGCAGCTGGTGCAGGCCTGGGAGCCGTTCGCGCATCCGTTCGCGGACGCTGTGCGGGATGCGGAGGCGTCGCAACCGAAGAAGCTCAGCAAGAAGCAGCTGGACGGAGAGGTTGCCGCGTTGTTCGAGCAGCTGGTCGCGGAGCTCACGGCGGTGCGGGGCAACGAAACCAAGGAGACGGAAGCTTTCGCTCGCGCAGCAGTCGAACTGGCGACATTGCGGGCAAGAGCCGGCGATCCGACGCCGGATCAGCACCTGGTTCACATTCTTGGCGTTGACGGCTGGACCAAGCGGGTGAAGGCACCAATGGTGCGGCTCGAAGCGACCGCCTCGGAGCTCGATCGTTGGTGTGCGGCGGTCAACGCGGCGCTGGCGTGAGCTTCAGCCGGGAGCGGCGCGCCTTCGCGACCATCACGGCGCGACACAGCAGCACTGGTGACCGACGTAGGTGTACGAGTTCGAGCCGATGATGAGCTTGCTCTTGGGCGTCTCGGAGCAGCTCACTTCTTGGAATTTGTAGGCGCCGGAGATGGGGCTGAACTGGTACCTCACGAGGCCCGCGACGGAGCCCGCGCCCGCGTCGGCACCGGCGTCGTGCACCAGGCTCTTGTCACCGAAGCCGTTCGAGACCTTCGTCTGGCAGGAGGCTGCACACGCCATGGGTTTGCCATCGTAGGTCGAGGCGGCGCAGATGTCCGTGCACGAGCGCGGCGTCTTGGGAGTCTTGTAAGCGCCGCTGTAGTTGGTGACGAGACCACACTGCCCGCCGACACAATCCGTCGGGGACGAAGTGGCGGGCTCGGTGCTACCGGGATACGACACGTCGGCGTCCTTGCACTCTGCCGAGGTGCTGCACATTGGCGGGGCGCCGCCACTTCCGCTACCGCCTACGCCTCCGCTGCCTGCGGCACCACCGCCTGCCGCGCCGCCGAAGCCGGCCGCGCCGCCCAGCCCACCGCCGGCCGCACCCCCCGCGCCGCTCGTGCCGCCGGTTCCGCCGCTTGCACCGCCCTGGCCGCCCATCGCCGACGAGCCGCCGGTGTTTGCGCCTCCCGTGCCGCCGCCACCGCCGCCGCCGTCACTGCCGCAAGCCATTGCCAGAGCGCCGGCGAGAGCGAGCGCGAGGATCGGGACGAACCGATGAGCTGGGCGGAGCGGCATGTCGGGAGCATACGCGGAACCAGGTGGTGATCTCCCCGCGGGTCGGTTTCCCCCTGCGCCAACTTGCAGCGCCGTCGGCGCACGGATGCCATGTTGGCGAGCGAGTCGGACCCGCGCTTGCCCGTCGAAACAGGCCTCCTCACGATCGGGCGGCACAGCGTCGTCATACTGCGAGGTAACCGGGGTCCAGCTTGGGCGCGGCATTGGGGAGCGCGTCGTCTCCCAGATACTAAGCATGACAAGCAATTTGTGGAGCGAGGATCGGCGCCTTCGGCGTCATCGTGGCGCTGGCGGGGGAGCTGGTAGGAGGCTCATGCGACGGATGCGAAGGGTAGCCGCCACAGCGTTATCCAGCGTTCCGGAGCCAGCGCGCCCGGCCACACCGCCACAGGTTCCAGCGCAATCGCCAGCTCCCGTCATGCTAGGCTCGTCGCGTCAATGAGAGGGTGGCCGTCAAATCTCGCGTTTGGCGCGGCGTTCGTGCTGACGCTGGCCTGCGGGCGCGGCGCTCACGCGCAGTCGAGCGCCGCGGCCGGCGCCATGGACGACTGGTTCACCGGTGAGCAGAACGAAGCCTACGTGTTCTTCGGGCTGGGTGTGGTCTCCGCGGGAACGGGCTCGTATCTGCTCACGCGCGGCACCGCCTTCTCCCGTGGCGCGGGCTACACCGCCCTCGCGTTCGGCGCCGTCGAGATGCTGTTCGCCACCACGTACTCCCTCGGGCTCGATCCAAAACACGACGAGCTGAAGAGTGATCTGGACGCCGATCCCGCCAAGTTCCTGCGCGACGAGCGCAAACGCATGTACGCCATCGCGGATCGCTTCGTGCTCTACCGCTACAGCGAGCTCGGCATCCTCGCCGTCGGCGCGGGCATGGCCAGCTACGGATTTGCCGCGAAAAAACCCACGCTCGCAGGCATCGGTGTGGTCGCCGGCGCACACGCCGCCCTCGTGCTCACCCTCGACTACTTCGCCGAGTCCCGCGCCAACCGCTACATCAAGGCGCTCGAGGGCGTTCGCCCCGAGGCGAGCTCACTGCCGCTTCAGACCTCGCGACGCGGTGTCGGCTTCTACGCCCCGGTGATGACGGGCACCTGGTAGAGCAGCGGCGCCCCGACCGCGCTCACGCCGCCCCACTCAACCGCCGCTCGTGCCAGAGCAACATCTCGAGCGTACCGACCTCACGCAACCACGGTTGGTTGTGCGGCCCCTTGGGGACCGACAGCTCACTCTTCACACCGAGCTTGCCCAGCTCCTTCGCGAACGCTTCGTTGGCCTTGCGATATGGATCCTCACTCGAGGTGCCCGCGCGGATCGAACGCGGCCCAACCTCCTTGACGAGCTCCGCGATGCGCTTTGCGTAACGCAACGCCGAGGGCACATTGAACGCGGCCTGCACACCACCAAACGTCCCGAACAGCTTCGGCTTGCGCAGAAACACCTCGACACCGACGTAACCGCCCAGCGAACACCCGTCGAGCCCGGTGTGCTCCGGCCCCTTCAGACACGGGACCTTGGCGTACACGGCGGGCAGCAGCGTCTGTTCGATGAAGTCGGCATACCGATCCAGCGTCTTCGGCGCCGGGCCCACCTTGTGCGGGTTCGGCGTGACCGGACACACGAGCACCAGCCCCCGGTAGGAGCGCTCGGCCAGCGCAGCGTTCACCTTCTCGATGGCCGCGTCCGAGAACCACGGATTTTTCGGGTACAACTTCTCGACGGGTGGGCGGCGCAGCCGCTCATGCGCGCGAACCGCGCCGTAACGCTCGCCCCAGGCGTGAATGCCGAGCAGCTCGTTGCCCGTTTCGCCGAGTCCGTGCAGGAGCACCAGAACCGGCAACTTCGTGCCCGCCGGCAGGTGCGCAGGCGCGAGCACCAGCGCCCGCCGCGCGATGCGTCGGTCCGCGTCGAGAGTCAGATCGTGCTGAGTGAAATCCGCCGACACCGGCGTCGCGGCGCGCGCCGGGAGCACGAGGCTCCCTGCAGCTGCGCCCGAGAGTCCGAGGAACGATCGACGTTGCACCCCCAATGACTAGCGCGAAGCGCCCGCCGAGTCAGGTCGCACAGGTGCGGGTGCGCCGAGTCGATGATAGGCTGCGTCACCAATGGGGCTCGGGTCGATGAGACTCGGCGCGAGCCACTGACCCCCGAACCTGGAGCTTCGATCATGCGCACCCTCTTCTTGACCTTGTTGCTCGCATCGCTCGGCGCGTGCGGCGGGAGTGAGACTACGAACGAAGCGACCGGCGGGTCGACGAGCGGCGGGTCAGGCGGGTCGACGAGCGGCGGTGCATCGAGTGGCGGCTCCGCAACCGGAGGCGCCGCGGGCTCGACGAGCGGCGGCTCGGCCGGCGCGGCCGCGAGCGGCGGGTCAGCGGGTTTGGGCACCGGCGGAACGAGCAGCGGCGGCACCACGGCGACGGGCGGCGCTGGAGGCACCGGCGGGGCCACGGCCAGCGCGGGCTGCCAGCCGCTGTGCGACTCCATCACGAAGGCCGCGTGCAAGAACGGTCCGACCATGGCGGGCTGCCTCTTGACCTGCAAGGCGCTGACCTCGACCGCCAAGTGCGACCCGACGGCAAACGCCTACTTCGCGTGCGTGAAGAGCAAGGGCGTCACCTGCAACGCGGCCGGCGATCCGGTCTCTCAGACCTGCGGCGTGGACTACTTGAAGGCGATCGGCTGCGCGGTGAACGAAAACCCGAACCCCGCCATCGTTGCACCGTGTTCGACCTATTGCGGCAAGGTGGTCGCAGCAAAGTGTCCCGGCAACGGCGACAGCGCGGAGTGCAACACCAACTGCAAGTGGCTCGGCGCAACGGGAACCGGTTGTGACGACGAGTGGGGCGCCTACCTGACCTGTGCCAACGCCGCGACCGTCAGCTGCGTCCTCGGTTTTGCGGTGGCCCAGGGCTGCGGTGCGAAGTTCACCGACTACTCGAAGTGCATCAACGCGGCGGGCGGCTGACAGCTCTCGCTTCCGACGCCTCCGGTGATTAGGCTGCGCGGCGATGCTGCGAGCACTGCTCATGGCGGCGGCGTTCGCGCTGACTAGCTTGTGTGCCTTCACGAGTTCGGCGCACCAGCTCGGCCGCAGCTACTGCAGCGTGCAAACCGTGCCCGGCGGCCTCGACGTCACGGTCGAGACCAGCTTCGAGCACCTGGTTCCGGTGCTCGGACTCTCCAGCTTGCCGAGCGACGAAGACGTGCGCAGCCTTCGCCCTCGCATCGACGAGGCGCTCGGCAAGGCCGTCAGCGCGCGCAGCCCCAAAGGCGCGTGCACGGTCAGCACCAGCCCCGGAGAGCTGGTGACGACCGAAGGCCTCCGGGCGATCTCCGTTCCGCTCCGCTTCGTGTGCCCACCCGGGCCGGTGGTCTTGCGCAACGTCTGGCGCCTCGACGTCGATCCCGGCAGCGAGGTTCTGTGCTCCATCGACGGCTCGGCCTGGGCCTTTCGCACCGGTGCCGAGGAGCGCGACGTCGGCACACCCCCGAGCCTGGCGGAGGTCCTCGTCTCTTTCGTCAAGCTCGGCGTTCACCACGTGCTCTCCGGCATCGATCACATGCTGTTCGTGGTGGCGCTCTTGCTCGCGGCAGCCCGCTCGAGCCGTGACAAAACCCTGCTGCGCGGCCTGCGCGAGGTGGCGCTGGTGGTGACCGGATTCACGCTGGGGCACTCCGTCACCCTGGTGAGCGCCGGGCTCGGTCTCGTACAGGTCGAGCCCCGGCTGACCGAGAGCATCATTGCGCTCAGCATCGTGGCCGTGGCGGTCGAGAACGTGGCGCGGCGGGAGATCCGCTGGCGCGCGCTCACTGCGACGGTGTTCGGTCTGGTCCATGGCTTCGGGTTTGCCAGCGTGCTCGCCGAGACGGAGCTGCCGCGTCGCGGTGCCGTGTTTGCACTGCTGACGTTCAACGTCGGCATCGAGCTGGGACAGCTGGCGGTCGTGCTGCTCGTGTTCGCTCCGCTGGCTTACGCGGCCCGTCGTGCCTGGTACGAGCGGCGGGTCTTGTGGCCCGCCTCGACGCTGATCGCGCTTCTGGCCAGCGTGTGGCTCGTGAAGCGGGCGTTCGGGCTGAGCTTTCTGCCCTGGCTCGGGGGTTGACTCACTGAAGCGTCGTGAGCTCGAGGCGCGGCACGCGGGGACAAATACCACGGGCGCGAACGGGCGCTCGCGTGCAACGCGCTCACCGCGCTCCAGCATCGGCGTCCACTTCTTTTCGAGTAGCCCACCACGCCCAGAGCCCAAACAGCAGCTGGAACGGCAGACGCAGGTAGAGCGCGGCGGGATGGAGGTCCGGATATCGCTCGACATGCAGCGCCATGTTCAGGTTCGCGGGGAACACCGCCACCAGCAGCAAGATCAACCCGGCTCCCGCCAGCGCGCGCGTGCGCGGCACGAGCACACCCACGCCACCCAAGATTTCGAAGACCCCACTCAGCATCACGAGCGCGCGGTGTGCCGGCAGGTACTCCGGCATGATGGCGAGATACGGCGCCGGATTGAAGAAGTGGTTGGCACCTGCCAGCACGAACGCAGCGGCGAGCAGGAGCAGCGCGAGCCGACGTGGAAGACCCCGCGGAAGGCTCAGCATCCTGGCTCCCGCCACTCACTCATCAGATCCACCAGGATGGCATCGGCTCCCGCGTCCCGGCGAAGCTCGCGACGAGCACGCGACGCTCGCGCCAGAGCAACAACGAGCCCGCGACTGCGAGCGCAAGCCCCACGAGCATCGGCACGACGTCGAGCTCTCGCTCCGTCAGCGCGGTCGAGTAGCGCACGGTGAGCACCACGGTCGTGTTGTAGACCAGGTGCGCGATCATCGAGGTCGACAGCGTGCCCGTGCACAGCCGGGCCGCCGCGAACGCGACGCCGAGCACGATGGTCCCGGCGATCTGCGTCGGCTCCAGGTGGAACAGGCCGAACAAGATCGAAGGCACGATCAACCCCAGGGCAAAGCGCCGCTCGAAGGGGGCAGTCAACAGCCCGCGGAACAACGCCTCTTCCACCACCGCCGGCATCACTCCGAGCGCGAACACCAGGAGCACGACACCGGACCCCGACGCGCTGCGGGCGGCGTTCACGACCACCTTCGAGGCGGTGATCTCGTTCGAGGTCAACCGGTGCATGAGCTCACCCATGATCTCCGCGACGGGCGCGAGCCCGAACACCAGGAGCAGGGCGCCCAGCACACCGAGCACCGAGGGCCGCCCGAGCGGGAGCGCGATGCGGCGCGGAGTCTTCAGCACCCAGAGCCAGAACAGCAGACTGCCGAAGACGGCGACCTCGTTGGCGATCGTTCCCCAGGCGATCCAACCCGGGCTGCTGACGAGCGGCGAGGTCGCCGGATCGCCGAGGACCTTCAGCGGATCCTTGCCGTCCGCGACCACCCAGGCCGCAGCCACGGCCGCCACCCCGAGGCCCGCGACGATCAGCGCTACGGCGGCCGTCAACCAGATGAAGAGGGCTTGCAGCGGAGACGGAATTCGCGCTGCGGCGCTCGGTGTGCTGACCGATTGGTTCGGCGCGGGCTCCGAGGGCGGAGCCGGATGCACCGACAAGGGCTCGCTGTTCGGGCTCTCCACCGAACTGCCGAGCCTATCACCCTCGCCCGGGAGCCTGCCCCTTTCGTGCCGAATAGGTTGGCCTCGTGTATCGTCCAACCCCGGTCATGATTCGGTTCAGGCACTTGATTCTTCCCTTGGTCCTCGCGAGCGTCATCGGCGCCTGCGGCAGCTCGAAGTCCCGCGCGGGAAACATCTACGCTAGCGAGGAGGACTTCTGCCAGCAGTGGGGCAAGGCGGCTTGCAACACCAAGGTCGTCAGCGCGTGCAGCGCGGCCAGCGTCGAGAGCTGCATCAGCAAACAGCAGGAATACTGCCTCGGCCTGGTGCCACCGTACTACTCGTCGAAGAACGCCAAGGTTTGCATCGACAAGGTCAAGGCAGCCTACGCCGACGCCAAGCTGACCGCCGACGAGGTTGTGATCGTGCGCGACCTCGGCGAGCCCTGCGACAAGCTCAACAAGGGTCCGAAGCTGCAGGGAGACCCCTGTGTCGCTTCCGACGAGTGTGACTCACTCCAAGATCAGGTCTGTGTTCGCAAGCCCGGCGCGCCGGACGGCACATGTCAGGTTGCCAAGCTCGTGGGCGGCGGCTTCCCGTGCACCGCCGTCGATGAGCTGTGTGACGTCGGCTTCTATTGCGACGGCTCCAACTGCATCGCGAAGAAGGGCTCCGGCCTCACGTGCAGCCCCGACGTGCCCTGCCTGGAAGACTTTCTCTGCCTCGGCCCCACCGGCGACATGAAGTGTGCCGCGAAAGGCGGGCTCGCGGTGACCTGCACGAACGACGACCAGTGCAAGAGCGGCATCTGCGCGAAACCCGCGACCGGCTCGGGCAAATGCGTCGATTCAGTCGTGCTCACGCCGACCGATCCCGTCTGTCAGAGCCTGGGCTGAGGGCGGCGCTCGCCCGAATCGCCTTGCCAGCAGCCCGCCAGCGTCGTTCAAATCACAGCCGATGACTCGTTCGGCCCTGTCACTCTTGGCGCTGGCATCGCTCGGTCTGTCGGCTTGCGACGACCCACCGCCGAAGAAGAACCCCTTCGAACCACCGCCCAAAGAGACGGTCGAACCGCCGAAGGACGCGGCACTACCAAAACCCGTGGGCCCGCCCGAGCTGGGCATCGACGACCTCGGACCGAAGGTTGGTTTCTCCCGCGTGCTGCTCGACAAACCCGAGGGCCGCGACAAGCTCGCCGAAGAGCTGCGCCAGGTCAAATCGCACTTCGAAGGCAAAGAGGCCACGCTGGTCGTGATCCGGAAAGCGAAGCTCACGTGGGTCACGACGATGCTCGCCGAGCTCGCGAAGATCGGCGCCAGCAAGGTCATCGTGAAGACGGAGACCCGCGCGGAGTATCCGGGTGAGCTCGCGTTCACGCCGGAGGCAAAGGCCCCCAAGCCGGAGCCGTGCGCCGTGGTGGCAATGATCCTCGAGGATCGCAGCGCGGCGGTCTGGAAGATCGCCGGGGGCACCGCCATCAAACGCGCCAAGGGCCTCGCTGGGCCCGATCTGTCGACGACCGGCGACACGATCGAACGTTTTGCCAAGGGCTGCAAAGGGTCGAACATGTTCTTCGTCTCCGCCGACGCATCGGTGGAGTGGGGCCTCGCCTACGATCTGGCCGCATCGACCCGAAAGCTCGAGGACGTGAAGTTCGAGACTCTCGTGCTACTCGACAAGACGCCGACCGCCGGCCGCAAGGTCGAGCTCTCGAAGTGAGACAGGAATGAAGCTGCGAACGCTGTTGCTCGGACACCACGACGAACACTCGATCCCGCGCATCGGCGCGACGCTCGACCGCATGGACCACAAGAGTCGGCTGTACACGACCGAGAGCGCGACCAAAGAGGACATGGTCGCGCTCTGGGAGCTGATGAAAGAGCAGCCCGTCGACGCCGACCATTTCGTGCCGTCGGGTGTCGACGCCATGAAAGAGGTGATCCATCACGGGAAGAACACGCTCCCAGCGTTCACCCACTTTCAGAAGCGCTTCTGCCGCGCCGATGACGATTCGGGCGACGTGTACGGCTACAACTTCGGCAGCACGCTGTGGCTGACGGGCCCGGGCTACTTCGTGGCCCACGCCGCGAAGGACGAGAAGGACCCACCCAGCGAATATCTGGTGGACTACACCCGCATCCCGCCGAAGAAGCCCGACGCTTGGCCCGACATTCGCGACAACGAGGGCGGAATCAGCGCCCTGGTCTATGGTCGGATGAAAGACTACATGCGCAAGGTCTCGGACCACGTCTCGATCGGCAAGGCGTACAAACAGGGCAAGGCGATCGGGGCCTATTTCATGCTGTGCCGCGAAGATCCGGCGTGATGCTGGCTGAGCGGCCGAGCGCCGCGCGTGTGCTTCGATAAGCGAGGGCTCGCGCCGCGCCGTTGGGGCGCTAAACTCAGCCGACACGCGAATTTCGGAGTATCGTCGAAGCAATGGCGGGAACTGGCACGGGTGCAAAAACCCTGGGACGTTACGAGCTGATCAGCGAGGTCGCGAAGGGCCAGCTGGGACCGCTCTGGGCGGCACACCCCACGGGGGAGGACAAGACGCCGGTCCTGGTCCGGCGGGTGTCCACCACTGCGCCGACGACTCCGGACGAGATCGACTCGCTGTGCGAAGGCGCATGGTGGATGCTCGAGCTGTCGGACCCCGGGCTCGCGCGGGGCATCGACGTCGTCAAGACCGAGGGGGAGCTCGGCGTGGTGATGGAGTACGCGGAGGGCGAGGTGCTTCGGTCACTGCTGCGCCTGGCGAGCTTCAAACGCCGGCCCATTCCCGTGGGCGTCGCCGTTCGTGTGTCGCTCGACGTGCTCGAGGCGATCCAGAGCGCAAGCAATGCCGCCCAACCCCACAGCAACGGCCAGAGTGGTTTCGTTGCCGGCGGCATCGTGCCGGACAGCGTGCTCGTCGGGCGGGACGGGCGCGCCCGGCTGCTCGACATCGGGGTCTTGGGCCCGGCCTCCCGCGTGGGAACCATCGCGCGCCACCCTGAAATGGCCTCATACGCCGCGCCGGAGGTGCTCGAAGACGCGACCAAGTCCGATCTGCGCGCCAACCTCTACGGGGTGGGTGTGATGCTCTGGGAGATGCTCTCGGGCAAACGCATGTTCGTGGGCTCGACGCATCAAGCCGTGGTCGACAAGGTGAAAGCCGGCGGCATTCAGCGCCTCGATGCCCAGAAGCCCGTCGGTGGGGATGCCATCTCGACGAGCATCGCGGACATCGTCGCGAAGGCCATCGAGGTGAGCGCCGATGCGCGCTACGCGTCGCCGAAGGAACTCACGGAAGCCCTGCTGGCAGCAGGCGAGGTCGCGACCCACGAACAAGTGTCCGCCCTCGTCGAGGACTTCGCGGGCAACACCCTCGCGGCGCGCAAGAAGCTGATCGAGAAGGCCATCAGCGGCGGCGGCGGCAGCGCGAAAAAAGAGGCGCCAGCACCGCCCGCACGAGTCCCCCCGCCCAGAGATGCGGCCGGCACGGGGGACCGACGTCCCCCGCCCCCTCAGCGGCCACCCCCGTCCCCCGGCAAAGCAACGCTGATTGGCATTCAACCGCTACCCGATGCGGCGAAGTACCTGTCGGAGAGTGGTAGCAAACCCGACGCCGCAGCGGTCCTGCCTCCGCCGCGACCTCCGCTGGAATCACTCGATTCGGAGGAGCTCGAGTCGGTGTCCAAGGTGGAGCTGCTCGAATTTCCGAGCAGTGAAGCGCCTACCAAACCGAACCCGGACGCCGGCATCTTGGCGGCCCAGAGCGCCGAACCCGAGCACATCAAGACGCAGTTCTTGGGCACGCCGGCGCCGGACGCCAGCGACGCGCTCGCGGTTGCCGCGGCCGAGCCGGGCTCTCCGGGTCCGCCGCCCGCAGCGGGTTCGCCCAAGCCGCCCGACGCCGTCGCTGCGGTGCCGCCGCCGCCAGCAGCGCTGACAGGCAGTGACGACGTACCCGTGTCGATGGACATCGATGCCCTACAATCAGAACCGCACAGTCCGGACAACGCGGCCAAGGGGCTGGACTGGGCGGCGATCGCCGCCAAGGCGCCCGAGGGCGAAGAAGCCGGTGCCGAAAAGAAAGACGAGAAGCGCGACGAGTCGGCCGTGGCCTGGGTGGGGCCACCACCGGGTACGCCGCTCGACGACGCCCCGCCGGGTGCGGATGCCGAAATCGACGAGCCCATTCCATCCATCGTTCCGGAGCGCGTGCAGCGCATGCGCAAGGGCGTGGCGATCGGCATTGGTGGACTGGTCGGACTCTTGCTCATCGGTATCTTGATCTCGAAGCTGGGCGGAAAGGACGAAACCGCAGCAGCACCCACGAGCACCGCTGCGGCAGTCGAACCGCCGAAGAAGGAAGAGCCCAAAGCCGAGGAGCCAAAGCCCAAGGCCGAAGAGCCCAAGGCCGAAGAACCCAAGGCCGAAGAGCCCAAGGCCGAAGAGCCCAAGGCCGAAGAGCCCAAGGCCGAGACTCCGAAGCCGGAGCCCAGGCCCGTGGTCGCCAAACCCACGACCAAGCCCGTGACGGTCAGCAAGCCGACGACGACCCCGAAGCCCACGACCAAACCCAAACCAAAACCGAAGCCCAAGTTCACGCCTTCGGGGATCTGACACGAACAGGAGTCAGACGAGACCATGATGCGAAACCCGATCTCGATTGCGAAGCTCCGCGCCACCGTCCTCTCCGCAAGCATCCTCCTCGGCTGCATCGGCTCGAGCACAGTGGCTCAGGCCCAAGGCGCGCCCCCCGAGAGCGCCACCGCCGAGCAGAAAAAGACGGCGCAAAAGGCCTTCGAACAGGGACTGAAAGCGGCGAAGGCGAAAAAACACGACGACGCGTTGGCGGCCTTCAAGGAGTCCTACGGTGCCGTCGCGAGCCCGAACTCGCATTTGATGGTGGCGCGCGAGCTGGTGGAGCTCGGTCGCTTGGAAGAGGCCTGGGCCGAATATGAGGCGACGATCGCCGAGGCAGACGCTGCGGCACAAAAGGATCCGAAGTACGCGGACACCGCGACTGGCGCCAAGAACGAACAGAAAGATCTGCGCGGCAAGCTCGGGTTCTTGAAGCTGGACGTGGGAAGCCCTGGACCCGGGTCGCGAGTGACCGTCAAGGGCAAGGAGATCCCCCAGGCAGATTGGGGCAAGCCGATCGCCGTTGCACCTGGCCCGGTCCGCGTCGAGCTCGTGGCGACCGACGGCAAGGAAATAGTGCAAGAGGTCAGTGCCACCGCTGGCACCGAGACTCCGGTCTCGTTGGCTCCAGCGGCTGCGGCTCCGGCTGCGGCTCCGGCTGCGGGTTCTGGAGACGCTTCCGGCAAACTCGAGGCGTCGACCAGTGGCGGCGGGCCGAGCATGCGAACCTGGGCGTACATTGCCGGTGGCGTTGGCGTCGCAGGGCTCGCGACCTTCGGCATCTTCGGCGCGATGAACAACGCTAAACACAGCAAGCTCGAAGACGAGTGCAAGAACGGCACGTGCCCCTCGAACCTCCAAGAAGAGCGCGACGCGGGCAAGCGCTACCAGACGATCGCAAACGTCGGTCTGGTCGTTGGTGTCGTCGGCCTCGGGACCGGCACGGTGCTCTATCTGGTAGGCAACAAGAAGACCGAGAAGACTGCGGTCCTTCCGAAGAAGCGCGGACCGCGCGTCGATTCGGTAGGCGTTGGTTACCAGTCCGTGCTGTTGACGGGCTCGTTCTAGCCGCCCCAACAGCGGAGGGCGTGTCCGTATTCTCGGACGAACGGACAGCCCGACGGAATTCTGCGAGCGACGCGCTCGAGCCTTGACGGCTCCGGGTACGGGACGCAACCTGTCCCGTCCCTCGGGGCCCGTCGATGGCAGTGCGCAAAAAGAAGAGCCAAGCTCGCTCCAAAGAGCCGAGACCAAGCGAAGAGCGAGAGGCCGGCGACGAGGCCGGCGACGAGGCCGACGGCTCGGACGACGCGGACGATGAGGGTGACGACGGCGACGGCGACGGCGACGGCGACGAAGAGCTCGCAGGAGACCCCGACGACGAGGCCTTCGTGGACACGACCGCCGAGGCCGTCGAGGACGTGCCCGTGGTCACGAAGGTCGATCGCGAGTCGTCGCTCGCACGCCTCGACCCAATGGCCATCTACATGCGGGAGGTCCAGCGCCACCCGCTGCTCAGCGTCGAAGAGACGCACGCTCTCGCGGTGAAGTACTCCGAGACGCAAGACGTGGACGCAGCGGCGCGACTGGTGACGGCGAACCTGCGGCTGGTCGTGAAGATTGCCTACGAGTATCGGCGCGCCTATCGCAACATGATGGACCTCGTGCAAGAGGGGAACATCGGGCTGATGCAGGCGGTGAAGCGCTACGACCCGTACCGTGGTGTGAAGCTCTCGAGCTACGCAGCCTGGTGGATCCGCGCCTACATCTTGCGCTTCATCCTCAACAACTGGCGCATGGTGAAGATCGGCACCACCCAGGCGCAGCGCAAGTTGTTCTTCAATCTCAGCAAGGAGAAACAGCGCCTGACCGCCATGGGCATCGAGCCCACCCACGCCGAGATCGCCAAGCGCCTGGACGTCTCCGAGTCTGACGTGGTCGAGATGGACCGGCGCCTGGCGCGCTCCGACGCCTCGCTCGACGCAAGCGTCGGCGACAGCGAGGGGCGGCAGACCTCGCGCATGGATCTGCTGCCCGCGGCGTCTGCCGGCCCCGACGAGCGGGTGGAGTCGAGTGAAATTCAGGAGCTTTTGAAGGAGCACCTGGCGGAGTTCCGCAAGACGCTCAAGGACAAGGACGTCGCCATCTTCGACAAGCGCTTGATCGCCGACGAACCGCTGACGCTGCAGGAGCTCGGCAACGAGTTCGGGGTCTCGCGAGAGCGGGTGCGGCAGATCGAGGCTCGCCTGACCGGCAAGCTGCGCGCATTTCTGAAAGAGCGACTGGGCGACGCCGTCGGCGTGGGCGGCGCCTGAAGTCACGCGCATGACTGGCAGCGCGCCCGGCAGGCTCGTCCTCGTGGGGACGCCCATCGGAAATCTGGGGGACATCACGCTGCGCGCCGTCGAGGCCTTGCGTTCTGCGGATCGCATCGCCGCCGAGGATACGAGGCGCTCGCGCAACCTGCTCACTCACCTCGGCATCACGGGCAAACCTCTGGTGTCGCTCGACGCCAATGCGAGCCCGCGCAAGCTCGACGCCCTGCTCGAGCACATCGCGCGGGGAGAGTGCGTGGCATTCGTCACGGACGCCGGCATGCCCGCAGTGAGTGATCCTGGGACCGAGCTGGTGAGGGCCGCGCGAGCGCGAGGGGTCGAGGTCACGGTAATTCCGGGGCCATCGGCGGTGACCACGGCCGTGGCGCTCTCGGGCCTGGTGGACGCGGCCTTCTTCTTCATGGGCTTTCTTCCGCGTCAGGGCCCCAAACGCACGACAGCCCTCGATCTGGTGGCGGGGACCCCGGAGCCCGTCGTGCTGTTCGAGGCACCCAACCGCACGGCGGCGACGTTGGCGGCGCTTGCCGAGCGCATGCCAGCGCGGCGCGCAGCGGTCTGCCGGGAGCTGACCAAGTTGCACGAGGAAGTGCTGTGCGACGAGCTCCGAACCCTGGCGGCCGACGAGCGCGAGTACCGCGGCGAGGTCGTGATCGTGCTCGCCCCGGTGGAAGTGAGCAGCGCCGCGGACCAGCCGAGCGACGAAGAGCTCGACGCACGAATCCGACGCGAGCTGGAAAAAGGTGGCTCGGCGCGCGACGTCGCCGACCTCTTGACCGACTGGAGTGGCCGCCCGCGCCGGGCAGTCTACGCCCGGGTCACCGCACACAAGCGCGGTTAGCTCCCCTCGCGCTGGGAAAGGCGCCCGGCAACGCGGTCGCTACGTCCCTGGGCGCTTGCCCTTCGCCTGTCCCTCGTCCCGTGTGAAACGTCTGTGGCAGACCCGACACGCGTAGCGCGACGCCTTGGCCTTCGGTGGGCGCGCCTGGACCTCGCCGCAGTGCGGGCAGACCAATCGCAAGAGACCCGTGGAAGCCAGGAATACCGCCACCGAGTCAGGGTAGCGCCGTCCGACCCAGGGTCCAGGTCGGGGCGCGCATCGCAGTCATTTTAGTTGCCACCGACCTGGACCGCCGAGTGAAATGGGCGGCTTTGGAGGGTCGATGCAGGGAGGCAGCGTGCAGATCTGCTGCCCATGAGCGGACCGCCCGCGCGCTGAGCCCGCGTCGAGTTCGTCGGCCGCTGGCCGTGAGGCTCCGCGACGCGCCGCCCCCGGTCCCTGGAAGCCAGCGGGCACTCCCAATCGCCCCCGGCAAAGCGCGGAAACTCCGGGGAAATCCGGGCGCTCCGAGCGACCGTGAACCTGTGCTAAGACGCTCGCTCCACCGTGTTCGAAGCGCTGACCAAAGGCTTCCGAGAGGCCAAGAACCGTCTCGCTGGGCTCGCCGAGCTCAACGAGAACAACATCAAACCCGCGCTCAACGAGATCCGCCTCTCGCTGCTCGAAGCCGACGTCGAGATCGGCGTCGTCAAACGCTTCCTCGCGCGCGTCGAGCAGAAGGCAGTCGGACAGACCGTCCAGACCCGGGTCAAGCACGGCGCTGACACCCACCGCGTGAGCGCGGAGGACCAGTTCGTCAAGATTTGCCACGACGAGCTGATCGAGATGATGGGCGCCGACGACGAGCCCGTCATCTGGGCCGACAAAGGTCAGCGCACCGGCATCATGATGGTCGGCCTGCAGGGCTCGGGCAAGACCACCACCGCGGCCAAGCTCGCGCGCTGGTTCGAGAAGCAAGACAAGAAACCGATGCTCGTCGCCGCCGACATGCAGCGTCCGGCCGCCGTCGAGCAGCTGCAGGTGCTCGGAGGCCAGATCGGCATCCCGGTCTTCAACATCTCCGGCGAGTCGCCGCTCGAGATCTGCACGAAGGCCGACGAAGAAGCCAAGAAGCTCGGCCGCGACGTCATCATCTACGACACCGCCGGCCGACTCGCCATCGACGAGCCGCTGATGCAGGAGCTCGCGGCGATCAAGAACGCCGTTCGACCCCAGAACATCTACCTGGTCATCGACGCGATGATCGGCCAGGACGCCGTGCAGACAGCCAAGTCGTTCAACGAACGCCTCGGTATCACCGGTGTCGTCTTGACCAAGCTCGACGGCGACGCCCGCGGTGGCGCGGCGCTCAGCGTGCGTGAGGTCACCGGCGCCCCGCTCGTCTTCACCGGTGTCGGCGAGACCCTCGACAAACTCGAGCCCTTCCGCCCCGAAGGCATGGCGAGCCGCGTGCTCGGCATGGGCGACGTGGTCGGTCTGATCCAGGACTTCGAGCAGGTCGTCGACCAGAAGAAGGCCGAAGAAGACGCCCTGCGCATGATGCAGGGTGAGTTCACGCTGGAGGACTTCCTGAACCAGGTGAGGATGATCCAGCAGATGGGCTCACTCAAGGATCTGGTCGAGAAGATCCCCGGCATGGGCGGCATGCTCCCCCCCGGCGTGAACCTCGACGACAAGGAGCTGGTCCGCATCCAGGCCATGATCCAGTCCATGACGCTGCAAGAGCGCAAGGATCCACACGCGCTGATCCGCGAACCCGGACGCGTCAAGCGCATCGCCAAGGGCTCGGCTCAACCCGAGCAGGGCGTGACGGAGCTGATTCAGAAGTTCCTGTTCATGAAACAGATGATGGGCGGCATGGGTGGCGACATGGGCATGCTCGGGCGCATCCCGGGCATGAAGAACATCGCCGCCGCGCGCCAGATCAAGAAGGCCATGAAGGGCGGCGGCATGCCAGGCATGGGTTTCCCGGGCATGGGCGGCATGCCAGGCATGGGTTTCCCGGGCATGGGCATGCCCGGCATGGGCATGCCCGGCATGGGCGCCCCAGAGCCGCCCAAGATGCGGCAGTTCACCAAGGCCGAGAAGAACGCAAAAAAGTCGGACCGCAAGCGCGAGCGCGCGGCTCGCAAAAAGCACAAAGGGAAGAAGTGATGTTGCTCGTGCGACTCGCTCTCGGAGCGATGCTCTCGTGGTCTCTGGTCGGTTGCAGCCAGCCCGAACCAAAACAAGATCCCGCGTCGATCGACACGAACCTCGCCGCGTACGTGCTCGACGAGGTGCCGAGCGACGTGAAGAACCCGACCTTCGTCGACTTCGAGAGCAAGGTTCAGCTGATTGGCTGGGAGATCGAGCCGACGGGCGTGATCGCACCCGGGCAGCCGATGAAGCTCAAGCTCTACTGGAAGAGCTCCCAGAAACTCAGCCCCGGTTGGAGCCTATTCACCCACCTGGTCGCGCCGGGTGGCGCCCGGATCGACGCCAACGTGAACGGCATCGCCTTCGACGACATGGGGCCGCTCCGCAGCCGCACCGGCGGCAACTCCATGCAGGCGCTCCCGCCGAGCGCGTGGCAGCCGGGAAAGATCTACGTCGACATGCAGGACCTGCAGATGCCACAGCAGGTGCATGTGCCCGAGGTCAGCATCGTGGTCGGTGTCTGGAAGGGCCAGAGCCGGCTCGACGTCATCAGCGGTTCTTCGGATCGTGAGCGACGGGCCATCGTCGTCAACGTGAGGACCGGAGTGGTTCCCCCGCCGCCGGCCGTACGAGCCGAACGGCCACAACAGAAATCCTGAGCTCGGAGGCTCCCGCATGCGTCGCTTCGAAACGACCCTGGCCGCCCTGGTCGCCACGTTCTGCCTTGCCGGTTGTGTCGGCGGCTCCACCGACACCAGCAAAGAGGACAAAGAGCGCCTGAAGGCCTACGTGCTCGACAAGGCACCGGACGACATGCCGGTGAAGCTCAACATCAACTTCGACGGCAAGGTGACGCTGATCGGCGCGAAGATCACGCCGGCCGGTCAGGCCAAGCCCGGTACGCAGGTGAAGGTCACCATGTACTGGCGCGCCGACAAGAAGCTCGAGAACGGCTGGAACCTGTTCACCCACGTGCTCGACGGTTCCGGTGAGCGCGTCTTGAACATCGACAACGTCGGACCCATTCGCGAGTGGAAGGGCGACAAACAAGCCCTGTCACCCAGCCAGTGGGAACCCGGCAAGGTCTACGTCGACGAACAAGATTTCACCGTTCCGAACAACCTGAAGACCGACAAGGTCCAGGTCACAACCGGGATCTGGCGCGAGAACGACCGGCTCAAGATCGTGAGCGGCCCCGCAGATCGGGAGAACCGCGGCATCGTCGCCAACATCGCGACCGGCGCGCCGGCCCCGACCACACCCGAGCCGAGCACCCGGGTCCCCGCAATCAGGGTCGACAAGGTCAGCGACGCGAAGATCAAGCTGGACGGTAAGCTCGACGAACCGGCCTGGGCCACGGCCCCGAGCACCGGACCCTTCGTGGACGTGCAGAACGGTCGGCCGAACCCCGGGTTTCCGGTCAGCGGCAGCGTGAAGCTGCTGTGGGACGATCAGAACGTGTACCTCGGCTTCGACATCAAAGATCCGGACGTGATCGGCGGCTTCGACAAGAAGGAGAAGGATCCGCACCTCTGGACGAAGGACACCGTCGAGATCATGGTCGACCCCGACGGCGACGGCGACAACAAGGACTACTACGAGATCCAGGTCAATCCCGAGGGCATGATCTTCGACTCGCAGTTCGACGACTACAACTCGCCCAAGAAGGATCCGGATGGACCGTTCGGCCACCAGGAGTGGGACGCCAAGCTGAAGAGCGGTGTCGTCGTGAACGGCACGCTCGACAAGCCGGATGACAAGGACCAGGGCTACGTTGTCGAACTGGCCATTCCGTGGAAGAGCTTCGGCAAAGCAAAGAACACTCCGCCGAAGGTCGGCGACATCTGGCGCATGAACTTCTACGCGATGCAGCAGAACAACGGTGTTGCCTGGAGCCCGATCCTGAAACAGGGCAACTTCCACAGGGCGAGCCGCTTCGGCCGGGTGATGTTCGCAGACAAGGGCTACGTGCCGCCGGTGCCGTTCGGCGCCGCCGCGCCCGTGCTGCCCATGGCCACACCGCAGATGCCGCTGCCGCTCGGCTCAGGTCAGCCGACCGGGCTCGGCGGCAACGTGCCGCGCCTGCGTTTGGCGCCCGGCATCGTGCGCGCGCCGTCACCTGTGGCGCCGCCGCCTCCTCCTCCCAAGCCCCAACCTTGAACGGTCAGCGCCCCAGGTAGAGCCCGCGATCTGCGCGCGCTCCGCCTTCCCGCTCCGGCGCGCGATCCCCGTTGATGGGTTTGTCGTGCCAGAACTCCCAGCTCTGGTCACGGTAGTTCCACGACAGCACCGTGAAGCGTGTGTCCGTCACGTGCACCACGGCGAAGCTCCACTGCTCGTGTTTGGTCGCACCGACGTTGTACACGTCCACACCCTCCCACTGATAGCGACCCGAAGCATGGTAGTGCCCGTGGAACAGGCCCACCACGTTGTACCCGAATAGAACCCGCGCCAGGTCCGCGCGGTAGCGGCCCTCTCCAAACCAGTTGTTGTCCGACCACGGACCGCGCAGCGGGAAGTGAAAGTAGATCACGACCGGGCGCTCCTTGCCGACGCGCGTCAGGTCCGCCGAGAGGAACGCGAGGGCTTCGTCGTCGGGCGCCTCCCCCAGGTTCACCACGCGCAGATCGTCCCAGTCGAACGCGTAGCGTGGCGCGCCGTGGCGCTCGGTGATGCGGTCCAGCGTGTACCAGCTGTGGTGTTTGTCGTGGTTGCCGTAGGCCTCGAACACCGGGAAGTGAAGCTCGCCATCGTGACCGTCGAGCCCGTACAGCTTCACGAAGTGCCGCCACTGCCAGGGCTCTCCGTTTTCGGTCAGGTCACCGGAGATCAACACACCCCGAGGCACCCCGACCTTGCCGCCGAGCTCGCCTGGGAGCGCACGACCGGACATCGAGTTCATGTCGCGGATCTGGCGCAGGTTGATGCGATCGCTTTCGGCCGGGTCACTCACCGGCTCTCGGAGCCCGCCGTCGACGCCCGCCTCGGAGGCCGCAAAACCGACGTGCGTGTCGGACGCGACGATGAACGTGAGATCGAGCCCGCCAAGGCGCTGGCGTCGGGTCGGTGGAGTGCGTTCCGCGGTGCCTGAGGCCGCGACGGAGGTCGCATGGGGGGGCAGCAACCGTGGGCGCATCACGGTCGTCACGCCGACGACGGCGAGAAGAACACCGGCTACCCCGGCCACGAACGGCATGCGGCGGCTCACTCCAGGGACAGGATGCGGCGAGCCCGGAGTCGCGGCAAGCGAGGCCCGGCGGGCGGCCGATCGCCTCAGTTCAGCTTGAACTTGGCGACGACGCGCCCTTCGATTTCACTGCAGCGCGTCGCCTGCTGCTTGCCGGCGGCGACGTCACGCTCGGCTTCGAGCAAGAGCTCCCCGGCGCGTTCGGCCGCTTTGCTGCCGGCGTCCGAGCTCAGGGATTTTTTCACCGCGCGCACCGCGTCGAGACCCTTGGTGTAAAGCTCGTAGGCGGATACACAGGTGCGCTTGAGCTCGGATGAGTCCACACCCGTGCTCTCGATGGCACGGAGCGCCGCCAGGCGGGCGAGCTTGTCTTCGTTGTCGGCCTCGCGCAGCGCTCGCACGGCCACCACCACACGCTCCGCGTCCGCGCGCTCGTTCGCGTTGGGACCGCCCTGACACTCGAGCGCCAAGAGCCCCAACACGAACGCGAGTGTGCGACCGCCGAGCACCCGTCGCAGCGACGTCAGTCGGCCGTCCTGGGCGCGGGTCCCATCTGCACTCGCTCGCCAACATACGAGCCGATCAACGTGAAGAAGACACCCAGTGCGCTCATGAGCACGTACATCCACCACGGCATCGTCTTGACGGTTTGGCTACGGAGCAAGAGGAACGCCGTCGGAATGGCGACCAAGAACGCCGCCACGACCGGCTCGACGAAGGTGCGGCCGGGCGAGATCAACCCGATCAGGAGCCCGCCGATGAACCAAACGGGGATCGCGATCAGCATGCCTGCCGAACCTTCGAAGTCGAAGGCAGGCACCACCATGGGCAGTCCCATCACGATGGCAGCCGTCAGCACACCCTGGATCACCAGCGCGATGGCGAACCACATCAGGCTGAAGCCCTCTTGCTGATAACGGCGCTCGAGCTCCTCTTGCCGCGACATGACGCGCTTGAGGTCCTCGACCTTCGCGCCGCACGACACACACCGGCTGTTGGGCAGCGGCGAGTTGTTCTTGAAGCCACACGAGGGGCAGATGATCTTCTTCGGAACGGCCATGGCGTCGGTGCGGCCCCATACCCTGGGGCTCGGGCGACCAGCCTAGCCGCAAATCCCAGGGGCGGAAAACAGCTGCGGCAGCGCCTCTGTGCGGCCGGCCGCGCGCCTGGGGCAAATCCGCGGTATATCGAAGGGGTCGGCCCGAGCTGGGGCCGACCCTGGAACCAAAGCCCGAACCGGGCTGTCCCACCCCCCAATGGCCAACCGTCCCGCCGCCGAGCTGGCGCAGATCGCGCTCCCGGTCGAGCCCGATCCCGAGCTCGAAGCGTTGCCGGCCCCGCGACGCCCGGGTCGCACGCTGACCTTGGTCACGATGGCAGTCACGGCGGCGCTGGCGCTCGTCATGACGTACGAGCTGCGCGGAGAAGCCAGTTATTCGCTGCGCGAGGGGACCCCGACGGCCCTCGGGAATCTCACCGAGCTCACACCGCGACCCGAGCTCGCCAACACGTGGGTTCAGGGCGAAGGGCTCATGGGCTCGACCCACGCCGTCCGCTACAGCCGCCCGCTCGAGTCCGGTTCGTACCGGCTTGCTCCCATCGCCGGGAACGATCGCCTCTGGGTGCAGGTTCGAGTGCCCGAAAACATGGAAGGCCCGCACTTCGTGCCGCCGACCTCGTTCGTGGGTCGGATGGTGCCGCTGTCAGCCGCTGGCATCCGTCACTCGGGGCTCAAAGACGCCGCAGAGCGTGCGGTCCAGGGGGGCAAGTTGCCGGCGGACGCGTGGCTCCTGATCGAAGGAGAGGCGCCATCGACCACGCGCTGGGCACTGGGCCTCGTGCTGCTGTTCGTGGCGTTCGCGGCGTTCAACGTGTGGGGGCTCACGCGGTTGCTGCGACCTGTCGAAGACGGATAGGGCGTCGAATCCGTGGAATCGGCGGGCGCGGGCCCGCGCCCACGGGCGCGGCACGGGCACGGGGAAGGCACACCAAGACCCCCGGAAAGATCCCGTGTATGAGCCGTTCATGGCCGTCACCTACCGCGACGCCGGCGTGGACATCGACGCGGGCGACGAGCTCGTCGAGCGCATCAAACCCCTGGCGCGGAGCACCCGCATCTCCGAGGTCGTGGACGGCGTCGGCGGTTTTGCCGGCCTGTGTGCCCTGCCTGCCGACATCGAAGATCCGTTGCTCGTCAGCGGGACCGACGGCGTCGGCACGAAGCTGAAGGTGGCGTTCGCCACGGGGAAACACGACACCATCGGCATCGACCTGGTGGCGATGTGCGCCAACGACGTGCTGACGACCGGCGCGCGCCCGCTGTTCTTCCTGGACTACTTCGCCTGCGGCAAGCTCGACGTGGACGTCGCCGAGCGGGTCATCTCGGGCATCGCCGAGGGATGTCGCCAGGCCGGCTGCGCGCTGATCGGCGGTGAGACGGCGGAGCTGCCCGGCATGTACGCCGCAGGTGAGTACGACCTCGCAGGCTTCTGCGTCGGGGTCGTGTCGCGCAAGGCGCTGCTCGGACCGGCGCGGGTTCGGGTCGGCGACGCGGTGATCGCCGTGGCTGCGACCGGCTTGCACTCGAACGGTTATTCACTCGCGCGACGCGTGCTCGAGGTCGAAATGAAACTCGGGCTCGACGCTCAGCTCCCGGGCCTCGAGCAGAGTGTCGGCGATGCGCTGCTCACACCCACCAAGATCTACGCGAAGGCTTGCCTGGGATTGGCGAAGGCGGTGGGCGCGGGGCTGCACGCGCTCTGCCACGTGACCGGCGGCGGCATCGA
This sequence comes from Myxococcales bacterium, assembly GCA_016706225.1. Taxonomy (NCBI): domain Bacteria; kingdom Pseudomonadati; phylum Myxococcota; class Myxococcia; order Myxococcales; species Myxococcales bacterium. Next base: position 1,268,228 of record JADJKB010000003.1, read on the forward strand.
AGGGAATCTGCCGCGCGTGCTGCCCGACGGCACTGGGGCACGGATCAAGCTCGACCACGTGCGGCCGGCGCTGTTCGACGTGATCGCACGGGGTGGGCCGGTGAGCGAGACCGAGATGCGGAAGACCTTCAACCTCGGCGTCGGGCTGATCGCCGTGGTCGAGCGCGAGTGCCTCGATGCAAGCCTCGCCGCGCTGACCGCCGCCGGAGATACCGCCTGGTGCATGGGGAAAATCGTGGCAACCCAGGCCGGCGCCGAGGCCAGCGTGGAGATCGTCACGGAGGTCTGAGGTGCTCGAGCTGGGTGTGCTGGTCTCGGGCAGCGGGACGAACCTGCAGGCCATCCTGGATGCCATCGGGCATGGGCGGCTGGACGCGCGCGTGCGGCTAGTCCTGTCCAACAAACCCGGTGTCGCTGCCCTCGAGCGCGCGGAGCGAGCCGGTGTTCCCACGAGGCTGCTCTCACACACCGAGTTCGCGACGCGGCAGGACTACGATCAGGCGATGGTCGAGGCACTGCGAACGGCTGGCGTCGAACTGGTGGTGCTCGCCGGATTCATGCGCCTGCTCACGCCGGAGTTCCTGCGCGCGTTCCCGAATCGAGTCATCAACGTTCACCCGGCCTTGCTGCCGGCGTTCCCGGGCATGCACGCCCAGGCGGCGGCGCTGGCCTACGGCGTGAGAGTGAGCGGCTGCAGCGTGCACTTCGTCGACGAAGGCGTGGACACGGGTCCAATCATCGCGCAGCGTGCCGTGTTGGTGCTCGACGACGACGACGAAGCCAGCTTGAGCGCGCGGATCCTGGAGCAGGAACATGCCTTGCTGGTCGAGACGCTCGCTTGGTTCGCCGCGGGCCGCGTCGAGGTCCTGCCGGCCAGCGCCCAGAGCCGCGCCCGGGTGCGCGTGAGGTCGGCATGACCGGGCGCCACTTCGACGTCGTGGTGCTCGGGCGCTCGCTGGGTGCACTCGCCTCCGCTGCGCTGCTCGCGCGGCGTGACTTCCGCGTGCTGCTGCTGGGACAGGGTCAGCGCCCCCCGAGCTACGACTACGAGCGCTTTCGCCTCAAGCGCCGCGCGTTCACGCTGCTCGTCGGGGCTTCGCCGGTGTGGTCTCGCTTTTTGCACGAGCTGGCCCAGAGCCAGCGCTTCAAGCGCATGGTGAAACCCCTCGACCCGATGTTCGTCGTGTCGAGTGAGGGACGCCACATTGAGGTTGCGCCGGACATGGAGCTCTACGCGCGGGAGATTGATCGCGAATTTCCCGAGGTCCGGCAGCTCGTGGACGAGCTGTACGCGACGTTTGCTCAGGTCAACGCCGCGGTGGACGCCGTGTTCGAGCGCGACGCCGTCTGGCCTCCCGGCACACTCTGGGAGCGCATCGAGACGCGACGGACCGCAGCACAGCTGCCCCTCGTGCGCGGCGCCGAGACCGACCTCCTGGGGAAGTTTCCAGTCGGCCACGCGTACCGCGACATCGTCACGTTGCCATCGCTGTTCGCCACCAACTTGTTCTCCGCGGGCGACTACCTTCCCCCGCTCGCACTCGCGCGCCTGCATGGCTCGTGGACCCGCGGCGTCCAGTCGCTCGAGCGTGACGAAGACGAGCTCGAGGAGTTCCTGCTCGAACGTATCGAGGCACACGGCGGCGAGTGTCGTCTGGGGCAACGAGCAACCTCACTGGTGGTGCGCTCCGGCAAGCTCGTCGGCGTCGTGGAGGACGGCGAAGAGGAGATGACCGGAGCTGACTTCGTGATCACGGACCTGTCCGGCGAGGCGGTAGCCGAGCTGTCGGGCGGTGATGGGGTCAGCGCCGGAGCGCGCCGCGACTGGCCGCGCCTCACCGCCAGTGCCGGGCGCTTCGTCGTGAGCCTGGTCGTGCACCGAGACCTTCTGCCCGAACCCCTCGGCGCGGAGGCCTTCCTCGTCCCGCGCTCCGGGGCCCGCCCAGACCCGCGACGCCCGGCGGTCCACTTGCAGCGCTTGGACGGGCCCGAGCGAGAGTCGACCCTCGTCGCCGAGACCATCTTGCCAGTTCGCGGCCCGCTCACCCTGCTCGAAGCGCGCGAGGCAGTTCTTTCCACGCTGCGGGCACACCTGCCTTTTCTGGACCGACATCTGCTGGTCATCGACTCGCCGCACGACGGCCTGCCACTCATCGACCACAGCCAGGGCAGCCCGCGTGAGATGGATCGCATCCACCTGACGAGCGGAACTCCGGGCTCCGAGCCCATGCAGTGGCTGTGGAGTGTCGAGCCAAGCGGATACCTGGACTTGGGCGGGGAGCCGATTCGTGGCCCCATCCCGGGCACTTATTTGGTCGGGACCACCGTGCTGCCGGCGCTTGGGCAAGAGGGCCAGCTGCTTGCTGCCTGGGGAGCCTGTCGGATCATCACCCGCCGGGACAAGGGCCGCCAGAAGATGCGCCGCCAGATGTGGACCAAGATAGAAACGTAGTATCCTCTCACTCGATGCGACGATCGGTCTCCGTTTTGCTGCTCGCCCTCGGGCTCTGTCTCATGGCTCGCCCGGCGGCGGCGCAGGGCAAGTCGACCGTCCAGGTGCTGGCGATTGGCAGCGAGGACGCCTTCGAACAAGCCCAGGCGCTGACGATCGCGCTCAAGCGCGGGATCACGCGCACCGAGGGCTGGGCACTCCACAAGGGGGACTACTCCCTCGAGGTGATGACGGCCGCCCTCGGCTGCCCCCTCCCGCCCGACGCCAACTGCCAGAAGAAGATCTCCGACAAGGTCGGCGCCACCCGCTACATCTGGGGCACGCTGGCCAAGAGTGGCAAGAAGCAAGTCGTGGCCGTGCTGCGGCTCTGGGAGAACGGCTCCCAGAAGAAGGACGTTGAGATCAAGTACGCCTCCAATCTCACGGATCCTTCCGATGACACACTGATGAGCATCGCGACGGACGCCTTCGCAAAGCTCACCGGTGAAGCCACCGGCATCGTCGTCGTCACCGCGGGCGGTGTGAACGGCAAGGTGTTCGTCGACGGCGAAGAGGTCGGCACCGTCACGGACGGGCGGACGGAGCTCACCCTTCCGAGCGGCGAGCACAAGATCATGGTCAAGGCCGACGGCTTCAACGACGCGCTCGGCACGGTGACCGTACGCGCGGGGTCCAGCGCCGAGGTCACCCTGAACCCCACGCCCGTTGGCAGCGGCCAACCGGCGAATGGGGATCCGACCGGCGACCACGGCAAAAGCGGCGGAAACAACAAGCTGCTGGGCTACATCGGCGTCGGTGTCGGGGGCGCGCTGGTGCTCACGGGCACGTACTTCGGCATCAAGACGCTCAGCCAGAAGAACGACGCGGCGTACGAGGACTTCCGCAAGGGCTCCGTGCCGGACGGCGAGGATGCGTGCAAATACGCCGAGTCGAAGGGGCGCGACGACATCGTCGAGTTCTGCGACAAGAACAAGCGCGACAAGACGCTGTTCTGGGTGCTCACTCCGGTGGGCGCGGTCATCACTGGCGTCGGCGTCTATTTCCTGGCGACGAGCGGCGACAAGAGCGAGGGCTCCAAGGCCAAGCTGCGTCATCCCCGGGTCCAGCCCCTGGTGGGTCTCGGTCCCGGCGGCGGTGAGCTGCGCGTGAACGTCGCGTTCTGAGTCTCGATGCGGGTGACCGGCGGGCGGCTCGGCGGGCGTACCCTCCGCGCGCCGAAGGGTGACCGCACGCGTCCAACGACCGACCGGGTACGGGAGAGCCTGTTCCAGATCTTGGGCGACCTGTCGGGGCTGGCCGTGCTGGACCTCTACGCCGGAACGGGCGCCCTCGGCATCGAGGCGCTATCGCGTGGGGCAGCACGCGCAACCTTCGTCGAGGTCGACCGCTCGGCACTCAAGGCGCTGCGCCAGAACCTGGAGGCGTTGGGGCTCGAGGAGGCGAGCCGAGTGCTCGGCTCACCCATCGAGCGCGCGCTGTCATCGCTGCGCAGCTCGGGACCCTACGATCTCGTCCTGGCGGACCCTCCGTGGGCGGACCTCGATGTGCTCGTCCGAGCGCTGCCAACGCTCCTCGCGACGCTGAATTTACCGACCTCCGCGCAGCTGATCATTGAGCACTCGGCGCGCGATTCCGTACATCTGCCCACTGGTGCGCCACTGGTCCTTTTGGACCGCAGAGACTGGGGCGACACGGCGGTTTCCATGTTCAGTCCCTCAAAGCCGGGAAAAGGCTGAGATTTTTTGTCGCCCGGGGGGAGCTGGCTGGACTATATTCCGCTGACCGCTCGAAGGATCGCTGGATGGCCCAATCGGTTGCGCCCCCGCCCAAAGGGGGAAGTGCTGGCTTCATCGCCGCGGCAGTAGTGATGCTGCTGTTGATGGGCGGGCTCATCTTCTGGAAGACGCGCGGTGGCGACGAAAAGCCTGCGCCGACCCCGCCGCCGCCGCCGCCGACGGCCACCGAGCAAGTCTTCGAAGCCCCTCCGCCTCCCCCTCCACCTCCCCCTCCACCGGAAGAAGACGCCGGCAAAAAGCCCGTGGGTAAGCTCGTTGGGGTTGGCGGTGGCGGCTGTAGCGGCGAGTGCAAGGGCACCGCGTCGGCCGCCCTTCGGTCCGCTCTGGCTTCAAAAGCCGGCGCGGCTCGAGGCTGTTACGAGCGCGGATTGCGGCAGAACGCCACGATGCAGGGGCGGCTCGTCATCAGTGTGCGGGTGGGACCCAACGGCCAGGTCTGCAGCGCCGGTGTGGCCAGCAACGCCCTCGGCGACCCCGGCGTTGCGTCGTGTGTGGTCGGCCTGTTCCGCTCGGCGGCCTTCCCCAAGCCCGAGGGGGGTTGCGTCGACACCCAAGTTCCGATGAACTTCGTGCCGAAGGGCGGAGGCAAGTGATGCGCGCTCGGAGTTACCACGGTCCAATGGCACTCGCGGCAAGCGTCGTGGTGGGTTTGTGTGTGGCGTGGGGTTGCGGCGACGACGACAACAAGACGCCGAAGGGCTGCGGCGACCTCCCTCTCTACGACGTGCACGATGCGTCGCCGAACGACATCGCGGCGCGCGAGCAGGCAGCAGCCGCAGGCTGTGTCACCAAAGCAGGAACCGCTACCACCTCGGACAATCCTCCGGCAGGAGGAGCAGGCGGCGGCGGCGGTGCGGCGGGTAGCGCCGGCGCGGGCGGCACGACGGATTCCGGCGCGGACTGATCCGGTCGCCGGTGACCTCTCGAGAGCCCTGTTTCGGCGTGCTCCTCAGCGTGGCCTACGAAGGTGGGCCGTTCTCTGGTTTTGCGCGCCAGCCTGAAGCACGCACGATCGCCGGCGAGCTCGACGGTGCAGTGCGCGCGATCGATCCGAGCGCGTCGCTCGTGCGCGGAGTGAGCAGGACGGACGCGGGCGTACACGCGCGCGCGCAGTGCGTCGCGTTCGATAGCGAGAGAGACATCCCAGCGCGGGGCTGGGCGCTCGCGTTGGCGCAGCATCTGCCTGACGAGATCTCCGTCGTGCGCGCGGCGCGCGTGCCCGCCGGCTACGATCCGCGCTCACACGCGCTCCGCAAGACGTACCGTTATTCGCTGCTCGAGAGTGTGGTTCGAGATCCGTTCCTCGCGCGACACGCCTGGCGCGTCGCCGAGAGGTTGAACCAGCCAGCCATGGAGAACGAAGCCCGGGCGCTCCTGGGTGAGCACGACTTCCGTGGATTTCGCGCGGCGGGCGACGCCCGCGATGACACCGTTCGGCACATCTTGCGCGCCGAGGTCGAGCGCTCCTCCGTGGACCCTCGCCGTCTCGACATCGTGGTGACCGGAAATCGCTTCCTGTACAAGATGATGCGCATCATCAGCGGGGCGCTGGTGGACGTCGGGCGGGGCCGGCTCGCGCCCGGCGCGGTCGACCGCGCACTGAAGAGCCTGTCCCGAGACGACCTCGGCATCACGGCTCCCCCCGAGGGTCTGTGCCTGGAGTCTGTGGTGCTCGATGCCGCGGGGACGGACGCGTGGCCTGACCAATTTCCGCGTGATTGACGAATCGAGGGTCGTAACGTAGTCACATGCCGCCCCTGGCGACCCGGTTTGGGCGGGCCGTACGGGTGAGGAGCATCCTGGATGGGACTGAAAGACAAGATCTCGGAACGCGGCAAGCGCATCCTCCTGAGCCCGACGGTCATGCGTTGGGTCTCGGACGACCGCGTGATGCGGGCCGCCGAAGGCCTGATGGATGCTCCCTCCCGCGTGAAGGCGGCGTGGAGCGTGTTGAAGAGTGGCCACGAGCTCCCCGCCATCGACCCAGCGGTCGATGACTCGATGGGTGAGGTGGACGCGCGTTCGACGCCGACGAAAGCGCGGACCAACGGTGCTTCGCATGCGACCGCCGCCACCGCCCGCTCCCTCGGCTCCGAGGACATGAAGGAGTCGCTCAAGGAGCGCAGCTCCCTGTCCGGCATCGGCGGCCGCGATGTGTTCGAGAAGTGTTTCCAGTTCAGCGCTGCGGACAACGCGCGCAAGATGGGGATCTACCCATACTTCCGGCCGCTGGATCTGAACGACGGACCCGAAGCCGTGATCGACGGCAAGCGCGTCGTGATGTTCGGTTCGAACAACTACCTCGGCTTGACCACTCACCCCAAGGTGCGCGAAGCCTCCAAGGCGGCCATCGACCGCTTCGGTACGAGCATGACCGGCTCTCGCCTCGTCAACGGCTCGATGAAGCTGCACGAGGAGTTCGAAGAGAAGCTGGCCGCCTGGTTCGGCAAAGAGAGCGCCCTCGTCTTCACGACCGGCTACCAGGTGAACATCGCCACCTGCTCCGCCCTGCTCAGCAACAAGAAGAGCGTCGGGGTCATCGACCGCAACGTACACGCTTCGCTCTACGACGGCGTGCGGCTGGGGCAGGCGGCGGGCGCGCGGCTGGTGCGTTACCGCCACAACGACGCCGAATCCCTGGACAAGGCCCTGGAGAAGATCGACGCCGGCGAGGGCGCCCTGGTCGTCACCGACGGGGTGTTCAGCGCAGAGGGCGAGATCGCAAAACTCGACGAGCTCGTGCCCGTGGTGAAAAAGCACGGCGCCCGGGTGTTTGTCGACGATGCCCACGCCCTCGGCGTGATCGGCCCGGGCGGACGGGGAACCGCTCACCTATTCGGCCTCGAGAACCAGGTCGACCTGATGGGCGGCACCTTCAGCAAATCGCTGGCCAGCATCGGCGGCTGGCTCGTCGGGGAGCGCAAGGTGCTGGACTACATCCGCCACTTTGCACCGAGCTTCCTGTTCGCCGCCGCCGCCGCCCCGCCCAACGTCGCGGCCGCCATGGCCGCCTTCGAGCTCTTGCAGGAAGAGGGTTGGCGGATCACGAAGCTGCGCGAGAACTTCTCCTACATGCGCGACGGTCTGAAGAACCTCGGCTTCGATCTTGGCCACACCCAGACCGCCGTGATCCCGATCTACATTCGGGAAGACCTGCGCACGATCATGATGTGGCGCGACCTCTTGGAAGAGTACGGCATCTACACCAACCCGTTCATCTCGCCCGGAGTCCCGCCGAAACACGCCATGCTGCGCACCAGCTACATGGCAACCCACGAGCGCGAGCACCTGGATCGCGGACTGGAAGCCTTCGAGAAGGTCGGCAAGAAGTACGGTGTAATCTAGGCGCTCATGCGTTCCGCACCCGCTGCCCTGGTCCTCGGCCTGCTGCTCTCCGCCGCGCCTGGGGCGCATGCAGCCTGCCCTGTGGGGCTGAAGCTCAGCGTCGACAACGACACGGCAGGCTCGGGTTATTCGGAGGTCAAACCCCAGAACTGGGTCAGTCACAACGTCGACGCCTGCAAGGGCACTTATCGTTACCTGAGCGCCTACGTCGGGGACGGCACCCGCAAGGGCAAGGCGATCTGGCAGCCCAAGATCACGACGGCGGGCATGTACGAGGTCACCGCGGGGTATCGGGCGTCGACGAACCGCACGAACGACGCCGACTACACCCTGTTCGATGACCTGGGCGGCAGCCAGAAAATGAGCGTCGATCAGACCAAAGGCAGCGGCTGCACCAAGGCGGTGATCGGGACGGCTTACTGCAGCGTCGGAGGCTCGTGCCGACTCGTTCTGGACGGCGACGACGGCAAGAGCGACGCCGCCGACGAGACAACCTTCGTGCTGAAGAGCTGCGACGCGAGTGATGCCGGCTCGGGCGGTCCTTGTGACGGGATCAAGGCCATCGCGAGCTACGAGCTCTGCACCGAGACGCCGACGACCTGCGCGGGGCTCTTCAACGACGCGTCGGGTTGCACCGCCTACTGCGCGGCGGCGGGCATGATCTGCACGGCTCGCTTCGGCGCCGCCCCGGGTTGTGTGAAGGAGGCCAACGCGCCCATCCCGTGTGGGGCCAACAACGCACATGGCTCCGACTGGTGTGAGTGCACCCTCCCGGCCGGCAGCGGCGGCGCGACCGGCAGCGGCGGCACCAGCACCGGCGGCACGACCGCAGCCGGCGGCGAAGCGGGTTTCCCGGCGACCGCGGGCAGCGGTGGCGCGAGCGCAGGTGCGGGTGGCAGCGGCGGCGGCTGGACGGGAACCGGAAGCACCGTCGCCAAGGTCGACGCGGGACCCAACACCAAGGGCGGCACGACTGCGGACGATGGCGGAGGTTGCGGCTGTCGCATGCGGCCTAGCTCGCCGGAGCGCTGGGGGATCGCGCTTCTGGCGCTGATCGCCGGGCTCACGCGGACACGCCGCCGATGTCCCCGCCCCTCACATTGACGCGCCAGCCGCAAGGGCATTAGCTCTCGCGCGACATGTCGGTAGAAGTTCGTGAGACCCCAATTGGTGGCGACCTCGGCGATTTCCTCAACGTCGTCGACTACGTGTACCGCGATGATCCCAAGTACGTTCGGCCGCTCGACTTCGACCTGAAACAGCGGCTGAGCAAGAAGAACCCGTTCTTCGAGCACGCCGAGGGCACCACCTTCACGGCCCACAAGAACGGTTGGTGCGTCGGCCGCGCCACGGCGCAGATCGATCGAGGTCACCTCGAACGTTACAAGGACGACGCCGGATTCTTCGGATTCCTCGACACCATCGACGATCCGGAGGTCGTGAAGGCGCTGCTCGACGCCGCGGCCAAATGGCTCTCGCGCCGGGGCATGAAGAGCATGCGCGGGCCTTTCTCCCTCAGCATCAACGAGGAAATGGGCTGCCTGATCGAAGGCTTCGACACACCGCCGATGATCTTGATGCCGCACCACCAAGCCTATCAGGGCGGGTTGATCGAGGCGGCGGGGCTCGAAAAGCTCAAGGACGTGTTCGCCTGGCGCTACACCGTGGGCAACGTACCCAAGCGCGCCGAAAAGGCCATGAAGGACGTCGAGGCGATGCCCGAGGTCACGCTCCGCCACGTGGACAAGTCCAACGTCGAGCGCGACGTGCGCATCATCATGGACGTCTTCAACGACGCCTGGAGCGATAACTGGGGCTTCGTCGCGCTGACCGAGGCCGAGCTCGCCAAGATGGCCAGCGAGCTCAAGCCGATCTTGATGCCGGAGCTCACCTACATCGCGGACATCGACGGCGAACCCGCGGCGGTGGCGCTGGCCCTCCCGAACATCAACGAGCTGATCCCAGATCTGAACGGCAAGCTGTTCCCGCTCGGCGCGCTCAAGCTCCTGTATCGCTTGAAGGTGAAGGGACCGACGTCGGCGCGCCTGATCATCCTCGGTATTCGCAGGAAGTATCGCGGCGTGAAGAAGTACGGCGGGCTGAGCGCCTGCCTCTACGCGAAAATGCACCGCTCCGCCGAGTCGATCGGCGTCAAGTGGGGTGAGCTGTCGTGGACGCTCGAGGACAACCACCCAGTGAACGTCGGCATCAAGTTCATGGGTGGCGAGATTTACAAGAAGTACCGGGTTTACCAGCGCGACCTCGAGTGAGGGAAACCTCGGCGACTTCCGAGTGCAATTGGGCTTCGGCGGGCAAGGCGCGCTATCCTCTCGAGCCGTGCGCCCCTGGTTACGCCCCGCTTCGGTCGTCGCGACCGCGCTCTCGTTCGTAGCCTGTAACGGCGGGGACGAAGATGGCGGGCCGAAGGTCCCCGGCGACGGTGGTGGCACCGGCAGCAAACCCGGCAGCGGTGGCACGACCCAGAGCGGCGGCAGCGGCGGTCTGATCGCGACGGGCGGCCAGGCCGGCAGCACGAGCGGCGGCGCGGCAGGCAGCGCCGGCTCAGGTGGCGCGGGCGGCACTCTCCCCGCGGGTCCGACGCGTTACCCGGCAACCGCGGTGACCTCGCCGATCACCGAGTACGTCGCGACGCGACTGCGGGCGATTGCAGACCAGAACACCACCCGCAAGGGTGACGTGTTCATGAAGGTGGGCGACTCCCATACCGTCAGCAAGAACCTGATGTACTGCTTCGCCGGCCCCGCCCAGGCGAGTTATCAGCTGAACCTCGCGGGCCACGACGCACTCTTGCCAAGCATCCAGCATTTTCGAGGAGGAATGGCCGCCGGCACCACTCCCTTCGATCGTGCGTCGCTCGCGGCCGTCATCGGTAAGTCCGCCAGCTGGGCAACGAACGGCAGCCCTTCGCCCATTGCCCAGGAGCTCGGCGCGCTCAACGCGCGGTTTGCGCTGGTCAGCTACGGCACCAACGACATGCAGATGGGCGTCTCGTTCTCCAGCGCCCTCTGGCCGTTTCACGAGAACATGTCGAAGCTGCTCGAGCAGCTCGAGGGCGACGGCGTCATCCCGATCGTCGCGGGCCTCTTGCCGCGTGGCGATGGCGCGCTGGCCGCGATCTGGGCCAACGTCTACGACATCGTGACGCGCGGTCTCGCCGAGGGTCGGCAGCTTCCGTACCTGAGCGTCTACCTGGCAACCAAGGACCTGCCCAAACAGGGCCTGGCCGGTGACGGTCTGCACGGCAACGCTTACGTCGCGGGCACTACCCAGCCGTGTGTGTTCACGGGCGCAGGGCTCGCGTACAACTACAACGTTCGCAACCTGCACAGCATGGAGCAGCTCGACGTGGTGAAACGCGTCGTGCTCGACTCCGCCGCCGCACCCGACCCCACGCTGCCGGCCACGCAAGGTGATGGCAGCCCGACGACCCCATTCGTGATCGACGCGCTGCCGTTCACCCACCACGCCAGCACCACGGACTCCCCCAACAGCGCCATCGGCGTGTATTCGGGCTGCGGCTCCAGCGCAGACGAATCGGGCCCCGAGCTCTACTACACGCTGGTCGTGACGCAGCCGACGCCGATCCGAGCGATGCTCTTCGACCGGAGCGGAGTCGACGTGGATCTCCACCTGCTGTCGGGTGGCATGACCGGGGCCGCGTGCAAGGCGCGGCACGACCGGCTGATTGAACGCACACTCCAGCCCGGCACCCACACCTTCGTGGTCGACAGCTTCGTCTCCGCGGGCAAGCCGCTGTCGGGGCAGTTCATGCTCGCGATCATGCGCTGCGACCCGAGCGATACCGCGTGCCAGTGAGGGCCTTCTGCCCCGGGACGTTCTGCCGTAGAGTCGTGGTCATGCTGCGCTCGCTCCTTCGAGGCGTCACGTTCGGCACCCTCGCCGTGTGGTTCTTTTCGGCCTGTTCCAGCGACGGCAACAACGGACCACCCACGACGCCCTGCAATGACCAGACGAAGGGCGCCGCCCCCATTTGTGGCAAGACCTGCGCGAACAAATGCGGGTGTGGGACCTGCCAACCGGGCGCGCAGACCTTCATCGGGAGCGTGGCCTACGTCTGCACGGGAAATTGTTTCAGCCTCGCGAGCGGCACTGGCGGAACGAGCGCCGGGGGAGGCGGCACCACCAGCACCGGCGGCAGCGGCGGCAGCGGCGGGCTCGACTGCAAGACCGTGGACTGCAACGCCGATCCACCGGTGTGCGGCGCATGCACCACCTGCCCGTGCTGCAGCTGCAACGAAAACGCCACGAAAGACATCGGCGGCGTGACCCACCTGTGCACGAGCGGCTGTTTCCAACCGTTGAGCGCCGACGGCGGCTGACCGTTCAGGCCCCGACGCGGAAGTAGGTCGCGCCCGCAACGGCCAGCGGAGTCGGCGCGTTCTTGAGACTGCGCCCCAGGGCCTCGATGGCCTCGGTGTCGACGTAGAGTCCCGCGCCCCAGCCGTCGGGTGCGTCCGCCTCGTCGCGGTGCGCCGCGGTGTCCGCATACAAAGCTCGGCGCAAGGGTTCACTCGGGCACGAAGCCACGGCGACGAACACGCCGTTTTGCTCCGGCAGCTCCGTCCCGGCTTCGTCACTCAACCAGCGCCCGCCGTGGGTGACCACACCCACGGTGGCAAAACCCTGCTCGGTCAGGCGCGCGCGCACCAGCTTGATCCAGGCGATTGGATCCTCGGTTTGATCACCCTCGGCGACCTCCAGGTAGAGCGCGTGCCCCAGGTCGAGCGCTCGGACGTCGCTACCCAGCGCGAAGATCCCGAGCGCCTCGCGCCAGGTCGCCCGGAACTTCTGCCAGCGCTCCACGAACTCCGCGCGCTCCAGCGCGTACTCCTCGGTCTCGAGGTCGACCCACGAAATCAACAGCCCAAACGCGTTCTCGTCATCCATGCTGCGCCCGAGCCGGAAAATCAGTCGGCCCGGACGAGCTTGTCAATCACGAGCGCGTCAATCGACCACCAGGGGCTCGCGCTTGGCCCGTCGCCTGAGGGCGTTCAGCGCGCCGAGCACGCGAGGCTTGCGAACCACGCGCCGCACGAGCCGATGTTTTCCGGGGAACTCCAGCAGAACGAGGGCCATCAGCATCGTCAGGACGCCTTGGCCCGGCAGAAACAGCATCGCGACTCCGGCCAAGAGCAGCGTGAGCCCCGCCAGGTTCTTGAGCACACGCGCCACCAGACCGAGCACCGGCCCCTGAACGATGCGGGGTTCGGGCGAGTCGGCGTGGGGCGCGAAATAATCGACGGGCAACCGCGCCACCAGATAGGGCAGCGCCAGCAGGCTGCCGACGAACATCACGATCGAGAGCAGCGTGAGCGCGACCTCGACCCGCGGGTCGAGCAACAGCTCGAGCACGGGTTGTGCCCAGGGCGGCAGGGTCGAGCGAAGCCAGGGTGACACGCGCGGAACCTAAGTCTCCGCACGAGCCCGTCGAGCAGCCTCCACCGCGGCCAGCCCGGCTCGCGCCTTGTTGCGGGTCTCTTTCGCCTCCAGCGCGGGCACACTGTCGGCCACGATGCCAGCGCCCGCGCTCACTTCGAAGCGCCCGTCCCGGAGCACCACCGTGCGAATCGCGATCGCAAAGTCGAGATCCAGACCCGCGCTCACGTACCCGACGGCGCCCCCGTAGACACCGCGCGGGCGTGACTCCAGCTCCCGCACGATTTGCATGGCGCGGACCTTGGGTGCCCCCGTCAGTGTCCCGGCGGGGAAGGTCGCCCTGAGCACGTCCCACGGACCCACCTCGGGGCCGAGCTCCCCCGCGACCTCACTGACGATGTGCATCACGTGACTGAAGCGCTCGACGAGCATGCGTTGGTCGAGCCGCACGCTGCCGGCGCGGCTGACGCGCCCGACGTCGTTCCGCGCGAGGTCGATCAACATCACGTGCTCCGCGACCTCTTTTGGATCCGCCAGCATCTCCGCCGCGAGCTCGGCATCTTCGTCCGGTGTGCGGCCGCGTCGCCGTGTGCCGGCGATGGGCCGAACGGTGACGGTGGAGCCTTCGACGCGGACGAGCGTCTCCGGACTGGCGCCGGCCAGAGCCAGCGCCGGCGCATCCGCTCGCGCGGGCATCTCGAACAGGTACATGTACGGCGCGGGCGACAGCACTCGCAGCGCGCGGTACACGTCGAAGGCATCCGCGCGCCCTGCCGGGACGGAGAACGTGCGCGCGACCACGACCTGGAACGCATCCCCGCTGACGATCAGCTCCTTGACCCGCTCGACCCGCCGACCGTATTCCTCGTCGCTCGTGTCGACCTCCACGTCCGCCGGAAGCTGCGCCGTGTCCGGCGCCGGGAACGGAGACAGGGCCGGCACGCGAGCGAGCAGCGCTTCGACCCGATCGACCTCACTCGAATCGGTCCCCGCCACGGTCGCGGTGTGAGTCAGATTGTCGAAGACGATCAGCGTCGGCTCGCCGAGCAGCCGCACGATGGGTGTCGGCGGTCCGGGCCAGTCGTCGACCTTGAAGGCCGAGTGGACCGCGTCGTAGGTGACGACGCCGAAGTGGGCCGTGGCGAGCCGCCGGGCAATGTCGGGCTCAGCGCCCGCTCGGGTCGGCAAGCGCGACTGCAAGGTCGCAAACGGATCGACCCCGGACTGCGCGGGCAGAACAATCTCGCTCCGCGGTCGCACGCCCAAGATCGAATATCTGCCCCAGCGCTCGCCGGGCACCACGCTCTCGAGCAAGAAGCTCCCGCGCCCGGCGTCGGTCCGGAGCGCGGCGTAGGCGCCGACCGGGGTGATCCCGTCGACGATCAGCTTCTTTTCGAACACCTGCATGTGGCTCCCATTCTTACCAGGTTGCCCGGCAGACCGCGCCTCGGGTGTATGATCTCCGGTGCCATGTGGCCAAGGTTCGCCGTCGTGATCGTCATACTCGTCTTCGGGCCAACCGCCTGCCGACGGGTGAGCACGCGGACACTCGAAGACACGGAGGCACGTCGCGTCGAGGCCGCCTGCGACCGCGAGGGAGAGTGTGCGTTGAAGCTCGTCCGCGGTGAGCACGCGCCGGACAAGACGGGCCTGGCGATCCACACGACCGGCAACCTCATCGCGCTCTGCGACGTGGGACCGAGCAAGAAACCCGATGCAACCACCGACTGCCGCGCGCTCATCTGCGAGGGCGACGATGATTGCCCGCCCATGCACGGGCTGAAACACGGTACCTGCATCAACCACCTGTGTCGCGAACCGACGGCCCGCATCGGGGTCGACGACGCGGTGGTCCTGTGTCTCGCCGGGACTGGCCTCGGGACCACCGTGCCGGACCGCCTCGCGATGGCCTTGAGCTGCGGAAGCCCGTGCCGGGTCCCTACCGTTTGCCGGCAACCGTGAGCGTCAGCAGGAAGTTTCACGCTGTCGGGCTGGTCGGCGAGCGGACCTTCGGCTAGCTTTCCGCCCCCATGCTGGAGTCCCGCACCGTCCGCGCGAGCGTCGCTCTCGCGGCCTACGCCGAGCCCGTGCTCGAAGGTCGCCGAGTTCTCGTTTTCGGTGACTCGTCCTCGGGGCTGGCCGAGCAGCTGGTCGAGCGCGGCGCACGCCTCGTACACGTCTACGACCCGGACGCCGCGCGTGTGGCGGAGAGCGCGGTGCGCAACACCTCACGCAACATCGCCATCGCGGCTCTCTCGGACATGGGCCTGGCGCTGCGCGATGGGGCCTTCGATGTCGGCCTGGTCGAGGACCTCACCTTGACGGGCCCGGCCCACTCCGTGCTGAAGCGCCTCAAGCGCGCGTTGTCCCCGCGCGGTGTCGGGCTCGTGGCAGCACCCAACCCCGAGGTGCGCACGCGCCTGCTTCCAGGCGGCCCCAGCTTCGACTCTGCCCTCGATTATTATCAACTCTACGACGCCGTCTCCTCGGAGTTCGAGCACGTGCGCATGCTCGGGCAGACACCGTTCGTGGGTTTTGCGGTGGTCGACTTCGCAACCCAAGGTGCGCCGGAGCCGTCGTTGGATACCGCCTTCGTGCCGGGTGGCGCCGAGGAGCCGGAGTGGTTCATCGCGTTTGCGAGCTCCATCCCGCTTCGGCTCGACGAGTTTCAGATCGTTCAGCTGCCGATGAGCATTCTCGGCTCCACTCCCCGCAGCACCGCGGGCGACCTCGAGCTCGGTTCGGCCCGCGAGGCCGAGCGGCGAATGCGCGAGCGCATGGCCGATCTCGAAGCGCAGACGAGTGAGCTTCAAGGGCAGCTGCGTACTGCGCAGACGCGGGACGCCAGCGCCGACGAGGTCATCACCCTGCGAGCCGAGCTGGCCAAGCGCGAGCGCTGGGTCGCCGAGGTGGAGGCGCGCGCATCGGTGGCCGACGCCCGAGCCGATGAGGCCGAGAGCGAGCTGGAATCCATGCGCGACGCCATCGCCAAGGAGCGCGAGGCGGCCGGCGAGCCACTGCGGGCGCTCGAGGCTCAGGTGGCCGCGCTCAGAGAAGAGCTGGGCCGAGCAAGCAGCGAGAGCCACGAGCTTCGGGAGCGCATCGCCCAGCAGGACCAACGCATCTCGGTCTTGACGGCCGTGGACACCGAGAACGAGGGGGACGAGCTCGGCGCTCTCGAGACCCAGCTCGAGGCGCGGGGCGCCGAGGTGCGGCGCCTGGAGCGGGAGCTACGTCAGGTCGAGCGCCTGGGCCGCGAGCTGCTCGAGAGCCTGACCCGGCTGGCGGAGCGCAATGCCGCCAGCGAGGCAGATCTGGAGGCCGCTCGCTGGAGCTTGATGGCCGCGGCGGGCAGCGGCGGCGCCGAGGTGGAGCGCCAGCTGGAGCGTGCCCGCACGGCCCTGCAAGAGCGCCTGGTCCTCGAGGCCCAGGCCCGGAAGGCGGGCCTCTCGTGAGCGAAGGGCAAGATCAACCCGGCCGACCTGGACGCCGCGCGTTGACAGGAAGTTTCGGAACCTTACCTTCTTGCGTCATCCTCGTCCTGGCCTGGGGCCCGGTCCAATGAGCGAGAAGCGCGACTTTTACGAGGTCCTCGAGGTCCCGAAGGACGCCGCGGCGGACGACATCCGCAAGGCGTACCGGAAAGCTGCGCTCAAATACCACCCGGACCGAAACCCCGGCGACGCCGCTGCCGAGGAGAAATTCAAGGAGGCCACCGAGGCCTACAGCGTGCTCTCGGACGAGCAGAAGAAGGAGCAGTACGACCGCTTCGGCCACGCCGGATTGGGCCAGGGAGGCTTCGACTTCCAGCACGCCGGGGTCGGCGACATCCTCAGCCAGTTCCAGGATCTGTTCTCGGACTTCTTCGGAGGCTTCGGCGGTTTTTCAGGGGGTGGTCAGCGCCGGCGCCGCGGACCCGAGCGCGGTCAAGACGTGCGGGTCGAGGCCGCCATCAGCCTCAAGGACGCCTTTGCCGGCACCAAACACGAGGTCGGAATTCGGGGCAGCGCGCCTTGTGACACGTGCGGCGGAAGCGGCGCGCAGGCCGGCACTCGACCCGAGCGTTGTTCGCAGTGCAACGGCAACGGCCAGGTGACGACCCAGCGTGGGTTCATCATGTTCAGCACCACGTGCCCGCGCTGCCGCGGCACCGGCGAGCACATCGCAAAACCCTGCGAGTCTTGCTCGGGCACACGCTACGTCGAGAAGAAGCGGAAGGTGCTGGTCACCTTCCCAGCTGGCATCGATACCGGGCAGACGTTGCGTGTTCCAGGACAAGGCATGCCCGGTCCCGCCAACGGTGTGCCCGGCGACTTGTACGTCGACGTCGTGCTCGAAGAGGACGCGACGTTTCAGCGCGACGGACAGGACCTGGTAGCACGCCGACAGATCTCGTTCCCGGAAGCGGCGCTCGGCGGCGACGTCACACTGGAGCTACCCGACGGAGTCAGCGTCAGCGCCGACGTCCCGGCGGGCACTCAACCCGGTACCGTGATCAGCATTCGGGGCAAAGGCATGCCACGGCTCGACGGGCGGGGCCGGGGTGACTTGCACATCGTGGTCGAGGTTGCAGTCCCGAAGAAGCTCAGCCGGCGCGCGAAGAAGCTCTTGCAAGAGCTCGAAGAAGAGCTGGGCGAGAGCGACGACAAAGAAGCCTGCGTGGGCTGAACCGCACCTGCGGCAAGACGCTGTCAGCCGAAGCGCGCGCCCAGCTTGCCGAGCGAGTCGAGGGTGTCGCCCCAGCTGGACGGCTGGGAGTCTTGGCACAAAAAGCGCTCGATTTCCGGCAGCGCCGCGATGGCTCGATCCACACGCGGGTCACTGCCCTTGGCGTAGGCGCCCAGCGTGATCAGGTCGCGTTTGTCCTCGTAGACCCCCACCAGCGCTCGCACCTTCCTCGCAGCCTCGAGGTGCTCCCGCTCGACCACCGCGTCCATCACCCGCGATAACGACTGCACTGCATCGATCGCTGGGTAGTGGCCGCGAGCCGCGATGCGCCGATCCATGACGATGTGACCATCGAGGATGCCGCGCACTTCGTCGGCGATGGGTTCGTCCATGTCGCCCCCTTCGACGAGCACCGTGTAGATGGCTGTGATGGCACCCTTGTCACTTTGTCCGCTGCGCTCCAGCAAGCGCGGCAAGAGCGCAAACACACTCGGCGGGTACCCGCGTCGAGCCGGCGGCTCCCCCGCCGCCAAGCCCACCTCGCGCTGGGCGCGCGCGACTCGCGTCACCGAGTCGACCAGCAGCATCACACTCTTGCCTGCGTCGCGGAAACTCTCGGCCACGGCCGTTGCAACCTGCACCGCTCGCAGACGCTCGAGCGCCGGTGCGTCACTGGTCGCCACGACCACCACGGAGCGACGCCGGCCGGCTTCGCCCAAGGAGTGCTCCAGAAAATCTCCGACCTCTCGACCTCGCTCACCGACGAGGGCGACGACCACGACGTCCGCCGTGGTGCCGCGGGCGATCGCACCGAGCAACGTGCTCTTGCCGACACCCGACCCAGCAAACAAACCGACACGCTGGCCGACCCCCAGGGTCATGAGCCCGTCGATGGCGCGTACTCCCGTCGCCATCGGCTCAGTCACCGGGCGCCGCCCCAGGGCAGGCGGCGGCGCGCGGTCCACCGGAACCGAAACGAGTCCGGGCGGCAGCGGCTGACCATCCGCGGCACGACCGAGGCCGTCGAGCACACGACCGAGCAACCCGGGTCCGGTCCCGACCGAGAGCGGTGCGCCCGTCGACTCGACGGGATCGTCCACCCCGACACCGGTGAGCTCTCCGAGCGGGATGGCGACTGCCTCGCCGGCGTCGAAACCCACGATCTCGGCCGACAGCGGCGAACCCCGGCGCTTCAGCACCACCACGTCGCCAACCCGCGCACCCGGCAGCGCCAACCGCACCGAGAGCCCGGTTACCGCCCGGACTCGCCCCTCGACCAGGAGCGCCGGGGACTCCGCCAGGCGGGCCTTGAGGGCGTCGAAATCCATGCGCCGTCGAGGGTACGGCTCCCGCCCGGCCGAGCCAACACCCAAGAGTTGCCCCCACTCGGGCAGAGGTGCCACGCTTTTGCCGTGCGGACCCTGCTTTTTCTAATCGCGGCCGTCGCGCTCGGCCAGGCCGGTTGCCGGGTGTCGGCGAGCGCCAACCTCAACGCCGGTAACAAGAAGGGTGAGGAGTTCGACGACGAGCCCCCTGTTCAGGGACAGGGCCAGACGGACCCAATGCCGTCGGAGTACGCACTGCTCGGCGCGCGCCACGACGTCACCCTCGCGCCGGACAAGAAGACTCCCGTCTGTAGCTGCCTCGCCGCTGCGCTCGGCGGGCCAGGCGATCCCGCGTTCAAGTGGGCGGGACCGGTTCCTGCAATCGACGCCGAGTCGCAACTGGTGATCGCCGTCAGCTCCGAGGGCATCGCCTGCCCGGACGCGAAGGAAGACAACCTGGGCGCCTCGTACTGGGGTTACAGGCTCTCTGGTGACGACGTGATCGTCACCGTCGAAAACTCCCGCAACGGCCGGCCCATCATGGGAGGCGCGATCATTCCGAAACCCCTGGGTGATGGCCAGGTGTACGTGAAGCCTGCGAGCAAGGCCGTGCCGTACGGCAAGCCGCTCGCGACGGCCGACAAAGTCTGCAAGCTCGGCAATCCAGGTCCGGTCCGCAAGTCGGGGAAGAGGCCCGCCGGCAGCGCCGAAGAAGAAGACGACAACTGGTGACGCTTCAGCCGGTCTGAACGCCGAGCGCCTTGGCCAGCGCCGCGCGCCGCTCGTGGATCACCGTCCCGAGATTCGAAACCACGAACGCGGCAAACTGGTCCTTGGGAACGGGCGAGCAGACCTCGGCGTAGGCGTACTGGATCGCGCGCCGCATGTCCGCGGCTGAATCGAAGCGATCTTGCGGCTCACGCGACATGGCGCGATGCACGATCTCCGCCACCGCGCGCGGTGTCCCCGGGGGAAGCGGCGGCAAAGGCTCGCCGAACTTGATCTGGCGAACCACCGTCGCAATGTCACCTTCGTAGGGCAATCGGCTGGAAATCAGGCGGTAGAGCACCACCCCCGCCGCCCACACGTCGGTGCGCCGGTCAGGTGACAAGCGCAGCACCTGCTCCGGTGCCATGTAACTCACCTTGCCCTTGAGCACGCCGGTTCGGGTCACCTCGGCCAAACGCTCGGATGCCTTCGCCACGCCGAAGTCGATCAGCTTCACGTCGCCGGACGAGCTCAACATGATGTTGGCCGGCGAGACGTCGCGATGCACCAGGTTGACGAGCTCACCGTTCTTGTCGCGCAGCTCGTGGGCGTTGTGCAGTCCCAAGCACGCCTCGCCGACGATGCGCAGGGCAATCGACAGCGGGACCTCTTTGCCCTTGGCGCTCATGGTCCTGAGCAACGCGCTCAGCGAATCCCCCTCGACCCACTCGAGCGCGACGAACGGAATGTCGCCGTGCATACCCACGTCGCGGATCGAGACCACGTTCGGGTGGCGGATCTCCGACAGCAGGCGCGCCTCGTCCAGGAACATGTGAACGAAGGACAGGTCCGCCGACAGGTTCGGTAACAGAGTCTTCAGCGCGACCACCTCGCGCTCGCCGCTGCGGCGTTGCCGGGATGCCAGCCACACCACAGCCATGCCGCCCTTTGCGATCTGCGTGACCAGCTGGTAGCGGCCCACGTATCCACCCGCCGCGAGAGGTGTTGGGATCGCAGGCACCAGCGGCGGCTCCGACGCCATGCTCACGACCCGCGCCCACCGGCTTGCGAGTGGGCTCGTCTCAGTGAAAGTGTCCTCCCCCCAGTCGCTCTCAGGCGGTTTGTCGGGAGGCCCCTCTGGCGGATCGCGTTGATTCATCCGGAGTCCAGACCGTCTCAGAATACAGAGCCAGGGGCCCTGAGCAAAAAGGGCACTCGCGGCGGGCTTATCCCGCGGTGAAACCGCGGGCGGCGCTGGGGAAGACAACGGACCCGAGGCTCGGTGTCGCCAAGCCCGGTCGAACAAAGTCCGACCTCGGCCGCGGAAAAGACGACTGCACACTCGCCCAGTGATATGGATTTCCGAGCGCATGTCCGACCGTGGCTTCGAAGCTGCACCGCCGTTTCGGCTGATCTCCCCCGGAGCGCCCGCTGCGCGCCCGATGTCAGCGTCGCCCACGTTCCACGTCGCACGACAAGACGCGGTCGCTTGGCTCCAGACCCTGCCGACCGCGAGCGCGGATCTGATCATCACCGACCCTGCCTACGAGTCGCTGGAGAAACACCGCGCTGTCGGCACGACGACTCGGCTCAAGCGCAGCAAGGCCAGCAGCAACGACTGGTTTCACATCTTCCCCAACGCGCGCTTCCCGGCGCTCTTCAGCGAGCTGTACCGCGTGCTCGCGAACCATCGCCACCTCTACATGTTCTCGGATCAAGAGACGATGTTCGTGGTGAAGCCCATCGCGGAGCAGGTTGGCTTCAAGTTCTGGAAGGCCTTGATCTGGGACAAAGAGAGCTTGGGCATGGGGTACCACTACCGCTCACGCCATGAGCTCATCTTGTTCTTCGAGAAGGGCAAGCGCCGGCTCGCCGATCTGTCAATCGCCGACGTGCTCCGCTGCCCGCGCATCCGCGGCGGTTACCCCGCCGAGAAACCAACCGCGCTTTCGGAGATCCTGATCCGCCAGAGCACCGACCCGGGAGCTCTGGTGCTGGATCCGTTCACGGGCTCGGGATCGGTCGGCGTCGCCGCCGCCGCCCTGGGCCGGAATTTTCGCGGCACCGACGTGTGTGAAGAGGCGGTTCGGACGGCTGAAGCACGCCTCGCCGAAGCGGGTGCCCAGCGAGACGACAGCATGTAGAGTCTTCGCGTGGGGATGACCGGCAACCAGTATAGAAGGCTCGTCGCTCGCTACATTCTGTCTGCGTACGCGGGGCGTGGAATTCAACTCTACGAAGAGGTGAGCCTCGGCACGAGCATCATCGGCAAACAGCGGCGGGTCGATCTGCTCTTGGTGTTGCCAACGAGCGGGGACGCGCTGGCTCTCGAGTGCAAGTACCAGGACTCGTCCGGCACGACCGACGAGAAGATCCCCTACGCACTGGAAGATCTGAAGGCCCTGCGGATCCCGGCGGTCATTGCCTACGCCGGGGCGGGCTGGTCCCACGGCGTCATGCACCTGCTTCAGAGCTCGTCGCTGGCTGCCTTCTGTCTGCCCGACGACACCTTCAAACCCACGCCGCGCAAACAGGGCGACTCGATCGACAGCGGCACCTGGCAACTCGACCACGTGCTCGCCCAGACCTTTCGCTGGTGGGACGTCGTGCTCTCGGGGCGGACGCCGCTGCTGGTATGAGTGACGAGCCGGGCACGGTGATCTGGGCGCGGCGAGCGCCCGGCCTGCGCGTCGTGCTGTTCTTGATCTTCGCTGCCAGCTTGCCCTTCACCTGGACGGAAGAGACCGAGAAGGGGTGCAGCGGCGGCGCCGCTGGCGCACCCGTGCTGCGCACCGGCTGGGAACATCTGAGTCACAGCTTCGAGGCGTTTGCCTGGGTGCTCTTGTTCGCGCTCAGCCCGATTGCGCTCATCTTCCTGATTCGCCAGAGCCGCACCTGGGTTCGCCTACTCGCGCACGTCATCGCCGCGTTCTCGAGCGCGCTGCTATTCGGGCTCGCGCACTTCGCCGCGACCTTCACCCTCTTCAGCCACATTCGGCTGTTTCCGCCGGCGCTGATCGGGCTCGGGGCCGCCGCGGCGGCCGCCCTCGAGGCGGCAGCGCGTGCGCTCGGGGAGCTCGGGCAGCTGATCCGCGAACGCCGCGCGCGCAAGGCCCTCGAAAACCCGCCGGCACCCGAGTAGCGCGCGTGCGATACTGCCCGCAATGCGAAGCCTGGGCTGGGTGGTGGGCGGGGCGCTGAGTGCGACGTTGCTCGTTGCGGCGTGCGGCGGTGACGACGCCGGCGGCGGGGGTGGTTCCGGCGGCGGAACGGGAGGACTTGGCGGCGTCAGCGGCTCCGGCGGCTCCGGCCTCACGGGCGGCAGCGGCGGGGCGGGCGGCAGCGGTGCGGGTGGCAGCGGCGCCGCGGGCGGGACCGGCGGCAGTGGCGGCGTGAGCGGAGGAGGCACCGGCGGCGCTGCGGGCAGCGGCGGAACCGGGGGACCGAGCCCACTGCCCTACGACCTGCACATGCTCGACCGCCTGCAGTGCAAGTACGACAAGGGTGCGCTCACGACCGAGACGGTCGGCCCCAGCGTACCGCACGGCGACACGCTGCCGTTCGAGCACATCGTGGTGTTGATGATGGAGAACCGCAGCTTCGACCACTACTTCTCGAAGCTGCCGGCCTACGGCGTGAAGGACGTCGACGTCGCGACGGATCAGGACTTCAACATCGACCCGACGAACGGCGAGAAGATCTACCGGTTCCACGAGACCCGCTTCTGCATTCAGGACGTGGACCACGACTGGGAGCCGGTTCACGAGCAGTGGAACCAGGGCAAGATGGACGGCTTCGTGAAGACGAACAACCCGGGCGGCGCGCGGGCCATGGGTTATCACGATCAGAACGATTTCCCGTTTTATTACTGGATGGCCAAGACGTTCTCGATCAGCGATCGGTTCTTCTCGTCCACGCTCGGTCCGACCTGGCCCAACCGTTTCTTCTTCTACGCGGGGACGGCTTGGGGAAACACCAAGACCGAGACGGTCGATCCGATCGCCGACCCCATCTACAAGACGGCGCCGCGGATCACGGATCTGATGAAGGCCGCCGGCAAGTCCTTCAAGGTCTATCGCGACGGCATCACGTCGTTCGCCACGGTGTTCGGCCTCACCAGCGAGAATCTGGGTGGAAAGATGTCCGACTTCAACTCGGACGTGGCCAACGACACTCTGCCGGGCCTGGTGCTGCTCGATCCGGCGTTCAGCGGCCCGTATCAGAACGACGAACATCCGCCGAGCAACCCGCAGCTCGGGCAGAAGCTCGTGGCGGACGTGTACGCCACGCTCACCTCGAACCCGGCGGTCTGGAAGAAGACGGTGTTCTTCCTGATCTACGACGAACACGGCGGCTACTACGACCACGTGCCGCCACCACAGGCCTGTGAGCCCGACTTGATCCTGCCCTACTCCCACAGCTACAGCAGGCTCGGCGTTCGCGTCCCGATCATCGTGGCGTCGCCGTACGTGAAGGCCGGCTACGTCAGCCATTTCCAGGCGGACCTGACCAGCGTGACGCGCTTCATCGAGAACCGCTTCGATCTCCCGGCGCTCACCGCACGCGATGCGAACGCCTGGCCGATGCTGGACCTGTTCGACTTCGCGAGCCCGCCGTTCCTGACGCCACCCACCGGAGCGCCCAGCGCCATGCCCGACGCAGCGCACATCAAGTGGTGCGAGACGAATCCGCCCGGAACCGGCAAACCTTGAGCCAGTTGCGCGCCCCGCGGCCCCGCAGCTAGGCTCCACCCCGACTGGCACGAGTGGCGGAATTGGCAGACGCGCCGGATTTAGGTTCCGGTTTCCGAGAGGAAGTGAAGGTTCAAGTCCTTTCTCGTGCACTGGATTCAGTTTGGTTTTCTCGTGTTCCTGCGCGATGCGCCTCGCGACTGATCCGACCGAAAAGCGCGATGGTGGCCCACTGTTTCCCTCCGGAGGCTAGAGTTGGATCGTCACTCAACGCGGAGTTCGCGGCACGTTTGGTGGGCGCCAATCCTCTTGGTGTCCTGCGGCGGCGTGTCGTCCAAGAACAACGGTCCAGACGGATCGGCCGGAGCAGGGGGAAGCGCTGGAAGCGGTGGAGGCGGAGGGAACCTGGGATCGGAATGGGCTTGCCTGAACGAACCCATCGAACCTTCCTCAGGGCTCGTCGCCAAGGTCTCCGTACGAGTTACTCCTTTTGCGTCGTCCGGCGCTGTTGATTCAGCGCTAGTTCGAACCTGTGATCCGACGGACCAGCTGTGTGCATCTCCTCTTGCCAAGGCGACCACGGACTCTGCTGGCAAGGCCAGCTTGGAATGGCCCGTCGCTCCGGCAGGCTGGAGCGGGTACTTCCGGGTAGAACGCTCCGGCTTCGTGACCACGGATGCGTTCGTGTTCCCACCCGTGACCCAGGCAACGGACGCGGTCATGATCGAGGTTCTTAGTGAGCAAGCCGCAGATCAACTTTTCGCGTTTCTGGCAATCTCGCCCAAGAGTGACAGCGTCCAGTTGTTCAGCCGACTGTGGGATTGCACAGACACACCGGCGGAAGGGGCCGAATTCACGGCTTCCCCCGTTGGGGCCAACTCCCTTCGATGGTTTCAGTCCGGAACTGTGCCGGACACGGAGGCAAGCGCCACGGACGAGACCGGCGGCGCAGGGTACTTCAACCTCCCGGCTGGCCAGATCCATGTGAACTGGCGGGTCTCTGGAGTGCCCATTGTTGAAGCAGACGTAGGATTTCCCGCAGGACGCTTTGCGTACTTCTCTGCGATGCCGAGCAGGCTGATTCACTGACAGCGCTATGGAAACCCGCTCGCTATGCGCACTCGTTTCAGCACTCATGCTGTCGTGCGGCGGACACGATGAGGGTGAGGTGCCGCACCATGTGTACAGCCGGCTCAGCGCAGGGGGATTCACCTCGTGTGAAATCGAAGACGACCGAACCGTGAGGTGTTGGGGGGCCGGCGATCCAACACGACCTGCAGAAAATACGGCGGCCAAGTTCCTTCACTCGGTGGGTTGTGGAGCTCGCTGATGTGCTCGCGAAGATCCAGACCCGGGCGAAGGCGGCGCAGTCCCCGGCATGGGGGCGACCGGCAACCGTCAAGCTCTAGATGACCGGTGGCCCGTCCCGGTCCGGACCCAGTCCTCGGTGCGTCCATGGCCAGGCGAGCGTGACGAACGTGGCCCTGAGATCATGCGCAGTCAGGCTAGTGAAGCCGTTGCCAGGCGTAACTTGTGTGTTACACTCGGACAGGAGACGCTGCCATGCCGAGGCGACCGAAAACCGGGTTCGACAAGTTCTTCGACGCCCAGATGAAGGACGCGGGGTTTGCCGCTGAACACCAGAAAGCCAAGCGCGAGATCGACGCCGTGGACACGATCGTCCGAAGGCTCGACGCGGCACGGCTGGAACTCGGCATGAGCAAGGCCGAGCTTGCACGGCGCATCTCGGCCAAGCCGGAGATCGTCCGCCGGCTCTTCACGGACGAGGAGGCAAACCCCACGATGGCCACCGTCGTCAAGTTGGCGGCGGCGCTGCACCTGAAGGTCGAGCTTGTCCCTGCAACTCCGAAAGCATCGACGAAGGACAAGCGGACGGGCGCTGCCGGCACCGCTGCGTAGGCTACATTTCGACGCTTCTTGGTGTCCGCGAGCGGCACTCGTCTCCGAGTGCTCGGACCTCGGCGTAGTCGGCCGACGAGAGCTTCGTCTTGAATGGCTTGTCCCTGCCCACGATGATCACGATGCTCGGGCCGCCGAGCCCGAGCGTCGCGCCATTTCGTTCGAGCAAGCAGAACAGCCGGTAGTGATGCCGGTCTGGCCCATCGACGCGAACCTCGTACCAACCCTTCATCTCGTCGTGCATGGCTTCCCAGTAACCACCGCCGCTGAACGATGGTGGGGGTGCCGCAGCCACCGCTTGGAGCACGGCCACCATCTTTGCCCGCACGGCCTCGGGGCACGCCTCCAGAAAAGCTCGGCCAGGAACCGAGCGGTCGAACCGCCGGAAGAAGTGGACGAGCCACGGGCCTCTCCACGGCGCCGCTACCGTTGGTTGTGCCTTGCGCTTCGTGGCCACGACCTGAGCCTACGACGTGACCCTCGGCCTACCGAACGACATTCAATTCTGCTCGGCTGAATCGTCGGCGAATCGTCGGCACCGCCGCGAACGAGCCCCAACGACGCTGATCGCCCTCTCGCAACATCGCGGATCACCTCGGTTCGCATCCGTTCGCGACACAAGCTCCCGATTTAGGTTCCGGTTTCCGAGAGGAAGTGAAGGTTCAAGTCCTTTCTCGTGCACTAGTGAGATCGTTCAGCTAGTGGATGATCCGTTCCGGCGGCGGATCGTCGTCACCTTCGAGCGTACGACGTACCCTCCGGTCAGACACGGTAGGTTCACGTTTTCACCTACTACTCGCTGATGCAGATGAGCTGACAAATGCGCGCTGTTCCGAGCTTCATCTGCGCAGGGGTGGTTTGGTTCTCAGCGGCCGTCCATGGGTGTTCCGAAGAAGGCTCATTGCGCCCCGCGACGGGTGGCGTGGGTGCCGCAGAGGGAGGCGGCGGTAGCGCTGCCTCGGGAGTGGGCGGTTCAGGGGGAGGCGTCGTAGACGGTAGCGACGGCGCGACCGACGTGACGGGCGACGCGAGCGACGCGGAAACTGGCGTAGGCGACGGCGCGACCGACGCGACGGGCGAAACGAGTGACGCAGCGGGCGAGGCGGACGCTGCTGACGCTGGTTCGATGTGTCAGGGTCTCGACGAGTCACAGTGCGTGGCGACGGGCGTGCCCTGCGTTGCGCTAAAGGGCAAGCAAGTCCAGGATGGTGGGACTGGCTACGCCGGCTGTTGGACGGGCTATTGGCTAACCGCCGACGGTGGCTGGTACCCGAAGGACTTCGCGGCAATTCAGTCCTGTGGCATCGACGCTTCCGGTTGGTGCTGGGTCTTCAGCGGTGCATTCGTCCCCGACGGCTGGCAGCTCCTGGTCTCCTGCAACAACGTTCCAGCGTGCGCAGGCGTTTTCGGGGACGGGTAGCGCCCCGGGCACTGGGGACACAGCTGCGTAGCCTATGTCTCGACGCTTCTTGGTGCCCGCGAGCGGCACTCGTCTCCGAGTGCTCGGACCTCGGCGCAGTCGGCCGACGAAGAGCTTCGTCCTGAACCGCTACTCGGCTCGCGTCGCTCGGCGACCGTTCGTGCCGCGCCCGAGCTCCTTCACCCGCCCGAGAACATCGCGAACACCTCTGCCTCGGTGACCTTCTTGCGATCACCAGCGAGCGTGTAGGCGTCCGGCTTCTTGTCGATGAACCACTCTTTGGTGAGCGTGATGCCACTCGGGTCGTCCAGGCTGCCGAGGGAGACGGAGGTCATGCCTTGGTACTTGCCGTCGGCCGTCAAGCGGTAGAACAAACCCGAGCCGCACTTGCTGCAGAATCCGCGCTCGGCCCACTTCGAGGACTGGAGCGTGGTGAGGCTGTCGTTCTTCTGCCAGTCGATGGAATCGACGCTCACGCCCATCCACGGTCCGCCGGCCCACCTGCGACACATGCCACAGTGACAAACACTGCCCTCGGCGCTGACCCCCTTGGCCGTAAACGTGACGGCGCCACACATGCAACTCCCCGTTCGCTCCATGGCCTCGCCCTTACACGGGGGCCGGAGCGAAGCAAAGGCGGAGCGGGCTGCTTGACAAGTAACGTAACGCTGTTATGTTCCGACGTAACAACGTTATGTCCGAGGCCGAAGTCGCTGTTTCCCGGGTCTGCCGGGCCCTGGCCCGGGGGCGCCTGAGCCCCGATGCGCTCACGGCGCGGGACCTGAGCAAGTTCGTCGGCAAGACGACGTCGCTGCTCTATCACCACTGGGGTTCGCTCGACGGGTTCCTGTACGCGGTGTCCCAGGCGGGCTTCGTCGATCTGGTCGAACGACTCGGCACCGTGCTCACGACCGGCGGCGACCTGCCGCAGCTGTCGGAGGCCTTCGTGGGCTTCGGGCTGGATAGCCCAGCCCTGTACGCACTGATGTTCGAGCGCCGCTACGACTGGACCGCTCTCAGGAAGCGTGGAGCCTTCAACAACCCGAGCCCCGCCGCAGCCATGTGGCAGACGCTCGTTACCAAGCTCGATGAGGCAGGCTCCGACGATCCGGACGCCGACGCGCGGCTGCTCTACGCCGGACTGCACGGCCTGGTGTCTTTGGCTGCGAGTGGCCGCGCGAACTTCGGCGTGCTCGCCAAGACCGATCGCGAGGTCGCGCTGGCCAGCGCCCGCCGCCTGGCAACTCGACTGCTTCAGCCCAGAAAGTGAGACCCCCTACGTCATGACCACCAGCCTGAGTCACTCCCTTCGTTTGCCCAACGGCGCGGTGCTGCAAAATCGCCTGGCCAAGTCCGCCATGAGCGAACGCCTGGCAGCCGCGGACGGCGCTCCCAACGAGGCGCTCGTCCGGCTGTACCGTCGCTGGTCTGCGGGCGGCGCCGGGCTCTTGATCACGGGCAACGTGATGGTGGACAAGACCGCCATCGCCGAGACCGGCAACGTCGTCGTGGAAGACGAATCCCATTCCGCCGAGCTCCGCGCGTGGGCACACGCCGCCACGAGCGCCGGCAACCACGCCTTCGTGCAGCTCAACCATCCGGGGCGGCAGTCCCCGCGCCTGGCCAGCGCCGAGCCCGTCGCACCGTCCGCGCTGGCCATGAAGGGCATGTTCGGCGCCTTCGCTCGGCCGCGCGCCCTCGAAGACGCTGAGGTGGAAGACATCATCGACCGCTTTGCAAACACCGCCGCCATCGTTCAGTCGGCGGGCTTCAGCGGTGTGCAGATCCACGCGGCTCACGGCTACCTGGTGAATCAGTTCCTGTCCCCGCTCACCAATCTGCGCGAGGACCGCTGGGGTGGCACTCCGGACAATCGACGGCGCTTCTTGCTCGAGATCGTGCGCCGCATCCGCGCCAGCGTCGGTCGCGATTTCCCCGTGACCGTCAAGCTGAACTCGGCCGACTTTCAGCGCGGGGGCTTCGACGAAGCGGAGTCCATGCGGGTGGTCGAGGCACTCGAGGCCGAGGGCATCGACCTCCTGGAAATCTCCGGTGGCACCTACGAGTCCGCCGTGATGTTCGATGAAGCCAAGACGAAAGCCGCGTCCAGCCACGCGCGAGAAGCGTTCTTCCTCGAGTACGCGGAGAAGGTCCGCACGCGCACCCGTGTTCCGCTGATGGTGACCGGCGGCTTTCGCACCGCACGCGGCATGAGTGAGGCCCTCGCGGGCGGCGCCGTGGATGTGGTCGGGCTGGCGCGCCCGCTGGCCATCGAGCCCGATCTGCCCGCACGCCTGCTCAGTGGCTCGGCGGACTCGGCCACGCCGATCCGCATTGCGACGGGCATCAAGCGCCTCGACTCGCTGATCCAGGGCGCGTTTTATCAGGGGCAGATCCGCCGGCTCGCGCGCGGGCTGGAGCCCAAGCCGGATCTGAATCGACTCGCGGTCGTGCTGGCGTATTTGCGCGGACCGCGCCCTATTCCGGCGGCCGCTCCCGAGCTCACCAGCTCGCCTCCGTCGAGGCTGGAATTCACTCTCGCCGGCGCAAGTCGTCACCCGGTTCCAGCGGTTCGTCGGGGTCGCCGAGCCAGCCACGCACGCGGAAGTAGATGAGCATCAGCGCACCCATGCCGGCCATCGCTCCCAGCGTGATGAAATAACCGTTCTTGAAGCGGAGCTCGGGCATGTTGTCGAAGTTCATGCCGTAGACGCCGACGATGAACGTGAGCGGAATGAAGATCGTCGTCACCACCGTCAAGAGGCGCATGACGTCGTTGGTGCGGTTCGAAATCACGGACATGTACGTGTTGGTCAGCTCACTCACCAGCTCGCGGTAGCTCTCCGCCATCTCGGAGATCTGGAGGCAGTGGTCGTAGGTGTCGCGCAGGTACATCCGCGCCGAGTCCGTCACCATCGGCACCGGATCACGAATCAAACCCGAGAGCGCGTCGCGCAGCGGCCAGACCGCCCGGCGCACCAGCAAGAGGGTGCGTTTGACCTCGTGCACGCGCACGAGCAGCGCCGGCCGCGGGCGCTGCATGACCCGCTCCTCGAGCGCCTCGAGCTCATCCGCGAACGCCTCGAGCACCGGGTAATAACCATCGACGACCCGATCGATGATGGCGTAGGCCAGATGGTCCGCTCCCGACGCACGCAGAAGCCCGATGTTGTCCCGCAGGCGCGTGCGCAGTGAATCAAAGACGTCCCCGGCCCGCTCCTGAAATGTGAGCAGGTATCCCTTGCCGATGAACAGGCTCACTTGCTCAGTGGACAGATCACCGTGCTCGTCCAAGTGGAGCATGCCGCAGATGAACAGCTGCTGCCCCTCGTAGCTGTCCGTCTTCGGTCGCTGGGGCACGTTCACCACGTCCGCCAGCGCCAGCGGGTGCAGCGCGAACAGGTCACCCAGCTCGCGCAGCCGTCGCTCGTCACCAAGACCCTGCACGTCGACCCAGGTCACCGCATGCTGCTTCATCAGCTCGCGGATTTCGGAGATCTCGTCGATCTCGACCTCGTTCAGGCGCTGCTCATCGAACGCCATCACCCGGATCCGGGTCTTCGGCGAATCTTTGTGGATCGCGAGCGCGCCAGGACGCGCGCCGACGGGCGGGTTGCGCTTGAGAAACAGCGCAGCCGTTGGCGCGACCTTGCGTAGCGAAGGGGGCGCCTCGTCCGGCATGGGCGCCGAGCTTAGCGGAGGGTCCTGGTCGGCGTCACCTGCCACACGCGGCGTCCACTAGCGCCGCGATCGGTGCCAGTTCGAGGTTCCTGACACACTCGGACAGACGCGCGGCACCCTCGGGCGAGAGTCGGGGCTGAGCTTCGTGCACGAGTTTGTCGTGGGCCACCGCCGCGCGCCCTTCCAGGCCCGGCGCGCCGAGGGGCACGTCCTTGCGGGCACGATGAGAGCGCCCGTCGTTCGTCTCGAGCGTCACCTCAGCCGGGAACACCATGCGGAACCCCGTGAAGTCCCGGCTGCCCGCCACGCCCGACGACGCGCGCCGGCGAGCCGCTCGGAGCATCCTCGAGATCGCGCTCCACTCCCCCATCAGCGCCGCGGGGCGTACCCCGGTTCGTTTCGCTCCCCCGAGCTGCCGCTGGTAGCCCGCCAAGATCGCCAGCGCCTGACTCGGCCGAAGCTCGGCCATCACCCCACCACCGCCGAGCACCCCATCGAACGCACGCACGACCGCCAGGGACATGCCCCAGTCGTGCCGAAGCTCGGTCTTGGCAGCAAGCTCACGGATCAGTACAGCCCGCGCGTCGAGCTCCGTCTGCGCGAGCGCCGCGCCGTCGTGTTTCCCTGCGGCAATGGCAATGCCGACGTTGAACGGGATCGAGAAATTGATGTTCACCGGCGACAGCGGCTCATCCGCGTGCACGTGCTCACTCGATAGATTGTCCATCTCGACCGTGAGCAGGCTCGCATCGACGACAATGCGCCGCACCTCCTCCGGGGCGAGGGCACGACCCCGCTCGTGCCGGAACTCGGCGAGCGCCGCGAACAACGCATCGAGCGTCGTGTCGATGTACGCACAGCCCGGGTAACGCTTGAAGGCCAGCGTGTCGCTGACCCACGCTTCCCCGAGGCCACCCAGCATCTTGGGTAGCGGGGCATAGGTGAACGAAGCCCAGAATCCCTTGCGCCGATGCTCGAAGATCTCCCGCGCCCCGGTCATGCCCGCCCGCGCGAAGGCCGCTGCTTCGACCCCGACCACACTCGGGTGCGCCGACGTCAGGACCTTGCTCCCCGGCCCCATGAACCCGGGCCACAGGGTGAACGTCGGTTGATAGAGCGCGATGGCGAGCGCGTGGGCGGTCTCGGCGCGGCTGAGCTTCCAGAGCTTCGACGCCACGACCGCCCCGATGATCGCGTGGATGAAGCTCCAGGCCTGCCCGTTCTGGGGCCCGAGCACGGCGCTCGCGCCGACCCGCCCGCCGATCTCGTTGCCGGCCACCTGCGCGGTGAGCACGTCTCTGGCCGAATGACCTTCGGCCTCCCCCAGTGCCAGCGCCACCAGCACGGCGGAGTGGCCGGTGTGACCCATGTACAGGTAGTCGTCGTAGTCGAGCGCCATCGAGTAGGCGTTGTTGATCAAGATCGCGTCGCGCACGCCGACACGCTCACCGGTCGGGATCACCCGGGCCTCACCCGATGGTCGAAAGGTCAGTGCAGCGCTCTTCACTGCGGCCGCGTCCACGCTGTGCTGACCGGCGAAGATGGCGGCGAGCACACTCGCGGTCTGCGCTTTCGTCAGCTCCCGGACCCGCGCTGGAACATCGTCGTAACCGAGGCCGCAGACGAACTCCGCCAGCTCCTCGACGACCGACATGGGGGCGCGGCTCGTCAGTTCTTGGCGTGACCCTTGGGAGAGTCCCAGCGCCGCTTCACGTGGACCTTCAGCACGTCGCGCAAGAGTCCGATGTGCGCGCAGTGGTCCATCTTGTCGTTGCCGTTGTAGCCACGCACGTGGAAATTCCCCTTCGAAAAGCGGGAATTCAGGTCGAGACCCATGGGATCGGCGCCGCGCGGTTTGGTCTTGCGCGGTCGGCCGCCGACCTTCTCGATCAGAAACTTCGCGGTCTCCGTCGTGGATGCGTAGCCCGGCGGAATGATCGACGAATGGCTCACGAACATGAAGCCGTGTTTGCCTGCGGCTTGTTTGGCGAAGTCGACGAAGGGCTGGAGCTGGAGCTCGTTCAGCGAGTCGCCGGAGTAGCCGCTGTGGAGGCCGTCGAGCAGGATCACGGTGTCGACGAGCTTCTTTGCGTAGGGCTGGCCGAGGATCTCACCGACCGCGCCATAACCCGCACTCCACGCGGACAGGCCGACGTGTCGCACGTGAGCGTTCTTCTTGCCGGTCTTGTCCGCCATCGCCTTCTCGACGCTGTCAACCAGCTTCTTGAAGGCTTCGGGCGAGGAGAATGTCGAGGCATACGGTCCAGAGCCGATCCCGAGATCGATTCCAACCAGGACCGCGCCGTCCATCACCTGCGTCCACTCCTTGCGGACCGGTTCGTGACCGTGGAAGTGGAACACCACGTCGAACCCACCGTTCGAGGCGATGCCGCCCTTGCCCGGCGAGATCATCTGGCCCATCGACGGCGCGCGGCTCCACTTGTCGTAGACGCCCCAGCCCTTGTCGGGGGTGTTGCACGGGTTGATGCCGCGCTCCTCTGCCGACTTCTGAGTCTGGGTCGCCGCCGTCGGCTTCTGAACTACCCAGTTGGCCTCGTGGTTGTCCTTCTTGTCTGCCTTCGAGCCGTCAGCCCCGGCACCCTCGGCGGGTTTGGCCTTGGCCAGCGGCTTGTCGGCGGCGGGTTTGGCCTTGGCAGCCACCTTGGCGTCGCTGGCCGACTTCTTCTTGTCGGCTCTTGCGATGGCCTCGGCGCGTTTGTCTCTTGCCCGCTTCTTCTCGGCCTTGGGCGCCTGCTTGGCGTGTTTGCCGCGGTGCTTGGACTTGGACTTGTGTTTGCCGGCCTTGGCCGTCTTGGGTGACTCGCTCGGGGCGGCGAAGGCGGGCAGCGTGAGGCCGAGCCCCAACGCCAGGGCCAAGAAGCCGGTCGCCCGTCGCAGCATGTGAGAGGCACTTTGCATGAGTCGGGCCCCAACGTGACCTAGGGCCCCAATGTTTTCAACTAACTGGCAACGATTTTCCCGAGTCAAGCCGGCGCCCGGATGAAAGCGCCAAAATCTCGCGGTGTTCGCGCGCCTTGACCAAACGCTCAGGGGTTGTCGAAACTCCCGACGTCATGCGGAAATTATCGAACTCCGTGGCCGTGCTGAGTGGGCTCGGCTTTGCTGTTGCTTGCGGCACACCCCCGGTCGCATCGCCGCCGGCGCCACCAGCAGCACCTGCAGCGACCGCGAAACCATCCGCCCCACCGGATGAGTCGGCCGCGGTGGATGGACCGTGTCCGCGGGGCATGGTTCTGGTTGCGGGCGGAGAGCTTTGGCTCGGCTCACCCGCCGGCAGCGGCGGCGCCGATGAACACCCCGCGCGCAAGGTTGCGGTTGCCGAGTTCTGCCTCGCCACGCACGAGGTGACCGTGGCGGACTATCAGTCGTGTGCCAAGAACAAAGCCTGTGATGCGTTACCGAAGGAGGTGCGACTGCTGTCGGCATTGCCCGAGGCGGAGCACAAAGCACAGAGCGCCCTCTGCAGTGCAAACCTCTCGGACAACGCTGACCTCCCCGCGAGCTGCGTGAGCTTCGACGACGCGAGCCGTTACTGCGCGTGGAAGGGTGCGCGTCTTCCAGCCGAACCCGAGTGGGAGTGGGCGGCCTCCGGGGGCGACGACAAACTTGCGTGGCCCTGGGGCACCTCCCTGCCCTCCGACGAAAACACCTGCTGGAATCGCCGGGCGCCATGCCGCGTCGGGAGCAAGACGACCGGCGCTTTCGAGCTTCACGATCTCGCGGGCAACCTCACGGAGTGGACCAGCACGGCGTACGGGGCCTACGGAGCCGCGGCGGCGGATGCCTCGAAGAAGGTGGTCCGCGGTGGCAACTGGGAGAGTGTGAAAGAGGACGAGCTCCGCCCGAAGAAACGCGCCTCGCGTGCGTCGACCTACCGCGACGTGACGCTGGGCTTCCGTTGCGCGAAGGATCGCTGACCCCGGTGACCACCGCGGACACGAGGTCTGTCGTCACGCTCCGCATCGAACCGGATCTGTGCGGGCCGGTCAGCGTCGGCACGGTGGCGGTGATCCGCACGCTGATGTCGCACCTGGGGCTTTCCCTCGGAGAGGCGCTCGCTCACGTGAACCACGCCGTGTTCGACGGGGAACATGTGACGATCGAGTCGCCGAGCCGAGAGGCCGCCCAGGCATGTGTGAGCGCACTGTCGAAGCTGCAGACCCCGGCGGTGGTGCACGCGGAGGTTGGCCGGGCAGCGCGCGGTGCGCGCGATCACTTCCCGGCGCGGTAGTTGTACACCGCTAGCCCAGCGCTGACCTCGTACGGCAGCTCGAGGTCTTCCTCGGATTTCTTGAAGGCGTGAAAGTCTGGGCACTTGTCGTCAACGCGGGTCTTCTTCTGCTCACTGAGCACCTTGCCCGTGCTCGTCTCGCGCAGCGTGACCACGTATTCGTAGCTGTAGGTGTTCAGCGTGCCTCCGCCCTTGGTCGGGTCCATTGCTTTCATCGAGCAAGTCTTGAGCTTCTTCTTCTTGGTCACGTCCAGGCAGACCACGACCGAAGCGTCCTCGAGGTTGACGGCGAGCGTCTCCCGGTTGGCCACGAAGTCCTCGTAGGCCTTGTACTCCAGCTTGCCGCCCGGCTCCGCACGCACAAAGAGCGCCGCGCTGGCTTTGTCCCGCGGCTGCGGCTCGATGGAGGGCACGCCGGCGCCCTCGCAGACTTTCTCGAGCAGCGCTGCGCTCGGGCGAAACTGCTGTTTGACCGGCGCAGTGGTCGGCTCGGGCGGCAGGGACGAGCGCCCCTTCTTGCCGCTCTTGCAGGCGAGGAGAGAAAGCAACATCAGCGCGACCACCAACCAGCGAGTTCGACGCATGGCGAGCAGGCTAGCTCAGCGGTCGCGGTCGTGGGAAGAGCCGGGCGAGTCCCCGCTTCCACGCTCGAGCTCGGGCTCTGAAAAACGTCGAGCTGGCGTGCCTACGCCGGCTCTTGTTGTGTGCTGCAGTGCAAGGTGCCGAGGCCGAGCACGAGATCCCGGCAGTGGATGCCGACGACGTCTCGCTTGGGGAAGAGCTCGCGCATCAAGCCGAGCACGGCGCCGTCCAATCTGTCGTTGAAGGTCGGCACCAAGACCAGGCCGTTCGCGAGGTAGAAGTTGGCGTAGCTCGCGGGCAAGCGCTGCCCCGAGAAGACGACGGGTTCGGGCATCGGCAGCGGGATGACCTCGAGCTTGCGGCCACGGGCATCCGTGGCACCGCGCAGGCGTTCGGCTGCTTTGGCCAAGATGCGATGGTTCGGGTCGCGCCGATTCTTTTCCTGGGCGAGCAAGATGCGACCGGGCGCCACGAAGCGCGCGAAGTCGTCGATGTGGCCGCTGGTATCGTCGCCCTCGATGCCGTCCGGAAGCCACAACACCTTCGAGACACCCAAGCTCTCGAGCAAGATGCGCTCCGTACCATCACGCCCGAGCGCACGATTGCGCGCGCGTGGGCCGGTCAGCAGGCACTGCTCGGTCGCGAGCAGGCTGCCCTCGCCGTCGACGTCGATGGCGCCGCCTTCGAGCACCACCCGCGCCGCTTTTCCGTGACGCGGGTAGGTTGGGCACAGCATGGAATCCGCGAAGCGCTCCCCAATGGCAACGCCAGCGCTGTCGTCCCGCTCGAAGTCCGGGTAACGAGCCCAGCCGTTGAACTGCCACTTGATGGCAACCCGGCGGCGTTTGGCGGCGAGCACGAAGGTCGGCAAGAAGTCGCGCGTCCAGGAGCGATTGGTCGCTGCAAAAACGAAGTCGACCTGCGACAGGTCCACGCCCTCGGCCCGCAACTTCTCCTTGGCGCGAGCGTGGCCGACGCGATTGGTCACGATCAAACGCACGCGCTCGTGTCGTGAGAGCCAGCGTGCCATCTCCACGAACACCCACTCGAGCATCATGCCCTTGCCGGGCCAGTCCGAGGCGTTGTGCGGCCAGGCCAGCCAGGTCGCCGCGTGTTTCTCCCACTCCGCCGGCATGCGCAGCGGCGACTTTGCGACCGGCGGCGCGGCGGGACGCGGGCTCTTGCGAGTTGCTGCCATCAGGAGCCTCGGTCGAGATAACGCTGGAGCAACCCGGCGTAGGCGTCGATGCGGCGATCGCGGAGGAACGGCCAGCCCCGGCGCTGCTCCTCGATGCGTGCGAGATCGAGCTCGACCACCAGCGTCTCTTCGCCCGCGCCGGCCTCGGCCAGCACCACACCCGCTGGATCACACACGAACGAGTGTCCCCAGAACTCGAGCCCGGCGTTCGCCGCGCCTTCGTGCCCGACGCGGTTCACGGCAACGACGAACACTCCGTTGGCGATGGCGTGGCTGCGCTGCATGGTCTGCCACGCAGAGAGCTGGGCCGCGCCATGAGTCGGCTTCTCGCCGGGATGCCAGCCGATGGCTGTCGGGTAAAACAAGATCTGCGCGCCCGCGAGCGCCGTGAGGCGTGCGGCCTCGGGATACCACTGGTCCCAGCACACCAGCGGGCCGACCTTCGCGAACGGGGTGTCGACACACAGAAAGCCGAGGTCGCCGGGTGTGAAGTAGAACTTCTCGTAGAACAGCGGGTCGTCCGGGATGTGCATCTTGCGGTAGACACCGAGCTGTTCACCCTTGGGGCCGAGCACGACGGTGGTGTTGTGGTACAGGCCCGGCGCACGCCGCTCGAACATGCTCGACAGCACGACGACTCCGGTCTCCTTCGCGACCGCGGCGACGGCGTTCGTGGTGGGACCGTTGATGGGCTCCCCGAGCTCGAACAGCGCCGCGTCCTCGACCTGACAGAAGTAGGGCGAAGCAAACAGCTCCTGAAGGCAGACAATCTGCGCCCCGCGGCTCGCGGCGTGGCGCACTTGTGCGAGCGCCTTGTCGAGGTTGGTCTGTTTGTCCTCCACCGTCGACATCTGCACGATGCCGACCTTCAGCGTCTGCTTGAGCATGGCCGCCGAACGCTAACCGAACCCGAGCGGCCGGGGAACCCGCTGGCTCGCGGCGGGTCCGGCGCTCGCGTGGAGCCGCGCGCCTTTCCCAGAATGCGTCCGCTAGGGCGCGTTGGTGGGCGACGCAGGCAGGCGACGCGAGCGGGCGGAGCTCGCTCCAGCGCAAGCGCGAGCAGGCGACGCGAGCGGGCGGCGCCGGTTCCAGGCAGGCTCACGTCCGCGCCGCCGGCTCCGGCGCACGCCCACGCCGCCGGCTCCAGCTCAGGTGCAGCCGCCGCTTGGCGCACAACCGCCGTTGAAGCAGTTGCCGCTGATGCAAACGTCGTCGACGCTGCACTGGGCGCCGAGGCTCTGCAGCGGGCGGCAGTTGCCGTCTTCGCAGCGCGTGCCGGCAGCACACACGAAGTTGTCGAACTGCGGTTCACACGGCTCGCCGGCCTTCGGCTTGGGCGTGCACGTGCCGTCGATGGTGTCTTTTGGCACCTTGCAGAACTGGTCGATGGGGCACGCATCCGGGATCGCAACCTTGCAGGCCGCGCCCGCAGCAAACCCGGTACCACACGCCGTGACGAGCTTGCCCGCGGTGGCGTCGTAGCTCTCGACGATGCAGCGCAGATCCGCGGTGCAAGCAGGCGCGCCGTTGAAGAAACACGGCTCACCTTTCTTGCCAGAGAACGCCTGATCGAACGGTTTGCACGTGCCGGTCTTCTTGGCCTCGTCCTCGCTGCCGATGCAGAACAAACTCCCTCCGCACTCCGGAGCCGTGCCGCCTCCCTCGCAGGCCTGGTCGAGGGTCGCCGGAACGAAACACTTCTGCGTCGTTTCCGAGCACTTCAGATCCCCGGCGCAGTCCGACTCATTCTTGCACGGGCCGCCCGCCAGCTCTTTCGGGGCGCACTTGCCCGGGCAGCTCGCGCCGACCTTGCAGTACGCATTGCCACCCTTGCACTCGGCGTCGAGCTGGCAATCTCCGCCCTCCGCGACCGTGCCGTCGATCGCGGCCGTGCACTCCGCGGGTTCGCCGCTGGCGCCGCAGTCCCGCTTTGCGATTGCGCTCAGACAGGCATCGAGCTTCTTCCCGTCGTAGACGACACGTCCGGCTTCGATGGCCTGTTTGATCCGCGGTAGCTCTTCGCCGATGGCCGTCTCGTAGTTACCCCGGCAGCTCTCCCCGCCCGAAAATACCTCGGCCAGCCCGGCCAGACACTTCTCACTCACCTTGCAGACGGCGTCGGCGTACAGCTTCGGAACGTCGTCGATCGGTACGTCCTTGCTACCTAGCCCGCTGTCGCTGTCGCCCCCGCAGGCGCCGAGCAGGAGGGAAACGCACACAGTGGACCCGAGCAACCCAATGAGCTTTCGCATGGCCCCCAATTCATAGCAATTGACGTGCCGCCGCGAAATACGGTCGTTTCGCCGCAATTCATCCGGGGGACAAACCGCGAGTTCACGTGATGTTTGTGACCTTTCGTCAACGGGCGCTGACGCCTGGGCAGGCCCCGAGACAATGGCGTTGCCTCGGGTAGCGGGCTTCTCTACCAAGAGACCGTGCGCGTCACCGACACCGATCTGTCATCGCTCAGCCGCTTCGAGCGGACGGCGCTCCGGATCGGCAGCTTCGTCAACGAGACGCCGCGAGCCAAGGCACTGGCTCGACGTTTCAACGAGGCAGTGACCGGCCGCTGGATGACCCTGGTCTCGGAGCGTCGTATGACGTTGCTCGGGCTCGAGGCGATGACACGCCTGAAGCCCGACCGGGGCGTCCTGCTGGCGGCGAACCACCGCAGCTTCTTCGACATGTACATGGTGCTCACACACCTCCACAAACACGTGACCTGGTGTGAGCGGGCATTCTTCCCGGTGCGCTCTCAGTTTTGGTACGACCATCCGCTCGGGATCTTGACCAACGCGGTGGCCAGCGGCCTCTCCATGTATCCACCGGTGTACCGCGAGAGCGAGAAGCGCGGGGTGACGCGGGTGGGGCTGGATTTCCTGGCAGCCGAGCTGCAGAAGTGCGGAACCGTCGTGGGCATTCACCCCGAGGGCACACGCAACAAGGGCGACGACCCCTACGCACTCTTGCCCGCCGAACAGGGCTTCGAACGGGTGATACTTGCGGCGAAACCGATCGTGATTCCAGTGTTCGTCAACGGCATGAGCAACGACTTCGTCCGGGAGTGCCGCTCGACCCTGGACGGGAGCGGCCCGCCCATCATCATCGCCTTCGGGGAGCCCGTGGATTTCGGCGAGCTGCTCGACGCCGATCCTCAGCGACTGCGAGCGCAGATCTCGGTTGGACGCCGGGTGCTCGAGCTGATTGGTGAGCTCGCCGCGCTGGAGAAAGCCGAACGATCACGGCAGCTCGGTGAGCGGCCAACGAGTCAGTGATAAAAGAACGAGATGCTCGAGCGCTTCGTTTACTGTTTGGCTGTCGTCGCCCTCACCGCGTGCTCGGTAGAGGAGACCGGGACTTCCAGTAGCGGCGGCGCCGGGGGCGCACAGACTGGAGGCAGCGGCGGCGCGGGCGGCAGCAGCGGTGCGGGCGGCAGCGGTGGCGTGGGAGGCGGCGCGGGGCTTGGCGGCGGTGGCGGTGCGGGAGGCTCCGCTGGCGGCAGCGGTGGGGTCGCCGGAAGCGGTGCAAGCGGCGGGGTTGCCGGCGCGGGCGGCACGGCTGCGACCGGCGGTGCTGGTGGTGCCGGCGGCACGGGTGGCACCGCACCGATCATCGACGCAACCACCCTCACCAAGAAGCTGATGTTCGGTTACCAGGGCTGGTTCCTCTGCCCCGGAGATGGCTCGCCGCCGAACCGCTGGGTGCATTGGTTCAAATCACAAACGCCTGCCGCCTCCGAGCTAACTGTCGACATGTGGCCGGACACGAGTGAGCTGGACGCCGACGAGCTGTTCGACACTCAGCTCACCTATGCGGGTAACAAGAAGGCACAGCTCTACTCGGCGTATCCACAGAAGACCGTCGTCCGGCACTTCAAGTGGATGAAGGACGCCGGCATCGACGGTGTGTTCTTGCAACGGTTTCTGTCGGAGCTCTCGGATCCGAAGTTCTTGGCGTTCCGCGACCAGGTCGCGCAAAACGCCCGCGCCGGTGCCGAGGCCCACGGACGCACCTTCGTGATGATGTACGACATCTCCGGTGCATCGGCGTCGACCTTCGTCGATGACATCAAGAAGGACTGGGCTCATCTGGTCGATGGGCTGAAGGTCACGGCGAGCGATCGCTACCTGAAGCACAAAGGCAAACCCCTGCTCGCCATCTGGGGTCTTGGGTTCACGGATCGCCCGGGCAGCGCGGCCGAAGCAAGCGCGCTCATCTCGTGGTTCAAGTCGGGCGCCCCGGCGAACCAGCAGGTGACCCTGATGGGCGGAGTGCCGACCAACTGGCGCACGTTGAACAGCGACTCGAAGACCGATCCCGCCTGGGCCGCCGTGTACACCTCGTTCGACGTGGTGAGCCCCTGGGCCGTGGGCCGTTACGCGGACAACGCCGGGGCGGACAACTTCAAACAGAACAAGATCGCGCCGGATCTGCTGGTGACGAAGGCCAAGGGCATCGACTACCTGCCGGTGGTCTTCCCTGGTTTTTCCTGGAAGAACCTGAACGGCGGTGCGCTCAACCAGATCCCGCGCAAGGGCGGAGCGTTCTGGTGGCGCCAGGTCTACAACGCCATCGGCGCCGGCAACGACATGCTCTACGGCGCGATGTTCGACGAGGTCGACGAGGGCACGGCCATGTTCAAGCTGGCGGCGACCGCCGCCGACGCCCCCGCGCAGGGCAGCTTCGTCACCCTCGACGCCGACGGTCAGAAGCTACCGAGCGACTGGTATCTACGCGTCGCGGGCGCCGGCAGTCAGATGTTGCGGGGAGAGATCGCGCTGACGCCGACGTTGCCCATCAGCCCGTGAGCACGCGACGGCCGGCCACCATCGAGCCGTTCGGTCCAGACGCCGCGGTCAAGGTCGCCCGAAAGTGCGATACTGCGCTCGATGCCCGACCCGGGGGTGTACTGCGGCGCGTGCGGCTGGGAGAATCCGCCGCGGCTGAAGCTGTGTTTGCGGTGTGGCGCGAGCATTGGCGAACCGGAGCCCGAGCCCAAGCCCGAGCCTGAAGCTGAATCCGAGCCGCCGAGGAACCCCCTCTGGACTGCAGCGCTGGTGGGTTACCTCGTGTTGGCGCTCGTGCTCGGCATCATCATTTTTCCCCAGGTGGCGTGGAGCCTCAGCTACAAGGCATTCGGCGTGCTCGTTCTGCTCGTGCCAGCCGGCCCGCTTTGTTACCGGTGGTGGAGTCATCGTCACTGGTGAGAGCGAGGGTTCCCGCGCGACCCCGGAACGCACCGTTCGTCCGGGACCGCGCTGAGCGAAACACCCGCTACTTGTACGCGATGGCGGCGCTGGCCGGTCCGGCGAGCGGCACGAACTCGGTGCGGGAGAACCCGGCCTCTTTGCACCACCCGGCGAACTGACCTTGGGTGTAGTCGAAGCCGCCGGGGGTCTCGATCAACATGTTCAGCGAGATCAAGAGCCCGAAGGTATTCGTCCGACGTGCGTCGTCGATCACGTTTTCGACAGCGATGAACGCCCCGCCCGGCCGAAGCGCTGTGAACACCTTGGTGATGAGCGCGCGTTTTTGGTCCTCGTCCCAGTCATGGAGGATGTTGCCCATGGTCAGGACGTCGGCTTCCGGCAACGGGTCCGTGAAGAAGTCCCCTTCCACCAGCTTGACACGACCCGATGCCCCCATGGCCTCGACGTGGCGCCGCGCGACGGGAGCCACCGGCGGCAGATCGAAGGACATGCAGGCGAGGTGCGGATGGCGCATGGCGATCAGGCTGGCCAGCGTCGCGTTGGCGCCGCCGACGTCGCAGAACGTCTTGTATTTCGAGAAGTCGAACTTCTCCGCCAGCAGCATGAAGTTCCCCATCTGAATGCCCTGCATCGCCCGAAGGAACTGCTCCAGCCGCTCCTCGTTGGCGTAGAGCTCCGCGAACAGGTTGCCTTTGCCGTGCTTGATTTCGTTCTGCGGTTCGCCGGTCTTGAGAGCGGGAGTCAGATCTCCCCAAAACGGGTACAGGCGCGCGTTCGCCATCTCGAGCAATCCGCCAAGGTAGGCTGGGCTGCTCTTGACCAGGAACATCCCGGTCTCCGCGGTGTTCGTGTAGACGCCGGCGGCTCCGTTCCCCTCGCGGGCCAGGAGCCCGAGGGAGACCAGCGCGTCGAGGAAGTCGTGGAGCGCGCGTGGGTGGAGCGCAAGTCGGTCGCCGATCTGAGCCGCGCGTAGGGGCTCGGTCGCGAGCACCGTGAACAGGTCGAGCTCGACCGCCGAGAGCAGGACCTTCGATGCCATGAAGCCCATCCCAACTTGCATGATCTTTTCGGGTGTGACGTGTGAATCCATGTAGCCTCCGATGGTCTCGGGTGGCTGAACAGCTCCCCCAACCAAGACCGAAACGACGAAGCTAGACTTGGCCCCGGTGCGGTTGCAAGGGGGGGAGTCGGCCTCTCCTCGGTCGCGCGCTGCGCCGCCCAGCGCGACCGGGCCGCGTGCGCTTGCGCCAGCGCGAGCTCGTCGCTCACCTCATCGCGCCGCCAGCGCCGCCGCCACGAAGCGGCCGTCGTGCGACAAGCTTACGTCAGCTCCGGTGGGCGCGCCGCGGCCGAACAACCGCGGGGGCTCGAAGCCGTCGAAGCTCACGCTGGAGGGTCGGCGTTCGATGCTGAGCTCTGCGAGAGCAAACCCGAGAGCTTGGCAGGCCATGCGACACAGCAGGGCGCGGCCGGCCGCGCTCGCGTGGGCATGAGGTGACAGCGTCGAGACCTCGACGCGGGGTGAGCGCGGCCCGGAATGCGCGAGCGCGTGGACCCAGGTCTCGCCGTGCGTCA
The DNA here is from genome assembly GCA_016706225.1 of Myxococcales bacterium. Lineage (NCBI taxonomy): Bacteria > Pseudomonadati > Myxococcota > Myxococcia > Myxococcales > Myxococcales bacterium. The sequence goes on from JADJKB010000003.1 coordinate 1,312,469, forward strand.
AATCGATGCGGACGACCAGTTCCCGATGACGAACCTCGCGCAGCTCGGGCGAGACCTCCAGCCTTCGATGCGAGAGGCCCGGCGTCTCGCCGAGTTTGACCAGCAGCTTGTACGCGGCCTCCTTGGCAGCGAACAAACTCCAGAAGAAACGCTCGGGCTCCGCAGACTCGTGCAGCGCGCGCCGTTCGCCTGCCGTCAGCACCCGCTCGACGTAGCCCGGCCGCGCAAACGACGCGCGATTGTCGGGGTCCGCGAGATCGACGATGTCGTTGCCGACGAGCCCCAGCAGCATCGCGCCGCGGCTCGGGCTCGGCTCGGCCAACCGAGCCCCCGGCCCTTCAAGCAGCACCGCGCCGGGCCCGGGTGTCACCCGGCGCCCGCGAGGATCAACCGCACGGCGTCCCCGATGGTCTTCACCTTGTCGGCGTCCTCGTCCTTCACCTCGATCTCGAAGGCGTCTTCGATCTCGAGCACCACGTCCACCAGGCGCGCGGAGTTCACCTTCAGATCCTTCAAGATGGAAGTGTCCATGTTCGCGCTTGCCAGGGCCTCGGGCGCCTTGGCAAAGGGCTTGATGATGGCCACGACCTTCTCGAACACTTGCTCTTCCGACATCGACATGACTTCAGGCTCCTCACTCGGAATACTTCTTGAAAATCACACAGCCGTTCACGTCACCAAAACCGAAGCTGGCCTTGGCGACCACCGAGAGCTCTGGCATCTCTCGCGTCTGGTGCACGACTCGACTGGCAAACGGCTCTAGCCCCGGGTGCAGATCTTCGCAATTGATCGAGCCGTGGGCAAATCCTCGGGCGACCTGCAGCACCGACGCGACACACTCGATGCCACCGGCCGCGCCCAGAGCGTGGCCAATCAGGGACTTGGTCGACTGAATCAGCGGCAGCTCCCCGGCCTTCACCCCGAGGGCGGCGCGCCAGTTCTCGACCTCGTGGGGATCGGCGAAGGTCGCCGTCAGGTGCCCGTTGATCAGCTCGATGTCCCGAGCCTGAACGCCGGCCATGGCCACGGCGCCACGGATACAGCGCTGCACACTCTCGGGGTTCGGCGCAGTCATGCTGCCGCCCATCCGGTGTCCGCCGCAGTTCACGTGACCGCCGAGCAGCTCCGCCCAGATGCGCGCGCCTCGCGCTCGCGCGCTCTCCAGGCTCTCCAGCATCAAGACACCCGCGCCGGAGCCGGGAATGAACCCGGCCGCGCTCGCCGACATCGGCCGTGAGGCCTCGGCGGGCGCGTCGTTCTTGCTGCGGTTCAGCACCTTCATCGCGTCGAACCCGGCCCAGATGTACTTCGAGTGACCCTCGGAGCCACCCGCCAGCATGCGCTCGGCGCGACCCTCGCGGATGCGCAGGAACGCATCGACCACGGCTTCGGTGCCGGTGTTGCACGCGCTGGAGTTGGTCGTCACCTGGTTCCCCAGGCCGAGCAGCCCCGCCACGCGCGCGCTGTTCCCACTCGACATGATCTGCTCGACCATGGTGCTGCCGAGGCGCGCGACCTTGCCGGCGTCGGTCTTGGGCGCGAGCTTCTCGGCGATGGTGTCGATGCCGCCGATGCCCGTCCCGAGCACGGCGCCGGTGTTCCAGTCCGGCTCGGCGTCCGTCGCGATCCGCGCCAGACCCGCGTCGACCCAGGCGTCGATGGCGGCGATGGCCGCGTAGATCATGTTCGGGTTCATCGCGTAGAGCTCTTCGTCCGACAGGTACTTGGACTGCAGTTGTTCGACGCCCTGTGGGACTCCCCCGACCTGACACCCGAACTTGAGCTCCGCGAGCTCCGGCACGAGACGGATGCCACTCTCGCCATGGCGCAGCGCGCGCTCGAAGGCGTCGAGACCATGCCCGTTGGGCGCGAGCACACCCAAGCCCGTGACCACGACTCGTCGCTCAGCCATCGCGCATCACTCCCATGCCCGACACCGTGCCCTTGGCCACCGCCTCGCCGCTCGCGAGCGTGAGCACCACGTTCGATTTGAGCTTTCTGCGCCGCCAGAACACCTTCTCGGCCTCCACCCGCACCGTCTCGCCGGGTCGCACAATGCGCTCGAAGTCCACCTGGCAATCGGTGAACAGCGTGACCGTCTTTGCGACTTCGTCCCGCGGGACCTCGAGCCCGAGCAGGTAGATGCCGAGCGCCACGAGCCCGGTCTGACACATCGTCTCGATCAGGATCACCCCCGGCGTCACCGGATCTCCGGGGAAGTGTCCGGCGTAGAAGCTCTCATCAGGCCGAAAGGTGTACTCCCCCACGGCACGGCTCTCGGTGAGCTCGACCAGCCGATCGATGAAACGAAACGGCCGGGCTTGCGGGATGAGCGCGAGCACGTCTTCCGCGCTCAGGGTCATGCCTCACTCCGGTCCATGATCCCGCCGACGCTGTTGGCCGAGCGCGCAGGGTAGTCGGGGTAAGCTATGCCGAGGAACATGCCGACCTTCGCGTCCTTCACGGTGTAGATGAGCTCGCCGTCCACGAGCACCTTGGCCGAACCGATGGCCACCGCGGAGCCCGACTCCTTGAGCTGCGAGAATCGGCGGATGTCGATCTCGTAGCGCACGACCTTGTTGAAAGGCCGGATCTGCCCCGCGAACTCGACCTCCTTGCAACCGAGTGCGCGACCCGAGCCCGGCGCGCCGGCCGCGGCGATGTACAGGCCAACCAGCTGCCAGACGGCGTCGACCCCGAGGCAGCCGGGCTGCACCGGGTCACCGCGGAAGTGACAGTGGAAGAACCAGTCGTCGTGGCGGATGTCCTGCTCCCCCACGATGCGGCCGCGGGGACCGGTGCGGGTGATCTCGAGCACCCGGTCCACCATCAGCATGGGCGGCGTGGGCAGGCGGATGAACTCGGCGGGCGGGTCGTCCACCAGGTTGCCCTGGGAGATCGCCAGGAGCTCCTCTTGGGTGAAGCTCGTGCGCTGCAAGAACTCGGCGTAAGTGATCATGGCTCTTGTCCGATGTCGATGCGCAGGCTCGACCAGGTGAGCCCCGAGCCGACGACGGCGACCAGCACAGTATCGCCCGGCTCGAGCTCTTCCCAGCGCTGAGATAACACGCTGGGCGCGCCCGCCGCGCCGGTGTTGCCGAAATCGACGACGTTGTGCCACTGCTCGTCTTGCCCGAGCGCGGCGCGGCGCGCCACGGCCTCGAGCACCAGGAGGTTCGCCTGGTGGCCAATGAAATGCACCCGACCGCCCGTCTGTGTCTGGCGCGCGCGGGCATCGGGCAAGAGCGCCTCGAGACAGCTCTGGGTGGTCTTGATGGCAAAACGCTGCACGGCGCTGCCGTCTTGAGCAAAGTGTCCAAAACGGGGGATCGTGACCGTACCTGCTCCTGCAGGGGACGACGCGAGGGAGGTCTGCACGATGCGCGCGCGGGCGGGTTCGTCGGCAGAGACGATGGCGGCGCTGGTGGCGTCACCCCACAGGACCGCCGTCGCGCGATCCGCGTAGCTGACGCTGCGGGTGGTGTTCTCCGGATTCACGACCAAAACGAAGCGCGGCAGCCCGCTCATGGAAGCGAGCACGTGCAGATCGGCGCCGAAGCTCGAGCACGCAGAGTTGAGATCGAAGGCCGGGACCTCGATGCCCAGAGCCTGAGCGATCCGACAGGCCTCGGCCGGGATCTGCATTTCGGGACAACACCCACCGGCCACGACCATGCCGATGTCGCTGGCGTTCAGGCCGGCCCGTTCGAGCGCGTGGAGCGCCGCCCGGCGACCGGTCTCGACGTTGGAGTAGAGCGCTGCTTCCTGGCCGGCCCGCACGTCGCTGTTCTTGGTCGCGCGCAAATAGTCGAGCGGCAGCACGGTGCGGCGAGCGCGGATGCCCACGCGTTCGAGGATCCACTCGTTCGTGGTGCCGATGTCGAGCTCCTCGAGGAAGCGGTTGTCGAGCACGTTCTCCGGGTGAAAATGGCCGAGCGCGTGGAGGAAGAGCTCTGCCACCTTCACCCCGCGATGTGCTCGCCGCCGTCGACGCGGATCAGCGCCCCGTTCACCCAGCGCGCTTCGTCGGTGCAGAGCAGAGCGATGAAATCCGCGACGTCTGCCGGCGTGGTCAGCCGCCCCATGGGATTTTTCAGTCGCGCGTGAGCCTTCATCCGAGCGCTCCCGGGGATCAGCCGCAGCGCAGGCGTGTCCGTCACCCCCGCTTGCACCACGTTGGAGCGCACGCCGAACGGTCCCAGCTCGAGCGCGAGCGAACGCGAGACCGACTCGAGCGCGACCTTCGCGGCGGACACGGCGGCATAACCGCGCCAGGCGACCTCGTTCCCTTCGCTGGTCATGCCAATGACCCGGGCGTCGGCAGCAAAGAGCCCGCGCGCGAACACAGCCTGTGCCCAGGTCGCGAGGCTCGTGCCCATGCTGTGGACGGTGCGGGCGAAGTCCTCGTCTTCGAGCCGTGCGTCCGGGTCGTACGGCGGTGGCGACGCCAGGTGGAGCAGTGCGTCGCCCGCTTCCCCTTCGGCAACGAGCGCATCCACGGCTTCACCGAGGGCAGCCTCGGCGACTCCCAGCCGCTCGGCCAGACGCGCGCGCGCTTTGCCAGCAGCCTGACCGTGCGCCGGTGCAAGGGGCCCCACGAGCTTGAGGTTGCCGTAGGCGATCGAGTGCATCAGCAAACGGACTCGCCGCTCTGGGCCCATGCGCGCGGTCAGCTCGTCGAGCACTTTCGCGCGGCCGTCGTCCGCGAGTGCGTCCAGGTTGTGCGCCACGAAGTCGACGCCGGTCGCGCGGAGCTTCTCGAATTCGGGCTCGATGCCCGCCATCGCGCCGCGCCGATCTCGGTGCACGATCGCGATGTTCATGCCGTGGCGCGCGAGTTTGTGCGCCGTCGCCAGGCCGAAACCGCTCGAGCCGCCGAGGATCAGCGCAAAGTGCGCGCGGTCGAAGGCGAGGCTCACGAGGCCAGGCCCTTCCGGGCGGTCTTCACGCTGATGATCGAGGTGATCTCCACGCCCAGCGTGCCGAAGAAGCGCTTGAGTGGGCGGTTGGGACCGATCTCGACGATGCGATCGGCATTGGCGGAGAGGACACGCATGTTGGCCAACCAGTCGACCGTACCTGAAATCTGTCCCGTCAGTGCCGCCAGCAGATCATCGAGGGTTCCCGCGTGAAAGCCCCCCCGCAAGTTCGAGCTGACCCGGGTTGCGAAGCTCACCTTCATGTGCGGCGCGGCGGCCTCGAGCTCGGCCCGAAACTCGGCCTCGATGCCGCGCATCAAACGCGAGTGGAACGGCGCGCTGACGTTCAGCCGAATGACCTCGTGTGCACCGGGGGAGAGCTTGCCCACGATGCGCGCCTCGGCGGCTTCCACCCCGGACGTGGGCCCGGAGATCACCAGCTGATCGAGGGAGTTCAGGTTGGCGACATCGACCCCGAGATCGGCGATCAGCTCGTCGATGCCCGCCTCGACGACGCGCGCAGCAACGATCGCACTCATCGCCCCCGCGCCCACCGGGACCGCAGCCTGCATCAGCGCACCACGCCGGTGCACCAGGCGCACCGCCTGTGCGAGGGGGAGCACCCCGGCGCCGCACAACGCGCTGTACTCACCCAGGCTGTGACCGCCAAAAGCCGTCGGCGCGAGACCCCACTCGCTCTGGATGACGCGCAGCATGGCCAGCTCTGCCGTGACGATCGCGGGCTGGGTGAACTCCGTCAGATCGAGCCGCGGGTCGTCGTCGAAACACAGCTTCGCGACGTCGAACCCGAGTGCATCGCTGGCCTCCGTGAACACCTCACGGGCGAGCGGGAACTCGTCATGGAAGTCCCGCGCCATGCCCGCGCGTTGTGACCCCTGGCCTGGAAAGACGACCGTGATTTCGCCCATCGGCCCCCCGGCCGTAGCACGACCCGGGCGCGGGCTGACGACCTAGTTTTCCCGGCAGGCGGCCGAAGCGCGGGCGGGACCAGGATTTTTCCGGGGCGCGACCCGCTCCCCGCCCGGGCTGGCGCTTCGCACGGATCACCAAGCGCCGTCCGGAGTAGCATGCCCCCGCCTTGTCCTCGCCCGCGGTCATCGCCATCTCGTTCGTCATTCCGTTCTTGAACGAGGAAAAGACCCTGCGCGAGCTGTTCGAGCGCATCCGCGACGCGACGCTGCCAGTGCTGCCCGAGGGCGAGACGTTCGAGCTCGTGTTCGTCGACGATGGCAGCACCGATGGCTCGGTGGCCGAGATCCTGAAACTGGTCGAAGAGCAGCCGAACGTGCGCCTGATCGAGCTGATGGGGAACTTCGGCAAGAGCGCCGCGCTGGCCGCCGGTTTCGGACAGGCGCGGGGCCGCATCGTCTTCACGCTCGACGCGGATCTGCAGGACGATCCCAAGGAGATCCCCCGCTTCCTCGCGAGGCTCGACGAGGGTTTCGACGTCGTCAGCGGCTACAAACAGAAACGCAACGACCCGTTCACCAAGGTGATCCCGTCGCGGGTGTTCAACTGGATGGTGCGCCGCACGACCGGTGTCCACTTGCACGACGTGAACTGCGGCTTCAAGGCCTACAAGAAGGCCGTGCTCGAGAACGTCCGGCTGTACGGCGACCTGCATCGCTTCGTGCCGGTGCTGGCGCACTGGAAACGCTTCCGCGTCGGTGAGATCGTGGTGGAACACCACGCTCGGAAACACGGCGAGACGAAATTCGGCGGCAGCCGCTTCTTCCGGGGGCTGATGGACCTGATGACGGTCGTCTTCTTGATGAAATACGAGCGCAGACCGGCGCACTTCTTCGGGGCCATCGGCACCGCCACCCTGTTTGCTGGGTTCGCCGTGTGTGCGTACCTGGTCGGCGTGAAGCTGATGGGCGAGGCCATCGGGCATCGCCCGCTGCTCAGCCTGGGTGTGCTGTTGATCTTGGTCGGCGTGCAGATCTTGGCGACCGGCTTGATCGCGGAGCTGATGGTCCACTCACGACCGGACGTGCCCTTCGTGGTCAAACGCAGCTCGGGGTTCGAGCGCGGAGCGAGCGAAGAGTGATCCCCGACAGCTACTTCGACCGCTTCGAGACACCGAAGTATCGCGCCAAGAACCCGGTTCAGCGTGAGCTCATCCGGCGTTTCGTGACCCGGGTCCACGCGCTGTTCTTGGAGGCCGGCCCGCTTCAGTCGGTGCTCGAGATTGGTGTCGGCGAGGGCTTCCTCTCCGGGTACCTGAGCGAGAAGCTGCCGGAAAAGAGCTTCACCGGCGTCGATGTGCACGAAGAGGATCTGGCGCGCCTGCGCGCGAAGTTCCCGCGCATCAAGACCCACGCGGCGAGCATCTACGACGTCGGACAGCTCCCGGGCCGCTACGACCTGGTGCTCTGCGCCGAGGTGCTGGAGCACGTCGACGACCCGGACCGCGCCCTCGCGGCCATCATGCGCCTGGCGCCGAAGCGCGTGCTCTTGACGGTGCCCCACGAGCCTTGGTTCTTGCTCTCCAACCTGCTGCGAGGAAAGAACCTGACGCGACTCGGGAACGATCCGGAGCACCTTCAGCTCTTCACCGGTCGGCGCTTCGAGAGGTTGATCTCACGGCACGTGGACGTGATGCGCATGACTCGAAGTTATCCTTGGCTGCTCGCCCTCGGGAGCCCCAGAGCGTGAGCGGGGCGAACTGATGCGAGCCACCTGATGCCGCCGGTCCTCGTGCTCCTGCTCCTGGCCGCCGCCGCGGCCGCAGCGTATCGCTTCACGCGCAGGGTCGAGGGCAGCTTCTTCGACCACGACGGCGTGCGTCTGCACTTCACGGACGAGGGCGACGGGACGCCCGTGATCTTGCTCCACGGGTTCGCGGTGAACGCCGATCTCAACTGGCGCCTCGTCGGGTTGACCCAGTCGCTGGCCAAGTACCGACGGGTCGTCGCTCTCGACTTGCGTGGCCACGGGCTGAGCGACAAACCCCACGACCCGGCGGAGTATGGCGCGTTGATGGCGGAGGACGTGGTGGCCTTGCTGGATCACCTGAAGATCCAGCGGGCGCACGTGGTCGGCTACTCCCTCGGGGGCATCATCGCGCTGAAGCTCGCGGTCGCTCATCCGGAGCGCTTGCTCTCGGTGTCGCCGCTCGGGGCGGGCTGGGAGGATCCGGACGACAGCGATTTTGTCCGAGCCATGGGCGGCATCGCCGACGCGCTGGAGTCGGGCCGGGGTGTGCCGCCGCTGTCGGGATCCCTCGGGGGAGCGCGAAAACGGCCGGGATTGCTGCATACGACCTGGGTCCGAGTCATGACCCGTCATCTGAACGACGGCCCTGCGCTCGGCGCCATGGTGCGCGGTCTCGGGGGGCTGATCCTGGGGCGCAACGAGCTCGAGACGATCGCCGTGCCCGTGTGCAGCATCGTGGGCAGCGCGGATCCCATGCTGCTCGGCGTCGAGCGGATGCGAGGCGCCGTGCCCGATCACACGATCCACGTCATCGAAGGTGCGGATCACATCCAGGCGGTTCGACGGCCCGAGCTGCGACGTGCGCTGCTGGCGTTTCTCGCGGACCACGCGCCTGGAGAGTGAGGCGTGGCCCGAGCGGGAGCTCAGGTCGCGTCGAAGTGGTCGATGATGGCGTCGAGCGGCTCGAGATGACTCGCGTCGACACCCACGAATCCTTCTGCTTCGAATAGCTCGCGCGCGGCGGCAGTGAGCTCCTCGTCCTTCGACTCGATCAACGCGCTCTTGATCGCCAGCGCGACGGCCGGCTCGAGCTCCGTGCTGGCGGCGAGCACGTCGGCGGGGATGGGGCCATGCGCAAACACGATCCGGGCCGGGGTCTCGCCCCAGCCGGCGCTGAGCATGACTCCGGCAGCATCGCGGTGGACGTAGGTGGCGCCCACGTCGGCGGTGCCTTCGACCACCGCCTGCACGACGGCCTGGTGGGAACCCTCGAAGGACTCCGACGCGAACAGCTTGGTCAGCTCGTGGCCGCGTGCGCGCAGCGCTGCGCGAACCACGGCGTAACCGGCCGCGCTGGCGCGGTCCACCCAGGCCACGCGGGCTCCCCCGAGCTCGGACTCCACTGTGAGCTTGGATGAGGAGAGCGCAAACAGCGCGGTGTGGATCGAGGCCGACCCGCCCCGGAGCGGTGCCACCAGCGGCGCGGCGCGACCTGCGCGCGCGGCCCGCAGCGCTGCGATGGGAGGAAGCCACGCGAGCTCGATTTCACCGGCGTCGAGGCTGTGAGCGAGGCGCTCGTAGCTGCGAGTCTGAACCGGCTCGACGGGCAAACCGAGCACTCGACCGAGCGCGCGCGACAATCGTTCGAGGCGCGCGAGGGACACGGCGGCGTCGACCATGTGCATCGGCAAGCGGGTCACCCCGACACTGCGCGCGACGCCGATCCTGACCTGGTCGCTCATCTTCCCCAGCCGAGGTTAAACCACCGGGGGGGAGTTGGCGACCCCGGACGCTGACACGCGAGCCAACGGTTTCCGGCTCGAGCGCCTCAGTAGGCGACGCCGGAGTACGGGCACTTCTTCACGAGGTCGGTGCAGTCCGATGGGGGCATGCAGTCGATGAACTGAGGGCAGCTCGGATCTTGCTCACATCCGCAACCGCATTGGTTTTCGAAGCCCTTGGTGCTCGGCGGACACGCGAAGTCGATGACCATGCACGTCTTTGGGTCCGTCGCGACGTACTTCTTCCACCACTCTTTGGCGGGGTCGCACTGGCACGCCTTGGTCGTACACGAGACCACCTTCGGGCTCTCACACACGCAGGTGTTGCAGCCATCGAGGGCCGGGAACTTGTCGCCGACCGGGTAGGCTTTGCCCCCGTAGACACACGGTGCGGCGCAGCCGATCTCGGTACACGACACGGCACCGCCGCCTTCACACGTGCACTTGTTGCAGCCGTCGTTCGCGGGAAAGCTGTCCCCGGGGTTGTAGTGCACGCCGTCGTAGTCACAACCGGACACACAATCCACGAGGGTGCAGCCCACCGAGCCGTCATCCAGGCACCCGCAAGTGTTGCAGCCGTCGCCAGCCGGGAACGAGGCGCCGAACGGGTACTTCTTGCCCTGGTAGTCGCATCCTCCACCGGAGCCTCCACCGCCCGTGGCGCCCGAACCCCCGGCTCCCGCCGCGCCCCCGGTTCCGGACCCGTCGCTGGAAGTGGACCCGCCACACGCGGCGAGCGCGAGCAGGGCTGCGGGGACCAGGAACAAGGCTCGGTATGACAGGACAGTCGGCATTGGCTCACCTTTGTGCCGCGATGCGGCCATAAAACGTGGTTTCCCCGGCTACTTGAAAGATCCATGCCGGTCTCGGCTGGGCAGAGGGCGGCGCTGGTGTCACCATTCGCCCGCCATGCTGCTCTCTCCCGTCGCTTTTGCCGCCGGCGCCGCCACCTGGAGCTTCGCCGAATATGCACTCCACCGTTTCGCCGGGCACGCGCCACGGCAGCGCAAGAGTGATCAGAAGCCCGGCCTCTTCGATGGTGACTTTGGCTCGGAGCACCAGGCCCACCACACCGACACACGCTACTTCACTCCCACCGCCCGCAAGGCCAAGACGGCAGCCGTCGCCCTCGCTGCGGTAGGCACCGTTGGCTCGTTCGCGTTCGGGCCGCGCCGCGCGCTGTCGTTCGTGCTGGGCTTCGGCGTCACGTACGCGGGGTACGAGCTCCTGCATCGGCGCACCCACACTCACGCGCCACCGCACGCCTACGGCCGCTGGGCGCGCAGACACCACCTGTCGCACCACTTCGCAAACCCGGCAACGAATCACGGCGTGACCAGCCCGATCTGGGATCTGGTGTTCGGCACCTACGCGGAACACGGCAAGCTGCGCGTGCCCCGGCGTCACGTGCCACCGTGGCTCGTCGATGACCACGGCAGCGTGCGCCCCGAGTATGCAGCCGAGTACGAGGTCGCGAGCGTGCCCCAGGCGACGGCTTCGGCGAACTGAGCCGCAGAAAGCGTTTCGCGGGCGGCGGGGAAACAATTCGCGCAATCGCGCGGTCTGCGCGTCAAGGGCTCGCAGCGCGTGCGCGCAGCGGTCTCGAGAGCAGCCACACCAGCACATCCGCGAGCAGCGTCGCCCCGCGCGAGATGAGCAGCGCAGCGAGCGCCGGAGCGGCACCCAGTGCCGGCACCAACCCGACCGAGAGCACCGCCTCGCGCACTCCTGCGCCCGCGGGCGCAGCCAGCGCGAGGAAACCCACGATCGGAGCGATCACGAACAGCCCCGTCATCGACAAGGCTGCGGAGGCGTCCGCACCGGCCGCCCGGGTGATCAGGTAACCGTGCGCGAGCCAGGTACCCCAGTAGACGATGTGCAAGAGCGGCAAGCGCCAAGGCACGAGCGGCCCCTCACCGTCGAGGCGCATGAATCGCATGACTCGCGCGGGGTAACGCCTGCGATCGATGACCACCAGCAGAACCACACCCACGGAGAGCAGGCCGACGATGACCGGCGCGAAACGGCCGAGCAACGCCGTGATGCTGGACTGTCCGTGGGCAAACAAGGTCAGGAACGCAAAACCGACGGCGCTGCCGACGGCAACGAACGACATCAGCTCGACGATCACCGACGAGCCAGCGACCGCAGCAGGCACACCGAGAGACTTTGCCCCCGCCATACGCACGACCGGGATGCCGACCTTGCCCGGGATGTAGCGCGCCATCTGGCTCTCGGCGTGGAGCGCGACACTCGGACCGAACGCCACGCTGCGCCCCGTCATGCGCTCGAGCAGGACCTTCCACGCGACCGCCAGGATGACTCCGCCCACGATCAGGGGCAGCACGGACGAGAGCACGAGCCCCCACGCGAGCTCGACCTTTCCCCCTTCCCAGCGGCGGGCCAGATCCCAGGAGGCCCAGGCGATGAAGGCGATCGTGAGCACGAGCATCACCGGGCGCAGCGCGCGCTTCCAGCGCGTCAGTCCGGTGTCGGGAGCTACGACGGGCGGAGGCTCACCCTCTTCCGTCACAACGACCAGTCCTGGATCAACTTGGCGTTGTCCTTCGCGTCGTGCCCCTTCCGGAGCAACACGAAGTCATTCTCTCGGCCGACGACCCCATACTTCCCGGTCTTGACGGCGTCGGTGAAGAGCTGGCGAGTCTGCTCGAAATCGAGCTCGTTCCTCGCGGCCAGCATGTACTCGCAGTCGTAGATGCCGCGCCGCATCGCGTACATGTAGCGGCGGCTCGAGACGTGCGGGCCGATGTTCTCCGTCGCGACCACGCTGGCGTCCGCGGGAATGGCAGCGATGACCCGCAAGAGGGCCGCGTAGCGAGCCCGCTCGTCATCCGAATAACCAAAGTCGATGGCGAAGTACCCCCCTTTGACGCTGTCGGCGCGGCGGGCGAAGGCGCCGTAGTTGTAAGACAGCGTCGCCGACGCCAGCGCGAGCGCGCCGATCACCGCGCGCGCCCGCAAGCGCCCCTGCTCACCCTCCGCCAGCATGCTGCCGAGGGCGAGGGTCGCTGCCAGAAACACATACGGCACCCAGTGCATCGCGTACTGGAACGAGAAACCGATCAGCGGCTTGTAGTCTGTCGCGAGCAGCGTCAGCACCGTGCCCGGGATCAGCGCGGCCCACAGGTACCAGCGTCGGAGCGGCAGCAGCGCCACCGGCACGAGCAGGTGCAACACGTAGAGCAGCTTGTCCTTCTCGAGCACTTCGTTCAGCACGAAGAGGGGATTGGTGAGCAGCGTCTTGATCACGCTGCCAAAACCCGTCTGGCCCGGTGAGTACAGTCCCTTGTACATGTCCGGAAACCACCAGGAGCCGGCGTTATCCATGATCACGAAGCGCAAGATCACGAACCAGATGCTGGACACCACCGCCATCAGAGCGCCGATCTTCGGCCGGTAGCCAGAGAGCAGCAGAAACGCACCGCCGACAGCCAGACCGATCGGCACGTCCTCACGCATCAACGAGGCACACAGGTAGGCGGGTGCGAACAGCCACCACTTCTTGCGCTCGACGGCCCAGTAGGTCGAGAGCACGAAGAACCCGGACAACGACAGGTACTTCGACTCGGTGAAGTTCGCGGAGTGCAGCGGGTAGTAGGCCAGGTACGCCAGGGCGAGGGCCACGGCCATCCAGGGGCTGACGCGCCGGCGGGCAATGCCGAAGAGTGGCAGCGCGCCCATGCCCAGGAGCGCGCTCTGAATCACGATCAGCGTCTCGGGTTTCGGGTAGAGCGCGTAGACCGGCATGATCACGTACTGGCCGAGCTTCGCGTGAGCGGCCAGGTACTGGCTTGCCTTGTCCCCGAACGAGACCGTGCTCTGCATGTGCGCGCCGCGCATGGCCGAGAAGATCAGGTTGTTGTCGATGGCCAGATCGAAGTTGTGGGTGCGCAGCTTGTGGTGCCAGCGGATGTTGTAGAAGCTCATGAACGCCACGTAGGCGACCACCGCCGCGCCCACGATCAGGAGCGGCCCGTGCTGTTTCAGGAATGCGGGAACCCGCTGCCTCACCCACTCCAGCGCTCGAGTGACCCGAACGGGGATCGAGCGGAGCGACTGCACCGCGAGCACTTCCGCCACGAGCGCGAGCGCGAGCACCAACACGACCAGTACGTCCTGGCGATTCACCCAAGGTTTGGCCCGGAACACCTGGGGGAAGAGCGGCAAGAGCAGGAGCGGTGACAAGAACCACAGCACTCGCTCGACCGCGTTGATGCCCCACTTCTTTCGCCAAGCCGCCACGAGCAGCGCACCTCCGATGGCGGTGCCGACGCCGAGCGCGATCAGCGTGGTCTTGATCATCAACATGCGCTCGGGCATGCCGAGCAGATTCTTTTCGAGGAACGGCGGCACCCACGCCTTGCCGAACGCAAACACCACCCACAGCGCAACGGCCGCTGCGAGCAGTGCACTCAGCGACAAGCTGCGCGCGATGACCGCGAGCCGGTGGCCCGGTCCGGCGTAACCCTTCTCCGGCTCGGGGATCGGTGCGGAGCTCGACCCATCGGGTGGCGACGCGGCCTTGCTCTCGTCATCGGGCGAGGGGGTCGCGGCGAGCGATGCGGCCCCTCCTTCCGCCGAAGCCACTGCTTCGGTCGAGGTCGTGGCCGCTGAAGACACCGGCGAAACCCCGTCGGATTCGGCGTCCACGGCTTCGCGCTCGGCAGGTCCCTCTGCCGGGGGAGCGGGCTCGCGGTCGTCCGCCGAGGTCATTGTCGGGCGTTTACCACGCCTGGGGGTGAATGTAGGACAAGGCTGCGGGCGAGACGATCCCGCCGCTCGGACGTTGTGGTAGACCAAGCCATCTTTCGGGAGCGGACGCGCCGCGGGCGTCCGGAGTCTCCCCGAAACAAAAGGGAGCAGCCATGCGCTCACGGTCGCGAACTCGTTTCGGCCTCTTCGCTTCACTCACCCTCGGTTTCGTTGCGTGCGGCGGACGCAGCACGATCGATTTCGGGCTCGATCCGGGACCCGCTGGCGGCGGAGGGAGCGGCGGATTCGGCGGCACGGGAGTGGTCGGTGGCTCAGGCGGGATCTCGGGCGATGGCGGCGCGCCGGGTGGCGGTGCCGGTGGCGTCGCGGGGGAGGCCGGAGCGCCCGGCGGTGGAGCGAGCGGCGCGGGCGGCGGCGGGTTCTGCGAAGACCCGGGCTCACCGTGTGAGATCTGCACGTGCGACAATTGTCCCGACGAGCTCAAGGCGTGCGCGGACAACGGCGGCTGCATGCCGATCCTCGCCTGCGCGCAGAACGCTGGCTGCAGCGGAGCGCAGTGTCTCGGGCCCTGCGGCCCGGTGATCAACCAGAACGGCGGGCCCCTCGGCAAGTCGGCGAACCTGGCGCAACAGGTGGGTCAGTGCCGCGCCCAAGCGAAATGCGATTGCGGCGCCGGCGGAAGCGGCGGCACCGGCGGCGGCGGCGGAACTGGCACCGGTGGCGGCGGCGGGACCGGACCCCTGGCGTGCATCGGCTGTGTGGCTCAGAAGTGCCCGTCGGTTCAGCAGTGTGTGCTGGATCAGAAGTGCCGCGACGGCGCAATCTGCGCGATGCAGAAGTGTCTGTCGGGCGGCGGCGGCGGGCCGAATCTGCAGTGCATGATCCAGTGTTTCAACGGTGACTTTGGCGCTGCGTTCCAGGCGTTCCAGGGCATCCAGTGTTTCCTCACCTCGTGCGGTCAGACCTGCGGCGGTGTCATTCCGGGTCTGCCCGGAGGCGGAACACCCCCCGGCGGTTGAACACGGCAGCTCCCTGAACGAGGTCCGCCGTCGCGCGGACTCCGGGCTCATCCCTGCAGCGCGCAGGGGACACACCAGGCGTGGAATCGAGGTACCCTCGAGCCATGATTCATCCGCCTTCGCTCGGTCGCACGGCTCTGCTCTTTGCGCTCGCGCTGACCGCTTCGGCAGAAGCGAAGACGCTGAAGCTCCGCGCCCCTTCGAAGACGCTGAGCATCGAGTGCAGCACCAGCACCAACTGGAGCTTTCACGACGGCCCCTGGTACCAGCGCGGACGCGACCTGGTGCAGGACGCGACCAAGTTCGGAGCCAGCGGCACAGTGAAGGACGACTTCGTCTTCAACCCGCCCTTCGACAACTTCGACCCGGCACAGCTGGACGGAGCGGACGTGTTCTTGTTGAACCCGGTCAACATCAAGGTCGACCGCCAGCAGTTCATGCCATTTCGCACCTACGCCCTGGGCGGTGTCGGTTTCATCTCGTTCCAGAACGAGGGCCTCACCTTCATGGCCGACAAGAGCACCTGCGCGCCGGACAACATCGCCAACGTGACGAGCGCCGGCAGCAACACGCCGGTGATGAACGGTCCCTTCGGCCAGGTCGGTGCGACGTTCGGCACGGGCTGGAACTGTTCGTTCAAGAACTTCGAGGCCGGCGTGATTCAGCTCGCGACGAACTCCGTGGGACCGAACTCGTTGCTGCTGGATCTGGGGCTGACGTCACCGGGCTCGGCGCGGGCCGTATCGTTCGGAGACGAAGAGCACTTTGCCGGGCCTTTCTCCCAGAGCGGCTGCGGGTCACAGTTCGTGACTCAAGCCGCGAACGAGAAGCTGTTCCTCAACACCTTGGCCTGGGTGGCTGAGACCGCGCACGACCCGATCCCGGACGCGGTGGAGGGAACCGGGGACAAGGACAACGACGGCATCCCCGACTACCTGGACGGGGACAACGATAACGACAACATCCTCGACCTGTTCGAGGCGGGCGACAAAGACCCGACCACGCCGCCGATCGACACCGACAAGGACGGCACGCCCGACTACAACGACGACGACTCGGACGCTGACGGAATCAAGGACGCCATCGAGAGCCCGGGTGACATCCTCGACCCGCCAATCGACACCGACAAGGACGGCACGCCGGACTTTCAAGATACCGACAGCGACAACGACACGGTCTTGGATGGGGTCGACAACTGTCGCCTGGTCGCGAACACCGATCAAACGGACACGGACAAGGACGGCACCGGCGACGCCTGCGACGGCACGCCGGGTGATCCAGATGCGGGCAGCGGTGGCGCTGGCGCAAGTGGTGGCGCGGCCGGCGCGGGGGGAGGCGGTTTCCCGGACGCGAGCCCGATCGATGGATCCAGCTCGGGAGGCAGCGGCGGAGGCAGCGGCGGCAGCAGCGGCAAGGGTTCGACCTCGGCGGCGAACGACGACGGCGGCTGCGGCTGTCGCGTCGCGGAGAACCGAAGCGCGGGACTCGCGTGGCTCGGGCTGGCTGCGTTCGGAGTGTGGATTGGGCGGCGGCGGCGGGGCTGAGGCGTCAGGGGCCACAGAAGATCGGCGCCTTGCACGTCGCATCGCAGAAGCCGCTGTAACAGACCTCGGGACTGCCGCAGTTGACCCCGAGGGGGAGCAGCGCCTTGCAGAAACCGGCCACGCAGCGCGTCCCCGCCGCGCACTTGTCGTTGTAGAGCGCGTCGTCGGCGCAGGGTTGATCGACGTCTGGCAACAGAGTGCACGAACCCGCCAGGGAGACATTCGGGGGATTGAAGAAGTTCGGCTTGCAGTACTCACCCGCGGGGCACATGTCCGGGATCGCGAGTCCACAAAGTGAACCGCCGGCGGGCGCAGGCTCGACACACTTGCCCTTCAGATCTGCAGCCTCGAGCTTGCAGTGCAACCCGGGCTGACAGAGGTCACCGACCCCCCAGTCACACTGGTCGGCCGACGCGAACACGTTGGAGGCCGCCTTGCACTTGCCAGGAGACGCCCCCGCGTCCGCACCGGCATCCGCGTCGAAGCCGATGCCGACACACAACATCCCGACCGCGCAGCGCGCGAGGACCGGCCCGCCGCAAGGCGCGCCCGGTTTTGCCACGGGAGTCTTGCAAAATGATCCTTGTCCCTCGAACTCCTGGCAGGTGAGACCCGCCTTGCAGCTGCCATCAAAACACGGAGAGTTCTCACCGAGCTTGGAAACACACTTTCCCGGACACTTGCTCTTCAGATCACAAAACAGACCAGGCTTGCACTGCGCGGGATGAACACACGCGCCGTCCTTGTCGACCTTGCCTTCGACCGCGGCCTCGCAGGCCGCTGGCCAGTCGAGCGCTGCGGCACACTCGACGACCCCTGCGTCGACGCCCTGCGAGCGCAGTGCCTCCACGCAGGCCTGGGCTAGCTCGGGGTGATACTCCGCCGTGTCCTTCGGAAGATCGTTCAGGCCCGCGAGCACCCCATCGCTGAATCGGTAGGTCGTGTACTCCACACACGAAACGTCGCCGTAGAACAGGGAAGCCGCGCCCGGCATACACTCATCGAAGCGCGCACACAGGGCCTCGGCGAACTTCTTCGCCGCTTGCTCGATGGGGATCTCGGCAACGGCATCACCGGTGTCCAAACTCGCATCCCCGGCCGCTCCCCCCGTCCCCGCCCCCTGCTCCTTCTGCAGCTCCTCGAAGTCGAGCAGGAATGCACACGACGCCGTCGCCGTTCCGACGAAGAGGCCGAGGAGGGCGGTGTGCCAGCGCATCTTGGGGTCCCCACTAGGATCTACAACGCCCGAGACCCCCAGAGAAGCCCACGGGATCGGGGCCTCGTGCGTCCAATGTTCTCCAGTGTGGCCGCGCCGCGGCTCTGCACGTAGGATTTGAACCGTGAAGCTTCGCCCCGCCCTGTATGCGCTCCTGGGCGCCCTCACGCTCTCGGCGACGTTTCTGCCCAGTGCGGACGCACAATTCAATCCTGGTGGGCGCAAGAAGGGGAAGAAACCCGGAACGTTTCAGCCCGGCGGGCGGCCTGGCGGCAAGCCTGGTGGCAAGCCTGGTGGCAAGCCCGGTGGCAAGCCAGGGACGAAGCCTGGAGGCGAGCCCGGCGCTGAGCCCACGACGAAACCCGGCAAGGGTGAGGACAGCAAAGGCCCTGCCAAGTCGGCAGCGCTGATCAAACGTTACACCGGCATCGTGCTCGCGCAGCCGGCAGCACAGTTCCCGCTCCAGCGCCTGGCGGAGCTCTACCGTGAGCGCGACGGCAACATCGAGAAGCTGATCGAAGACTTCGAAAAACGCGCGGCGGAGCCGGATCAGTGGAACGCCCTCGTTGCCCTCGCCGGCATCTACAAACAAGACGCGCAGCAGGCCCGCGCGATCACGACCTACGAAAAAGCCATCGCGCAGAAACCGAGCGAGCCGACGGCCATCATGGCGCTCGCCAACCTGCTCTCCGACCGCGGGGACAAGGCAGCCGCCGTCACGCGCTACGAAGCGGCGCTACCCCTGCTCAAGAACGACGCCGACAAGGAGCAGGTGCTGCGCACGTTGATGCAGCTCGCGCTCGATCTGAAGCGCTTCGACGACGCCAAGAAACACCACAAGGCGCTGGTCGCCCGGGCCAAGGGCTCGTTCTACGTACGCGCCGAGCTCGGTCGAGAGCTGATGCTGCGCGGCGACTACGAACGCGCATCGGCCGAGTATCAGGACGTCGTGAAGGCGGCGGCGGGTGACAACCGTGTGCTCGGCCCGGCGCAGCGAGATCTCGGCCGAGCGCTGGCGAAACAGGGCAAGCGCAAAGAAGCGATGGAGATGCTGCGGAAGGCCCTGCGCACGGCGGGCTCCCAGGCCGGCATCCGCCGGGAGATCTACGAGATCACCGTCGAGATCTACCGCGCCGAAGATCGACTGCGCGATCTCATCACCGAGATCGAAGGGCAGAATGTCTCTGATCCCGAGCAGCTGAAGATGCTCGGCGGTTTGTACGAGGAGACGGGCCAGGTCGACAAGGCCCTGAAGACCTACAAACAGGCGCTCGCCAAGAAGAAGGACGACGTCGGCACCCGTTTGAAGGTCGTGCAGCTCTTGCAGATCCAGGGTGAGCTCGACGAGGCCATCAAACAATACGAAGAGCTGATCCGCGCCGCGCCGCGCAACCCCGACTACGTGTTTCAGCTGGCCGAAGCGCTCATTCAACGCGGCGACCGCGCCAAGGCCCTGGACCAGCTGAAGAAGCTCGAGGCCCGCTCGGGCAACGACGAGGAGACCCTGGCTGCGCTCGTGGATTTCTACGAGCGCGTCGAGGAGAAGGCTCGCGCCCTCGACGTATTGCAGCGCTTGTCGAAGACCGGCCGGGGTGATCCGCGCCACCTGGTCGAGCTCGGGGATCGATACTGGCAAGAGGGCGACAAGGCCAAGGCTCAGCAGACCTGGGCTCGCATCAAGGTCATCGTGCCCGACAAGGCCCGCGCCAACGAGGTGTTGAGCGAGGTCTACCTCGAGCACGAGATGCCGCAGCAGGCCATCGATGCCCTGCGCGAGGCGATGAAACTTCAGCCGAAGCTGCTGAAGTACAAGAAGGCCTACGCGCTGGCGCTGGAGCGCACCGGTGCGAGCGCCGGCAGCGTCGAGCAGCGCAACCGTCAGTACGACGAGGCCCGCAAGATCTGGGAGGCCCTCGCCAAAGAGGCCGGCGACGGCAACGAGCATGTCGCGCGGGAGGCGCGCCAGCACATCGTGACGCTCTGGGGTCTGTCGGGCCAGCTCGAGCAGCGAGCCGTGCCCCTCGACCGC
Source organism: Myxococcales bacterium (assembly GCA_016706225.1). Taxonomy (NCBI): domain Bacteria; kingdom Pseudomonadati; phylum Myxococcota; class Myxococcia; order Myxococcales; species Myxococcales bacterium. Next base: position 1,332,390 of record JADJKB010000003.1, read on the forward strand.
AAGCTCAAACAAACGCCGCCCGATCTCGAGGCCGGGCGCCTGCTCGCCGAGGTGCAAGTTCGCCTGCGGCGTTACGCCGATGCCGAGCGCACGCTGAAGCTGGTGGTCGACAAGGCCCCCGGCGACATCAGCAGCCTGACACAGCTCGAGCGTGTGCTGGTGCTGCGGCGCAAGCTCAAGGACGCGATCGGGATCTTGAAGAAGCTGACGAGCGCCGATCCCAAGCGCGCGCGGGAGTACTACCAGCGCATGGCGGGCTACGCCGCGGAGCTCTACCAGGACGACGACGCCATCCAGTACGCCGCGAAGGCCGTCGAGCTCTCGCCCGACGACGCCGAAGGTCACAAGAAACTCGGTGAGATGTACCGGCGCCGCCAGGACACGCCGCGGGCCATCAACGCCTTCCGCCAGGCGATCGCCAAGAACGATCGGCTGTTCACCGTGTACTTCCAGCTCGCCGAGCTGCTCATGGGTCAGGGTGAGCTGGACGAGGCCGATCGCCTGCTGCGGCGGGTCGTGCGTGCATCTCCCGACGAAGAGCTGGTGGCTCAGGCCGCCCGCCTCAGCCTGCAGGTCAACCTCGGCAAGGGCAGCCTCGAGTCGCTGGAGAAAGAGCTGCTCCCGGTCGCGCTCGGTAATCCGCAGAAGCCACTGTACCGCCGCCTCTTGGTCGAGCTGTACGGCGCGATGGCGTTCCCCCTCGCGCACCTGACCAAGAGCCCCGACGCTGCCGTCGCCGACAAGGCTCGCAGCGACCTCAAGAAGATCGGTGAGCGGGCGGTGAAACCCCTGCTCGATGCCCTGGCCGACGAGAAGGATCAACAACAGCGCACGGCCATCGAGCTGCTCGGGTACATCGAGAACAAGAGCGCCGGCTCGGCCTTGTTTGCGTTCGCCATGAGCAACGCCGATGCAGAGCTGCGCGCCCGCGCCATGCTCGCGGTCGGATCACTGAAAGATCCCGCGCTGCTCGGCAAGCTGGGTGATGTGCTGGCGCCAGGCGGCCAGATGCGGGCCGACGAGTCCGATCCCGTGGTGGTCGCGGCGGCGTGGTCGGTGGCGCGCATGCAGTCGCCCCAGGCGCGGGCGTTGCTCGGCAAGATGCTGAAGAGCGAGGCACCCAACCTGCGCGCGCTCGGTGCGCTCGGCATCGGTCTGCTCAAGGACAAGAAGGCGGGCGCAGAGCTGGCCGAGCTCGTGCGTTCGGTGGACGCCGGCCCCCTGCCGCGCTCCGCTGCGGCGTTCGCGCTGGGTGAGATCGGCGACAAGACCCAGGCAGAAGCCCTGTCTCAGCTGGCCGAGTCGAGTGACTCCGGAGCGCGGGCCACGGCCGTGATGGCGCTGGCGCGGACCGGGGCGGCGGCGGCACCGCGCGCCATCTCCGAGGCGCTGGTGAGCGGTGACCCTGCCCTCACCGCGGTCGCCACGGCGGCGGCGCTGGTCAGCGCAACCGGGCAGTACCGCGCTCCGCGCGACGCATTGTTGATTCCGGAAGGGCGCGTCGACGTGCGCACGGTGCTCGATCGCCTGGTGCCCAAGGGTTACTCCGCTGAAGAACACGCCAAGGCGCTGATCAAACTCGGACCGAGCTTGGGACAAGCGAGCCTCTCGGCGGCGCAGAGCTCTCCGGAGCGCGCTCGAGCCGTCGGCGACGCATTGCTCGCCCGGGCGGGCAAACCCGCGTTCGGCCCCCTCACCGAGGACATCGATCGGGTGAGCGCGGCCACGCGCGCCGAGGCCGAGAAGGCTGCGGAGAGTGTGGCCCAGAGTGTATTGCCCGCGTTCGTTGCGCTGGCGCGTCACCCTTCGGCGGACGTGCGCGTGCGCGCTATTCAGTTCCTCGCGACCCGCACTGAGCCGACGGCGCAGACGGCCGTGCTCGACGCCGTCGACGACCCGGACTCGACGGTGCAGCGGGCGGCCATCGGCGCCGTCGAGCGCACCCGGCCCACGGGAGCAACCCCCGCCGTGACGGCGTTGCTCGTGCGTACGAAAGAGTGGCCACTCCGCGTTCGCGCAGCGGAGGCGCTCGCGGTGCTGGCCGCGGGCAGCCGCGACAAGAAGGCGACGGAGGCGCTCACCCATGCCGCCCTCAGCGACGGCACTGCGCTGGTGCGACAAGCGGCGCTGCTGGCGCTCGCCAAGGTCGACGCCGAAGCGGGCCGCAGCGTTGCGCAGCAGATCGCCACCAAGGACGCAGAGCCACGCGTGCGGGACACGGCACGCACGCTGGGAGGCTCCAGGTGAACAGCCTGCTCCGCCCTGCAATCGCCCTCGGCATCGTCAGCCTCGGCTCGGGCTGCAACACCATCGATCGCTTCGACACCAAGGACGGCGAGGCCTACTGCGGCAACATCGTGAGCGCGGCCTTCGTGCGCGACGGTTTCCCTCCGGATTTGCGCCTGCGCCTGACGCTCGATACCGACAAACTCTCGACTGTGCCGGGCACCATCACCACGGACGATGGGCAGAGCGGGCCGTGCACGCCGCAGCCGCGGCTACAAGCTGCCGAGCTGCACGTGACCGAGGCCATGCTGCACGATCAGCTGTCGACCTTCGATTTCGGAACGGGCCGTGACTACAACTTCATGGCCTGGGTCGACTCCAGCTGCGAGGGCCCGATGCTCGCGGTCGTCTCGCTGCTCAAGAACGACGACGTCGAGGTGCGGCTGATGAAACCACCCCAGGTGCCCACCACCGTGACCACCGAGCCGCCCGCCCCAGGCTTTGCGCTGTTCCAGCTGACGCGGAAGAAGGGCGACTGCGGGTTCTGACGGCGGCCGCAGGCCGCCGAGAGCCCGTTGGTTCCGTGCTAGATCGCCAGCCATGCGGGTCTTGGGTCTCGAAACCTCCTGCGACGAGACGGGCGCGGCCGTCGTCGACGAACGAGGTCACGTGCTCTCCGACGTGGTGCAGAGTCAGGTAGCGCTGCATGCGCCGTTTGGCGGCGTGGTGCCGGAGCTGGCGTCGCGCGATCATCTGAAGAACGCCGAGCCGGTGCTGACCGAGGCGCTCGCTCGCGCAAAGCTCGGGCTCGCGGACATCGACGGCATCGCGGTGACGTGCCGCCCGGGATTGTCCGGCGCGCTCCTGGTCGGAGTGCAGCTTGCGCGGGGGCTGGCGTGGGCAACGGGCAAACCCGTGGTGGGTGTCGATCACCTGGTCGGGCACCTGCTGGCGGTGTATCTCTCGTACCCCGATCTCACCCCGACGGCGCCGCCGGAGCTGCCGTTCGTCGGGCTGCTCGCGTCGGGAGGGCACACGGCTTTGTATCGAGTCGACGGCATGGAGCTGTCGAACGTGCGCGAGCTTGGCGCAACACGCGACGACGCGGCGGGCGAAGCGTTCGACAAGGTCGGTAAGCTGCTCGGCCTGGGTTACCCGGGCGGCCCCATCGTCGATCGCCTGGCAAAAGAGGGGGATCCCGAGCGCATCCCCCTCGCGCGACCCATGCCCAACAAACACAGCCTGGAGTTCAGCTTCAGCGGCCTGAAGACCAACGTCGCCCGCTGGGTGGAGGAACACGGCCGCCCGGGTGACGACCAGACGCTGCGTGATCTGTGCGCGGCCTTCCAGCGTCGTGTGGTCGAATCGCTGGTGAAGAAGGCCGTGCGCGCCGCGCAACAAGAGGACGTGAAGACGCTCGTGCTCGCCGGCGGCGTCGCTGCCAACCGCGAGCTGCGCGAGACCGCGCACGCGGCTGGCGAGAAGGCCGGCCTGCGCGTGGTGGTGCCGCCGTTCCGCGCGTGCACGGACAACGCGGCCATGATCGCCTTCGCAGGTGTCACGCGGCTTGCCCGCGGCGAGAACGATGCGGACACCCTCACGACCAGCCCGCACACCGCGCTCCTGACGGTGACGAAGAAGGGGAGTGGCTTGCGGAGGGGGTAGCAGAGTGGCTCGCCGACCCAGCGTTCCTCACGGCGCTCCCAGGCAATCTCGCGGGCGACCCGGCCAGCCAGGCGCGCCGTCCAATCATTCTGGGACGCATGCAGCAGATCTCGGCGTCGTCCAAGGCAAACGCACGGGCAGCCCGAACAAGAAGGCCTCCGCTCGGCCCCAGCGTGCGCGGAGCCCCCGTGGCTCCGCTGCCCAGTCGCGTGACGTTGACGTCCAGCAATCTGCGCGCTGCAGAGTACGACGTCGGGACACAGACGCTCATCATCGATTTCCAAGGCGGACGCCGCTACGAATACAACGGGGTGCCGCAAAACATCTACGCCGGCCTGCTCCGCGCCCCATCACACGGACAGTACTTCCACCAGTGGATACGAAACCGTACCCTCACCGCGACTTGCATGACTGAGTGGCAACTGCCCAACCCGCACTCCACGCGCCCCATTCGTTATCCACCCGCGCCACCAGTCCCAGAACCACGCGCCCCCTCCGTCCGCGCAAGCGCCGGCGGCGCCGGCACGAAGAAGATCTACGAGCCGCCGATCCGGAAGTGAGGGTCGCGAGGGTCGACCTGGGCAGTCCTGCGATCATCAGATCGCGATCGTCACGAGCGGCGAGGACTCACTTGAACTAGCTATTGGTCGCACCAATGATACGGGCGCGCCGTGCGGCGAGGTGCAGCAGAGCGCCCGCGCGGGGCGCCGAGGAGCGGCGCGCGGCCGCGCATGCGCGGGAAACCACGAGGGCACGCGCGTCTCGGCCCCGCACGCTCGACCTCGTGGTCGCTGCGCCCCGAGTGGCGAACGGCAGGCGAAGGGTGGCGATCGCCACCCCGCCGTCGGGTGGAACCGCGAGTTTTCGGCGACTTCTTGCGCGGCACAGCCCTCGCTCTTCTTCGGGGCGTGCGCCGCGCAAAGCCCGCCGCGATCTCCGATGTCAGCGCGCCGCGCCACCAGCGTCGGACCCCCGAGCGCACGGTCTTGTACGGCATCCTCGCGCGTCACCTCGAGACCTTCCTGTCAGAGTCGCGCTCCCACGACCGGCGCGGCCTGCCTCGCTACGTCGAGCGCGAGCTCCGCGCCTACCTGAAGTGCGGTATCCCGGCGCATGGATTCCTGCATGCCAGATGCAAGACATGTCGTGCGGAGATTGTGGTCGCGTTTTCGTGCAAGCGACGCGGCGTGTGCCCATCGTGCAACGCTCGTAGAATGTGCAGCACGGCCGCGCACCTCGTCGATTCGGTGTTCCCCGACGTGCCGGTCGCCAGTGGGTGCTCAGCGTTCCTTACGAGCTCAGGCTCACTCTTGCTCGCCGCGCCGACGCGTTCGGCGCGCTAATCCGGATCTTCGCCGGAGAAGTCCTTCGCTTCCTGGAGCGGGCCTCGGGCGTCCGAGCCGCGAAGGCCGGGGGAGTGTCGTTCCCCCAGCGCTTCGGCGGCAGCCTGAACCTCAACACCCACGTGCACGCCGTCTTCCCCGATGGCGTCTTCGTGCGCGATCAGGCTGGCCGGGCCGACTTCATCCGAGGTCGGGCGCCGGACTCGGGGGACCTCGTTGCGATTTGCAGCCGAGTTCACGAGCGCTTCGTGCGTTGGCTGCGCAAGCGAGGGCTGCTGCGATCCGATGCCCACGACGCCCACGCATCGAACGACCTCCCAGCTCGGTCCTGCATCGACTCTTGCACGGAAGCGGCACTGGGCATCGGCACGCTGGCGAGAGTGAAGGACGCCAACGCTGAACGCTCCGACCGAGAGGCCGCGTCTCCAAACGTCGAGCGGCCCCGTGGCAAGAAAGGCAAGCACGTCGGGGAGGCCCTCGGCTTCGGCATCCATGCCGGGGTCACGGTTCCGGCCGGCAACACGCTCGGTCGCGAGCTACTTCTCCGTTACTGCGCGCGCGCGCCGCTGTCGCGCGAGCGGCTCTCGGTGCTTCCCGACGGGCGGGTCGCGTACCGTTTGAAGGCTCCATGGCGCAAGGACCAGACCCACCGGGTGATGACGCCGGTCGAGCTCATCGCGCGTCTCGCCGCGCTGGTTCCTCCGCCGCGCCACCCGCTCATTCACTTTCACGGCGTGTTCGCGCCTCACTGCGCGTGGCGAGCGAGCGTGGTCCCGGAGTCGGGCAAGCCGTCGCGCCTGTGCGACGCCCAAGGCACGAAACCCGCGCCGGTAGCCAAAGCCAGTCCCGCTCCCGCCACGAACGGCGCACGGGCATCAGACCCCGCGGCGTTGTCCGCCGCTGGGACTACCGGAGAGCAGGCCGGGATTGCGGGATCGACCGAACCGTCCGCTGAACGTCGGGCGCGAAAGAGTTGGTGGATCGACTGGGCGACGCTGCTCCGTCGGGTCTACGACGTCGACGCGCTGCAGTGTCCCTGCGGCGGGCGTCTCAGTTTCGTCGCGGTCGTCACCGATCGCGCGGCGGGTGCGACCATACTTCGCGAGCTCGGTCTCCCGGCTGACCCTCCCACGATTTCCCGCTCCCGCGACCCGACGCCGGACTTCGACCCGCCACCGCCCGACGCGCACGTCGACGAGGCACCCACCGACGACTTCGACCAGGCCCCGCCCCCGAGCTGGTGACGCCCCGAGTGGCGCAGGTATGCTTTGGAATCGCTCACAGAGCCCCTCGTTCCGTTCGCAACGGAACCCAAAGATCGCATAAGCGACGTTCATTCGTGTTCGGTTAAGGGCGCGCCGATGACCGAGCAACGCGCGCGGGACCACGTCACGTTGCCGACGTGATGTGGTTGGCGGGACCGATTAGCTAGATCATTTCGATCGGTTACGCATGCACACCTGCGCGAGCTGGTAGCGAGCCACCGCCTCTGATCCCCTCAGGGTGTTCTACGTCCAAAGGAGGAAGCGATGGCTCGTGCCCGAGCAAGCCAGATTGTCGCGACAATTGCCAGCGTTTTGCCGCCCGCGCGAGTCATCGAGCTCGCTCGCGAGCTCGGCGTCGTCAAGCGTCAGCGCAAAGTCGACATCGTGCACTTTGTGCAAGCACTGGTGCTCGGCTTCAGCCTGGATCGAGTGCGCAGCCTGAGTGGGTTGCGTAGAGCCTATCAGCTCCTCGCCGGTGCGACGCTGGCTCGCTCGTCTTTTCACGGCAGATTCACTGCCGAGCTCGTGCAGTTGATGAGGCAGCTCGCTGACGAGGCGCTCGGCAAGACCACTGGCGCCAAGGAGAAGCTGCGCAAGGCTTTCAAACCGTTCGCCGATGTCCTGGCGATCGACTCGTGCATCATTCGCCTCCACGCTGGTCTCGCGAAGCACTACCCGTCCGTCTGGACCCACCACACGCCGGCATCGGCCAAGCTCACGATGGTGTGCAATGTGGTGGGTCGCGGCCCGCGGACCCTTCAGATCAGTCCGGGAAGCACCCACGACGTGCACTTGCTGAAGCCCGGAGGCTGGGTGCGAGGGAAGCTGTTGATCTTCGACCTGGGCTTCTACCGAGCAATGTTGTTCAAGAGCATCGCTGAGCACGACGGCTACTTTCTTTGCCGATTGAAGAAACAAGGCAACCCCACCATCGTCAAGAGTCACCGTCCGGACCACGCTCATCTAGTGAACAAGAAGCTCCGCGACTGCCAGCACGCCATCGCCGACGACGTGATCGATGTCGAGGGCGAAGTCTCGTACGTCTTGCGGCGCAAGAAGATCACGCACCACACGGCTCAATTCCGAATCGTCGCGATTTACAATCACGAGCTCGGGCTCTGGCATCGCTACATCACGAACGCTCCGCCCGAGATGATGCCGGCCGAGAGCATCACGGCGATCTACGCGGGGCGCTGGGAGATCGAACTCCTGTTTCGAGAGCTGAAGAGCGCCTACCGCATCCACGAAATGCCCAGTGGCAACCGCTACGCGTCAGAAACCCTGCTCTACTCCGCGATCCTAACGCTCCTGGTCAGCCGCAGACTGCATCGGCTCGTGAGGACGATCGCGGAGCTCGACTTGGCTCGACTCCCGTTTGATCGGTGGGCGCGGATCCTGGCCAGCGTGACTCCCGAACTCCTGTCGCTGTTGTCCGTACGGCGCGTCACAAAGCAACGGCACCTGGCCCTGCTCGGCCTGCTCTGCCACGAAGCGCCGGACCCCAATCGCTCCCGTCGCTTGCTCCAAGAAAGGGCGCAGGACGGCGTGCTGGCGTTCGCCTAACCGATCACGAATGAAGCGACGTTCCGTTAACTTCCGCGAGGCCATCCGCTCCGCTAGTTTCGCACGTTGCCTTTGGTTGGGCTAGACGCCAAAAGTGTGCTCGAGGAGCTCAAGCCCGGCGCCGATCGCCGGATTTTCAGGCAGCTGATTGCCGCGAGGGGAGAGCCGGTGAGGCGCGACGCGCTGAAAGCCTTCGGGCTCGAGAACCCGGGCGCGACTGACAAGGCGCTGGAGAAGCACATTGAGCGCATGCGCGACGTACTCACGCCGCTGGGCGTGCGCATCGAGACGGTCGTCGGCACCGGGTACAGCTGCTCCACCCAGCTCGACTGAGCCACGGTCGCTCCGCGTGGCGCCGACGCAGATCCGCGCACACTGTCGGATGGATGTCGGATCTTGTCGGTTGACGCCCGGTCACCGCGAGCGACCCTAGGGCCCGAGCGGGAGAGCACGAGTTTGAGGGCGAAGCTGACGTTGCTCGGGGCGATACCGGTACTACTCGCTTCCTGTAGTGGCGCCGACGATATTTCGTCGGACGGCAGGACTCGGGGCACAGAGCGAGCCTTTATAGAGGAAACGGAATCGGCGTGCGAAAGGGTGTCGGAGCTACGGCGCATCTTCGAAGTGCGACGGTCGGTATCTGGGCTTGCCGGTTCGCGAATGCAGGGTGAGCCGGTCCTTGGCCGCAGCGCGGTGTTGCGGGCGCACGTTGTCGGTGAGCGGCTGGTCGTTGCCAACGATGATGCAACAACGAGTGATCTTCGGGTCGAGCTCGCCGCTCGGGCGGATGGCTGGTCCCGCGTTGAGGATCGCGGGACCGGGATTGCGGTCGAATTTCGGCTGCCTGGCGCGGCGGCTTCTCCTCCGGCGCTTGGTGGCGGCCTAGTCGTTTACGAACGCAGCGCACCCGGCGGCGGGTCGCTACTCATGCGGGTGACGCCGAATGCGGTCGAAGATTTCGTGGTGCTCGAGCGCGCACCGAAGGCGCTTGAGGTCCGCTACTTGCTCAGCCTCCACCGCGTGGCCGGCTTGCGATTGTTCGCGAACACGCTCGAGGTTCTGGATTCGAGTGGGACGCCCAGGCTGCGCGCATCGCCGCCTTACATCGTGGACTCCGCGGGCGCCAATCACAGTGCGATTCTCGAGGTGGAAGGATGCTTCGTCGATGCGAGTCCGGTAGCGCCCTGGGGCCGGGCACCAATCCCGCCTGGTTCGGAGATCTGCGAGCTTCGCGTCTCCTGGCCCGGGAGAGCAGTCCGCTATCCAGCTGTGCTGGATCCGAAGTGGAGCACGACGGGGCAGATGGAAACGCCCCGGCACTACCACACGGCCACTCGGATGAAGGACGGTCGTGTGCTCGTCGCAGGTCGACCCTTCGCCGGGGTGCCGGCCGAGATATTCGATCCGTCCACCAACACGTGGGCCGTGACCAGCCCGCTTCTGATTGCCCGTTACGCAGCAGCAGCAGCGCTACTCGACGATGGTCGCGTGCTGGTTGCTGGGGGCTCCTGCGACAATGGTGCGACTCCGGCATCCTGCATCCCCCTCGGCGACTTCGGCGCTCTTGAAGGAACGGCCGAGCTGTACGACCCGGAGACCGGGAAGTGGGCGGCGGACCCCCACGGGCCGCCCCGCAGCGGCATGAGTGTGACGCGCCTGGAAAGCGGATCAATCCTCTTCGCAGGCGGCTGCCCACCCGTGAACTACCCCGTGAATTGCGGGACCCTGTCCGCCGCAACGCTGTACGACCAGGCAACCGGGACGTGGACAGAGCTGCCGCAGATGCCGGCCGGGCATTCGTTACACACCGCGTCCCCACTCCCAGATGGCCGCGTCATGCTGGTCGGGTCGGTCAGCACAAACCTGACAGCGCAGAACACGGTCACGTTCTTCAATCCTGCATCCAAGTCTTGGGCCGCGGGACCGCCGCTCGCGCAGGCCCGCGGAGGACACGCCGCAGTCGCGCTTCCCGACGGGCGAATCCTCGTCTCTGGTGGGCTGACGGAGTTGACGAGCCAGAGCCCGGTTGCACTGGCAGAGGCGTTCGACCCGGTTGTTGGTGCGTGGTCGACGATTGACGCTACGCCACGGGCCTTTCACCAAATGGTAGTTCGCGACGACCAAGCCGTGCTGATCGTTGGTGGAGGAGCACCCCTGTCGGAGCTCTTCACCCCGACCACGGGCGCGGCCCTCGCGCTCGACACGCCGGGTACTGACCGGATCTTCTTCGCGGCGAACAAGCTCGAGGATGGTCGAGTTCTCGTTTCAGGGGGCTGGCAGTCCGGGGACCCTGCAGAACCGAGCAGCATGGTCCTGAGCAATGAGGCGGCCGAGACGGATGCAGGCGCTGTTGTTGACGCCGGGTCTGGGGGCACAGCGGGGTCTCCTGGTCAGGAAACGAAGTGCGGACCCGGGACCGTGCGACGAGGTTCTACATGTGTCGCGGAGGACTCGGGATGCGGCTGTCGCACGCCGCCTCCGGCGACGTCCCGGCAGTGGTCGGTCCTGGCTGCCCTGTGTGCAGGGCTTCCGCTGATTAGGAGAGCGCGTTCGCGACGAAAGGTGAAGTCATGAAGTGGATGAACAAGGAGGCATGGCGTCTGACGCGACGACGGGCCTTGGCTGTGTTGGTTGCGGGCGCCGCTATCGCATCGGGTTGCGCCAAGGACTCGAGCAGCGCGCGCTCTCTCGCCCCGCCGGATGCCGTGCCAGAAGTGGCACAGGTTGGCGGGGCGAACCTGGAAGTTGGTGTTCGTCTGGGGAGCCTTCGCGGGCAGCGGCTCGTCGGAAGTTTTTCGATTTCGAAGTATCCAACGTCCGTCGCTGAATACGAGCGGTGCGTCCTCGCTGGCGCGTGCGAAGCCACAGAGCCCCTCGTTCCGTTCGCAACGGAACCCAAAGATCGCATAAGCGACGTTCCGTTAACTTCCGCGAGGCCATCCGCTCCGCTAGTTTCGCACGTTGCCTTTGGTTGGGCTAGACGCCCGTCGGCCTGACTACGGAACGATGCACTCGCCGGGTCGTCGGTCGCTACGCGCCGGATCTCACCATGGTCCTCGTCGACGGGCTCCGGCGCTTCGCCCAAGCGATTCAGACCGGCGCGGTGTGGGAGCACGCGGGAGGACCGTGCTCAGCAACGGGCAGGTGGCTTGCCGAATTCTTCCGACGGAATGAGGTACAGTCCCGCCATGCCGCTTCCCCACCGCACTGTCGCGCACCAGCTCACGCTCCCCGCCTTGATCGTCTGCTCGGCCGCGTCGGCGCGCAGGTGGCAACGCCGACTCTCGGAGCTAGGTGTCGCGTCGGCCGCGTGGACCCGCAAGAAGACCTGGCGCGACGACAGAGGCTTCCACATCCGCACGCGCGGGCCCGAGGATATCGCGCGCTGCCCGCACGACGTAGCGATCGTGCCTCCGCGTCTCGCGGCCGACGAGCGCGGGTGCCTGACCGAGCGGCGCTGGGGCACGCTGGTGCTCGAGGGTGGGGCAAGGAGCGAGTGTAGGGCGCGGCGGGTCGTGAGGTACGAAGAGGGCCGCGAGCTCACGTCGCGGTGAGCCCCGCCGTCTCGGTTGCAGTCTCAATCAGAGTCCCGTCCCGGGTTTCCCTCCTGGGAGCGCTCAGCGCGGGACCGTCGGGGATACCCGGAAGGTTTCACTTCCGATTTCGAGCCAGCCTGACGATGGAGCCCCAATCGGCTTGGCTCAGGGGTCGAGACCGATGCCATTGCTTTCCCTCCCCGAGCACTCCTGCGTCGACCCAATCACGACGGAGTGCCGCGTTCATCGAAAGCTCGGCGCAGCCCCGGAGCGGCTCGTACGGGATGGCTACCTGCCGCCCGCCATACGGAACGGGTTGCCTGGCCTCTGCGAGCGCGTACTTCGTCTTGGACCTGGCAACGACGATCTTGTCACCCGGCCGCACGGCCATCCCATTGCGGCCCCAGAGGAGCCACGATCCGGTCCAGTCGCGTCGGACGGGTCCCAGAGCCTCCTCAACCTGTTTGACGACACGGTCGCTCATGTCGCGCGGGACCCACATGACGCGCGCCTTGTGCGGTTGTTCCATCCGGCGCCGACCAGGTCGCCGACGCGCGCCTTTCAGCTCCGGGGGGACGCGCGGCGCCTCGTGGTATCCCTGCAAAAAACGCTCGTTGAGCGGCTTGTTGCCGGGCTGTGACCATTCGACTTCAAAGGCCGACCGAAGCGCCCGGATTTCAGGGGCGTTCCACGCGCCGCGTAGTTCCGCCACCAACTCACCGTGTTCACGCAGGCCTGTTTGGGTGAAGTTCGCTGATCCTATCCAAGCGACCGCCCGTTCCCGCTGGCGCCAGATGTAGAGTTTCGCGTGTAGTTGCCCGTGCGCTCCACAGTCCCAGATACGTGCCGAGAAGGAGTCCGCCTTCGCCAAGCGCGCCAAGGCGCGAAAGGTCCGGATGCGCGTAGCGCGCCCGTAAGTCCCAGTGAGGAAGCGAACGGAGCACCGATCTGGTCGCACCGCCGCGAGCACGTTGACTGACGGACTGTCGACGAACGCGGAGGCAACCCACAGCTCATCGGCCTGCTCGGTGTTCCGTGTGAATCGATCGACGAAGGCATCGAGCGGGTGACCGTGAAGAACGCGCAGTCTTGTCATGGGTGAGCCTTCAGGCGCCAGAGTGCCACGCGTGCGGCCAATGTGGCGCTGCCAAACTCGGATCGGTGGGGTGGGTAGCGTATCCCCCATTGCCACCGCACGGCGCGCACGATGAAGCTGCTCACCAGCGTACGGTGATCGGGAGACTGGGCAGGAACACCCGGGAGTTCGCTGCGCGCCCGTGGTCCCACTCCAAGTCGAGAAGGAATTCCGAGCCGACCCCGAGCGAGAACAGGCCTCTATCCACGAACCACTGGACACTCGCGGATACTGGCGGAGTCTCGGCGCGCAGCACGTTCACTCGCGTCAGCATTCGGGGTGCACCGCAGTGCGATGGGCTCGCGTTCGCGCGGACATTGGCTGGCGGCGACTTGGGCCGATTCAAGACGAACACCAGCGGCTCCTTGAGGGACCACCGCGGAGTCACGATCGGAATGCTCGTGCCTGGTGGGACGTACGCTGCTTCGTACCTCCACGTCTCGAAGGGCCAGTCCCCTGGACGGCTGAGCGCGTCGATCGGCCGAAAGCACAGCCCGAAAGGGCAGGCGCCGGTCTCCCGCCAGCGAATGCGCTCGCCCAAGCCGAGTGGTCGGACGATGTCCGAACCAAGCTCCGCCAGGTCATGTGCGCGTAGCAGCTCGAAATAAGCGTTGTCGAACATCGCGCATGCGTTCGCCGTGCCCTGACCGCGGTGAACCCGGCGCTCGGTGAAGGTCAAGCCAAACTCTGTCAGCGCGGCCTCCGCTGAGTCGGCATCTGAGGTAGCGACGAAGACGTGATCGAGTTCCCAGTTCATTGCTCAACCAGCGTGAAACGGTAGCGCAGCTCGCGGAGCACGAAATCTCCCCAGCGGTCGTCTTGTTTCTCGCCGCCATCGAGGGCAAACCCCAACGCCTCGTAAAAGCACCGGGCTCGGCTGTTCGAGATGAGGACCCAGAGTGTGAGCTCCCGGTATGTGCGGCGGGCTTGGTCGAGGACCGCAAGCATCAGCGCTCGCCCGTGGCCGCAATGCCACTTGGTTGGATCAACGTAGATCGCCGCGATCTCGCCAATGCCCGCCCCGGCGTCCGCATCGCGCGACGGCACGAGCGAACAGAAGCCACACAACGCACCGTCATGCTGGGCGACGAGCGTGACGTCGTCCGACTGCGATAGGGTCGCCCGCCACACGGGCAGGCGGTCTGCGGGATTCAGGTTGTCGAGGTATTGGTCTGGCATGTCGTCTCGATAGGCCGCTTGCCAGGCGCGGACGTGGATCTGTGCGATCGCTCCAGCATCTTCGACAGTGGCTCGACGGACGGCTCGTCCCACAGAGCCCCTCGTTCCGTTCGCAACGGAACCCAAAGATCGCATAAGTAGGAGGCGATTGGGAAACTGCGCCCGAGGGGCTCGAGTTTAGCGGGGCGGCGCCGCGCAGTTTCGACAATCGGCCAGTTGGACGAAGCCGGTGCGCGGCAGCAGCGGGGCGCGTGGGTCGGCTATGCGGAAAGAAGGGACGTGCGAGCGGGGCGCGGCTGACCGTGGAGCGACGCATGGCGAGATCTCCGCGGGCACCGACTCGAGCGACGCACGTCTCGGTGATGGAGCACGACGTGCGCGTCGCATGAGCAGCAATCCGCACGAAGCGTGGAGGGTCGGTCACGGCAGGCGGGCAGACGACCGCGCCGCCACCACCGCGGGCAACGAAGAATCGTCAGGGGAGCACAGCTCGGTTTCATGCGGCCTCGGCAGGTGGTGCACGAGCCAGGTGCAGCGGTCGGCGCTCGACGGCACGAGCGCCGCAGGCGCGACAGACGCCGACGTCGATCCCCGTGAGCTCGAGGAGCAGCGACTGCCAGTCGTCCCGCTGCCGGGGCTTCCGAAGGTCGACGGGCGCCGCGCTGCGCAAAGACGGCGTCGTCTCGCACTTCGGGCGCGAGAGTGCGCACCTCGCCGCGGCGAGCGAGATCGCGACGTGAGCGGGGGCGAGCAAGCCGTAGTGGCGGATCTTGACGAAGCGCGGTGGCAGAACGTGCTCGACGAAGCGCGAGAGGAACTCCACGGGCTCGACCGTGACGCTCTTTCCGCTTTTGGTGCGGAAGGTGACGCCACTCTGGTCGAGCGAAACGAGACGGCGGTTGGAGATGCCGACGCGGTGCGTGTAGCGACCGAGGTAGCGCACGACTTGCTCGGCGCCGCCGAAGGGGCGCTTGGCGTAGACGACCCACGACTTTGCGCGGAGGGTGACGAGAAGCCTGTCGAACGCCTGGGGATCTCTCGGGCCGGGCTCGTCGGGCAAGCGCAACTCGCCCGCACGGTGCGCGCGCCGAAGCGCGGCGAGGAACTTCCCGCGGAACAGGGCACCGAGCACCTTGACCGGCAGCAGATAGCGAGCGCGTCCGGAGAGCCAACGCGATTCGGAGACCGACCAGCCTCCGCCGGTGACGATGCAATGCAGGTGCGGGTGCCACCGGAGATCTCGCGTCCAGGTGTGCAGCACCGCCGTTACGCCGAGTAGAGCGCCGAGGCGCTTCGGGTCGAGACCGAGCTCGAGCAGGGTGGCGCTTGCGGTCTCGAAGAGCAGCTCCAAGACGAGGCGGCGATTGAGCTTCGCGATCGCGCGCAGCTCTGCCGGGAGCGTGAAGACAACGTGGAAGTACGGGACGGGCAGGAGGCGCTCGGAGCGAGCCCGGACCCATTTGGCCTGGGCGAGAGCTTGGCATTTGGGGCAATGGCGATCCCTGCACGAGTTGTACGCGGGCTCCTTGTCACCGCATCGCAAGCACACGTCGAGGTGCCCCCCGAGCGCTGCGGTCCTGCATCGCTCGATGGCGAACAGGGTCCGGTGCTGCTCGGGGGTCAGGGCGCGAGCGCGGCGAAGCGCCGTGCCGTGGAGTCGGACGATGTCCGCGAGCTCCAGAGCGGGACGCTTGCCGCGTGCGCCGTCGGAGGCGCACGCCGCGTGCATTGATTGCTACTTGGCGGGCGACGCCTGCGAAACTTGCAGTCGGTCGAGCGGGCTCATGACGCCTTTGAGACGCGCGGTGCTCACGTGCACGTAGCGCGCGGTGCTCGAGAGTGAAGCGTGGCCGAGAAGCACCTGGACTGTCCTGAGGTCGGTGCCTTGCTCGAGCAGATGCGTCGCGAACGAGTGTCGCATCGTGTGCGGGGTAACGCGGCGACCCGCGATGCCGGCGCGCGACAAGGCGCACCGAAGCGCCTTTGCGACCGAGGCGCGAGTGAGCGTCGTACCGGCTCCTGCCCGGCCCGGGAACAGCTCGGGACCCGGTGGGCGGCGCCGGCGCCAGTAGCCACGCAGCTCTTCGAGCAGCCGCGTGCTCAGCATCACATCGCGGTCACGATTGCGCTTGGCACCGCGCACGTGAATGACGCCCGCACTGCTGTCGATGTCTTCCACTCGCAACCGCAGGACCTCGTGGATGCGAAGGCCCGCCGCATACGCCAGCATCAGCACCGCCCGGTGTGTTGGCGACGGCACGGCCTCGAGGACTCGCTCCACCTCCCTGGGCGTGAGCACGCTCGGAAGCGTCCGTGTCAGTTTGCGCCGCGGGAGCCTCTCGACGACTCGTGGCCGGTCGAGCGCGTGCGTGTACAGAAAGCGAAGCGCGGCGGCGTGGACGTTGTGGGTGACCGGGCTGAGCTTCTCCCGCTCGATCAGGTGGAGCAGAAACTCGCGCACGTGCTGGCGACCGAGCGCGGCAGCGCTCTTCGCGAAGTGCCGCTCGAATCGCTCCATGCAGTAGAGGTAGGTCTTCCGCGTGTTGAGCGGCGTGCCGCGCAATTCGAACTCTTCGGCGAGCTTCTTCAGTAGCTGCTGCTTCATGGCGTCATCTCCGGTCCTGGATGCCCAAAGCGGGCACCGAACCGGAAAGGTCGCGGCGAACGTCGCCGGGTGCGACCGAGCGTCAAAACGCGCGCACAAGCGGAACGTCCCGGAGATCCCGGGCACTCGGACCTCGCCTCCGCGCCTCAGCTCGGTCAGGCGCTCGCGCTCACGCGCGCGACGGCCTCATCCGCCCGGAACAGCTGCCGCGCAGCGGCTTCGTCCAAGCGACGTTCCGTTAACTTCCGCGAGGCCATCCGCTCCGCTAGTTTCGCACGTTGCCTTTGGTTGGGCTAGACGCCGGCGCGTCGTCATCGCCGGTTGACCGCCGGTTGACCGCTGGCGCGGGGCTGGCGCGGGCGGATCCCGGCCATCTCGAGCGCGCGTCAATGCGTGTCGAACAGCTCCGCCTGCACCGGCTCACCGAGCTTGCGGCGGATGACGACGCTCTTGAAGAACGGCGGGCCCCTGGCGGGGGCGAGCGTCGGCGGATCGGTCGGCTCGCCGAGCCAGCGGAGGTATCGGTCGATGCCAGCGCTGGTCATGACGAGCGCCTTGATCTTCATGCGGCCGCCGCATTCACAGAGCTCGACGTCGATTTTGAAACTGCGCCGGAGCAAGGCTTTCCACGGCCGATATCCGCAGCGATGCGTGGGCGGCTTGTCTTTCTTCGCGGTGCATGTCGCGCAGTCGTCGTCCGCCTTCTCGTCGATCGGTGGTGGCGGCGGAACGACGCGCGATCTCCATTTGCTGGCGGCCGCAAGAACTCCACCGTACCTGACGGTATTGAAACGCGGAGGATGCACGGCCGTCGCGAGCCGCGCCAGAAAGGACAGAGGGTCTAGATCGATTGCAAAAGTTCCATCGCTGAACGGTTTCTTCAGGGTCAGCCTCACCAGGTCGTCGGCGACGAGCTGGATGCGATCGTGGGCGATCGGCGGGCGCAGGATGTACTTGCAGAGGGCCTCTCTTCCCGCGGTGTCGCCTGCGCTCGCGGTAGTCGCGGCGTGCAACGTGAAGCCGTGCTCGGCGGCGACGCGCTTCGTGATCCCCGACGGGGGGCACAGGGCTTTGGTGTGCATGAGCTCGCTATCGGCTCGTAGCTTGATGGGATCTCGTCGGTGCAACGCGGGACCGGCGGGAACGGCGCCCAGGGTGGACGCCACTGCGAGCTCGGCAAGCGCGGGCTCCGTGTCTGCGAGCGTCGCGTCCGCGGTGACGACGCTCGCGCCGCTCTCGTCGTCGTCCGAGATCACACCCTTGCGTCGCAGGAGCGCAATGATGCGCGTGCGTGCGATCTGGAGCACGTCGGCGACGTCGTCGTTGGTGAGGAAGGGGAGCGCTCTTCCGCTTCGTCGACGACCCGTTGGTCCCCATCGACAACTCTCCCACCGAGCGCGAGTTCCAGAACGTCGCCAAGCTGCGCCTCAACATGCTTTTCGCGGGCAGCACAGAAGGCGCCCACCGCGCTTGCGTGCTCCTCGGCATCATCGCCACCTGTCGGGCTCAAGGTGTCCCCGCGCAGGCCTATCTCGCCTGGGCCTTCGAGCGCCTCGGGACCCACCGCGATGTCTTCGCGCTTCCGCTCGAGGCGGTGACCCCGGCCGCGTTCAAGAAGACTCTCGCCTGAGCCCCACGCACGATTCCACGCGCCGCGCATCCCGGCGTCGCTGATCGGTCACTCAGCAGAGCACGCGCGGGCGCGGAAGTATGGGCGCGCGGGAAGAAGGTGAAAAGCGAATGGTTTCGCGGTGTGCAACTGCACCACGCTGGCTCTAGAATGTTCGGCGCCGCAGCTGGGGTAATCCGTCAGCCTGACACCTGGACGCCGGCTCGGCTGAAGCAAGAGCTGCAGAAGGGCGGCGTGCGCTTCACCAGCGACACCGACACCGAGATCGTCGCGCATCTGATCAATCGTGCGCTCGACGCCGGCGCGGCGAGCCTGTTTCTGGCGATGCGTCAGGCGCTCGGGCAAGTGCGCGGCGCCTACGGCGTGCGGTCTGCGAGTGCGAATGCGGCCGAGTGGCTGCTGCAGAGGGAGCCTCATTGCCACAAAAGCGGCGGCGATTTCGTGGGCTGGGCTTTCGAACACTACGGCCTCTGGAGCGCGGCGTACTCCGGACGCGTCGCTCCGCGCCCGAGACGGTATGGCTACCGCCCCGGCGATCGCTCATTCGGGCGCTCCGAGCGCTGCAGGATAAACGCAGCCTTCAGCCAGTTTGAGTACCCGGAGAATCTGCACGTAGCCTTGGTGCTTCTCGGAGAAAAACACCCAGCGCTCATCCTGCGCTTCGACAATCTCAAAGTCGCGCGCGTCGAGCTCTGGCGCGCCATTGCCATCGAGCACCACCACGGCGTCCTTCGGGATGCCGTTGGTGATCTGCTTCGAATATATGCCTTCATGCGTCGCGGCCACGACCAGAGCGTCTGTCCCCCCTTGCGATGAAATCGCCCACTCCCAAACCCCGCTGGGGTCCCCGAGCGGTTTCGCGATCTCGGTTGAAAAGAGCACGGCGTCGCCGGAGGGCTTTCCGCCGCTGTCGACTCTCTGGACAATTGCATCGCGTTTCCCAGATTCTGTCTCACTCCACTGGGTCCATCCCAGCCACGCACCGCTTGAATCTGCGGAAACAACTGCCATGTTGGCGGACGAAGTGGGAGGAAGCCCCACCGCCTGGATCTTCTGAGGCCCACTCGTGAAGGACTCTCCCGTGCGCAGGTGACCGTTGAGGATACTTTCGCTGAAGGAGTCGAACACGTAGGTTCGGCCGCTCTCGGCATTGGTGCTGGTCACGTGCCCGTCGAGAATGTAGTTGACGTTGACGGTCTGTCCAAACTGCTTGAAGGGAAGGAGGACCGCCCCGCTTTCGCTGACCCTGGCGACGTGTAGCGTGAACTGCGGCGGCGCACCGTAAGCGTGCATGGCGAAAGCCTCGCCATCCCACGCCGCAGCGGTCTGGTCTGCAAGCTGAGTCGGGTCGCCGTCGCTGGGAATTTCGACGGTCACAGCTAGTTTCTCCACTCCGACACGCCCGAGCGATGCGAACTGTTTCCGAACCGTGCCTTCCGGATAGTCGTATCCGATTGAGAACAGCCCATCAGACCTACCCGCCACGGACTCGATGACGGCTTCGTTCGTCGTGATCCCCGGCGGAAAAACAGAATGGAGATCCTGGCCGACCGCAATCCCTGTGTCCTCGGCGAACGTGCTCACGACGAGCCACGCAAAGGTCTGTCCGCCCGGTTTGCCGTCCCACTCGTACGCCATCCACGCGACGTGTACGGCGGTTCCAGACGTCCACAAGCCGCCGGGCAACGGTTGAGGCTGCTGAGCCCAACTGAGTGGGCTCGGCAGCAGATCCCCAGTGATCCGAAGGTCAACGCAAAGCGGACTCCCGGAATCCCCTCCTGCTCCACCGGTACCGCCGGATCCGGCGCCTCCGGCTCCACCAGCGCCGTGCCCATTGGACTCCTCCGCGGAGCAACCGGCCGCCGTGCAAACCAGGGCAAGCACGCGAAGTACCGGCGAACCCCAGCGGCTCACGCTCCGGCACCAAGCAAGGCCAGGGCTTCGAGCTCGAGTTCGAGAGCCTCTCGCAACGCCTCGAGTGACTCTGCGACCTTGCTCACAGAGCCCCTCGTTCCGTTCGCAACGGAACCCAAAGATCGCATAAGCGACGTTCCGTTAACTTCCGCGAGGCCATCCGCTCCGCTAGTTTCGCACGTTGCCTTTGGTTGGGCTAGACGCCTGAGTGCTACGCTTCCGGCATGGTCCAGCGCATCCGAGCAGGGCTCGTTGCCGTTTGCGCCGCGGTCTCCGGAAGCTGCGGCGGGTCGGACGAGCCCGCCGCCGAGCCCAGCGTCGAAGCGCTCATCACGCTGCTCTGCGAGAAGCAGGCCGCCGTGGACTGCGCAAAGCCGGACACCGAGCAACGCTGTCTGGACGACCTGCATGAGCGCGTCGGCTTCGCCGAGCAGGAGGGCTGCCAGCCAGAGCTCCACGCTTACCTGAAGTGCGCGAGTCCCGCTGCGGTCGGCTGTGGCACTCTGACCAATGGTAGCGAGCCATCCCCCTACATCGACGCGGACTGCACCGACCTGAACGACGCGTTCTTCTCCTGCTACACGAAGCTATCGCCCTTGTGTGCGGTGGGCCTCGGCGTGCCGGGCTACACAGACATCGCTTGTACGATCAAGTGCGCGGAGCTGAGCTCGCTCTGCCACGGTCCCGAGGGTGGCCCGTACACCTGTACTTGCGACAGCGGGCCGCGCGCGGGGACGCCCTTCCAGTCTACCGACTGTGGTGGCATGGGCCTCATCTGGGGGACCGGGCACCACTGCACCCAGTGAGCAAGGCATCAGTCCGCCCGGTGGTGCTAAGCTGGCTGCGTGTCGAGCGCAGCTCCACGGCTTTTGACCTTCGTCGATCTCGAGGCGCTGGGCGACGTCTCCGCCGAGATCGTGGGCGGCACGCTGGTCTACAAGGCGGACCCGAGTGGGGAGCACGCGGACGCGCAGGCCGCGCTCGCCGCGTTCCTGCGCCCCGAGTTCCATCGCAAGAGCGGCCAAGGCGGACCGGGGGGTTGGTGGATCCTCACCGAGGTGGACATCGAGCTCGCCGCGCATGACGTGTATCGCCCGGACGTGTGTGGCTGGAGGCGCGAGCGGCTGCCGGAGCGCCCTAGCGGACGCCCGGTGCGCGTGCGCCCCGACTGGGTGTGCGAGATTTTGTCGAGCAGCAACGCGGCCACCGATCAGGTGGACAAGTTCCGCGTCTACGCGACCAGCGGAGTGCCGTTCTACTGGATCGGCGATCCGGAACGGAAGATCCTGACCGTGTACCGACTCGAAGGTGCACAATACGCGGTGGCGCTCCAGGCCAAGCAGGGCGAGGTCGTGAGCGCGCCGCCATTCGATGCGGTGGCGCTCAGGGTGGGGCTGCTGTTCGGCGAAGATCCCGACTGACTCAGGGCGCGCGTATGATTTGCCCGACCCGATGCCCGAGCGCTACCAACGCCCCCAGCCCTACGAGGAGCTCGATCACACCGCCGACGCCGGCGTGGTCGTGACCGGCCGCTCCAAGGAAGAAACGCTGGCGAGGTTGATCCTGGCGTTCACCGATCTGGTCACCGGCGGCGGCCCGGTCGAAGCCACGAGCTCGCGCACCGTTCGGGTGCAGGCCGACAGCCTCGTCGACAGCGCCATCGACGTACTCCGAATGGTGCTCTTCGTGTTCGACACCGAGGGCAGCCCGGCGGGAAGCGGCGGGTCGCCGCCCGGGGCCGGGCGCGGCCCCGAGGGCGGGTGGTCCGGGGGGCGGCCACCGAGTTGCGCGGCGGGGCTGTGCTGAGGCGGTGACGCTCACGCCGCCCGCTTCCGAGCCTCACGCCGACGGCTACGTGGCGTCGGTGGTGCTTCGACGTGTGATGGAGAGGCATGAGCATCGACCTCCGCCAGCTGGAGTCCGTTCCTGTAGGAGATCCCAAAGCGCGGTGGCGCCATGAAGGTGTCGGGCCGCGTCTACCTGGCAGGGACCCAGCTCGAGCGCGTGCGAGCCGACCAGGCTCTCGAGCAGGTGGCCAACGTCGCCTACCTGCCCGGCATCGTCGGCCACAGCCTCACGATGCCCGACATCCACTGGGGTTACGGTTTCCCGATCGGCGGTGTCGCGGCGGTCGACGCCGAGAGTGGCGCCGTCAGCCCCGGCGGCGTCGGCTACGACATCAACTGCGGCTGCCGAGTCATCACGACCAGGCTGCACGTCGCTGACGTGCGACCGCGCATGGGAGAGATCGTGAAGCAGCTGATCGCGGCCATCCCCACCGGCGTCGGCGCCAACCACGCCATCGAAGCTGCCGAAGCAGGAGCTGGAGAAGGTGATGACCAGAAAGGGCGGTCGGGCCATTGCGCGGGGATATCGCGCTGGGGCGGACGACGCCGAGCAGTGTGAGGAAGGCGGCCGTCTCGCCGGCGCAGACCCCGACGCCGTGAGCGAGCGCGCCCGCGAGCGGGGCGCGGACCAAGTCGGGACGCTGGGCAGCGGGAATCACTTCCTCCGAAGTGCGGCGGGTCGCCGAGATCTCTACGACGCGGAGGCGGCCGCGGCGTTCGGTTTGCGGGTCGGCGAGCTGGCTTTGATGGTGCACTCCGGCTCCCGCGGACTCGGACACCAGGTTTGCGACGGGCGCTGCACGACCTGTCGCGTTCCAACACGCAGTACGGTCCCGACTACCGCGGCGCTGCCCGATCGGCAGCTGGCCGGCGCCGATCTCGTCCGACGTCCGGACGAAAATGTCTCGGCGCGATACAAGCGGCGGCCAACTTCGCCTGGGCCAACCGCCAGGTGATGACCGGCCTCGCCATCGGCGCGTTGGACGCGCGCTGGGTGTGCCGGTGGACGACGTCGACGCGCGGCTGCTGTACGACGTCTGTCACAACATCGCAAAATCGAGGACCACCTCGTCGACGGCGAGTCGCGCCGCGTGCTCTTGCACCGCAAGGGCGCCACGCGCG